>JAYKGV010000053.1:0-38609 GCA_035285595.1 Candidatus Sericytochromatia bacterium
CCCCTGCACGAAATCCGACTGCCTGTCTCCGACCTTGAGACCCAGCTCAAGGAAGCCTTCGACGCTTTTTGGAGCGGAAACCCAGCCTTGAGAACCTGCAGCTGCTGTGGAGCCGTCATGGAGCCGCCGATCCTGCCGTGATCGATGTGCACACCCACGTCCTTCCCCGGACATGGCCCGATCTGGCCGCACGGTGGGGTTCGGGGCCCTGGCCTCGCCTCGTTCAGGAGACCCCCGGATGTGGCAGCCTGATGATCGGCGACACCCCCCTCCGCAAGGTCGATGCCCGCCTCTGGGACATGGCGTCACGTCTCGCCGCCATGGACGCTGCAGAAGTCGATCGTCACGTGCTCTCCACGGTCCCCGTGATGTTCAACTACTGGGCGCCGCCCCGTGCCGCCTTGGACTTGGCACGCTTCCTCAACGATCACGTGGCATCGTGGGTGCGGGAACGTCCAGACCGGTTCATGGGCTTGGGTACCCTCCCCCTGCAGGCTCCTGACCTCGCCATCGCGGAGCTGGAACGATGCGTGCGCGAGCTGGGTCTCCACGGCGTTCAGGTCGGCACCCATGTCCTAGGCCGAAGCTGGGATGACCGGGACCTCGAGAAGGTACTGGCAGCCGCGATGGCCCTCGATGCCGCGGTTTTCATCCACCCGTGGGACATGCTGGCCACGGAGCGCATGCCCTCCTGGTTCGCGCCATGGCTTGTGGGTATGCCGACAGAAACCGCCTTGGCCGCAGGTAGCCTGATGTTCGGCGGAGTTCTGGAGCGATTGCCGAACCTGCGCGTGGGCCTGGCTCACGGAGGAGGTGCGTTGCCCTATCTTCTAGGTCGCTTTGACAGAGGCTTCACGGCTCGTCCCGATTTATGCGCGACCCGTACAGCCTGTCTTCCATCCGTCCTTTGGAAACGCTTCTATGTCGATACTCTGGTACAGGACGGTGCCACCTTGCGGTTGCTTGCGGAAAAGAGCGGGCTCGAACGCTTGATGCTGGGGACGGACTTTCCCTTCCCGCTGGGTGAAGAAGATCCTGGTCGCGTCCTCTCCGCTGCCTGGCCGCAGGAGACGGCAGTCATCCGAACGCAGCTGGATCTGCAGGTGTTGGAATTTCTAGGAGCGCGTGCGTGACGGAACTGGGCTTGAGCGGCGAGTTAGGGGCCCACCGATTCCGGGTCGAGCTCAGACAGGCTCGGTGCCTCGCTTGGGGACTGGACTTCGCCAAAGGACAGACAGGTGCCTTCGGACTACCACCGGCGACGGCGACAGCGGTCGACTCCGGAGGCTTCGTGGGGGATCCGGCCCGTGGTGGCTCGTGTCGCTGTGACACCTTGACCATGATTCCGCACGCCCACGGAACCCACACCGAAGGGGTGGGTCATCTGTCCACCATCCACCTTTCCCTTCATCAATCCCTGACGGATGTCCTGATCCCTGCGACGCTTGTCACGCCTGACTTTACAGGCGAATCGCTTTCGGCCGGGCATCTCGCGGCGGCCTTGGCGCCCTTTCCCGAAGAGTGGCGGCAGGCGGTGGTCCTGCGGCTGGCTCCCGCTGAAAAGGCCCCCATAGATTGGACCGGCCGGGCACGACCCCATGTCGGTCCGGATGCCACGGCGTGGTTGCGGCAGCAGGGCTGTCGCCACCTGGTGACCGACCTGCCCTCTCTCGACCCCGAATGGGATGGCGGTACCTTGGCGGCCCACAGGGCCTTCTGGAATCTCGGGCCTGAGGAACAGCCGTTGACACCTGCTCCCGAGACCATCACGGAGCTGGCCATGATTCCTGCCGACCTCAAAGACGGACCGGGACTGCTGAACATGCAGATTGCCCCCTTCGATCGAGATGCTGCCCCTTCACGTCCGGTATGGCTGCCAATCACCTTGCAGCCCGCGACCTGATCAGGATTGACGATGCTTCACGTAAGTCTTCCCGACCCAAGCTTTCATATTCCTACCGACCCCTCCGGTCGGCGGAAGGCCTACCTTGCTGGCCACTCTCTTGGCCTGCAGCCTCTGTCCCTCGCCACCGACATGGCTGCGGAACTGGCACGCTGGGCTCGCGAAGGAGTCGCCGGTCACTTCTCCCGACCTGATCCCTGGTACGCCTTCCATGAGACCGTCGAGGCTCCTTTGGCACGCCTCGTGGGTGCCCGACCGCACGAGGCCATCATGATGAATAGCCTCACGGCCAATCTGCATCTTCTCTTCGCGTCGTTTTACCGACCGAGCGGCGGCAGACGCCGAATCCTCTTCGAGGCGCGTGCCTTTCCTTCGGACCGGTTCGCCATTGAGACACAGGTACGATGGCACGGGGGCGATCCCACGACGGACCTCATCCCCCTGAGGCCCAGACCGGGCGAGGACACTTTTCGTACGGAAGACTTGGTGGAAGCCATTCACCGGGAAGGCGAGAGATTGGCACTGGTGTGGCTTCCGGGGGTCGACTGGCTGACCGGCGAAGCCTTCGACCTCAAAGCCTTGACCAAGGCGGGGCATGCTGTCGGGGCTGTGGTCGGATTCGACCTTGCTCACAGCATAGGAAACATGCCATTAAGTTTACATAACATAGGAGCAGACTTCTCTGTATGGTGCAGCTACAAATATCTGAACGGCGGCCCGGGGAGTGTGGGCGGAGCCTTCGTCCATGAGCGCCATCATGAACGCTCGGACCTGACCCGACTTGGGGGCTGGTGGGGTCACGATCCGGATACGCGCTTCGCGGAAGAACCGGACTTCAGACCGCAACCAGGCGTGGAAGGTTGGCAGCTGAGCAATGCTCCGGTACTTTCCCTTGTGGCCGTGCGTGCAGCGCTCAGGATCTTCGATGCCCATGGCATGGAGGCCCTGCATCGTCGCGCGCTGGTCCTTACTGACTACCTGCGGGCCGGCCTCGCACGCATGAATCGCCCATGGATTCGGATCCTCACGCCGGAAGCCCCCCATCGACGGGGTGCCATGACCTGCCTTGCTCTGGGTGAAAAAGCGAAGACGGTGCACGAGAAGCTGGGGGAATCCGGGGTGGTATGTGACCTGCGTGCGCCTGACATTCTTCGCGTGGCGGCCGCGCCCCTCTACAATGACACAGCGGATCTCGACCGCTTCCTGAGCGTCCTGGAGGGCATCGCGTGACCACACCGGAATTCACCATCTCGGGTGCCGGATTGGCCGGTGCGCTTTTGGGCGTCACGCTGGGTCGCCGCGGACATACTGTCCGGCTGCTCGAGCGGCGACCGGACCCCCGCAAAAACCCGCAACCCCCTGGACGGTCCATCAACATGGCGCTGTCGACGCGTGGCCGCCATGCGCTGGCATGCGTGGGCCTCGAGGAAAGGGTTCTCGGGCGAGCGCTGCCCATGCAAGGACGAATGATCCACGGCCAAGACGGCGCTCTCGAATTGCAGCCCTACGGCATTCATCCGGAAGATGTCATCCTGTCCATCAGCAGGGCCGAGCTCAACCAGTTGCTGATCGAGGAGGCGGAAAAGTGCCCTGGCGTGGAGATCATATTCGACCAAGCCGTCGAGGGCTTCGACACGAGCCGCAAGACACTACATTGGTCTCGTGCCGATGGCACTCGAGGTGAAGAGTCCTTTAGCCTGCTCATCGGAGCCGACGGCGCTTTCTCCAGGGTTCGACAGCAGCTGCAACGCCAAGACCGCTTCGACTACACCCAGAAGTACATCGACTGGGGTTACAAGGAAATTTCGTTTCCAGCCCGACCGGATGGGGCCTTTGCGATGGACCCGGGAGCCTTGCATATCTGGCCTCGTGGGAACCACATGCTGATCGGCCTTCCCAATCCGGATGGTTCCTTCACGGGTACCCTGTTCCTGCCCTACGAAGGTGCCGAAAGCTTTGCTAACCTCGAGACCATCGAAGATGCGCGTCAGTTCTTCAAGACCTGGTTCCCTGACGCGCTACCGCTCCTGCCGGACTTCGACCGCTCGTGGAATGAAAATCCCGTTCGCTCGCTGGTTCAGGTTCGCTGCGAGCCTTGGGTGTTCGAGGACACCGTGGCCTTGGTTGGCGATGCGGCCCATGCGGTCGTTCCCTTCTATGGTCAAGGCATGAACGCCTCATTCGAGGACGTGGTGGTGTTGGCCGAGGAACTGGCCATGGGCCAAGACAATCGCCGCGAAGCCCTCGCACGCTATGCCAGTCGCCGCAAACCCCATACGGACGCCCTCGCAGACCTTGCGATGCGCAACTTCGTTGAGATGCGCGACGCCGTAGCCCGACCGGCGTACAAGTGGCGCCACGCTCTGGATCAGAGTCTTCATCGTTGGTTACCCGACCACTGGATGTCGCTTTACCAGATGGTCACCTTCACGAGGCTACCTTATGCCGAAGCGCAGGCACGCGCCGCACGGCAGGATCGCTTGGTCCGGGGTGCGGCCGTCGGTCTTGCCACCGGGCTTGCCGTCATGTGGCTGAGAGGCAGAAGGGACCGCAGCTGACCTCTGCCTCAGGGGACCAGATGGGACGACTCATCCGCCGACCACGTTTGGACCCTGCCCAAAACAACACGGTGGCCCCTTGTCAGGAGCCACCGTCCGGGCGATCAACTACCGCTTCTGGTAAGGCAGCAGGGCGATCTCACGCGCACGACCGATCGCGACGGTCAGAATGCGCTGATACTTGGCGCTTACACCCGTCACACGCCGAGGAAGGATCTTCCCGTCCTCGGAGACGAAACGCCGAAGTGTCATGACATCCTTGTAGTCGATGACTTTATCAACCTGACCCGACAGGAAGGGGCAAGGCTTGCGACGACGCTTGCGCTGACGCTTCTTGGCTTCGGCCGCCATTACTTGGTCTCCTTGAACTCGACGTGGCGCTTCACGACAGGATCATACTTCTTGAGCACGAGACGATCCGGATCGTTCCGCTTGCTCTTAAACGTCGTGTACTGGTAGGGGCTCTCCGTGCTGCGGAGCTTGATGATCACGCGGTGACCGCTGGCTGCCATGAAAAAGACTCCTGGACAAAGGGCCGGGCAGATGCCCGAAAAGGACCAGATGGGCCGGGGCCCGCGTCGCGGGATTTGACGGAACGGCCCGGTCCATCTATCCTAGCACACGTTGTGGGAAGCGTGTGGCTTCCTTGTTCCTTTTATTGAAGCTGGAGAATACGGTCATGGCCCGTAAGTGCATGGTGTCCGGCAAGAAGCCCAACGTGGCCAATGCCGTCAGTCATTCGAACGTCAAGACCAAGCGGCGGCAGGAGCCAAACCTGCAGTGGAAGCGGTTCTTCCTTGAAGATGAGAACCGATGGGTTCGCTTGCGTGTATCGACAAAGGTTATCAAAACCATCAGCAAGTACGGTCTGCGTGACGCCCTGAAGCGGTACGGAGCTTCGGACTCCCTCCTGCGCGGCTGATCCCCTCCAGCTCCAAGGCCCTGGCAACCAATTGCCGGGGCCTTCTTTCTTTGGCCTTCCCTGCGAGCCACTCAAGGCCCCTCCATGCAAGCTGCAGATCCTGGCACCCTGGTCGCAGGTGCACCGACCGGGGCGATCCGATATCCCCGACGTCACGACCGAGCCCGTCAGCCCAACGGCCCGCGCCCCCGATCGGTAGTCTCCGCCTCGTCCAGTCAATTGCCGTCTAGGTATTGACCACTATCCGTAGAGCTGATAAGTTCAGACTAGAGCGGTCAACGCTCGGATGTCCGGGAAGCACTGGCCGGGTCGGGACAGGTTGCCAGAGCTTCCCGGATATCTGCATTTGGGGGCGTTCATCCATCCACGCACCTCCCCAGACAACTGCCCACCTTCGGGAAGAATTGCATAGTTTACGTATAGGTATTGACCACTATCCGTAGAGCTGATAAGTTCAGACCAGAGCGGTCAACGCTCGGATGTCCGGGAAGCACTGGCCGGGTCGGGACAGGTTGCCAGAGCTTCCCGGATATCTGTATTTGGGCGAGGTCGATTGCTGTGACGGCGAATAAACGTGGTGAACGCACCGCCCCATCCCCAAGGGCGTCGCGACACGGCGCAACCCCGAAGAAGCACTTGCAGGATCAGTGGACTTGTTGCGGGATGAAGAAGTTCCGCGTGTCACGAAGGCAGCAATCCGCGAGCGCCAGCAGCCGCGTCCACGGCAGGCTTTGGCGTGGACACGCGGAGCCACGCAGCCTCTCAGCAGGAGCCTCTGTAAGGTTCCCGAAGTCGCCTGCTCCCCTCCTCGTGAAGGCTGTCGTCACCAACACAGCCTTTGTCGAAAGATTGACCACGCCTTGGCAGGAGTTGTACGTTTATTGATGAACAATTGCATATCTGGTGTCTTGGCTTTCGCTGCCTTGCTTTCAGGGATGTTGGGAGAGCCAGGTCACCACTTCCCGCAGACAGGTGGTCCATGACCGATGTGACCTCGAACCGCGCCGGAAGCAAGGCTTCCTGGCGCGACGCGACCCCGTGGGTAGATAGCCAGCACCCCGCGGTCAAGCAAATCGCGACCCGCCTCGTGGCGGACATGGACACCCGGGAGGCCGCCGCACGTGCGTGCTACCGATACGTGCGCGATGCCATCCCCTTCGGTTTTCCCGCAGATCGCCTTCATCACAGGGCTTCGGATGTGCTCACTGCCGGATATGGCGACGGACTCTCCAAGTCCACGCTGCTCACCGCTTTGTGGCGAGCAGCCGGATTTCCAGCTCGCCAGTGGATTGTTCACATACCCGGGGAGTTCTTGGCCGGATTTGTATATCCTGGCCGCTTCCTGGTACATGCCGTCACCGAGTTGCGGGTCGGACAGAGTTGGTGCCGAACGGATACCTACCTTCTCGATACGCCGTTGGCGGAAAGGGCCCGTGAAGCCATGACGCGCGGAGGCAGCGAACTGGGCTGGGCCATGGATCCTCACCTTGATGCCCCGTGGGAAGGAGCAGGTGACTCTCTTTCTCGTGTCGCAAGGACCAATCCCCACCAAGGGCCTTGGGAAGACCTAGGGACATGGTTGGCCCGCGATCCGGGTCAGCTCCATGACCATCCCCTGCACGGGGCATCATGGCGCGACGTACGGGCGGACGCACAAATGCGGGTTGAACTGCTGAGACGGCGCCGAAGCCTGCCCCTGCGTGGTCCCCATACATGAAGCCCCTCGTGGTCCGCGGACTTGTCAAGACCCATTCGCCGGGAACGCCAAGTGCCCATAGGGCCTTGGCTGGGGTCGATCTCACGGTTGAAGCCGGTGAATTCGTGGCCATCATGGGACCAAGTGGCAGCGGTAAAAGTACGCTTTTGCACCTTGTGGCCTTGACTGACCAACCTGACGCCGGAACCTTGCAACTGGCCGGCCAGGACACCCGAGACCTGTCGGACCATGCCTTGGCTGCGCTACGTCGGCGTCACTTGGGTCATCTCCACCAAGCCTTCAATCTCCTGCCCACCTTGACCGTGCTCGAGAACGTCCGGCTGCCTCTCGAGCTCCTGGGTCACTCGCTAGGCCAGGCCGATGCCAGGGCATTGGACCTGCTTGAATCGGTAGGACTCTCTCGGGAGCGGGACCGGCACCCTTCGGCGCTCTCAGGTGGGCAACAGCAGCGAGTGGCCTTGGCCCGTGCCATGATTCACCAGCCCGGTCTCGTGGTTGCCGATGAACCGACGGGCAACCTCGATCGAGACACCGGGAAAACCGTTCTTCGTCTGTTGTGTGAGCTGCTGGCTGAGGGCAATGGCGGTGTCCTGATGGTCACGCACGACCCGGAGGTTGCGGCCGTGGCCGATCGAACCCTTACCCTCGTCGACGGTCGCTTCCTCCCGTGAGGGCACTGGTCCGGTCCTTGATCACGGGCTGGTGGCGACAATCTCCCTGGGGAATCCTCCTCTCCGTACTCGGCGTCGCCCTGGGGACAGGGGTCGCACTCTCCGTGCATCTGGCGAGCCGATCGGTTCAAGATGCCTTCCTGTCAGGCCTGGAGAGCCTAGCGGGTCCTCCGGGGCACGTCCTGCGCGCACCTGCGGGTGATATGGACGAGCAGGTGTTCCTTGGACTCGAACACGATTTGGAGCCGGACGTGACGCTGCTTCCTCTCATTGAGGGCGAAGTCCGGACCCTCGGATCGGAGATGGCTGACCTCCTGCTGACGGGAGTCGACCTTTCCGCCCCCGCAGACGCGTGGGGAACGCTCCAGCAACTTACGGATCCCGAATCGCTTTTCGGGGAACATGCCGTCGTCTGGCCCGAAGCGCGAGCGACCGTGACACGGGGCCCGCGCGAGGTCGCGCTCGGCTCCCGTGTGGTACGGCTGAACGTCGTGGGTTCCTACCGTAGTCCGAACCGTCACGCCTATCAACCGAGGATTCTGGCGGATCTTCCAGAAGCCCAGCGCCTCCTGGAACGCGTCGGTCGCATCGACCGAATCGTAGTGCAGGGTCCCGTTTCACCAAGACTTGACCGCCAGGTCCGAGAGCTGGGGCTCGTCATCGAGCCCTCAGGATCCCGGCAGAAGGTACTCGAACAGATGGCCCAAGCCTTCCGCTTCAATCTCGGAGCGCTCAGTCTCGTGGCGGCTCTCCTCGGCGCGGCCCTGACCCTCAACCTGCTGGGACGAAACTTCGGTGCCCGCCGCTCCTTGCTGGCGCGCTTGCACGCATTGGGTGCAACGCGTCGTAGTCTCTCACTGGTTCTGCTTTCGGAGGGTGGTCTCATAGGCTTGCTGGGCGGATTGCTGGGCTTGGGATTCGGTACGGGCCTCGCAACCGTCACCACGGAGACCATCCGACGAACCGTCTCGGCACTTTACGGTCGCACGGGCCCGGCCTGGGCCCAGATCGCGCCAGCCGACCTCCTGCTCTCCCTGGCTGCATCGGTCGCCCTGGGCTTGCTGGCTGCGGCGTGGCCCGCCGTGGCTACTTTCAAGATTCCCCCGTCGATGACTGTCCTGGAACATGTCCCCGCACCGCACCCACCCCCCTGGCCTCAGGGCTGGACCGCGTCAGGCTTGGGCCTCCTGCTGCTTTCAGGAGTTCTCGCCACTTCCGCAGCCCACGGCCTGACCTCCCCCGAACTGGTCAATGTCGTGGCCCTCGGCTCTGCCGTCACGCTGGCATTGGGCACGCTAGGCCTTATCCCCGTCCTGATCAGGGGTAGTGCCTCCCTCGTCCCTCACCGCTTCGGCCGTGAGGCCCTGGTCCATCGCTTGGCCGTGCGCTCCTTTTCCCAAGGCTGGAGAAGACACACGCTGTCCGTGGGAGCCCTCATGCTCGCCACAGGCATGATCATCGGCATGGGCACCATGGTGGGTTCCTTCAGGGGCTCCGTGGCCGACTGGGCCCGGCAAAGCCTCGCGGCCGACCTGTTCGTCAGTTCTCGGCAAGGCGAAGGGACCCGCGAAGGAGGTACGCTGTCCCCAGGACTGGCCGATCGTGTCGCACACATACCGGATATCGCACGGGTCGAGCCAACTTACGAAATCCGGGCGGTCTGGCGCCAACGGCCATTCACCCTTGCGGGCATGCCCCTCGAAGACCGAGCCCGTCGGGGCGAGCTTCCCTTGCTGGGGGGAGAGTACCCACAGAAGCCCGAGGAGGTGTTGGTCACCGAAGCCATGGCTCGGCATCATCGCCTGCACACGGGTGACGTGTTGGATCTGCCGGCTGCATCTGGATCCTGGCCGGCGCGTGTGACCGGCATTGTCCGTGACTACGCCAGCGATCAAGGTCAGGTCTTCATGGGCGTGCAGGCCTTCAGACAACTCTATCCGGGTTGGACACGCCCTCGAAGCCTAGCCCTCGTCCTGACACCCGGCACGGATGTCCAGACCGTCCGTCGGCGCTTGATCGACTCCCTGCCCGAGGTCTCGGCAGGTCTGGTCGTGCGGACGCCCGGCGAACTACGTCGCGAAGTGCTCCGGATTTTCGACGAAACCTTCGCTCTCACGTGGGCCATCGAGTTCATCGGTCTTGCCGTGGCTCTGATGGGACTCGCCTCGAGCCAACAAGCCGCCCTGACGGAGGAGCGCGCCTTGCTTGTCCAACTCCGGCGCCTGGGTCTCTCCGCGGGTGGACTGACGCAGTACATCCTGGTACAGGCCGGACTGGCCACTTCCATCGGGCTCTTGCTCGGACTGGGACTTGGACACGCCTTGGCGGCCCTGCTCGTTCATGTCCTCAATCCTGCAGCTTTTGGATGGCACCTGCCCTTCGCCCTCCAGCCCGCTCGTATTCTTGGTGTCGTGTCCCTGATGCCTCCTGTTGCCCTCCTGGCGTGTATTCCGGCCATCCGACAACTGCGCAGGGACACCCACCCCGGGAGGGCCCCGGCATGAAGGTCCTGCTGTTGCTGGCGGGCAGCTGGCTGCTGCCGGGCCTCGATGGCACGGTCCTCGAGTTTCCTCGCGATCACGGCGCGCATCCAGGGCACAAGACGGAATGGTGGTATTGGACCGGTCGCCTTACGGACGACCGTAACCGACGCTACGGTTTTCAAGTAACTTTCTTTCGTCGTGCCTTGCCACTCAGGACACGCGAACCACGCTCCCGATGGGATGCCGATGCGGTCGTCCTCGGCCATGCGGCACTCGGAGAGGTCTCAGTTCAGCGTTTTCGCTATGCCGAGCGGGCAGGAAGAACCGCCATGGGGCGTGCTTGGAGTGCCGGGCATCGCCTTTCCGTGGGCGTCGGACCCTGGCAAGCCCATCAGGACAAAGACAGGATCCTCCTGAAAATTCCCTCAAGAGATTGGTCCCTCGATCTCGAGCTGAGAGAATCCAGACGTCCCATGATTCATGGGCCCGCTGCGTACTCGCGGAAGTCGGATCAACTGGACCAAGGCTCTCGTTACTATTCCCAACCTCGCCTCTCCGTCAAAGGATGGATTGAAACGGATGAAGGACGCCGGCCCGCCCGTGGCGAGGCCTGGCTCGATCGGGAATGGACCAGTACCGGACTGGGTCCGGACGGGGTGGGCTGGGATTGGTTCAGCCTGACGCTGGCCGACGGTCGTGACGTGATGATCTACGTCCTGCGCGACAAACAGGGCCGGTTCCTCAAGATCAGCAAGGGCTCGCTGCGTCACGCCGATGGCCGCCACCATTCGTGGACACCTTCCCGCGACACGCTTCACCCCACGCGGTACTGGACCAGTCCCCACAGCGGCATCCGCTACCCTGCCGGTTGGTCGATCGTGTTGCCGGGGGATTCCGTGCCCCTCATCATCCAGCCCGAGTTGCCCGATCAAGAACTGCGAACCACCCGAACCACGGGCGTCACGTATTGGGAAGGATTGGTGTCGGCAAGACGAGGCGATCGGCCGGCAGGTTGGGGTTTCGTCGAACTGACCGGTTACGGAAAAAGCGGATCTCCACGTCTCTGATTCTTCAGGAGAAATTGAGCCGTCCTTTACCTTGAACTCGCCGATGGCGCCTATAAGCCAAAGGAGGAGACGGGAACACATGCCACGAACACGTTGGGCGGCGGCGTTGCTGGCGGGGCTCGTGGCGGCCGGCTGCGGCCTTCGCGAAGAAACGACCCTGGCCCCGGCGGAGGTCGTCGGCCTCACTCCAGCGCCCACGAGTCTCGACGGAGAGTTTGCCTACGAGTACGAGCCAGTGCCCTGGGCCAGCATCGATCTTCCAGTCTCCACCGAGGACCTCGAACCGCCTCTGGCGCCCGGTGCCACGGAGAGCGACTCCATCGCCACGTCTTCGGCCCTGCCTGAATCCGGCGTGCAAAGCACCCCGGAACCCGTTACGGCCTCCCCCCCCACCGCCACGGTTCCGACTCCCGTCCCGACTCCGGTTTCGACTCCAGTTCCAACTCCAGCTCCGGTTCCGAACCCGGTAGCCACACCGGCGCCTGTACCCCCTGCACCCGTCGATCTGGTGCTCAAGACCAACAAGACGTGGACCACGGGCCTTGCCTTGCTCGGGACGCTTCGTGCCCACACCGAACTCCAGGTCTGGAATCGCTCTTTCTTCGGAAGCCGTCAGGCAGTCGTGACGGTCGCGTTCACCCTCAAGGGCGCCGTCGTCGAAAGTCGGGAATATACGGTGACGGTGGCACCGGCGGACATCCGGATCTACACTTTCGATTCGACCGTCGCCGCAGACGACGTCATCATCAGTAGCCGGGGAGTGAACTGATCCGGGAGAGTATCAAGCGCCCAGCACCGAGACCAGCATGACCGGACGACGGCGCGAGCGCTCATTGAAAAACCTGCCCAGAGCAGCCGAGACCTCTGCCTTAAGGACTTCGCGCCCGACCTGACCCTCCTCGCGGCAGCGCTCGAGCACCGCTGCGATCAGCTCTTCTGCATCGGGCAACATCTTCATGAACTCGTTGCCATGCACGAAGCCCTGAGACAGCAGACGCGGCAAATCCTGCAAATGACCTTCCCCATCGACAGTCAAGGCGACGGACACCACACCCTCCATGGCCAGTTGCCGACGGTCCTTGAGAACGGCCGCGCCGATATCCTTCAACAGTTGTCCATCCACGAGGAACGGGTTGGACGGCACCGAGTCCCCGAAACGGCCGCCGTCAGGTCCCAGCTCGAGGACGGCGCCATTTTCCATGATGAAGCAATGCTGGGGAGGTACACCCATCTGGATGGCCAGTTCAGCGTGATGAATGAGGTGTCTGGGTTCGCCGTGGACCGGAATGAAATAGGTGGGCTTGGTCAATGTGAGCATGATCTTGAGCTCTTCGCGGCTGGCGTGGCCGGACACATGCCGGCTGGCACGAGCATTGCTGCGCTCGCCTTCGTAGATGACGTGGACACCCTTCCCGAAGAGCTTGTTGATGGTTCGCCCCACGCTCCGCTCGTTGCCCGGAATTGGGACGGCGGAGAGAATCACGGTGTCTCCCTCGAAGGCCGTCACGTGCTTGTGATCCCCGTGGGCGATACGTGAAAGACCGCTCATCGGCTCGCCTTGGCTACCGGTCGTGATGATGCATACCTTGTCGGGCGGCAGGGCCATCACGTCTTCGATCCGCGCCAAGGCGCCCTCCGGAACGGTCATGTAGCCCATCTTGAGCGCCTGATCCGTTACCTGCTGCATGCTTCGGCCCACCAAGGCAACCCGGCGGCCATAGGCGTGCGCCACTTCGATGATCTGCTGGACGCGCTGCACGTTAGAAGCGAAGGTCGCCACGATGACACGGCCCGGCGCGTCCCCGAAAGCCTGCCGCAGCCCCTCACCGACCACTCTTTCGGACGGGGTGATGCCCTCCCGTTCGGCATTGGTGGAGTCCGAAAGCAATGCCAGCACTCCTTCTTCACCCAAGGCCGCAAATCTGAAGTAGTCGAAGCGATGGCCATCCATGGGCGTCTGGTCCATCTTGAAGTCTCCGGAATAAATCACCATCCCCTGCGGAGTACGGATTCCGAAGCCCACGGCATCCACGATGGAGTGACACACCCGAATGAATTCGACGGTCATGTCACCGGCACTGACCAAGGTGCGAGGCTCGCACGACAGGAGGGGAACCTTGCCTCTCAGGGCAGACACTTCGTGGAGCTTGCGCTGTACGAGCGCCATGGTGAAGGGTGTCCCGTGGATAGGTACCGCTTCGGGGTGAGGTAGCTCACGATAAAGGAATGGCAAAGCCCCGATGTGGTCCTCATGGCCGTGCGACACGAATACGCCCCGCAGCTTGTGCGCACGCTCCACGACATAGGTGAAATCTGGAATGACCAGATCAACGCCGTACATCTCCTCGCTTGGAAAGGCGAAGCCGCAATCCAGCATCACCATGTCGGCATCAGATTCGATGAGCCAGCAGTTCTTGCCTATCTCACCAAGGCCACCCAGAGGGATAATCCGGATGTTGCTCATGCGGACACTCCGGCGACCCGCTCGACCTTCGCGGCTTCCAGGAGGTGCACCAAGCGTTCCTGGTCTTCTGGAGACAATTCCACCAGCGGCAATCGCACGCCCCCTACGGGCAAGCCGGCCCACGCGAGGGCTGCCTTGACCGGTGCAGGACTCGGCGCCAAGAACAGGCCTTGCATCAGGTCGTACAAGGCAAGATGCAGCGCTCGGGCCCCGATCAGGTCACCTGACGCGACGGCATCGACCAGCTGGCGCATACGGCGCCCCACGACGTGGGAGGCTACGCTGATGACGCCATGGCCACCTACGGCCATGATCGGCAGAGTCAGGCTGTCGTTGCCACTGTAAAGCAGGAAGCCAGCCGGGGCAGCAAGGAGGAACTCGGTTGCGGAATCCAGGCTGGCCGAACTGTCCTTCAAGGCCACCACATTTCCACAGCTTTCTGCCAGGCGGCCGACGAGTCCCGGCGAGAGAGCCACACCCGTACGAGGAGGATGGTTGTACAGGATGACGGGCAATTCGGTCGCTTCGGCCACCGCCCGGAAATGGGCCTCGAGGCCGCGGGCGTCCGGCTTGTTGTAATAAGGGGCGATGACCAGCAAGCCTCGAGCGCCTGCGGCGGCCGCCCGGCGGGACATGCGTACGGCCGACGCCGTGTCGTTGGAACCCGTTCCCATGACGACCCGCTCGGGTCCCACGGCGGCCATCACTGCCTCGAGCAAGGCATCGCGCTCGGCCTCGGCAAGGGTAGGGGATTCGCCCGTGGTCCCGTTCACCACCACCCCATCGGAACCGGTAGCCACGAGATGGCGAGCCAAGTGATCCGCGGCACGGAGGTCGAGCGCACCGTCCGGCCCGAAAGGCGTCACCATGGCCGTCAACAGACGTCCGGGCAAGGTCATCGGCCATCCTCCGCAAGGGTCCAGCGGGGGGCATGATCCCACGCCCGTCGGCGAGCTGCAAGCTGCATCGGGTCCCGCGAACAACCGTCTTGGAACTTAACATGAAATTAGGTTCAGAAAACGGCTAAGTTCGGGATAAGAAACACATGCCCTTCACGATGCCTCGCCACCCCGGCACCATCCTTCTGGCGGGCCTGCTCGCCGTGACGGCCCTCGCAGGTTGTGGCAGCCCGAGCCAGGGTTACCTGCCCTCGGGCAACCGTGCCCTGCGCTACAGGGCAAACAGCATTCCGGTCACTCCAGGGGCACCGGAGCTCGGGCAAGTCCCCGAGCTTCCCGTGGATCCCACCTTGGCGGGACAGCCCGTGCCCTTCTCGGTCCTGTATACCAGCGACATTCACTCCCGCATCGAGCCTTTCGCCGATGACTACTACTACGCCACCTACGCCGGCAAGGGCGGCATGGCGCGACTCGCCACCAAGGCGAACGAACTACGTTCCCGCCAGCCTCAATCTGTCCTCGTGGACTCGGGTGACTATCTTCAGGGCACGCCCTACTTCAACTTTTTCAAGGGTGAAGCCGAAATGCGGCTGCTTGGAATGGTGGGCTTCAGCGCCCTCACCATCGGCAACCACGAGTTCGACAATGGCGTCGACGATCTGCGCCGGGCGATGGGCTTCTACAATGGGCGGCCGATCACCTCGAACGTCACCTTCAACCCCGAGTTCGCAGGTCGCTACACCGTCGTCAAGGCGGGTCGGCTGCGCGTCGGCATCTTCGGCCTGCTCACCGAAGTGGACGGCCTGATTGCCCCTCCGAACTTCCAAAGCGCCACCTACTATGATCCGTTGGCCACCGCACGCGTGGTCGTCGAAAAATTGCGGCGTGAGGCAGACGTCGTGGTGTGTATCTCACACGTCGGTACGGTACCTCCCTGGGCGGACGAGCACGAGCGGGACCACGCGGACGAGCATGCCGCGGATGCCGCGGCGGAAGGACCACGCGTGACAGATGAGATGATCGCGGCCAAGGTGCCTGGTATCGATGTGTTGGTCAGTGGCCACACCCACGTCATGATCAAGCGGCCCAAGGTCTACGAGACTTCGGCTGGTCGTTGCCTCATCGTCTCGCCTGGCTTCGGTGCAGGCTTCCTCGGCAAGCTGGACCTTACGCTTCGCGACGGCAAAATCGAGGCGTATCAGAATGATCTGATTCCGCTTGACCGCACGATACGTCCCGATCCCACCGTGGAAGCCGCCATCGCACCTTACAAGGCAAAGGTCGATAGTGTCGTCAAGGAAGTGATTGGCGTGGCTGCAGGCGATTTCAAACGCTACGCGACGGGCGCGGTCGAATCGTCGCTCAACAACCTGATTGCGGACGCCTCGCTCGCGGCTGCCCGTGTGATCGACCCGGCCATCGACTTCGCAATCTCCAGCAGCGGGACCCCGCGCAACCACATCCTGCACGGCCAGATTCGGATCGAGGATGCCTTTTACGCCTTGCCCTTCGACAACAAGCTGGCGGTCATGACGGTCGATGGTAAGACCGCCCGCGACATGCTGCGCATCCAACGCCGACCCAACGAGCGTAAGCGACACGCCGTGGCGGGGGTGACCTACATGGTCCAGGCCAATGGTGAGATCACCTCCATCCGGGTGGGCGGCCGTGCTTTCGACGAAAGCCGCACCTACAAGGTGGTCGTGACGGATTACATGGCCGAGGGCGGAGCAGGTTTCGCGATGCTGCCAGGCAAAGAGCGCCGCAATCTGCAGGTGCTGCAGCGCGATGCCCTCATCGCCTACATCCGGGCCAAGCGCCAGTTGACGCCCGAGATCGGTCGAATCCTTTCGCAAAATCGTCCCTGAGCGGCAGGGGCCGGTCTTCATCGAGCAAGATCCTCAACTTCCACTTCGCTATCTCTTCGTAGGCTCCGGTCTACAAGCCTCCCCACAATCCCAGCGCAAAGCCCAGCCACCCCCATCACGGTGAAGGGAAGCATGAACCCGAAAGGGACCTTCGGCTGCGGGGGTCACCCTGCGCGGGATGTTGGGTGACGTGAAATTCACTCCCCCCGAATTCAAGATCCGGCCCCCTTCGCCTGCTCCTCAGAGGAAGGGCCGATCAGGCGAGACGTCTTCAGACCTCCCCCCGGAGCCCCAGCGTGGCGTCTCGCTCTTGAAGGGCTCATTCATCTGGGTACGGCAGTTGATGCAAGCCTCGCGCGCACAGAGGTCCCGGCATTCGAGGGCCACGGGGTCCTGGCTGGGCATGACCGCCTAAGAAGTCAGTTGGTCCCTCATCAGCCTCGGGGCACGACCTCAATCCGCCCCTCGAGGCCGACAGCGGCAGTCTCGAGGACAGCAGAGGACTGCCGTCAACGAAGGCCCTTGAGCAGCGGCCGGCCGGACTCCGAGTCCGGCCAGATCAAGTCCAACGCCCCAGAAGCAGCACCGAGAAAGGCTTTACTGTCATCATCGTCTCGGGGTCTCCAAGTCCGCCACAGCGAACCCTGAATGAGAGCCCCGACCCAAGTCGGGATAACGTAAAAGCACGGTCCGCCGGTTGCGATCCAGCAAAGAACATGGGGCAACTTCGGCTCTGTCATGCCCGTGTGCCGTTGTTGCAGATTAGGCCAAGGGAAAGGCTCGAATGCTTCCGCCCCCCGAAGCCTCCGGCGATTAAGGCGTAGGGGACAGAGTCCGGGAACCAGTCGTTGTGACGATTGGCTTGGCAGGCTGCGCCGCCGACACCCGTAGCTGCTACAGACGTCCGCTCGATCTCGGTACAAGATGATGGAGACTTGAGGGGGCATGAGGATGCAGGGTTGCGGTAAACCCGCCAAAGTACCCAGCCGGCGCCCTCTTGACCTGCCCTCATGCCGGGCCTACGACCCGCAAGGAGGACGCTCGAGCGGACGGGCGGGCGTCTCGAAGCCACGAGCACGCCGGGACATGGCAGCATGTTCCAGGTGCGATGGCCCTTGGAGACCCCTTCCCTTGAAACCCCACACCGTCCTGCTAGCTGATGATCACCCACTGTTCCGAGCGGGCCTGCGCTTGGTCCTGGAAGGTCTTGGAGGTCTGAAGATCACGGCAGAAGCCACCGATGGCGAAGAAGCCGTCGAAAAGGCCGGTCTACTCTCGCCCGACCTCGTCATCATGGACGTCACGATGCCTCTGATGGGTGGCCTCGAGGCCTGTGCACGGATCGTCCGCACACGACCTGAAGCCATCGTCATCATCCTGACCCCACTCGAGGAACCGATGCTGGCGTCGCGCGCCAAAGCTGCAGGGGCCAAGGCCGTCATGCGCAAATCGGAAGCCGGAGAAGCCTTGGTCGACTGGGTCAAGGCTTTCAGGGACCGTCCGCTTCGCCTGCCGCCCGGCCACGGCCTACCTTCAGACGATCCGCATGGGGAACACCTGGACCTGATCGCCACGCTTACCCCCAGAGAGCGCGAGGTGCTGGCCCTGCTGGCCGCAGGCCACACCAATCGCGAAATTGCCGATCAGCTGGCGATCGGTCTCCGAACGGTCGAAACCCACCGGGCACGCCTTCAGGACAAACTTGGCCTGCAGGGCCGTGCCTCGCTTCAGGCATGGGCCAGATCGACAGGCCTTGGACGCTAGAAAGCCTCCGGGCAGATCTTGGTCTGCGTGGGCTGTCCCTGAGTTCCGCCGCCTGCTGACGGGCCAGGTCCTTTCAACCCTCGGTAGCCAGATGCAGACGGTCGCCGTCGCCTGGCAATTGTGGTCGATGACCCATGACCCCATGGTCATGGGTGGGCTCGGCCTCGCTCGCGCCCTCCCCATCCTCCTGCTGGCGCCATTCGGCGGCCTCACGGCCGATGCTTCCGACCGCAGGGCCCTGATGCTGCGCACGCAGAGCTTGATGGCCCTCGTGGCGCTTGCCTTTCTGGTTCTAACCTGGACAGGTCGGCTGACCGTCCCGATCCTGCTGGGGCTCGTCGCCCTTCACGCCGTGGCGGTGGCTTTCGACAATCCGGCGCGGGGAGCACTCGTGCCCTCATTGGTGCCAAGGGAACGCCTGGCCCACGCCTTGTCCTTGAGCGTGACGGGTTGGCAGCTGGCAGCCGTAGCCGGCCCGTTCGCAGGTGGCCTGCTTTTGGCCGGGGGATCGGGTGCAGTCCTGCTTCACGGCCTCGATGCCCTCTCCTATGGGGCGATCCTGCTGGCTCTGTTCGGGTTACCCGCGGCGTCACCCCTAAGGAACACCGCACCGCCCACTTCGGCGTGGGCTGCTTGGCACGAGGGGTGGACCTTCATCCTGCGCGACAAGCTCCTGTGGACAACGATGCTCGTCGACTTTGCCTCGACATTCTTCGGTGCCTCGATGGTCTTGATGCCAGCCTTCGCGGATCAGGTCCTCCACGGGGGGAGCCGTGAACTGGGGTTACTGATGGCTGCCCCGCCACTGGGTGCAGCCTTGGCGGCCGCCATCCTGTCCATGGCCCCCCCCTTGCAGCGAGAGGGACCGGTTTTTCTCGGAATGATTGCTGCCTACGGGGCCGCTTGGATCGCCTTCGGGCAATCCCGCTCGCTGCCGGCCGCCCTTGCCTGCCTTGTCGTCGCGGGCGCCGCAGACAGCGTCAGCACGGTCATCCGGGCCCACTTGAGACAGACCCGGACTCCGGACGCTTTGAGAGGAAGGGTGACGAGCGTCGGGATGATGTTCTACATAGGCGGTCCACAGCTCGGGGAGGCGGAAGCGGGAGCCTTAGCTTCCCTCGTGGGCCCGGCTAAGGCCGTCAGCCTGGGGGGCGTCTTGATTCTGGGGCTGGCCGCCACGGCCACCTGGGGTCTGCCCGAACTACGCCGCCATCGTGCTCAGCGGACGGACATCCGTACGGCGCCGGCAGGCTCCTCAGTCGTGGCAGAAGGACGGAAAGCATAGCGGCGGACGCCCCACAAGCTGTTGTCGGCTCCTAGCCACCTCTCCCATCCTTCGCTCCCGGGCTTCAGCTCCAGAATCTCGATGGGCGTCAGGTCGAGGTTGCCCCAGGTCACGGGCCCGCCGTTCCGTCCCAGGTTGTTGTACGACCCATAAGCCAACACGACCGTACCGTCCTCCCGGCGTTCAACGAAATTCACCGTATGGTTCACGATGCCGTCTCCGTCCCAATCGTAGAACAGCATGTCCCCGGGCTCGAGATCATCCACGTCTATGGCGCCTGTCCGACGGTCGGCACCAGCTGTGCCGTCGCGATCCTGATCCGGAACGGGGCGCGTGAAACTCTTGGCAAGATTATCGGCGTGCACCCGCGCAAAGAAATAATTGGGGCCTTCCACATTGGGCAAGCCTCCAGGATTGGCTTTGTCATAACGATGCCAGGAACCGGCCCGATCCACCGGGTTGGGCAGCCCCTCACGCTTGGAGAAGTCGCTGAGCAGTTTGGCCGCGAAGTCCGAACAATCGATCTCGGTCCCGGCTTCCTTGAGGCGGCGTACCTGCTCTGGCACAAACTTGGCAAACTTTTCCGACGTGGCCCGAGTCCATCGTCCCTGGGCATCCAGAGGAGCCGAACGTGTGAACCTGTCACCGTTCGGAACAGGAGAGGCGGCAGGAGGACGGGGTGAAGACGCGGGTTGAGGTGGACGCTGTCCAGGGCGTGGGGAGGTTGCCCCAGGCCTGGAAGCCTGCGGAGAGGTCGGCGTCGGTGCGGTGGCTCTCCCCAACTGCAGCACCATTCCAGGGTGCAGAACTCCCTTGCTGCGATCGAGGACGGCCTTGTTGGCATCTCTGAGCTCCGTCCAACGCAGGGGATCGCCTAGATGCCGTCCGGCCAGCACCCAGAGGGAGTCACCAGCCCGCACCGTGACGGTACCTGACGTCCCGGGACGGGCCGTGGGCTGGCTCCTTCGTGTAATGGATTCCGGCACGACGATACCTCCAGATGCAGGATTTATCGCCCGGTACTGTCAGGCCAAGGCTAAGGACGCCCCAAGCTTCTACTAACTTCCCTTCAAGGCGCGAGATCATCCAGGAAACGCATCGTCTCCACCAACGCCCGATGGCGATTGCCCCATCTGCTGAGTCCGTGTCCCTCGTCCTCGAACACCAGCAGACGGACCGGCCTGCCCCTCTCATCAAGTGCGCTTGCCATCTGCCGAGCCTCTTGCAGGGGAACCCGAGGATCCTGCGCCCCCTGGATGAGGAGCAGCGGGGCCCTGATGCGATCGACATGCGTCAAAGGCGACCAATGGTACAGAAACTCCCGATCTCGCTCGAGGTTTCCGTATTCGGCCTCTCGCAAGGCTCGACGCCACGGCCCGGTGCGCTCCAGGAAGGTCACGAGATTACTCATGCCGACCGAGGCGATCCCGGCAGCCCAGAGATCCGGCTGAAAGGCGAGGCAGGCCATGGTGACATAGCCTCCGTAACTTCCTCCCGTGACGACGATACGGTCCGGGTCGACGTCTCGCTGGCGACGCAACCAGGAGACCAAAGCGGCCATGTCTGAAAGAGCGTCGGGTCGCTTGCGACCGTCGTCAAGATGCGTCCACGTGCGTCCCATCCCGGTGCTGCCCCGGATATTGGGCTCCAGCACCCCCCACCCTCGGGCCAGGTGCATCTGGATGGTTGCCGAGAAGTCCGGGCGTGCCTCACCCTCCGGTCCGCCGTGCACCAAGACCAGCCACGGCGCACGTTGTCCGGGACGCAGGCCGCGGGGACGGTAGCGCCACGCAGGTACCTGGCGTCTGTCGAAACTGGTCACCAGCACACGTTCCGGCCGAACGAACCTATCGGTCCCAAGGCCGGGAAGAGCAGCCTGGGTGACTCTGCGCGCGACACCGGTGGCAGGCTCGACCACCCACGCGTCCGGCGGAGTCACAGGTGTAGAGAGGGTCAGTGCAAGCCGCTTCCCATCGGCAGACCAGACGGGACCTGTCAGCACCCCTGCCGGCAAGGCCTCGATACGCCGGGGCCTCGGAAAATCCGTCGGAGAAACCCAGAGCTCCGACCAGCCATCCCTCTGCTGCACCCACGCCGCTTGGGTCCCGTCATCGGATAGTGTCAGCTCCTTCACCGTCTCGGGGCCGTCGGCTCCCAGAAATGTCAGCCCTCCCCTCCGCGGATCGATGACGGCCAGGCCCGCGAATTCCCGTCCCTCATCCGATACCAACCAGAACCGGCCGTCCTTGGCACGCGACGTCCAACGATAAATGGCCTCTCCGGGCTTGTGGGTCAGGGGTCGCACCTTCCGGCTCTTGAGATCGAGCAGATGCAAGTCCTCGTCCATAGGTGCACGCGATTCGTGGTAAACCAAGGACTCACCATCACGCCACCAAGCGGCCGGCGTCAGGGTGCCGTCCCCCTCAAGCAAGCGCCGGGTACGTCCTGTCGCGGGTTCAAGCAGATGCAGGTCGAAGTGACGACTGTCCCGCTCGTTGCTGGCATAAGCCAGATATCGCCCGTCCCGGGTAGCCGGGCCGGGCACATGGATTGATCCTGTCGCCCAGGCATATCCACGCAACTCTCCTCCCTCTAGAGGAAGCCAAGCCAGACGACGACGCTCATTGCCTCCCTGATCCACGGCCGTCAAGTATCGATCGGGCAGACGGACGGCCTGGGTCACTGGTTCAGCTTCGGCCGTCAGAGGCTGTGGCCATCCCCCTTGTACCGGCACAGACCAGAGTTGCGCCATTCCAGTCACGGTCGACACGAACACAAGGGACCGACCATCCGGCGAAAATGTCACCGCGCGATGGCCCCGAATGGCCAGCCAGGCACGGGCCTGACGTTCAAGGTCGTCCGGATTCCTCGAGGTTTCCGGCAACGCAAGCGCACCTGGCGCCTGTGACAACCCGAGGGCCAACAGGAAGAGCGGGCTGGCAGCCGTCCTCACTACCTTGCTCCCAAGGCTTCCGCCCTCTCGAAGACATAGGCCATGCCCCCTCCATCCCGCCCCAGCCACGCACTGTCAAGGTCTTCAGGCAACCAGGCAAAGCCATCCCCCGACCCAGGTGTGGCAGGATCATTCGAAATGACGGCCCCGTCGACCCGTAGGCCCCGCAGAAGAATCAGATGCCCCTTGGTGGAAGGCAAGTCCGGCGGCTTCCTGAGCTGGCCCTCGGCATAACGGATACTCGCTCCGACGAGGTGTCCGGCAGCCAGATGGTCACGCAGCTGGTCCCGGCCCGACAACCGGGTCACATAACCGGGAAGTCCCCGTTCCGCCGTGGCCGCCGTAGCTCGGGGCCAGACACCGAACAGGTCATGACGGGTGTCGTGGATGCGCCACGCGAAATCTTCGAGTGACTCGGGCGCCCGTCCCACCGCAGCCAACGCCATCCAAGCCGTGGTGGGAGAGCAAAGCGAGCCCTTCATCCGCGGCACCTCTGTTCCCTGGTCCTTGAAAGGGACCTGCAAGATACCCCGCCAATCCGGTCGGGACGGCGGCTGAAGGGGATCTGGCTCTAGGGAGTCGCCAACCAGCGGCGAGCCCAGAGCCGCGAGCACGAGCCGCCCCACCTTCGGTTCGGCGGCACCGGGTGCCTGCTCGACCCTGACCCGCCACTGGGCCCAGGTGACAGGACGCGAACAGAGGACCGTGTCAATGTCCACGGACAAGCCCTCGGAACTCGTGGCCTCGTCCGTCGGCACAGGTGCCGCATCGCCCCATTGCCCAGCGGTAAGCCAAGAGCTCCAAGGCGTGTCCTCACGCTCACGAAAGCGCAAAGCGAGGTGAACGGTCGTCCCCGGAGGGGCTTGGACATCCCAGGAAGGCCAAGCCTCCTGGATGGCGACACCCGGCTTGAGCGGTGAGCTGAACCACACTCCCTCGCGCAACACCGCACCAGAAGGTCCACAGACCGCGTGACGAACGAGGGGAGGTGGAACCGGAGGCGACGAAGGGGAACTCCCAAGGACGCCGAGCAGATTCATGAGTAGGTGCCACGGGTTCATGGGCCCATCCTAACGGAATGCGGCCAGCACGGAAGCACCCGGTTGGACAAGCACCAGGTTTCGGCCGATCGGCCACGGCCCTCCTCGCAAATCCGCCGAGAGATCGGCCTGGGCCAGTACACGGCCGGTAGCCCCCTCGACCCTCAGGAGGGGACCGGAAGCTCCCTGGACCCAGAGAATCTCGTCCGCAGGACGAACGGCCATCGTCGCGCCAGGAAGATACATGGACCAGGTAGTCGACCCACTCCCGAGATCGAGCGCAAGCCACTGTCCGGAGGAGGCGGCCAGCACCAGATGCCCTGCCGTCACACTCGGTCGAGACGGAGGCTCGGCGGTCTCGGATTTGCCAGAATGTGCCCACAGAGGCCCCCCTGTCCGTGCATCGAACAGCCAAGAACGCGCTCCCCGATCCACCAAGGCCAAAATCCCCTCGCCCAACACAGGACAAGCCTGCCGCGAAGCGCCGTCCGGCCCGATAGGCACATCGGCTTCCCACACGGACTTTCCGGTCATCGGATCCAGGACTCCCATCCGCCCCTTGAACACCCAGGCCAGCAGATCATCTCCCGTCGTCCACCGAACCTTGCCGTCAAGACGATCCAGGGCCTCGACATCAAGATTCATCCGCGAGCGTCCATATGAAGTCTGCCACGCCACTTTTCCCCGGGCGTCCCGAGCCGTGAACAGACGCTCCAGAGGCTCGGCGAACACCAGATATCCTCCTGCCAGGGCCAACGAATCCCGCGGACGCAAGCCCGGCACTTCCACGGACCACACGGGTTCTCCCGTCTCCATGCCCAAGGCGAGGACGTGCTCCGGGAAGGGCACGCACCAGTGCCCGGCCAAGACCACCCCACCCGCAGCCCCGGACCCGGGTTCGGGATAAGGTCTATGCCAGATCGCGGTGCCATCGACGGCGCGACGCAGGGTGAGCGTCCCCTCGAGATCACGTGTCCCCAGCCACCCGTCGCCCAAGGAAACGACCGCCTCGACGGGCGTGACCAGCGGCACGCGCCAGAGCTCCTCGAGAGGCCGAGAGAGACGCCATGCCGCTACGGGCTCGGACGAGGGCGCTACTGCCCCAAGCGCCTCCTGCCTAGGATCCGAGATCGAATCACGGACGGCCCCCAGGCTGTCGAGGTGACAGGCACCCGGGGCGCCACCCGGCCGGGGAGCATGACGCATCTCCTCCAACAGGACAGCCAGAGGGCCATCCGGGGGTGCGTCGGCCAGTTCCGACAGCAGATCCGCCGACACGGCAAGATCTCTTCGGGCCAACTGTCCAGAGTCCTCCCCGAGAGGGCCCTCCCCCAGAGGATGCCAAGACCATCGTCCCCAGCTTCCTCGCGGCAGCAGGATGGCCTCCCCGTCGGGATCACGTCGGATATCCCCCCACGCGGGCGCATCGGCATCCAAACCTACCTCATGCAAGGCCGCGAGGGCTTCGACCAGCCCCAGGGCGAAGCGTTCGAACTCGGGAGCGGGCAAGGTGCATCCCAGAGGCAAACACGGCCACGGTACCCTAGCCTCGACGACCCACCAGGCATCCGCCTCCTCATAGAACTCCAGCCAAGCAGGCAAGGAAGGCTGATCGAGTCCTGAACGCGCCTGCAGCAAGGTTCGTCGCATGGCAGCCACTTCCGGTCGCATTGGGGCAGCCCACTGCCGCACCAGCACCCGGCGGCCGTGTACCCGGATATCCTCGGCCTCGTGCACCGCACATCCCCACGCATCCGAGAAACACCGACCCGTCACCTGCCAACGACCTCGCAGCACGCTACCGAGGTCTGGCATGGCAAGCAGTACGGCGCCGCAATCGGGACAGCAGCGGGAGTAAACCTCCGAGGAACGTCGACATCCCGGACAGACACAATCCACCGAACGCAGCATGACACGGGATCTTAACAGGTCCGTCCAACGTTCCTTGACCTGACCCGTCACCCAGCCTACGATCCCGAATCGTCCCTCCCGCATAGGAGCATCCGATGGCCGACCTGCGGACCTTGGTCTATCTCGATGTCCTGCAGCCCCAGCTTGCAGGGTTTCTTGCCACGGTCTCGCAAGGATTCCTGCCTCAAGAAGGCCAGGCCTCGCTGTTCGTCGAGATTTCCCCGGGCATCGAAATCAACGTCCTGGCTGACGTTGCGCTCAAGGCCGCCCGCGTGGAACCGGGCATGCAGATTGTCGAGCGCGAATATGGTTGCCTTGAACTGCACGCCTTCGACCAGGGCATGGTCCGGGAGGCTGGAAGAGCCATCTTGGCGCACCTTGGAGTAGAAGCCCGGGAGCGACTCACCCCTTCCATCGTCTCCTCCCAGACGCTGACAGGTCTCGCTCCGCACCACGCCATGCTGGTCAACAGGATGCGACACGGAGATCTTGTTCTTCAGGGACAGACCTATTTTGTCTTGGAGACCCATCCGGCCGGTTATGCCTTGCTAGCAGCCAACGAAGCGGAGAAGGCCGCCAACATCCAGTTGCTCGAAGTCAGGGCTTTCGGAGCCTTCGGACGCCTGTACCTCGCCGGCGGCGAGACAGACATCGACGCCGCCGCGGCAGCCGTACGCCATGCACTGCAGGGCATCGAAGGACGTGCTCAGGTAGGTTCGACCAAGGCTTGAATCATGGGGGCGAGTGGCGAAACGGCAGACGCAGCCGACTTAAAATCGGCCGGGACCTGGTCCCTTGCGGGTTCGAATCCCGCCTCGCCCATGTAAATGACCGGCTCTCCCATCAGAGGGAGAGCCGGCCACGGCACCTGAGGCCATCAGCCCTCGAGCGTGTCGCTGTCGTTCGGCACAGCGGAACCTTCATTGACGGCCGCTTCCGGTCCCTGAACCGCCAACGGAGTCTGTTCGGCCACGGTCGGTTCCGGGCGATCCGCGACCGGCTGGACGGGACGGTTCGCCGCCTGCGTGGCCGCTCGCCCCCCACGCGCGTGCTGATGATCCCTGCCCCCACGCTGGCCCCGCCGCTCCGCTCCACCAAGCACCGGAAACTCCGCGCGATGCTGCGTGAGGTACGCAATACCTGCCTCGGTAAGCACGATACCCTCGTCGCCTTGATCCAGCAGCAGCCCCTGTTCGAGCATCCACTTCTCCGCCAACTCCGCCTCTTCCTCGAAGGTCCGCGTCATCAGACGCTGGCCGGTCCGGGCGCCAATCACACCATTGGCGAGCTCCATCGAGCGCATGAAATGAACCAGACGCTTGCGCGAGGCCTGCTCATCAAATCCGAGCGCGAGAAAGGCCTCTTGAACCTTGCGACAAGCTGCGAGCACATCCTTGCGTACGACCTGCGGCGAGGTCGCGCCTGCCAGCAGCTCCGCGGCCTTCCGCAGGGCCGTTGCCAAGGCCTCACGCTGCACTGCATCCATCAAGACCTCCCTCGAGGACCACGCAAGGTGCCTCGTCATGGCGATAAAGAGAAAATTATAGCATTCTGACTGCTGGGCAGCCGGTCAACGACGGCAGACGGGAAGGGGCAACCTTATGGACCAAGGCACGGACAAGGCGCTGGAACAACTCGTGCTGCACGTCATGCGGACAGGAAGCAAAACCTGTCCCCGGTGTCAGAGCGAAACCCTGACCTCCGACTTTGACGAGCACTACTGGAAACTTGCGTGCACAGCGTGCGGGTTCCGGCACGAGGACTACATGTCGGGAGCCTAGGCTAGGGACAGCGAGGTCGAGGACATCAAGCCGCACCCTTCAGGCGGCTCTCGATAAGCTTGACCCAGCGCGGAAACCTGCCATTGAGCTGGTCGTACGCCCACAAGACATCCTTGCCCAAGGCCGTCCTGCGATCGGGTTTCAACTTCATCAGCGCCTGCAGGGCAGAGGTTTGCTTCTGAGCGTCTTGAGACTTCATCGCTGAAATGAAAGGAGCAAGCTCTGGATTGCGTTGTTCAAGGTTCTGTGCCAACCGCTGGAACTCCCCGATGAGCCTCTGGGCCTCCGTAGGCGGCATCTGCCGAAACACCGCCTGCAACTGGTCTTGGCTGGCCGCATCAGGCTGTAACCACGAAAACCGAGCGTGCAACTCGGGATAGGCCGCCTTGAACTGCTTGCCCAGCTGTTTCTGATAGCTGGCCGCCAGACGCGGCCCTATCCAAGTGCTCAGACGCAAACGAAAAGCAGGGACCAACAACACCACGACGGCGAGAGCAACGATAGCCGTAAGACCCCAGCCCAGCCACATCCACGCATCACCCAAGGCACACACCCTCCCGAACCCGAATCCGGCCTGCTCCTCCGCTTGGCGCCTCACCCTCGGGGAAGCGCCGGCACAAGGCTGCGGTTGCCGAGCCCCATGATGCCCCAATACCGTTCCAATTGCCGAGAGGCCTTTTGCCGAGAGGCCTTCGCGTGAACAGGGCCTCGGATGAGGCCCTGTTCACGACGAGGCCAGGTCAATTGCCTGCAAAAGGCGACTTGGACGGAGCGAACTTCTGGATCCGGTTGTTGTTGGTGTCCGCGACGTAGACGTAACCCTCACGGTCCACCGCAATGCCGGACGGCTGATTGAACTGACCGGCACCCGCCCCCATCCCGCCGAACTCCGAGAGGAAGGCTCCGTCACGGTTGAAACGCTGTACCCGGTTGTTGCCCGTATCCACCACGTAAAGATCCCCATTGCGAGGATCCACAGCCAGATCCGTGGGGTTCTCGAAGTAGCCCGCACCCCGGCCGCCCCGATAACCGAACTGCATCATCACCTGGCCGTAGAGGTTCACCTTGCGGATGACGGCACCTGCAGAAGCCGTGTCATCGATGAAGTAGAGGTCATTGTTTGCATCGGAAGCCAGACCCTTGACCCCACTACCCGCGGCAATGGGGGAAAGGGTGCGGCCCTGGGGATCACGAGCGGGCTGACGTGTGGCATCGAGCAGCTGGACCTTGCCCTCGCCCCCCACGGCCACCGCCACGAGGCCGTTGCGCATGACTTCGACATCAGTCGGCTTGGACAGGTTGGTGAACGCACCGTTGGGATTGGACGATCCGATGGCCGTGAAACTACGGACCGTATCGCGACCTGCGTCCGCGGCATAGAGGTTGCCCCCCCGATCCACGGCGAGGCCGGTCGGATTCATGAGTTCGTTGACCCAAAGGGCACGTCCGAAGGTGTTCTCGACGCCTCCCCCGAGGTTGAGCTTCTTGATGGCCCATACCTGCACAGGTGTCGTGATGTTGCCGAGGAAAAGATAATTGTCCAGCGAGAGGACATACAGATTCTGCGGCCCACGGCTCTCCTCCGGGTACGTGGGATCGATCGCGAGGGACCGAGGCCGGTTGAGGTTGCCCATCGCCACGATGAACGCATTGGGCAACGCATCGATCTGAGCGGTCAGGCGAATGTCGGGTGCCGTGACGGAACCCCCGGGAAGCACATCAATCAGCACGTCGCCGCCACCTTGAAGATAGGTGTATCCGGGCTTGTCCACGATCAGTTTGACGCGCTGGGCCGGCACGCCCGCCAGCGTGAAACGACCGCTGCCATCGGTGCGGATAGGCGTTCCGGACTGCAAACCCTGGGTCTCGACACGAACGTCGGGAATCCCGAGACCTGTACGGGCGTCCACGACGCGGCCCGTCACGGTCCCGGTGGCGACATTCTGCACGGGCAGGGCCGAGCCGCCGGAGAATCGATCGTCCGGCAGGGCGACCGTGGCGGTTCGCCCGCCGCAGCCGGCGAGCAGAACGGAACCCAGGGCAAGGAGTGCCACCTTGCGAAGGACCGACTGACGCACCATCCCTAGACCCCCCTCGGTCTCGCCGATTAAAGACGAGTTAATCCTGTCCTGTTTATCGGCCATATCGGGGAGAGTCTTGCCTCTCCCGTCTTCACGGGCGGTTAAGGTTCTCCAAGAAATGGATTAACGGTCCAGACGTGGATCAGCGAGAGGGTGCCACCGCAGGCGCAGGAGCTCCGAGGACAGGCGTGAGCCAGTGATGGTAGCGCGGGAGAGAGCCTCGCACGGCCTTGTAATAGATGTCGCGAATGCGCGCCGTCAAGGGACCCATCTGACCGCTGCCGATGGGGCGATGGTCCACATGACTGACCCACGCCAATTGGGCGCCCGTTCCGCAGATGAAGACTTCATCAGCCACATAGACCTCGGTTCTGTCGATGCCACGTGATACCGTCTTGATGCCGAACTCACGGTCGGCAATCTCGATGATGCTGCTGCGGGTGATGCCTTCCAGAATGTTATCGGCCACCCCCGGGGTAATGAGCACACCATCACGCACCATGAAGAAGTTCTCCGCCGAACCTTCGCACACGTGACCGTCCGGATTCAGGAAAAGTCCTTCGTCGAATCCGTTCATGACCGCCTCGGTCTTGCAGAGGGCGCTGTTGATGTAAGCCCCGATGATCTTGGCACGCGCAGGAACCGAGGTATCGTCGATGCGACGCCACGAAGACGTCCCCAAGTGAAGGCCACGCGCCGTGTCGACGTAGTTCCCCATCGGCGCAGCATAGATATGAAAGTCGTCTGTCAGGCCATGCAGGCGAACCCCGATGATATCGTCCCCCTTGTACAGAGTGGGCCTGAGGTAGATATCCTGCCGATATCCCGTGGCACGAGCGAGTTCGACCGACTTGGCCACCAGAGCCTCAACGGTGTCCGGCATCTCCATGAACAAAATTCTGGCATTGCGAGCCATCCGGCGAAAGTGCTCGTGCGCGTGAAGCAGATAAAGCTCCTCGTGCTCCGCGTTCCAATAGGCCCGAATACCCTCGAAGCACCCCGTCCCGTAGTTGAAACCGTGGGACATGATGGAGATTCGGGCCTCCTCCACCGGGACGATTTCGCTCTTGAAGTACGCCATAGATCTGCCCATGAAGCCTGTCCCTCAATACGTCTGACCACACGCTCCGTGCCCGCGGGCACCATCGCCCCACGGCCTCAAGGGCACGCGGTTTGCTGCCATTATAGCCCGTCCCGACATCAGGCCGGGAAAAGCAGACCCTCCTGCCCCCCGGGCCCGGGACCGAGGCCCATGTGTTGCCACGCCAGCGGGGTGGCGATCCGCCCACGTGGAGTACGCTGCAGGAATCCTGCCTGAATCAGGTAGGGCTCGACCACGTCTTCGAGGGTCGCGGCCTCGAGTCCTACTGCTGCGGCCAGAGCCTCCATTCCGACAGGTCCGCCCCGGTGGGCCACCAGGAGTGTCCTGAGCACCTCTCGATCCAGGTCATCCAGGCCTTGACCGTCAATCTCGAGATGTGCCAGAGCGCCTGCGGCCCTGGTTGCGTCGATGGGGCCCGGATCCCGCACCTGTGCGTGGTCCCGGACTCGCCGCAACAAGCGCAGCCCCACCCGAGGAGTACCTCTCGACCGACGTCCAATCTCGAGGGCGCCTTCTGGCAGCAACTCCAGGTGCAACAGCCGAGCTTCGCGCATGAGAATTGTCGCCATGTCTTCGGCCGTATAGAAGCGTAGCCGAGCCACCAGGCCAAACCGATGGCGCAAGGGGCCGGAGAGGGCACCCGCCCTCGTGGTCGCACCCACCAGAGTGAACCGTGGCAGGGGAACGCGGCGAATCTGGGCCGTGGTCCCCTTACCCAGCACCAAATCCAGAACGAAGTCCTCCATCGCGGGATACAGCAACTCCTCGGCCACGGGCGTCAACCGGTGAATCTCGTCGATGAACAGCACATCACCGGGCTCAAGTCGGGCAAGGAAGCCCGCGAGGTCACGAGGCCGCTCGAGACCGGGCGCCGAGGTCACATGGCAGCGCGAACCCATCTCGTGGGCCGCAATCTGGGCGAGCGTGGTCTTCCCGAGTCCTGGTGGACCATGGAGCAACAGATGCTCGAGGGATTCCCCGCGCTGCCGTGCGGCCGCTAGCGCGACCTCGAGCTGCGAGCGAACCTCGGGCTGACCGACGATTTCAGCCAAGGCGACAGGCCGCGTGCTGGGTCCCGCCAACTCCTCGGCCTGCGCTTCAGGAGAGAGGATCCGGGGGCGGTTGCCCACCTGCAGGGAGTCCCTGGGCGGCTCGGAGGGGGGACTGCCCCCCACGGCTCGGACGATGGTCATGCCAAATCCCCCGAACCCATCCCGTACGAAAACATGTTCCCATGCTAGCATGCGGCCCATGATCGTCGAGACCCTTGCCGTCGGTGCCTTCCGGTGCAACTGCACCATCATCGGGGACGAGACCTCCGGTCATGCCTTGGTGGTGGATCCCGGAGACGAGGCCGACCTCCTCCTCAATCGCCTCAGAGCACTCGAGCTGGAGCCGGTGGCGCTGTTCCACACCCATGCCCACCTTGACCACTACATGGCCACCCGCCGCCTGAAGGAAACCTTTCCCGACGCGCGCGTCGTCCTGCATGAGGCCGACCTGCCCTTGTGGGAGGCGACTCAGGTCCAAGCCCGAATTTTCGGATTCCGTACCGACGATCCGTGCCCGGTCGACCTTCATCCCGATCATGGCACCCGCCTGACGGCCGGTGCCCTCCAAGCTACCATCCTGCACACTCCCGGGCACACCCCGGGATCCTGCTGCCTTCACTTGCCCACGGCTGAGCTGCTGTGCGCGGGGGATACGTTGTTTCGGCGAGGGATAGGCCGGACAGATCTCTGGGGCGGTTCCGCCCGCACGCTCGCCAGCTCCATCAGGACGCACCTATATGAGCTGCCCGGCGAGACCCGGGTGATTGCCGGGCACGGCCTCTCGACGACCATCGACGAAGAACGGACGCAAAACCCTTTCGTGTCGTCCCATCCATGACCGAGGAGGTCAGGCGACGTCAGGGGCGCAAACCTTGCACCACCCGCATGGCGCGCCGGAACCCCTCGTCGAAACCGGGATCCCCCTCCAGTGCGGCCACGGCTGCACGGGCATCCTGCAGAGGGACATCAAGTCCGATCAGGGCATCCTCGAGCGTCCGGCGCCAAGCCTCGACGGGTGCAGGCAAGGCCTCCGGCAACACCACAGGCAATCCTGACACCTTGGATTTGAGCTCCACCACCAGACGCTGCGCCAGTTTGGGCCCCACCTTGGGCGCACGGGCAAGGGCTCGGGGATCATCCTCGAGGACCGCCCGCACAATTTCCGCAGGGGCCAAAAGACCCAGTAGACCCAGTGCGACCTTGTTGCCCACCCCGGCAACACCTGACAGCATCCGGAACATCCGCCTGTCCTCGGGTGTCACGAAGCCCAAGAGGCTCATCTCATCCTCGCGATGAACCAGCTGGGTCACGACCCTGACTTCATGTCCCGGCGGGGGCAACTGCGCGAGATGGCGTGCCCCACATTGCACACGGTAGCCCACGCCACCGACCTGAAGGACCATCGACTCCTCGTCGACTTCCACCAGTGTGCCGACCAGAAAATCGATCATCTGCCTTGTGCCCCCTCGGCACGGCCGGGGGTCGCACCCAAGACCCCTCTGTGCTGGTGATGGCACAAGGCCACCGCAAGGGCGTCGGCCGCATCGTCGGGCTTGGGCAGGCGCTCGAGACGAAGCATGTGCCGGACGCCCTCCTGGACCTCGCGCTTGGGCGAGCGACCCGAGCCAGTCACCGCCTGCTTGACCGCCATCGGGACATACGCGTGGACCGCCAGCCCATGTCCGGCCAGCGTGGCCAGGATACAGCCTCGGGCCATGGCCACCTGCATGCCGGTCGTGATGTTGTTGACGAAGAACAACTCCTCCACGGCCACCTCGTCGGGACAGAACTCCTTCAACAAGTCGGCGAGGTCTCGCTGAATCTCGAGAAGCCGTTCGGCCAGAGGACGGTCACGAGGTGTCACCACAGCACCTGCAGCGATGCAAGCAGGGGAGCGGCCCCGCGTCGTGTCGATCACGCCATAGCCAACCGTCGCCAGACCGGGATCGATGCCCAAAATGCGCATGTCGCCCCCATTGTAGAGGCGCAAGGTGATTCTTGACAGGCCTTGTGGGGGGTGTTAAGGTGCGACTGGACTTTCAGCGCGGCTCCCCTCACCCGGTTGGAGCGCGAAAGTCTCCCGAACCCCACCCACCCGAACCCACGGTCCGCTGGACGTTGGCACCACAAAGCCACGGTCGCGACCGAAGAGGGTCAAGACCCATTCTCCACGGCGCCCTGCATCATCGGTCGGCCCGACCTTGGCCCAAAGCCCGGATCGGCATCCCGCTGTCCTCGCAAGGTGCTCGGGTCGCACGCCGCTAAGGAGGCCGTGTGAACAAGCACATCGTCATCAGCGAAAACCACAATCTCGCCGTTGTGTTCGAGGGCAACAAAGCCGCCGAATTCATCATGCGACAAGGCGACCAGTTCGTCGGAGACATCATTCTCGGACGCGTCGAGTCCATCGTCCCCGCCATCGAAGCGATGTTCATCGATATTGGCTACGACAAGAACGGATTCATTCACACCGCCGACATGCCAGCCGAACACAACCGCCGGCACGGGCGTCAAAAGCCCCTCGAAGCCGGTCAGCGCGTGCTGGTCCAGATTGCCAAGGCCCCCACGGGCACAAAAGGCGCCCGGCTGACGGGCCGCATCTCCGTTCCGGGAAGGTTCCTGGTGTTCGTGCCCCATGACAACCGCGTCTGCATCTCGCGCCGCATCACCGAGGGCAAGGAGCGTGATCGCCTCAAGCGTATCGCCACCAGTCTGAAGGATCCGGGCCACGGACTCATCGTGCGGACGGAAGCAATCGGTGCGTCCGAAGAGGAGTTGCGCAAGGACATCGAGGACCTGATCGATCGCTGGGCCGCCATCTTGCATGAGGCCCAGACCCGGCCGGCACCTGCTCTGCTCCACCGCGACCAGGACCTGATCACACGCGTCATCCGTGACTGGGTCTCGTCGGACATCGACAAGCTGGTCATCGACACCCAGGAGGGCTACGCCAAGGCCAAAGCCATCTTGGCGGACTGGATGCCCGATATGGTCGACCGGCTGGAGTTGCACCGTGGCAAGGACCTCATGGCTGCCCATCGCATACCCCACGAGTTGGAGCAGGCTATCCAGAAAACCGTTCGACTGCCTTCGGGAGGCTCGATCGTCATCGAGCTGACCGAAGCCCTTACGGTCATCGATGTCAACTCAGGTCGCCTGACCAGCAGCAAGAGCCTCCAGGACACCGTGCTTCGGACCAACCTCGAGGCGGCGCAGGAAATCGCGCGACAGATCAGGCTACGTGATATCGGCGGCATCATCATCATCGACTTCATCAGCATGGACTACGCGCAAGATCGCCAGAAAGTGCAACGTGCCCTCGAGGAGGCCTTGCGGCCCGACAAGAGTCGGCCGCAGATTTCGGAGTCGTTCTCCGAGCACGGCCTGATCGAGGTCGCCCGCCGGCGCCAGGGCCAGAGCCTTGTCGAACAATTGACTTCCGGTTGCTTGCATTGCAAGGGGGTCGGCCGCATTCGCAACGATATCTTCCGTCTGGGGGCCCCGCTGGGCACAGGTCCGGTGATTGAAGTCACTTCGGAGGAGGAGGAAGGCCTGCAGGCCGAGGACCTTCTGGGAACCGATCTCGGAGATGCCGGGGCCTTCGAGGTCGTCGAGAGCACCGGTGCCGTCACGCCATCCGTCAGGACCGAACGCGGGGAACGCGTGGAGGAAGAAGACCAGGGCGAGCGCGAGGGTCGTCGGCGTCGGCGCCGTCGGCGCGGCGGTCGTGGCCGTGGCCGCGATGAGCGTGGAGGTGCGACGGACGAGACCGAAGAGCGCGCGGACGACAGCGAGGACGAGACGGAAGAACCCATCGTCGAAGTGATGACCTTCGGGGAAGACGAGGAGGGTCTCGACGACGAAGAGGCCACGGAAGCTCCCGATGGACCATCCGAGCGTGGTTCGGATGATGGTGAGCGGCGCGGTCGTCGTCGCCGTCGTCGCGGACGTGGCAGGGGAGACCGCGGTCGGGAACGAGCGGACGAAGCGACCGAAAGATCGGCAGATTCGGCTGCGGCAGCACCCGTGCCCTCCTTCGTGCGGCCAGGTGTTCGGCCTGGGTCCGGTTTCGCGAGGCCTGGAGCGCCCGTCGCTCCGGCTGTCGCCCTTGCCGAGGCCCCTGTCCTACCACCGAGCCAGCCCCCTGCGAGCGAATCCCCCGATCCCGTCGAGGACAAGGCGCCCAAGCTACCCAAGGGCCTGACCCCCCCGCGACCGGTCGTAGGGCCTGTCACCCGGACCGAACCCTATCGGCCTCGGGCAACCGGAGCTAGGCCTCAGATGGTGATGCGCGAGGTGGCTCCAGGCATCATGCAGATGGTGCCGGTCGTCCAGGATACTCCCGCCGTACCGGCGTCCGAGGAGCCTTCCGATGCGGGAGACCCTTCTCCAGTGGGCCAGTCGGCTGATGCCCCCGTGGCACAGGATCCTGCCGAAGCCTTGGCCCCGGGAGAGGCTCAGGTGACCCCCGAGCAGGACGTGCCTGCCATAGCAGAGGTCATCCAGGTGGAGAAGCCTCGTGCCCGGCGTGGAACTCGTCGGCTCGCACCCCAAGCCGAGGTGCCTGCTCCCGAGGTTACCGAGGGAACCGTGCCGGAAGAGACTGCTGGCGAGGAAACAGCGCCGTCGGGCCGTAAAATGGGTCCGTTGGCTCGCGCAAAGGCCGCACTCACGGGCCGTGGGCGGCGCACGTCCGAGGATTGACCGGGCGTCATGAGTGCCTGGTCCCCGCAGAAGCTGCGGGGACCAGGCTCGATGTCTATCTGGCGTCCCTGATGCCGGATTGGTCTCGAGCCAGGCTTCAGGCCTTGATCGACCGCGGTGATGTCCTGCTGTCCGACGGACCTTGCAAGGCAGGCCAGCGCCTCAAGGGGGGCGAACGTCTCACCGTGACCTGGCCCGAAGCCGTGGCCTATCACATTGAACCTGTAAACCTCGAACTCGACATTCTCTACCAGGATGCAGCCCTGGCGGTGGTGAACAAGCCACGCGGCATGCCCACGCACCCCGCCCCCGGTTCGTGGCAGGACACGCTCGTTCACGGACTTCTCCACGCATTGGATGGTCTTTCGGGCATTGGAGGCACCCTGCGTCCGGGTATCGTCCACCGGTTGGACAAGGACACGACCGGTCTGCTGGTCGTGGCCAAGAGCGACGAGGCGCATCTCGCCCTGGGCAAGGCGATGCAAGCGAGGGAGATCAAGAGAACTTATCTTGCCTTGGTCCACGGTCGTCCTGCTCTGTCCCCGGGAACCATCGACCGCCCCTTGGGCCGTCACCCACGCGATAGACTGAAATATGCGGTGGTCGCCGAGGGCAAACCGGCCCGGACACACTACGCCACCCTCGAGTCGTGGAGGGATGTCAGTTTGCTGGAGCTCCAGCTCGAGACGGGGCGTACCCATCAGATCCGGGTCCATCTGGCCAGTATTGGCCACCCCGTCGTGGGAGATCGTCTTTATGGCCCCGGGGGGCCCTCACCCACCCAACTCAAGGGTCAACTGCTTCACGCAGCACGATTGTCGCTTCAGCATCCGATCACCGGCAAACCGATGACTTTCGAAGCACCACTTCCTCAGGACTTCGAGAAGGCCTTGGGATTGGTTAAGCGAAAAGGGGGTTGGCGCAGCTGACCGAGACCGGATCAGCTGCCCGAGAGACGAGCGAAGGCTCTCTTGCTGACATCAGCGATCACTTCCGCAGCCGCCTGCTTCAACAAGGGGTCCTGGACATCTGCCACCGCCTCATCGAGTTCCTGCAGATGCGTGAGCAGTTCGCGCCGCTTGTCAGCCGGCAAAGGACCGGCAGGGGAAGACAACCAATCCTCGACCGGGCGGAGATGTTCCTTAAAGGCCTTTCCTGGACGCCCGAAAAGATAGGCGTTGTCGGGCTCCGAAACCGACGACTTGTCGGCATGCATGACCATCCCCTTATGGATGACCTTGCGCAAGGACTCCGCTTCGGCACGTTGCTCCTTGGCGGCATCGGGAGGCAAGTCCTTGACTCTGGCATCCAAGTCGGCATAAGCCTCCGCAAGCCCTCTGAGGGTACGACCAAGCGCCTTCTCGTCACCCGACCGCCCCAGAGCCTCATCAAGCGACTTGCGGTCGGCTGTCAGCTTTGCCTTGCCATCATCCACCGCCTTTTGTTCCTGGCCAGCCCGCTCCTCGAGCGCGCGGTGCCGCCCCTGGAGACGCTCCAGCACATCCGCGGAGGCAACTTGTGACGAGGGGTCGAGGCGAGGCAAGGCCTGCCCTGCCTTGTCGAGCAGTGCAGAGATCTCACCAACCTTCGCCTTGCGTTCGGCAAGACCCGTTTCCATGGCTTCGGCCTGGTTCAGGTTCTGCCGCACTGCGCGCACGGAGCCGGAGAACTCTGCCGCCGCGTCCGCCCTGGCCTTATCGGCCTCGTCACGGCGAGCCATCGCGGCCTTGGCCGCCTCGGCCGCCTCGCGGGCCTGCACGGTTCCTGCCAACAACTTGATCATCGCACCCGTACGGTTGGGGTCCCGGGCCGCCGCAGACAAGCGAACCTTCTCGCCAGCTTTGGGTACCGCCACTTGCGGGTCCGTCTGCTTGTCTCCGACGGTTACTGGCTTGATGAGCTTGGGACGGGGCCCGTCAGATCGATCGATCTTCGACATCTTGAACTCCTCGGGGGGAAAGGAGGCAACCTAGGACCACGGCAGGATGGATCTCTGTCTTTATCGTGCCCGGGAATCCCACAAGGGTTGCGCACTTTCGGTCGGAAACTTCATGAAGTTTGCAAGGAAAGTAAAAAATTTACCCGAAATTAACCTATAACCCGGAGTCTCAGGCCTTGCCTGCAAGCCCACGAGCATCCGCTTATGGTGTCACCACGTTCCAAAGGCACAGGCCCTGCCGGTCCGGTACGACACGGCCACCAGCGCCCCTCAGGCCAAGAATCAGGCTCATCGAGATCCATCCACACACCCTGAGCCCAAGGCCGTCCCATCCTGAGTTCCAGGTAAGGACGCACCAGTAGAGCCACCGCAGAAGCCAGAGCCCACTTATCACGCGAAATCAAAAGCACACATCGGCTACCCTGTCTCACGCACCAGGGGGCAG
>JAYKGV010000054.1:0-93825 GCA_035285595.1 Candidatus Sericytochromatia bacterium
ACATCGCCTGCACGGGCGGGGCCGTGGACCGGAGGCGGCATGTCAGGAACGAGCGTTCTCACCAACTGGACGAGATCCCGGACGGACGTGGGCACCCCGGTGCCCACGTTGAGCACGGCATGTCCGAGGTCCCGGGTCACGAGGGCCAGTCGGTTGGCTTCGGCGACGTCCCGGACATGCACGAAGTCCCTGGTTTGCAGGCCGTCGCCGTGAATCTGGAACGGCTGCCCGCGCCTCGCCCGGTCGGCCAGGATGGACAGCACGCCCGAATAGGGTGAGGAGGGATCCTGCCTCGGTCCATAGACGTTGAAATAGCGTAAAGCCACTGTCTCGAGTCCATGCAGCTCGTGATAGATGCGTGCATAGGTCTCGCACGTGGCCTTTTCGAGGCCATAGGGGGAGAGAGGCCTTACGGGAGCCTCTTCGTCGAGCGGCGGCGGCGTCCTGCCGTAGACGGCCGCCGAGCTGGCCAGGACCACCCTCGGGACACCGTGGCGACGTGCCGCTTCCAGAACTTTCAGGGTGCCTTCGACGTTGCGGGAGAGGCTCTCCAGTGGAGCTTCCACCGAGCGGGGCACCGACACCAGCGCCGCCAGGTGCAGGATGCCTGCCAGTCCAGGTACCAGCTGCTCCAGCAGGGACTCGTCCCGGATGTCGCCGACCCTCAACTCCACACGATCGGGCAGATGGCCACGCTTGCCTGTCGACAGGTCGTCCAGCACGACGACCTCGTGTCCGGCCGCAAGGAGGCACTCCACGCTGTGGCTGCCGATGAAACCGGCGCCTCCCGTCACCATGAACCGCTGTCCCATAGCCTCCATGGTACACGGGTACAAGAAGCGGGATGAGAGAGGGTCCGCGAAAGGCCCCGTCCTGGATGGCGGAGCTGTTCTTCGAGGCGGCGGTCGTACCTGCGGCAGCCCTTCCCGAGGTGTCTGTCGTGGAGCGGCCGGCCGAGCCAGGCTTTTCCCGAGCCGACCTTCTGGGGCCTGCCGCATCTGGCCCTGAGCCGCCGCGGACCTTCGCCGCCTACAAGGCCCTGATGGAATCCCTGTTCAACCCGCTGCGGGACCAGGCTCTGAAGCTGATGCAGCGCGAGCCTGTGTTCGCCACCGCGCGCGAGGTGTGGCGCAAGGGGCAGGGTCAGGCCAATGCCAACGTCGTGAGCGCCTTGTCGCCTTTCGTGGTGAAGGCCCTAGAGCAAGCCTATGGATTCGCTGCCCCGCCGGTCGACTACAAGCCGGCAGCGGGCTTCCTCGGCCAATATGACGTGCGGCATCATCGCATTCTCATCACCCCGGCGCTTTTCCAGGCCTCGCTCAAGGACTTTCTCGACACACTCATACACGAGGAGATGCACGCCTTCCAGGCGGATCTCATCCTGATGCTGAACGTCCAGCGCAAGGGCCGGGTGCTGACGCCTCCCGAGCGTGCCCTCGCGCAGTACTGGAAAAATGAGGAACCGAAGTACCGATCTGCGCTTGCCGCTGGCAGTGCCATGAGTCCGGAAACCAAGGCTCGGTACCGCATGATCGGGCAGGAGTACCATGCGTGGACGACCGCGCATTATCTGGCCTCGCGTCTGGCGGGCAGCTGAGAGGTACTGGCCTCGCCGTCTTGCGAGGGCAGAAGGTCGTCGGCGTGCGACGGCAGGTGGAGCAGCGACGAGGCTCCGACCAGCACCAGGGGCCAGATCTGCGACACCACGCGATCGACCGAAGTGGCGAGGTGCCACGTGAGATCACGCGGGGTCAAGAGGTAGACGAGCAGATTGATCGACAACTGCCCTGCGGCCAGACCCAGCACGGTGATCCCCGCTCGACGAGACGCCCGAGAGCAGGTCAGCCCCATGCCTGCCCCCGCGATCAACAGGACCAAGGGACCATCCGGCCCCAGGTTCCAGAAGGCTTTCGCCATGGCATGCGTGACCGCATGCCACCGCTCCGGTGACGTGAGGCACTCGAGCATTCTGCTCAGAGATTGACCGTGGGTCAGGTCATTGGCGGGCGCCCAGCTTTTGTGCAGCAGCAGTGCCACTGCCGGAAGTGCGCCCAGCAGGGCGGTAGGGACCATCCACCCCCGCTGCGGCCGGAAAGGCAGCCGTCGGCGCCACACCAGGGCCAGCGCGGCAAGCGCCCAGAGCATGGCAAAGGCTGCGCCCTCGTTCTTTGTCCACGCGGCCACGAGGGCCATGACTCCCCCCAGCCCCAAGGCACGCCAAGCACGGTCCGGCTCTTCACGGCCGGTGGCGGCCGCTTTGGCGAGGCAGCCTCCCGCTGCCAACACGGCAGCCGCCACCTGTTGGTCGGCGTACTGCATCCGTGCCGCGAGGAACGCTTGATCGCCGACGAGCCATAGGCCCATGGCGACCAGACTCGCCGTGACGCCGGCAAATGTCCGCACCCAGAGGCCGATGCCGAGCGACACAGCGACCCAGGCCAGCCCCGAGATCATCTCGGGCACGGTGGAATCACCGGGAATCGTCAGACTCCAGAGGCGCGCGATCGTCAGGGGAAGGTTCCACGGGTAGTCCGGGTGTGCGTTCGCCAGCTCAGCGCGCTGCATCAGGGCCAGGCCTTCCTGACCCAGAACCAGGGCACGGGCTGTCATGTTCCACAGGGCCCATGCGTCCCAGTCGCCATCCGGCAGGGACTTCAACAAACCTGGAAGGTCGACCAGCCGGATCAGCGCCAGACTCGTCACGAAGCACGCAAGGATCTGCCGTGAGCGGGGCCAGTGCCAGAAGTTGGGGAGGTGCGGAGTCTCGCGGGGTGCCCGAAAGTTCCGGCGCCGCCAGTAAGACGCCCCTAACCCGGCAGCCAACAGGCCCTCGGTCAGCCACGTCCACACGTGCCACGACACCCCGGCGCGAAGCAGCAGATAGGTCCAAGCGGAAAGGAGGGCCATCCCGAGGGGTATCGCGACGGCTAAGGCCAACGACGCATCTGCCCCTATGGCCCGGGCTGCCCGGTAACCACCAAGGCTACCGAGCATCACGGCAAGCAGCACGCTCACAGGTCAGCCTTTTCAAGGGCGACCTGCCCGTCGCGGGAGCGCCACGTCCACCGTCTGCCGACGCGTGCCCCGGCCTCCACGGAGCCTTTGCCCAGATGGAGCATGCACCTCGCGCGGACATCGGTGACGAGCACCCGCGGAAAAACCTGGCCTTGCACTCTCCACAGGAGTTCGAGCTGCTGGGCATCCTCGGCGGAAACGCTGACCACAGTTCCGCAGCCTTCCGCAGTCAAGGCGTCCTGCAAGCCGGGGACCGCGAAGGGGTCGGGCCCGGACTCCGAACGGAATGGTCGAGACGCCACTGCGACCCCTCTGCTGCCAAACCAGGCCAGCAGGACGAGCCAAGTGGCCTTCCTCCATCCCCGACGGCTCATCAGCCCCATGTCGTCATGGTACCGGAGTTGCCGGAACGCTTGCCGATCCTAAGTCCAAAGGGATAGACTGCCCACCCGTCAACCCATGGATATCCATACTTTTCTCGATGCGCGTGCGGTGGCCGTAGCGGCGGCAGACCGTCTGGCTGCCGCCTTGCATCTCAAGCCTGCCCTGCGCATCGCCTTGCCTGCCGGGGCGACGCCTGTGCCTCTGTTTGAGGAGCTCATCAGGCGTCATCGTGAGGAAGGATTGTCCTTCTCCGAGGTCACGGTCTTCGGGCTCGATGAGTACCGCGGGCTGGGCCCCGGACATCCCCGTTCCTTTGCGTGGTTCTTCCGATCATTTTTGCTGGACCAGCTGGATGTACCTCCTGAACGGATCCACCTCCTGGAGGGGGATCGAGAGCCTGCCGAGCATACGTGTCGTCTACACGAAGCGAGGTTGCTGGCGGATGGCGGACTGGACCTCGCGATTGTCGGAGTCGGGGGCAATGGTCACCTGGCGTTCAACGAGCCGAGCCCAGCGCTCGTGGCCGGGACGCACGTGGCGACCCTGTCGCCCGAGACTCGAGCTGCTCTTCCCGCGGATATCGGGTATGTCGAGGAGGGGCTCAGCATGGGCATGGGGTCGATTCTCTCGGCTCGGGAAATCCTGTTGCTGGCTACAGGACCTGCGAAGTCAGGCATCATCGGTCGATTGGCGCAACCTCTCGTGAGTACGATGGTCCCCGCCTCATTGCTGCACGTGCATCCGTCGGCCCACGTGCTGGTCGATGCCGCGGCAGCCTCTGCCCTCGGCTGATGAGGGCGGGCGCCAAGGGTATAGAGGCAACGTCCTTGCACTTCTTCCTTCCGGGTGTCTTCCGCTGAACTGCGTTCAATGCCAACGGCCCGTGGGCCCCACGGCCCGGTTCTGTGGGCACTGTGGCGCCCCACAGACTGAAGGCGCCAAGGCCGAGGCTTCTTCGGCTGCGCCGGTCTTCAAGCCCATGGGTACGGGGGCGCTGTTGCTGCCGGGCACAGGGCGTCTGTCAGGTGGTACCGGAGTCCTGCCTCGAACGCCTACCGCCCTGCTGGGCCGTCCGGGTACCGGCCCGCTCTTGCCCCGGGTTCCGCAGGTGCACCCTGTTCTGGACCCGGGCTCCCCACCCGCTGCCGGCAGTATGCCGGTGGCCTCTCCAGAGGCAGGTCGTGAGCTCGCGGTACCCTCGTCTGCGGGCGGGGCGCCGGCGATTCCCTCGGGCCCGGTGGCGGTTGGTGTCGCCGTGCCTGGAGCCCCTCTTGAGGCTCCGAACCAGCGGGTAGGGGACCGACGAGTCGTGACCGTGCTGTTCGCAGATGTTTCCGGCTTCACCTCCATGAGTGAGCGACTCGACCCGGAATCGGTCCGCGACGTGGTCAATGACTTCTTCAAGGTGTTGACCGAGCCCATCTACCGGTTCGGCGGCAACGTCGACAAGTACATCGGGGATGCCATCATGGCCATCTTCGGGGCACCCATCGCCCACGAGGACGATGCCGAGCGAGCGGTCATGGCAGCCCTCGAGATGCAGGTTGCGGCAAAGTCCTTTGCCGAAGGCGTGGAGGCGAAGGTTGGCACTCGCCTGAAGGTCCGCATCGGCATCAACACGGGCCTCGTCGTGGCGGGCGCGGTCGGTGGTCAATCTCGTCAGGACTATACCGTCATCGGTGATACGGTAAACCTCGCCCAGCGCATGGAGACGGCGGCGCCCCCCGGCGGTGTGCGGGTGTCCGAGAGCACCTACAAGCTCACGCGCCATCGGATCCGCTACGGCGAACCCGAATCGCAGGCCGTCAAGGGACGCAAGAGCGACCTCGTGACATACGTGGCCCAGGGCTTGAACGAGACCAAAGCCCGGACGGTCCAGGATTGGCCGCTTGTCGGGCGCGATGCCGAGTATGCCGAGCTGCGCGAAGTGATTGAGCAAATGATTCGGCGAGGCTCCCAGGCCGTCAACCTGGTGGGCCCGCCTGGCTCTGGCAAGAGCCATCTCGCGCGTAACTTGCGCGACTGGTTCGCCGCCACGCATGAAGGTCTGGTGCTTCACCTCGTCCTTCCGTCCTACTCCGAGGGCATTTCGGCGTGGGTCATCCAGGAGTTGGGTCGGCTCATACCGGACCGGGCACGCGAGGCCGGCCTCGCGGTACCGGAGGGGGATGCCGTGGCGATGTTGCTGCAACTGGCCAGCGAGCGTCCGGTCCTGCTTGATCTCGAGGATGCCCACTGGTTCGACCCTGACTCGCTGGCGTGGCTGCGGACCTTGCTCTCCCGGGTCGAGGATCACCCCGACAGTCAGGTCTGTCTGCTGCTGCAGTTCAGGTCCAGCTCCGACAAGGACTTTGCTGAGGATATCGGCCCACCTCGCCTCACGATCTCGCTCGAGCCGATGGACGAGTTCTCGATGCTGGACATGCTCGATGCTCTCGAGGGTCCGCTTGAACTCGAAGATCTGAGCGAGGAGGATCGCCTCGCTTTGACCCGCGTCGCCGACGGCAGCCCCGGTTTTCTGGTGGAACTCGTGAAGTCTCGCAAGAGTCGGGCGGAGGCTGGCCAGAAGGGCGAGGACAGTAAGGTGCCGTTGGTCGTGGGTGCGCAGATTGCCTCTCGGTTGGATGGCCTGCCGACGGTCCAACGTCAGCTGCTTCAGGTGGCGAGTGTCGTCGGCATGCAATTCCAGCGAGGGGTAGTCGATGCGGTCGCCGGGGTCCGCGAGGTGGATGGGGTCTGGGCCGAGCTGCTCCTTCAGGATCTTGTCAGCGGCGAGGATGACGAGCACTTGCAGTTCACCAATGGGTGGCTCCAGACCGTCACCTACGAGAGCATGTTGCTGAGTGCCCGCAGGGACCTGCATTTGCGTGTTGCGCAACACCTTGAGGGGATGCTGCGTGAAGGTGGCCGGAACTCCGTCGATCCCCTCACGGTCGCCGATCATTTCGTCAAGGCCGAACAGCCCGTGCGGGGTGTCGCCTACCTCGTTCGGGCCGCCGAGCAGGCGCTCGACCAGAGTCACGTGGACGAGGCCCGGAACCTCCTGGATCAGGCTCAGGCAGCCCTTGCCTCGACTCCAGCCGGTCCGAGTCCCGTGGCGGCTCGAGTCCACGTGTGTCTGGGGCGTCTGGCCCAGTCCGAGGAGGAGCCCCAGCGCGCCCGCAGGCATTTCCATATGGCATTTCTCGCCGCCCCCATGGGTGAATCGGGCGCCTTTGCCTTGGCCCATCTGGCAACCGCGCTTGAGGCCACGGGTGACCGCCCGGGAGCAGAGGAGCGCTTGCTGGAGGCCTTGGCCTTGGTACATGAGACGGATCCTCAGCGCGCCGTTTATCTCTCCCGTCTCTCGAGACTCCGCCTGGCTCTTGGAGAGGTCGACGCGGCCTTCGAGAATGCCGAGGAAGCCCTTCGTGGCCTGCCGGTCCTTCCCGGGCTGGATCGCTGGCGAGCCTTGTCGGTCAAAGGGAGGGTCCTCGCGCGGCGCGGCCAGTTGCAGGAAGCCGAATCCATTCAGCAGCAGGCGGTCGATCTGGCGGAAGGCCTTGCCGACGAGGAAGCCGTCGCGACGAGCCTGCTCGACGTCGGACGTCTGCAGCTGCGTACCGGTGCTTGGCGCGAGGCCCATGTCTCGCTGTCAGAAGCGGCGACCCGTGCCGGAGTGGCCCGCAATCGATGGGTTTTGGCCGGTGCTTGCGGTCGGCTTGGCCTTCTCCTCGCGTCCTGTGGCGACCAGGTACGTGCCGAACCCATGTTTATCGAGGCGGCTCACTTGTACAAGGCACTGGGAGACGATCGACGAACGGCGCTCAATCAGCTTCACCTTGCCGAGTTGGCACATCGTCGGGGCCAGAGAGAAGTTGCGTTGGCGGGTGCTCTGCAGGCCCTGGCGGGTTTGCAGGCCTCCGGTGGCGAGGGTCTGGGAGATGCTTGGCGCCTGCTCGCGGAAGTTCATCTGGCAGCGGGTCGTCTGGATGAGGCCCGGGATGCACTGGCCCAAGCGGAGAGCGAGGTGGTCGACCCCGGCTTGCAGGGCGGAGCCGTTTTGCGAATCCAGGCCGCGCTGGCCGCGCAGGAAGGAGCTCCGGAGCTGGCCTTGACGCTGCTTGACGAGGCCCTCGTGCTGCTGGAGGCCCCGCTGGCACGCCCCGAGCGCTTGCGCGTGCTGGAATTGCGCGAGACGTTGCTCAAACGCGCGGGTCGAACCGATGAACTGGAGATGGTCGTTCGGCAGCGGCAGGTCCTGAAAACCGAACTGACCTTGGAGTCTGAGTCGGGAAGCCCGGTGGTAGGATGACGGAAATGGCCGAGACGATCGTCAGTACAGACCCCGCCGGACGGGCCGCCGAGGCAGGCGAAGCCGGCGAAGTAGAGCGTCTCCAGCCCAGGGGACTTGCCACGGGGGCCTTCCGTGCCGTTGCCATGGCTGCAGTTCTGCTGCCGCTTTGCGCTCAGGGCCTGCTGTCGTGGTTGTGGCCGGGGATGGCCGGTGCAGTGCTCGGCCTCTCCCTGCTTGCCGGGCTGGTCGGCTTCGGGATTCTGGCCCGGGCCTTTGCCCGTGCGATGGCACCGCTCACGGACCTGTCAGCGGTTTCCTTGCGCGTCATCGAGGGAGACCTGACGACTCGGGCACCGGAGTCGCATGTCGACGTCTTTGCCGAGATCGGTCGGGCTTTCAATCGGCTCGTGGAACGCCTGCAGATCCTCGTACGCCAGACGAGGGAGACGGCCTCGACGCTCGTCCGCAGCTCGCGTCAGCTCCGTCAGGCTGCCGAGAATACTGGCAAGGCTGCGCAGCAGGTTGCGGATACCATCGCCCAGCTCGCTTCGGCTTCCATCGAGCAAGTCAACTCCGTGCAGCGCGTGGCCGGTGAAATCTCGCGCGTGTCCGAGGCCGCCAAGCAAGTGGCCGGCAACGCCCAATCCGCGGCTGAGTCTGCCGCCAACACGGCCCAGAGCGCACAGGGTGGCAGGCAGGATCTGCAACAGGCCATTGCAAAGATGGACTCCATCAAGCACAAGGTGTCGCAATCGTCGATGGTTGTCGGGCGCCTGGGCGAACTGGGGCAACAGATTGGGAAAATTCTTGAGCTCATCAACGGCATTGCCGCTCAGACCAATCTGCTGGCGCTAAATGCGGCCATCGAGGCGGCTCGAGCCGGCGAGCAAGGTCGCGGATTCGCGGTCGTGGCCGAGGAGGTGCGGAAGCTGGCTGAACAAAGTGCACAGGCCACGGGCCAGATTGCGACGATGATTCAGGAAATCCAGACCGAAACGGACAAGGCGGTCCGTACCATGAACTCTGGTTCTCAGGAGGTCAACGAAGGTGTCGAGGTCATCAATCGCGCCGGACACGCCTTGGACCTGATCGTACGGGATGCCACCAGCACCGACCAACAGATCCAGCGGATCTCCGAGGCGGCGCAACTTCTGGCGGATAGTTCCACGAAAGTCAGCAGCGCCATCGAGCAGATCAGCACCATCACGGCACAATCGGCGGAAAGTTCGCAGCAGATGGCGGCCAGCAGCCAAGAGCAGACGGCCTCCATTCATGAGATCACGGCAGCGGCGCAGGGGTTGGGAACCTTGGCCGGAGATCTCGAGCAGATCGTCGTCAACTTTCGGGCCTGAATTTCGACGGATTCCCGCGATTCCCTCTCAATTCAAGGGGTTGGCGGGCCGTTGCGGGGTCGGGGGTCACCTGGGTAGGCTGCGACGTGCAGGGGCGACCGGAGAAGACGGATGAGCAGCTACAAGCATTACTTGCCAGCAGCGTCGGGAGCTGAGCACGAGCTTCTCGAGACTTTGGCCAAGGAGCATCCACGCCACTTGCAGGTACGTTCTCGTTGTCTTCGGGAATCGTCCCAGGTCTTCTTCGAGGTCGACTCTCCGGCGATGGCGGGCTGGATCTGGTTCATGCTCAGCCGTTTGCGTCAGGCTCAACGCAGGGTCGAGGCCCAGTACCGTTGGCCTGGCAAACGTCCCGCCGCCTGAGAATCAGGCTCAAGAGCCCGGAGCGGGAGGCAGATCCTCATTCGGGCGTTCCTGGCCTGCTTCGAGGCGCAGGCCTTCCCAGTGCGCCAGTCGTTGCAGGATGCGGTACTCCTGACCACGACCCAGAGGGCGATAGTAACGTCGAGGTGTCCGCCCCACGGGCCAGAATGAGCGCTTGGGGTCGAAAGCGCCGGGCATCCCGTGCGGGCTGGAATAGGCGTCGGCCGCGCCACGCACGGCCAGTCCCCTCAGCGACGAGGGTACGGGGCCTCCCGCTTCCTGCCTGACGTCTTCAAGTGCTTCGTTGATGGCAGCGTAGGCGGCTTGGCTCTTCGGGGCCGAGGCCAACCAAGTGACAGCCTGTCCCAGGGTGATCCTGGCCTCAGGCATGCCAATTTGTTGTACCGCACCGAGTGCGGCCATCGCGGTGAGCAAAGACGTAGGATCTGCGTTTCCGACATCCTCGGATGCGAAGATGACCAGACGGCGAGCGATGAACAGCGGGTCTTCCCCGCCTTCAAGCAACCTTGCAAGCCAATGCAAGGCCGCGTCAGGGTCCGAGCCCCGCATCGACTTGATGAGCGCAGAGATGACATCGTAGTGACCCTCGCCTGTCTTGTCCTGTCCCAGGCGAGCCTGGTCCAGGACGGCGGGCAGTTCTGCCACTTCACGAATGCCGGCGGCAACCACGCATTCGAGGGCCCCCAAGGCGGCCCGGGCATCGCCACCGCACCAGCGGGCCACGGCGTGGAGCACGTCGTTTCCCAGGCTTTGAGCCGGCCGGCCGAGGCCACGTTCCGGGTCGGTCAGAGCCCGTTCGAGGATCTGGACAAGATCCGCTGCTGCCAGGGGCTCAAGTCGGTGAATGGACACTCGGCTTCGCAAGGCCGGGTTGATCTCGAGTCCGGGATGTTCTGTCGTGGCTCCGATGAGTGTCACGGTGCCCCGTTCGACATGCGGCAGGAGCACGTCCTGCTGCGCCTTGTTGAAGCGATGGATTTCGTCGATGAACAGCACGGTACGTTGGCCGAGCTGTCGGGCCCGGATGGCATCCTCGATGGCCCTGCGCACGTCCGCTACGCCGCCGCCGACGGCACTAAGGACGACGAAACGAGCGTCCACCGACTGGGCCAGCAACATGGCGATGGTGGTCTTGCCGCAACCCGGTGGTCCCCAGAGGATGCAGCTGGGCAGGCGCCCCGCCGCCAATTGGCGGCCCAGAGAACCTCTCGGGCCCAGCAAGGCGTCCTGGCCCGTCACCTCCTCCAGGCTTCGAGGGCGGATGCGATGGGCCAGAGGCGCTTCACGGTCGAGCGTTGCCTCGAAGAGGTCCATCTATTTCTTGAAGATCCCGACGATTCCCTGGATGGCTCCGGCCAAAGACTGGACGCCATTGACCACTTGATTGACCTGCTGGCCGAAGGGGTCAGTAGCCTGAGGTGCGAGGCCGACGCCATACGGCGTACCAGCCACGGGCATGGTCGTGACCGGAACGGGCGACCATCCGCTCTGGGGCGGAACCGGATTGGGCGCGGGTACTTGGGGCCACGCAGGAACGGTCGGGAACACGGGCGGAGTCGGAGTCTGTGGCAGAGGCTGGGGCTGGGGCGCAGGCTGACCGCCTGGCAGACCTTGGGCAGGGACGCCTTGCTTGTAGGCGTTGACTGCGGTGCTGATGCCGGCCAACAAGGCGCCGACGCCCGCGACGACCTGAGTGACCTTCTCGAGGTCGGAAACCTTGTCTTTCTTGGGTTTTGCCGAGCCTGGTTGGTTCGTGGCCTGTGGGGTCGGGATCCATAGTCCCTGAACCTCGGCAGGGATAGGCCAATTGATGAGCATCACCCGATTGGACTGGGCGATCCAATCGGCGAGGCGCTGCACCTCGGCAGAGTCTCGGACAGGATCCAACCTGTAGGTTTGCTGGACGAACTGTGCCAGAGTCAGCCGTTGAGGATTGCCGGCAGGCAACGGCTGCCAGGTCAGACCCGGACGACCTTGGCCGGTAGGTGCGGCGACAGGAGGCTGGGAGGCCACGGGTGCTGCCGGCCTTTGCGCCATGATCTGGCGGACGCGTGCCGAGAAGTCATCGACGGTGGTGGGCATCGTGGAGTCCTCCGGGGGGGCCTTCTCCGGCCCTGAGGGTTATATAGGGTTGGACAGGCGTCACGAGGGTAAAGGAATTGAGAATGAACGGTTAAAAACACAAGACAGCGACCATGCGTGGCGGAGAGGGGTGTTGTACGATCTGGACGTGACATCTTCCCTGTCGTCCCCGACCGACCTTTCACTGCAAGAAGACGAGGCTGACGTTCTGCTGCTCGAGACGCTGCGCGGGCTTCGGATTCACGCCTTGACCGCATCTCCCGTTCAGTTGGCGCTTGATGTCTCGCTCGGGCGACTGTTGTTGGCCCGCATGCGCGCCCCAGCCCTGCGGCAGGAGGCCGAGGGCTTCCTCAAGGCGATGGGCGTGATGCAGGCTCGGCGCAGGCCCCCGTCCCCCGTACGTTCCTGACCCACGTTTCGCGAGTGTTCCCGCCATGTCCGTCGCCACTGCCCCTGCGCGCCGCGCCGTCCTGACGTTGCCCGGACCCGACGAGATCATCGAAGGCTTGTCGTGGGTGCTTCTGGGGCTGGCCCCGTTGCTGATCAACGTCTACAACGTCGATGCCTATCGGACGGTGCAGGCCACGGTTTCTACCGTTCTCTTATTGGTCATTACGACGACGTGGGGCGTCAAGGTCACGCTGGACGGACGGTGGCGCAGCCTCGGTCGCCTGCCTCTCTGGCCCGGGTTTGCGGGATTTCTGCTGTGGTTGGGCCTCGGAGGAGTGTTGCACTCGCCCTCGTGGCCCGTGACGGGTGCAAGTCTGCTCAACCTGACCTTGTACCTGCTGTGGGCGTACGTCGTGGCAGATCTCGGTGCCAGAATCCCTGGATTCCTGTGGCGGCTGCTCGTGCCCATTGGCTTTGCCTTCGTGGCCAACAACCTTTCAGGTGTCCTGCAGCATCGTGGATTTCTATTTCAAGGCGTGTCGCAAGATGGCTACTCCGGTCTATATGCGTGGTGGCCATTCAAGACGCAAGGCGCCTCCAACTATTTCGCCGGCCTGCAGGCTCCTTCCCGACTGGGCTCGGCTGCGGGGACTCTCGGGAATCAGAACGTTCTCGGCGGGTACCTGACGGCCACGGTCCCCATCTTCACCCTCCTGCCGCTGGTCGTGCTGGCGCGCTGGCAGGAACTGCGCCGCTGGTGTGTCGTGCGTTGGCCGGGCATCGGTACAGGTGGGGCGCAGGTCCTCTTGCAGGGGGCCTTCGCCATCTTGTTCCTGAACGCAGGCCTCGCCTTCGCTGCCTTGCTGGCCACCGATACCCGAGGTGCTTGGCTGGGCGTGGCCGGGGCCTTCTTGGTCGGCCTGCTGGTCGTGCCGGCCTTCTTCCGCAAGCGCATCGAGCAAATTCCCGGTCCGCAGCGCATGGCCGTAGGAGCAGGGCTGTTGGTCTTTGTCGCGCTGCTTTCGGCGCTTGCCATGTCGGCTGGCGTGACGCCGAAGATGCTGCAGGAGAAGCTCAGCAACACGTGGACCATCAAGCAGAGGTTGGTGGCTTGGCAGGTCGCTGCGGAGATGGCCAAGGACGAGCCCGTCCTGGGCCAGGGAGTGGGGACCTACAAGATTCACTACTTCAAGTTCCTTGCCAAGCACTTCGACGGTCGTCCCGTTCCGGTCTACATGCACCATCGGTACGTCCAGGCCCACAACGATTTCATCCAGTTGGCCGGCGAGGCGGGTTGGACTGGTCTGGCCATGGGACTTGGTCTGCTCGGTGCCTTCTGGATCGGTATTCCCCGGTGGTTGTGGCGCAGGCAACCGGAGGCTGGAGAGGCACTGCTCGTGCTCGGGGCTGGATTGGGGACCTTGGGCATGGCGATTTTCGCGGTGTCGGGGTTTCCTTTTCACATTGCGGCTTCCTCCGCCGTCTTCGCGGCTTGGGTCGGAATTGTGCTGGCTCCCCAATGGCGGGAGCGGATGGCTCTTCCGGTCGTCTCCGATCCGGTCGAAGCCGGTGCAACCTTGCCACCCGGGCTACCTGGCACGTCAGCCTCTCCCTCCGTCGGGTCTCCTGCGCCTGCCGGCACTCCCGCGTGGGTCGCGAGCGGTGTCGCGATGGGATTGGCCGTTTCCTTCGGCATGGGGGTGCTGCGCCATTTCGAGGCGGACATGCTCACCAAGGCCGGGATGGATCTTTACAAACAGGGCGACTACGGAACGGCCCTGCGCAAGCTGGAGGACGCCGTGGCTCGTGATCCCGAGCGCGGCGATGCCCGTTTGGTCCTCGGCATCCTTTACATGATGACGAGGCGCTGCACCATGGCCGAGGAGCAGTTCACCCGCGCCCAGACCAGTTACGACGACGTGACCCTGCATTACTACATGGGACGACTCTACGAGGGCCTCGCACGCCCAGAAGAGGCCCGCCGCGAGTACCTCCAGGCCCGATCCTACTTCCCCGAGGGGGAGGAGGTGCGCAAGGCCGTGGATCGGCGGTTGGCCCTTCTGGAATCGGGACAGCCGGACCCGGCTGCGCTCGAGGCGTGCGCTGCAGTCGCCACTCCGGCAGCTACCCGCTGACGGGTGACCGTCTTCATCGATCCTGAGCCGTGGGCCTGAGGACGATTTCGCCGATGCACACGTGCGAGGGTCGGGTAAGGGCCCAGCCGATGGCCTCTGCGACGTCCTCCGCCCCCAGAGGCACCATGGAGTTGGCCCAACGTTGCAGGCTTTCTCTTGTCGCTTCGTGGGGGATCAGACCCTGCAATTCGGTGGCGACGAGTCCGGGCGAGATGAGCGTGACGCGGATTCCGAGACGTGCGACTTCGCGTCGCAGTCCCTCGCCGAAGGCCCGTAAACCTGCCTTGGTGGCCGAGTAGCCGGCCCCGGTGGGGGCGGCAGATAGACCCGCTACCGAAGACACCAGAACCAGATCTCCGTATCCTTGGACCTGCATGGGAGTCAGAGCCGCCTGGCATAGTGCCATCACGGAGGTGAGGTTGATCTCGACCATCTGGCGCCATTGATCCATGGATGCCTCGTGCACGGGAGAGAGGGGCATCACTCCGGCGTTGGCCACCACCCCATCCAGACGGCCCCAGCGTTGCCGTACGGACGGTACCAGCATCTCGGCCTCGACGGGCTGTGCGAGATCGCAGACGTGGAGCGATGTCCGCTCCAACAGGGAACTGGCCACCGCTTCGAGACGGTCCTGGCGCCGCGCGGCCAACGCGACCGTGGCACCCAAGGAGTGAAGGCGGCTGGCGGTGGCGGCTCCGATGCCTGATGAGGCACCGGTGATCAGAACCACCTTTCCTTCCAGTGGCCTCACGAAGGCTCGGCCACAGTCGGCTCAGCGTTCGGCTCGGTCGAACCCTCCGCTGCACCTTCCGTCGGTCCTTCCGCGAACCAGACGTCCTCCGTCAGATGGCGTTTGCCGTGCTGAATGAAGTAAGACGTCATCCGCAAGTCGTCCTTGCTTTTCACCCACTTGATCCGGGAGCCCAGTTCCGTGATGCCGAGGCTGGAAAGTTCAGTCAGTTCTTCAGGCTGGGGCCGCGCATCATGGTTGAGATCGCGCCAAACCTTCAGGCCCTCGAGTTCCTTCCCTTTCAAGACGCCGAGCCCCGGCAGCGCCCCGGATTTCTTGCCCCCTGCGGCGAGTCGGGCCTCGCGATCAAACAAGGCTCCAAGCTTGGCATAGCCGTTTCCAAACCGCTGTCCGCCGAAGAGATCGTTGCCGTCAAGAGGCTTGCCCTCGGCTGCGGCACGCGTGACACGACCTTCACGATCATCCACGAGGAAACCGTCTCGCCCGCCTTTGAGCCATTCGAAGCGTCCGGGCTTCCCGATTGCCTTCAGGTCGAAGAGCACCGAGTCGTCCATCGTGAAGCCCTTGGTCGGATCGAAGCGGACATAGCCCGAAGCTTTACCCGTCACTTCGATCCGTCCCGAGTGATCCAGATCGAGGGCGACGGGGCTGGACAAGGCCATGGCTACTACCGGGAGGTTTCGTCCATTCGCGCTGACCGAGAAGCCTTCGCTGTAGTGAAAGTAACCTGCGGAGAAGTTGGCGTTGTAGCTGCCCCGGTTTGCCACTGAGGAGGTGGGCACGCGCGCCACGATCTGGCCGTGCTCCGTGAATACGACGGCTTGGCCAGGCCGCAGCTCCATGTTCATGATCTCGGAGTTTCGCTGCATGGCCGCTGCGATGTCACCGGAATATCTATGTCCGCTCTGATTGCGGCGCCACTTTTCGAAGAATAGCCTGCCGGGCGTTCTGTAACCTTCGTTCCAGCGATCCCACTGGATACTGTTGTCCCCACGGGCATAGATGAAGATGCGCGGCAGTTCATACACGAGCCGTTCGTCGGTTCTCGTGCGGGTCACCGTGAAGCAGCTGCCTGTGCCGCTCCGTTGCAATACGGGGGCGCTCCATTTACTTCGGGTCTCTCCTTCGTGTGCCCCCGCCGGATCGGGGGCAAGGAGAGAAGATGTGGCTAGTGCCACCAGTGGAAAAACACGCCACGGGATTGAGATTGCCAGCTTCATGGCATATCTGTACCCTCCCTCAGGGCGGTACCTGCACCTCTTGGGATCAGACGCGCCGCTTGCTGTCGAAGGCGTCCCTCAAGCCATCCCCCAGAAAATTCCAGGCCACGGTCACGAGAACGATGGCAACACCTGGAGCCAGAAGCCACGGGTGCGTGACCAGATCCGACACGTTGAGAGCAGGTTCGAGCATATTGCCCCACGAGGCATCTGGCGGCTGAACACCAAGTCCCAGTAGTGACAGCACGCTTTCGCCATAAATATAGCCGGGAATGGACAACGAGACCGAGATGACGACCCATGTGGCGGTCTGAGGAAGCAGGTGCTTGACGATGATCCAGAGGTGTCCGGCACCGGCGGCCCTTGCAGCTTCGATGTACTCCTGATGCTTGAGGGACAACACCATGCCACGAATGACGCGCGCGAGTCCTGCCCATCCCAGGAATGACAGAATGATGGTGATGACGTAGAAGCGCTGTGTCGGTGTGATGTCCCACTTGTAGGTGACACCGAAGAGGGCGAGCAGGAGGTAGAACGTCGGGAAGGCCAATACGGTTTCAACCAGCCACATCAGGACGGCATCTATCCAACCCCCGAAGTAACCTGCTGCACCGCCCACGAGGGTGCCGACCGGGATGACGATGAGGAGGGCAATGATCCCGACCGTGAGCGAGACGCGGGCCCCGAAGAGCAACCTCGAGAACTGGTCGCGTCCTGCATTGTCTGCCCCCAGAAGGTAAAGGGGAGCCGTTTGTCCCTCGATGCCGAAAAGATGTCGGTCACCCGGGATGAGGCCCAGAATACGGTACGGTTCGCCCTTGACCCAGAGGCCGAGGCTGTGACGAACCGTGCGATCTTCTTGCCATTCGCCGAGGGTCATGTCGGCTGGTGCCCCTGCCTGGAAGATGGCGGAATAATCGTCCTGTTTCTTGTGGTCATAGATGAAAGGGGCACGCCAACGCCCTTCGTCGTCCCGCAGATGAATTTCCGCAGGGGGCTGGAAGGCGCGGTTGCGTTCTTCACTCAAGGGGGAGTAAGGGGCGAAGACGTCCGCGAGCAGCATGACCAGATAGACGGCCAGAAGCAGCCAGAATGCGAAGAAGGCCGGGCGATGCTTGCGGAAGCGCCGCCAGAAGCGAGCGCGGGCCGAAATCGGCGGCGGCAGGGCGTCGGCGGCAGGGCGGGCGGCTACGGCCGCAGGGGTCGCCTGGGTCATCACGTCAGGCCTCCAGCTTGATCCGGGGGTCGGACAGGGCCAGCAGCACGTCGGCCAGCAGGTTGCCCAGAAGCAGCATGAGGGCGCCCGTCATCACACCCGCCATAGCGAGGTTGACGTCCTGTTTAAGCAGGGCGTCCAGCATCATCTGGCCGAGCCCCGGCCAGGAGATGATGTTCTCGATGATGGCGAAGCCGGAGAGCAGGCTGGCGAACTCGAAGCCCAGCAAGGTGATCATCGGATTGAGCGCGTTGCGGACGGCATGCTTGTAGATGACGGTGTTCTCGGGCAAACCCTTGGCTCTGGCCGTGCGCACGTATTCTTCGCCGAGGATGTCGAGCAGGTTGCCTCGCATCCGGCGTTGCAGGATAGCGATGGAGCCGATGCCGACGGCCAGTACGGGGATGATCAGATGCCAGGCCTGGTCCACCACCTGCTGGACAGGGCCCATCAATGCGTGGTCGGGACCGGTCATGCCGCCGATGGGAAAGAAGCCCGGGTGGCTCTGATTCCACCACGCCGCTCCCATCAGCAACAGGATTGCAAGGAAGAAGTCCGGGACTCCGAGAAAAAAGAACGTGACGGACGAGAAGATCTTCTCAAACCACGAATATTGTTTGACTGCCATCAAGATGCCGAGGGGCAAGGCGATGAGCCAGGTGAAGAGGAAGGCGGACAGGCCTAGCACCAAGGTGGCTTGAAGCTTCAGCCCGATGAGCGTCGAGACCTTCTCCCGATAGTCGTAGGATTCACCGAGGTCACCAGTGGCAAAGTTCTTCGCCCACTTCAGGTATTGGATAGGAACGGGCTGATCCAATCCCAGTCGGGTGCGCTCGCGGTCAATGGCCTCTTGGCTGACCGTGGGATTGTTCATCATCTTGTTCGACACGTAGTCGCCAGGGGCGAGCTTCGAGATGCCGAAGGTGATGACCGAGATCAGCAGCAGCTTCGGCAGCATCTGCAGCAGCCGTTGCAGGATGTATCGGAACATGCGGGCCATTGTACGGCTTGGACACGCGTTACGCCATGACAGTCGAACGGGGCCCCCGATGATCCGGTGCCCCGTTGGTCACGTCGAGCGGCCTCGACCTTGCGTCAGTCACGCATGTATAGACCCCAGATATTCCAGATGGGCCCGCCGATGGGGGTGACCTTGAGGTTTCCGAAGCGGTTGCGCACAGGATAAAGCTGGATGCGATTGGCGATGTAGAGATACGGGACCTGGTCCGAAACCAGCCGCTGAAAGCCGTGATAGATCTCCTTGCGCTTGGTCTCGTCGAGAGTCGTCGCCCCTTTTTCGAACAGTCGATCCACTTCCTTTTCCCACGGTTCGGGTTGCCACGCCGTGCTCTTGGCCAGCTTCTGGTTGAACATGTGCAGGCGGCCTTCCGAGTGCCAGATGTTGCGACCATTGGCCGGGTCCAGCGAGCCGGTGAACCCCATAAGGACCGCTTCCCAGTCAAGTGAGCTCGAGGTCTTCTCCACGAGGACATTGAAGGTGATGGGCTGGAACTTGATGTCGATCCCGAGCTTGGCAAAGTCCGACTTCAGGATCTGGGCGATTTGCTTCCGTTCGCTGTTTTCAGAGTTGGTATTCAGCGTAAAACTGACTGCATGGCCTGCTGGGTCCCTGAGCACGCCGCCGGCGTCCTTGCGGTAGCCTGCTTCGGCGAGGAGATTCTGTGCCTTTGCCAGATCGAAAGGGTAAACCGTCACGTCCTTGGAGTAGAACGGGCTGGTTTGGCTCTCGCATGAAATCTGAGGCTGTGCAATGCCGAGATAGACGTTGCGGATGATGCTCTGTTTGTCGATGGCGTGCGCGAGTGCGCGACGGAAACGGATGTCGCGGAACCACGTGCCCTTGACCTTGTCCACATAGGGAGTGCCATTCGGTCGGACGTCTCTGGTCTGGTTGAAGGTCAGGAACAAGGTCCCGAAATCTGGCCCCGCCTGGTAGATGGTGAAGTTGCTTGTCTTTTGCTTGGGTTGCAGGGCTCCGAAGTCCTGGCCACGTAGTGGGGCATCAACAAACAGGACGTCTGTTTCGCCGCTCGTGAACTTGAGAACACCGGCATTCTGGTCCTTCACGATGAAGATGACCATGCCGTCGAGGTAGGGTAGCCGGTTGCCTTGGCCGTCCACCCTCCAATAGTAAGGGTTGCGCTTGTAGACGATGCGCTGCGACGGCACGAACTCGGCGAACATGAAGGGTCCCGAGCCTGGGATGGTGGTGACGTCGGTGGCGATCGTCCACATCTCGTTGAATCTGGGCTTGCCCGTTTTGGGATCCTTTTCGTTGACGGAGGCCTCAAGCGCATGCTTGGGCAGGATGGGCAATGCGGCGAACGTGCGCAGGAAAGGAGCGAAGGGCTTTGGCGTCCTGACCTGGATGCGGAGGTTGTCCAGCTTGCGCACGGTGGGCAACGCGTCTCCGATGGTCAGGATGTCCCGCCAATCCGTGGGGATGTCAGGATTGAAAACGATGCGGTTGAACGTGAAGTCCACGTCATCTGCCGTCAGAGGTTTCCCATCGGACCATTGCAGGCCTTTTCGCAAGGTGAACGTATAGGTGAGGTTGTCCTTGGAAACCTCCCACTTCTCGGCCAAGGCCTCCTGCATCTTGCCGGTCAGGGCGTTTGTCTCCGCCATGCCTTCGAACAGGAACCCCAGGGGTGTCGTGGATGAGGTCTCCTGCGCCAGCGCCAGGTTGAAGGTCTTGGGGTCGGAAATCATGGCTGCCATGAGGCGTCCCCCGTAGGTGCCGATGCCTCCATGCAGAGCATCGGGCGGAGGGGCCTCCACCCGTGCAGGCTTGACAGTCGTGGCATCCGTCGGCCACTCGGGCTTGCCGCCCTTGGGGGTCGTGGATCCTCCACGGTCCGTTCCTGTGCACGCCACCAGCAAAGCGGTACAGGCGGCCAGCAGGACCCTGAAGGAACGATGAGCGGTCATGGGCGGCGGACTCCGGCTTGGTGTGAGGACGGCGTTCAGGTCAGGAGCGAGGTCGTCAGGACCCTCAGATGCCAGGACGCGCCAGAATGGCAAGGCCAATCGCTGTCAGGAACCATGCTCCCGTAATAAAAGCCGTTACCCGATTGAGACCGGCCTCGACCCCTTTCTGACTGCCGAACACGTGGGCGGATCCCCCGATGCCGGCGAGGCCTTCGCCTTTGGCCGAGTGCAACAGGACCCCCACGATGAGGGCGAGGGACAGCGTCAGCTGCAGGGCAGTCAAGACGATTTCGAGGAACTTCACCGGTCGAGCGCCTTCCTTTTCTTGATGGTTTTATAACACGGGCTAGAAGATCTCGGCATGATGGCCCATCCGTGCGAACTTGGCGTCTCGCGCTTCCATCAGGTTGATGGTGGGCTGTCTGACCAGTTCCTGCAGGGCCTGGTCCAGGGCTTCGGCCAGCAACTGCGGTGCCTGTACGGGGTCGCGATGGGCGCCGCCGGGGGGCTCTGGAACGATGCCGTCGATGATGCCGAGATCGACCAGGTCGGGTGCCGTCATCCGCAGGGCCTCGGCCGCCTGCATGGCGCGGCTGCCATCTTTCCACAGGATGGCCGCGCAGCCCTCGGGCGAGATGACCGCATAGTAGGAATGTTCAAGCATCAAAATACGATCGGCGATACCTATGCCCAAGGCTCCGCCCGAGGAGCCCTCCCCGATGACAATCGACACGATGGGCACGGGAAGGCGGGCCATTTCCATCATATTGCGGGCGATAGCGATGGATTGCCCCCGAGCTTCGGCGTCGATGCCCGGGTAGGCCCCAGGAGTGTCGATGAACGTAACGATCGGCATGCCGAACTTTGCGGCATGCCTGAAAAGGCGGAGCGCCTTGCGATAGCCTTCCGGATGGGCCATGCCGAAGTTTCGGGCCAGGTTGTCCTTGGTGTCGCGGCCTTTTTGGTGCCCCACGAACATCACCGTCCGGCCACGGAAGATTCCGGGCCCACCGACAATGGCTTTGTCGTCGAAGCCTTGTCTGTCGCCATGCAGTTCGAAGAAAGCCGTCGTGATGGCCTGGATATGGTCCAAGGTCGTGGGGCGGGCGGGGTGCCGGGCAATCTGGACGCGCTGCGAGGGCTTGAGGTTGCGCATGACCGCCAACCGCACCTGGCTCAGGCGCTCTTCCAGACGGGCCACCTCCGCTGACATGTCGACGGGGCTCGCAGCCGCCAGCGTGCGGAATCGCCCCAATTCCTCCTCGATGTCGAGGATGGGACGCTCGAATTCCAGGACAAGGCGAGGGGGATGGCTCATGCCGGAACACCTCGATGCATGGCGAGCAACTGCGCCAATACCTCGCGCAAGCGTCCTCGGGGCACAAGCATGTCAATCTGCCCGTGCTTCATCAGCCATTCCGCCGTCTGGAACTCGAGCGGGGTTTTCTGGCGAATGGTCTGTTCGATGACGCGGCGGCCCGCGAATCCGATGGTGGCCCCGGGCTCTGCGAGGATCAGATCGGCAAGGGTGGCGAAAGAGGCCGAGACTCCGCCCGTGGTCGGGTCGGCCAGCACCGAGATGTAGAGGCGTCCGGCTTCGTGCAGACGGGCCAGTGCAACCGACGTCTTGGCCATCTGCATCAGCGAGAGGGTGCCTTCTTGCATCCGGGCCCCGCCTGATGCCGTGACCACAATCAGGTCCTTGCCTTCGACGCAAGCGGCATCGATGATGCGTGCCACGCGCTCCCCGACCACCGAGCCCATCGATCCCCCCATGAACCCGAAGTCCATGATGGCCAGGGCTACGTCACGGCCATGGATTTTGCCCATCCCCGTGATGACCGCCTCAGCCGCAGGGTCTGCGGCCTGGGCTTGCGCCAGTCGGCGCGCATAGGGACGCGTATCCGAGAAGTTGAGAGGGTCCAGAGAACGTAGTTCTCGCCCTCGTTCTTGAAAAGTACCGGGGTCGACCATCGTCGAGAGGCGAGTCCGCCCGTCCAGCCGGAAATGGTGGCCGCACGACGGACAGACGTGCAGGTTGGCCTCGAGGTCCTTGTTGTAGATGGCTCCGCCACAAGCGGGACACTTGGTCCAGAGTCCGTCCGGCATGTCGCGGCGGATGCGCTCCGTGTCGACGAGCGAGCGCTCCTTTTTTCGGGTCTCGAACCAGTCGCGGAGTGTCATGGGCCGCATGCTAGCATGGCCCGCCCATAGGGCCGTTGCTCCAGCTTGTCGGGAGGCACTCGTGCAGACCCCATTGAACCGTCCGAACCTAGCGGAAGATGTCTGGGTGGCTCCCGGAGCCGTCGTGGTAGGTGACGTCTCTCTCGATCGGGAAGTCTCCGTCTGGTTCCACGCGACCTTGCGGGCCGATGTCGCGCCCGTCAGGATCGGCGAGGGTACCAATATTCAAGATGGCGCCGTGGTCCACGTTGATGCGGATGCCCCCTGCGTCGTCGGCCGCTACTGTACGCTGGGGCACGGGGCGATCGTTCACGGAGCCACCATCGGAGACCATGTGTTGGTGGGGATTCGTGCCACGGTGTTGTCAGGGGCCGTAGTGGGCAATGATGTCCTGATCGGGGCAGGAGCCTTGGTCACGGGAGGGGAGAGAATACCTGATGGGGTACTCGTCCTGGGGATGCCAGCCCGCGTCGTTCGGGCGCTGACCGAGGAGGAGATCGAAGGGCTTCGTCGCTCGGCACGACACTATGTGGCCAATGCCGCCCGCTATCGAGCCGCCGGAATCGAGGATCCCGCCCGGGGTTGGCCCGGATGAGCTACAGGTAGTCGTTGAACCACTCGGCCAGCAGGACCGAGATCCAAGACTTGGGTTGGATCTCGAGATCGTGGTCGGTCGGCGGCCGTGACGTCGCCCAATCGGCCTCGAAAATCCTGCGCTCGGCTTCCGAGACGAATCCGGGCGTCGTGAACGCGAGGGAGACTTCTAGGTTCTCGAACATGCTGCGTGCATCCGCGTTGGCCGAGCCCAAGATGACCATGCGGTCGTCGATGGACCAGTACTTGACGTGACTGAAATTCCGATCGAAGAGGCGGACGTCGATACCTGCATCTCGCATGATGCGGCCATAGTGCTTGTTGACTGTCCTGAAGATCTTCGAGTCGTTGGCCACAGGTAGCAGGACCTGAACCTCGACCCCGCGGCGTCGGGCTGCGACGAGCTCGTCAATGAGCGTGTCTTCGCTGACGTAGATGTGGAACATCCGAATCCGCTCGCGCGCGGCTCGAAGTGTTCGGACGAGAGCGCCGTGAAGCTCGTGCTTGCGCCTCGGGTCGCGGGGGTTGGTGACGGCCAGGGCCGCGACGTGGTGGCCGGCAGGTACCGGTCCAGGTACCAGATCCAGACTTTCGTTCGGGCCGTCTCCCGATGAATTCCAATCAGCCTGGAATTCGCGGTGCATGAGCCAGGCGGCGCTTCCCCGCACGTCGACCAGCAGGTCGTGCCACGAGGCGGCATATTCGTCCCCGACGTTCATGCCGCCGGTGAGCCCCCGTGTGCCGTCGGCCAGGTAGAGCTTGCGATGGGTGAGGTGCAGGTCGGCCGACCGCACCAGCTTGCGGTTGTAAAGCCTGACCGGAATGCCTGCATCCGTAAGGATGGTCGTCACGGCGCGATCGGTCTCCCAGTGCCTTGAACCGAAGGTGTCGAGGATGACTCGCACGTCCACGCCGGCGCGCTTCCGTTCCCGCAGGGCCTTGGCCAGCGCGATGCCTGTCGCGTCGTGATGCCAGATGAAGGTCTCGATCCAGAGGCTCTTGCGGGCGCTGCGCACCAAATCGTGCAGGGCACCGAAGCCCTCCGCCCCATCGACGTGGAGTGCGACGGCGTTGTCTGCCGTCGGGCGGACGGCCAACCCTGCACCAAAGGCTTGCATCAGGGCTTCCGCGCGGCTGTCGTGTGCTGCCGTCCGATGGGTGCCAGTCTCCGAACGAAGACTCGGCAGCGGTCCGCCACACCCTTGGGTGAGGAGGGCAAGCACGACCAGAATGCCGGAGAGGAGGCGCACAGTGGGTTATGGGTGCTTTCCCCAAAAGACTTACGTGATTTAAGCTCGTCTTCACTGTTCCGGAAGGAGATTGCCGATGGCGCGTCTGGTCTTCATGGGTACCCCGCAGTTCGCGGTACCGGCCCTCAAGGGCTTGCTCGAGGCAGGACACGAGGTCCTTGCGGTCGTGACCCAGCCTGATCGTCCGAGCGGCAGGGGGCAGAAGCTCGTGGCTTGTCCCGTAAAACTGCAGGCTCTCGAGTCCGGGATCGAGATCCTGCAGCCGGAGCGCCTCCGCAGGGATGAGGACACGAAGTTCCGGCTGGCCGGACTAGGAGCTGATGCTTTCATCGTGGTGGCTTATGGCCAGATCCTGCCGGCCGAGGTGCTGGCCATGCCTCGCAAAGGCTGCCTGAACATCCATGGCAGCCTGCTGCCTCGTCATCGTGGGGCGGCGCCGGTTGCGCGGGCCATTCTGGCTGGTGATGAAGTCACGGGGGTCTCACTCATGCGCCTGGATGAAGGCATGGATACGGGGCCTGTGGTGGCGGAAGCACGGACCTCCATAGGGCGTGGTGAAACCGCCGGCGAGCTGGCCACGCGCCTGTCGCGCCTCGGCGCCGAGCTTCTGGTTCGCGAACTTGGGCCTTGGCTGGAAGGTCTGCGACCGGAAGCGGCACAAGATGAAGCTTCGGCCACCTTGGCACCCAAGCTGGAGAAGGCCGAAGGTTGGCTGGATTGGCATCTGCCTGCGGATATCCTTGAGCGCAGGGTTCGTGGTGTGTCCCCCTGGCCCGGAGCGCGCACGCGTATCGGTGCGGACGAGGTCAAGATCCACGCCGTCAGCGTGGGACCCGAAGTGCCTCCGGGCACGGAGCCGGGCGTGGTCCTGGCCATGGGGCCTTCCGGCTGGCAGGTCGCTTGTGGTGAAGGCAGCTTGATGCTCGAAGAAGTGCAATGGCCGGGGAGGAAGTCCATGGCGGCCGTCGACGCCGCGAGAGGTTTTCCTGAGCTGGTGCCGGGCACTCGGCTGGAGTGACGGGGTACTGCCGGGCAATCCGTCCCGGATTCTCTCAGGAGTGGGCCAGACGACGCACCACGGTCGTGGCCGAGAGGTTCGACAAAAGCTCGCTTACCGTTTGGCCGAGAATAGGGTGGGTGGCCTCAGGCGCAATCTCCGCGAGGGGCACGAGCACGAAAGCTCGGTCATGCATCCGGATGTGCGGGATGATGAGCCGAGGCTCTGCCACGAGCAGGTCATCATAGAGCAGGATGTCGAGATCGATGGCGCGAGGGCCCCAGGTGACCGACTGTTCGCGTTGCATCTCGGCTTCCAGGCCCTGCAGCGCGTCCAGAAGGGTCATGGGCGCCAGCTGGGTCTCGATGCGGACGACGGCATTGACGAACCACGGCTGGTCCGGCATCTCGAGGGGCTCGGTCTCGTACAGCTCAGAGTGACTGCGCACCTCGATCTGCGGATGCTTGGAGAGCTTTGCCACGGCACGGGTGACGAAGTCCGCGCGGTCGCCCACATTCGATCCCAACGACACGAAAACGGTCGCCAAGCGTTCCTCCCCCGGGACAGCTCCCGGCCCCAAGGCCCCCTTGCCCCCGGGTTCATCATAGCATCCGGCCGGAGATGATCCCGACCACTTCCCGGCCTCAGGCCGGGTGGTGCATCTGGTTGATCTCGCTGGTCAGCGCAACCGCGGTCTGCTGGGCCTGGACCTTGACGAGGCCCGTTTTGGTCTGGTCGTCGAAGACCACGACCAGAATGTCGTTGGTTCCAAGTGCGTACATAAATACAGAAGCCCGTTCACCCTGCTGGAACATGGCTTGGAACTCGGTTTCGCCGATCATGCGGGCGACGGCGCGGGTCGAGGCAAAGGCGCCGCTCACGAGGGAAGCCATGGCCTGACAATCCAGCCCCTGCGTATCACCTTGAGTCGCAAGGACCTGTCCTGACTTCTCGATCAAGAGGGCGGCCACCGCATCCACGTCACGTACGAGTCCCTGCAGGAGCTTGTGGATCCGCTGGATCCCGTCCTCGGTGACGACGAAGTTCGTCAGAATCTTGTTGATCACGGGTTGGTTCCGTGCGACCGATGAGGTCGGCGCACATCCCGGCCATCGTACCCCCCGGGGAGCAATCGTAACGCTTCCTCCGGCGTGGCGCGCCGAGCCTCGAGGTGATCCAGCCAAGCACGTTCCTCGGGAGCCAGCCGAGCAGTCGCGAGCAAGTCGGGCCTTCTCGCCCAGGTTCGGAGAACGGCTTGCCAACGACGCCAGCGCCCTACGGCCCCATGATCCCCCGACCGAAGGATGTCGGGTACCTCCCATCCCCGGAAGGAGGCGGGCCTGGTGTAGTGCGGCCAATCGAGCAAGCCGTCCGCGAAACTGTCCTCGTGGGGCGATGCCCCATGCCCGATGACCCCGGGCACGAAGCGCAGCAAGGCATCCACCATGACCATGACCGGCAGCTCGCCCCCCGTAAGCACGTAGTCGCCCAGGGAGACATCTTCGGTCACGAGATGTTCACGCACGCGTTCGTCGATGCCTTCGTAGTGACCGCAGACGAAGATCAAGCGAGGCAGCGAGGCCCATCGGACCGCCGTGGAGTGATCGAACCGCCTTCCCTGCGGGCAGGGCATGATCATGGGTGTACCAGGGGGGGCGGCCAAAGCCTCCACGGCGTCGAAGACGATGTCGGGCTTCAGCACCATGCCAGGGCCGCCCCCGAAGGGACGATCGTCTGCCGTGCCATGCCTGTCGGTGGCGTGGGCTCTCATGTCATGCACACGCAGGTCGACAAGGCTCCGCTCCCTGGCTTTGCCGACAAGGCTCTCCGTGAAGGGGCCCTGGAACATTCCCGGAAACAGGGTGACGACGTCGATGCGCGGGACCGTGGGGCTCATCTGTCAGGATGCACGACTTCAGCCTCATCATCGAAAAGGCCACGCGGCGGATCGACCCAGATGGTGCGGGTGTCACGATCGATTCTCGGTACAAGGGCAGGCACCCACGGCACCAGGACCATGTCCCCGGTCTCGGTCCTGACCTCGAGCAGGTCCTGGACGGCTGTGACGACCGCATGGACGACACCCAGGAGGCGTCCGTCCTCGGTGTGGCGGACGGTGTGTCCCGTGACTTCTCCGTAGCGGACACCGCCTGGCGGCGGTGGCAAGGCCTCTTCTTCCGGTACGGTGAGCTCGGCGCCCCGGAGCGCAAGGGCCGTTTCCAGCGTCGGATAGCCTTCGAAGGACACGAGGGCCAGCTCCCCGGCCACGCGGGCCGAGCCGACCCTGAGTTCCAAGGTCCTGCCATCGGGCCACCGGGCCTGGACGTCCAGGCCTTTCCTGTAGCGTTCCGGGTGTCCGGCGGCCGAAGTGACCTTGAGTTCGCCTTTGACGCCGTGGGTCTTCAGGATGTGCCCGATGACGAAACGACCGGTCATGGTGCGGGGCTTCAGACCCGCGCGATGCGGCCGGTCTCGAACGTACGGATCTCGATGACGACGCCGTCCTTGATGATGATCTCGGGAGCCGCCATCTTTTCGTAGAAGGCGTCGCCGACAGCGATGTCCACGAAGTTCTCGACATTGCCTTGGACGAACTCCTGGCCAAGGGCCAACTGACCGAAGACTTGGAGCCGCTGCAGGAGTTCGGCCTTGTTGGCACCCAGACGCTGGCGATCTTCATTGATCTGGGCTTCCAACTGTGGCAACGCCTCCGGCTGACGCTTCTGGACGTCCTCGATCGCCCTGCGGGCCTGGAACTCGAGTTCCTGCGCCTGCTCGTCCAACTGGCCGAGCGCTTGCTGAAGCTCGTTCATGGCCTGCTGCTTGAAGGACTCGGTCACGATCGTCTTGATCACGACTTGCCGGCGGAGACTCAGGGACTGGACCATTTCAGGACACTCCTGGCGTGAGAGGGGATGACCATCATACCACGCACTCTTATGGTTGACTTATGGATGGACTCGGGTTCTTGAGTCATATTGAGGGGGTCTTGTTTCCGGAGGTACTCGTGTCCGGCTGGTCTGTCCTTCTTGTCTTGCTCGCTCCGCATCTGCTGGACGCGCGGTTACACGTGACGTTGGAAACCCCCGGGCGCTCCCCTCGTCTCGTGCAGGAGATTCAAGGTGCCAGAGTCCAGGACGTCTTGCGCCGAACCCGAACTCACGTCCCGCCGGGTTGGCGGATCGAACCGCCTTTGGCTGCGGCCTTGCGCGACGGCATGGCCATCCGGCTCTCGCCGCCCGCGCCGAGGCGACCCACAAAGGTCCCCCGCCCACGTCGGGCCGTCCGGTCGTTCTCGCGGAGCTCTTCCCCCTCGCCTCTGTCACCCGTGGATCTGAACCATGCCGATGCCGCCGCCCTCGACCGTCTGCCCGGTATCGGACCAAGCCTGGCCCGGGCCATCCTTGAACGTCGTCGGGCTCGGGGGGGAAGCTTCCGAAGTCTTGCAGACCTCGAGGGCATCAAGGGACTCGGTCCCCGCCGAATCGAACGTCTCGGGCCCCTTGTCCGGTTCCGCTGACCCACCGGTGGCGCTGGCGCCCCAAGTCGGTTTGCTTCTTGGACTGTGGGTCGGCTTGCTCGGGCCGACTTCAGGCGGCGGGGCGCCCCTTGTTCTTCTCCTGACCTGGTTGGGCCTGCGGCTGGTGTTGCGGGTGGACGGACTTCGAAGAGCGGTTCTCGGAGTCCTCGTGGGGCTGGGTGTGGCCGCCATCCATCCTGGTCGCGTGGCACCGCCGCCGCCGCCGCCCGGGGCGTGGCAGGGTTTCGTCAAGGTGCTGGACACGCCGCGTCCGTTGAGCTTTGGCCGCCTGATGGCAAGGATACGCATGGAGGAGGGGGGTGCCGAAGGCTTGCTGGTCTGGGGCGGTGCCTCCCGTGAAGAGGGGTGGGCTGGACGGCTTCTGCGCCTCGAAGGGCGCCTGGAGGTCCACCCCCACAGGGCAGGCTTCCGGCTGCAGGCGCGCAGGTGGAGCGTGGTCCGAGAGCCCGGGCGACAGGACCCGGATCGTCTGCGCGAGCGGGTGGCACGAGAACTCTCCCTTGCAGCCACCCGTGGCATGGGCCGGCGTGAAGCCGGTTTCCTGCGCAGTCTGCTCTTTGGTACGGGAACCCCGGTGATGGCCGAAGGTGATGTGCGCAGGTTCAGGGATCTCGGTCTCAGTCACGTCCTTGCCGTCAGCGGCTTTCAAGTGTCCCTGCTCGCGGCGGTCATGGGAGGTGCGGGGCGCTGGCTCCGCCTTGCACCCTGGCCTCTCTTCATGCTCGTGGGCGCGACGACGTGGGGTTATGCCGCTGTCTGTGGCCTTGAGGCGGCGGTTTGTCGGGCAGCCGCCATGGCGACCGCCGTACTGCTTGCACGGGCGACCAGGCAGCCTGCCCTGGCCGGACCTGCCCTCGCCCTGGGCGTGTCGGTCCTGCTCATTCTGCAGCCCGCCCTCGCGTCCTCGATTGGCCTGGCCTTCAGCACACTTGCCACGTGGGGGCTGCTGACCGCTCCGCCTCCCCCGCACCGAGGGTGGGCGCCCTTGTGGGCAGGCCTCTGGGCGCAGATTTGGTGCTTGCCTTTGCAGTTGGCCTTGTTCGGGACCTTCAGTCCGTGGGGCCTGCTGCTGTCGCCTGTTGTCGACTTGTCCGTGACGGTGCTGACCTTGGCCGGTTTCCTGCGTTGTCTGCTGGGTGTGGCGTGCCTTGACCCAGGGACGTGGACCGGTCCTGTGCTCGGTGGGTTTGCAAGGATGTTGCTCGAAGGACTCGAGCCGGTGGCCCGCTGGCCCGGAGCCCCCTGGGTGGTCGCACAGGCACCGGGGGGATGGATGGCCGGCGTGACAGGGGCCATGGTGGCGCTCAGCAGCGCCCAATGGCGTGGCTTCCTGCCTTGGTTGCTACTGGTCTGCTGCGCGTCGGCAGCTCCTTGGGCACGGCCGGATCGTCAGCCCAAGCGCCCGGTCCTGCTCGTGGCGGGGGCTGCGGGCACAGCCTGGCTCCTTCCTGCACCTGCGGGGCCGCCGGTGGTTTGGTTGGTTCCGATCAGAACCTCCGGACTCCCCTCGCTGACCCGGGAGGCGATGGGACGGCTGCAAGCCCGGCCCTGCCGGAGGTTTTCGGCTCTCGTGGTACGGGGCACGATCGTGGCAGGACCGCTGGGCCTCGGAGACCTGCAACAGCTTCGACCCCTCCCACGCACGGGTGCACGAGGATCTCGGGAAGGGCGCGGGCGCCCCATGATCGTACGTCTGGCCTCAGGGGACTGGCTCGTGGTGGCCCACCGTACCTCCCTCGAGAACGAGCGACGATGGCTCAAAGCGCTGCCACGAGGGCCTCGCAGGCTGTGGTGGGTGCCTGCCCGGCCTCGGCTTACGACGGTTCTCGGCCGACCGGATTCACCGCCGGGGCCGCCGCCGCGCGACCTCGAAGACCCCTTCGGGGGGCAAGATGCTCAGGGTCAGTCCGACGGCGGCGACCGGCCGTCGGATTCCGGCCGCCGGCAGGGTTTTGCGGGTGACACCGCGGCCATCGATGAACCAAGCCTGCCCACGTCCCAGCACCTGAATCTGGTCATGATCCAACCTGAGCGTCGTGCCGTCCGATAACCCCAGGCCCAGCAGGTCCTCATCCTTCAGGACGGCATGCGTCAAGCGTTCCAGTGGGTCACCAGCGGGAAGATTTGCCTCGGCCACCATCCCGCGGACCAGCCTCAAGCCCTCCTCCACACGCACGGCTTCGCGGGACGGTTGTCCCCGCAGGCTCCATTCCCCGAGGCTGCGGATGCCCGGGCCTGCCGCGGCGATGGGTAAGCGCTCCCCATATTGCTGAAGCAGGGCCCGCAGACGTCCACCGTCCTGCAACGCGCGATTGAGGATGCTCCCGGCGAGGTCGTCGACGACGAAGAGACCAGTGGCTTGGGCCAGCTCTCCCGACAGGGTCTCTTCGATGAGTGAATCGGCTCCGACAATGCGGACTTTGCGCGCGCCGGCAAGCAGCATGTGTTCCTTCCAATGTTCGGCCACGACCGCCTCGGACCTTCCGGCAAGGGTCAGGATCGAGGCCTGGGAGCCCCCCGCATCCCGCACGAAGGCCGGCAAGCCAGGTTGCCTCGGGGACGTCGGCGGCATGCCCAGAAGAGTGACGGGCTGGCCCGGGGACCCCAGCCGGCGGACTTCCTTGATTTGTCCTCCAAAGCCCAGGAAGCCGCCCCCACGGGACTCTGTGGCCGATTTTCCAGCCACCGGGCCTCTCGGCTCATCCGCCCAGGTCAGGCGGTCGCCACCCAGCAGGCGATGCCAGCGGAAGGGGCCAAGCGCCGTCCAGTTCGGACCTGCCGTCACCGGCGGCATCTCTTCGGTGGGACGCAGCAGATGGACGAGCCCGAGACCTCGAACCGCGATGGCCTTGTCATCCAGCATGGCCATGGTCTGTTCATCGAGGCCGAGAGCCTGTTTTCCCCCGCCTCGCGCCAGCCCCATGAGCAGACGCCCCAGCCGATCCTTCTGCCCAAGGTGGGTATCCACGAGCCAGTCTGGCAGTTGGTCAAGGCCCGGTCTAAGCTCAAAGCCGGGCGTGCCCGCCAGGGCCTCGGTCGTCGAGCCTCCGGCCAGCATCTGCGATCCCCACGCCATGGCCCCGCCGCTGGTCCCCATGAGGACCTGTCCTCTGCGCCATGAAGCCGCCAGCGCCCCTTGCAGCGGGGTATCGGCCAGCACTTCCCGCAGGCGGTTTTGGTCGCCGCCCGTCATGAAGACCAAGTCTGCGGCGGCAACCAACCTCACCAGGGCAGGTTGCATGGCATCGCCCCTTTGCCTGACCGGCAAGGTCTCGCACGTCACTCCCAAGTCACGGAAGACCTTCTCGTAGGCCATGGCGGCCAACTCGGGCCGGGCTGAGGCCATGGGCAGCACGAGCACCCGGGTTGCAGCTCCGGCGGCCTGGTTCAGGGCCTCGGCCAACAGGGCCTCGGGATCGGGTCCGCCTCCCAGAAAGATGGCCCGACCTGACAGAGGAGAGGGGTCTGCGGCCAGCGCCGGCCGCACCAGGGCCAAGAGGGCCATCATGGTCGCAAGGGATCGTCGCATGCCTCCTAGGATGCCATGCCGAGTCGGCCTGCCTCTGTGCGACACACCACCCGGGTAGGATGGAAGCGGAGGACCCAACCGTGAAAGAAGGCATGGTCCTGGCCATCGACCAGGGCACCACCGGCTCGACCGCGCTGTTGTTCGATCATGCCGGACGGGAGCGGGGCCGCGGTTATCGCGAGATTACCCAGTACTACCCACAGCCGGGCTGGGTCGAGCACGATCCTCTCGAGATCCTCGAGCGGACCCGTGAGGCCGTGGCGGAGGCGCTTGCGCGATCGGGGACGGATGCGCCGGTGGCACTCGGCTTGACGAACCAGCGAGAGACCGTGGTGCTCTGGGACCGACGGACGGGCGAGCCGCTGCACAGGGCCATCGTCTGGCAATGCCGTCGCACGGCAGAGATTTGCGCCGAGTTGCGGGAGGCCGGCTACGAGGAGACTTTCCGTCAGGCGACCGGGCTGCTGTTAGACCCCTATTTCTCGGGAACGAAGTTGGGCTGGTTGCTCGATCTTATCCCTGGAGCGCGTGAGCGTGCCGAAGCTGGTGATCTTGCGGCCGGTACCATCGATGCTTGGTTGCTCTGGCATCTGACGGGTGGAACGCTTCACGCGACTGATCCCTCGAATGCAAGTCGAACCCTGCTCTATGATTTGCACGCGGGGGACTGGTCGGATACCTTGTGTCAGCTTTTGCGCGTGCCACGTGCCGTCTTGCCGGGCTTGGTGCCCAGCAGCGGTCCAATTGGAAGGACGGTGGCCTGGGGAGCTCTACCGGCGGGCGTGCCCATCACGGGCTGTGCCGGTGACCAGCAGGCCGCCATGTTCGGCCAGGGGTGCCTCTCTCCCGGGGAGGCGAAGAATACCTATGGGACCGGCTGTTTCTTGCTGGTTCACGCTGGGGATCGGCCCGTGGTGCCTGGCGAGGGACTGCTGGGCACGGTGGCTTGGCAGCTGGGAACCCAGCGTTCTTATGCCATCGAGGGCAGCGTGTTCGTGGGCGGGGCGGCCGTGCAATGGTTGCGTGACGGCCTCGGCTTGATTGCGTCCGCGGTGGAGAGCGAAGAGGTGGCCCGCTCCGTACCGGACAGCGGGGGCGTGGTCGTGGTGCCTGCGTTCACGGGCCTGGGGGCTCCGTACTGGGATGCCGACGCGCGTGGGGCGCTGCTCGGGCTGACGCGAGGCACGACTCGAGCGCACGTCGTGCGGGCAACCCTTGAGGCCATCGCCCATCAGGTCACGGACTTGCTAGAGGCCATGGAGCCTGCCGTGCCGGGTGGATTGGGCACGATCAAGGTGGACGGCGGGGCTGCTTCCAATGATTTGCTCTTGGAGCTGCAGGCGGATTTGAGTGGTCGCCGACTCGAGCGGGGAGACAAGGTCGAGGCCACCGCCCGGGGAGCAGCTTTCCTCGCCGGGCTGGGGGCCGGCTTCTGGGATGGTCCGGAAGCCCTGCCTCGTTCTCAGGATCTCAGGACTTTTGCGCCCGCCTTGGCCGACGAAGCACGCGTCGCCGAAAGGTCTCGCTGGGCCAGAGCCGTCGCACGGGTGCGTGGCCCGCTCTGAACCCCGAGGGTCAGGCCCAGGCTTTTCCACCCTTGGGGTTCAAGGCATGCGCCACCGCTTGGCATACGTCAGAGACGACCTGCTGGACCAAGGTAGCGTCCCGGCCTTCCGCCATGACGCGGATCAGGGGTTCGGTGCCGCTGGCTCGCACCAGCAGTCGGCCCTGTCCTTGCAGCCGCTCCTCGGCTTGCCGGATGGCCTCGGTGATGGCCGCGTGGGTGTCCCAGCCCTGCACCGAAGGGACCCGGACGTTCCGCAGCAATTGGGGGTGAATCGTCAGCAATGCCCGTGCACGGCTGGCCGGTCCCTCGATGGCGGACAGAGCCTCCAGCACGCGCAGGGCGGTGACCAAGCCATCTCCCGTCGTATTGGCCGAGAGGTCGATGATGTGGCCGCTCTGTTCTCCTCCAAGGCCGATGCCCGCTGCCCGCATGTCTTCGAGGACATACCGGTCCCCAACCTTGGCGCGCTTCAAGGTCCCCCCGAGGTCCTGCACGGCTTCCTCGAGACCGAGGTTGCTCATGACGGTGGCCACGAGATCCGGCCGGTCCCATCGCCCGTTCGCCAAACCCTGCCGCAGGCACAGCAGCATGAGCAGGTCCCCGTCCAGCTGGGTTCCGTCCTCGGCGACGGCAAGGCATCGGTCTGCATCTCCATCGAAGGCGAGGCCCAAGTCGGCTTCCTGCTCCAAGACGGCAGCCTGGAGGGGAGCCAGCTGGGTTGAGCCGCAGCCTTCGTTGATGTTGTCACCGTCGGGCGCATCGCCGATCGGCACGACCGCCGCTCCCATTCGGCCCAGCACTCTCGCGGCCAGGCCAGACGCCGCGCCGTGCGCGGTATCCACGACAATCCGCCAACCCTTCAGTCCGGTAGGCAGGAGTCCGGCCAGATGGTCTTCATAGGCATCCAGGATTCCGCTTTCTTGACGAATCACGCCTATCGCCGGACCGGAAACCCCCGACAGGTCGTGTGCACGATCGATCAACTCTTCCAACCTGGCCTCGACCTCATCGGGCAGCTTGAAGCCTTCACCCGAGAAGACCTTGAGACCATTGTCCGGAGCAGGGTTGTGGCTCGCCGAAATCATGACTCCGGCCGCCGCGCCCAGATGCCGGGTCAGCCACGCCACGGCAGGCGTGGGCACCACGCCGACGAGGCGCGCGTCCACCCCACCTGCCGCCAGGCCTGCCGCCAGCGCCGACTCGAGCATCGTGCCCGAGCGGCGCGTGTCTCGGCCTACCACCACGAAACGTCGTCCTGAACCTCCAAGGGCCTCGGCAAGCGCGCGCCCCAGCCGCAGGGCGAGATCGGCCGTCAGATCCTCTCCGGCCAGACCTCGGATGCCATCGGTGCCGAAGTACTTACCCATGACGAGCCTCCCGGGCTGGTTGGCCCTCGGTGTGCCAGCGCCAGGCCGTCGCCACGATGTCTCGCAATTCCGGAAACCTCGGGCTCCAGCCGAGTTCAGCCTTCGCCTTGTCGGCTTTCCCGATCAGGATATCGGGATCCCCAGGACGCCGCGGCGCCCAGGTGAAAGGCACCTCACGTCCCGAGACCTCCTCAACCGTTCGAATGACCTCGCGATTGCTGTACCCGGCGCCGTTCCCCAGATTGTAGGCCGCACTGCCCTCGCCGCGACGGAGACGTTCGAGACCGAGGATATGGGCATCGGCGAGGTCGGTGACATGGATGTAATCCCGGATGCACGTCCCATCCGGTGTCGCGTAATCGTCCCCGAAAATCTTGAGATGAGCTTGCCCGAGTGCGGCCCGGATCACGAGTGGAATCAGGTGGGTCTCCGGATCGTGTGCCTCGCCCAGATCGCCTGAGGGGTGGGCACCGGCCGCGTTGAAGTAGCGGAAGATCACGGACTTCAGCCCATACGCCTCATCGAAATCCCCCAGCATGCGTTCCACCATGAGTTTCGACCATCCGTAGGGATTGATGGGCCATTGGGGGTGATTTTCCGGGATCGGAACCTCCTGAGGCACTCCGTAGGTGGCCGCGGTGGAAGAAAAAATGAAGCGGGTCACCCCCGCTCGCATCATCTCGTCGAGCAGCGTCAGCGTGGCCGAGACATTGTTTCGGTAATATCGCGCAGGGTCCCGCGTGCTTTCGCTCACGACGATGAGACCTGCGAAGTGCATGACGGCCTCGATCTCATGTTCCGTGAAGAGGCGCCGCAGCAAGGCCGCATCCCCGAGGTCACCCCGAACGAGCAGCGGCTCGGCCACGGCCCAGGCGTGCCCGCAGGAGAGGTCGTCCAGAACGAGGATGTCCTCTCCCTTGGCCTCGAGGGCGCGGACCACGTGGCTACCGATGTAACCGGCTCCGCCCACGACCAGAACCTTGCCCATCAGCGTCCTCCTTCGTGCAAGGCAGAGGCGGGTTTCGGACTTTCGTGTCCCACGGAAGTCACGTGGTCTTCCCCGGAGGTCCGGCTGACCAAGGCCGCGCCCGTGACGATCAGCATGGCCCCGATCCAGCGCTGGACGCTGACCTGTTCGTGCAGGATGAAGCGGCTGACCAGCAGGATCAACACATAGGACAGACCCAGCATGGGATAGGCAAAGCTGAGCGGAACGCGTGACAGCACGACGATCCATACGACCGCCCCGAGCCCGTACAAGCCGATGCCCGCGACGATGTAGGGGTTGCCCACAATCCGTAGCAACAGGCCCCATCCTCCCGCGACCGCCTGACCATCGATGCGTCCGAGCACGCCTGTGCCATATTTCAGCGACAGCTGTCCCCCCACGCTGATGACGATGGCGAGGAGGATCAAGAACAGGGACTTGGTCATGAGGGGCCCGGTGGACTTTTCAGGATCAGTAGGCCTTGTGGGCCACCACTTCGTAGAGGGTTCTCAGCATGATCTTCAGATCGAACAGCCAGGACCAGTTCTCGACGTAATAGATATCGTAGCGCGTCCGTTCCTCGATCGACCCTTCTTCCCCGCGAAGGCCATTGATCTGCGCCCAGCCCGTAAGGCCGGAGCGAACGAGGTGGCGGTCCATGTATTTGGGGATCTCCTGCCGAAACCTGTCGACGAAGTAGGGTCGCTCGGGACGTGGTCCCACCAGGCTCATGTCCCCGCGCAAGACGTTCCATAGCTGAGGCAGTTCATCCAGGCTGAAGCGGCGAAGGACCCGACCCACCCGAGTTACACGATTGTCATCCGGACGCGCCCAGACAGGGCCCGTGCGGTCTTCCGAGTCCATACGCATCGAACGAAATTTGTAAATGGAGAAGAGCCGACCGTCCCTCCCCATGCGTTCCTGTGCGTAGAAGATTGGGCCGGGCGTCAGCTTGACCAAGGTCGCCAGCAGCAGGAACAAGGGGGACAGCAGCAGCAAGGCGGAAGCTGACAACACGATGTCGGTCGTCCGCTTGACGAAGCGATGATGCCATTTGCGCAGCGGGACGTCCCTGATCTCGAGGGTCGGTACGCCATCCAGCTCGCCGATGACCAGTTTGGCGGTCACGAGCTCCGTAAGGTCAGGCACGATGCGAAACCGTATGGTGGGTTCCACCACCGAACACTGGGCCATCCAGCCGAAAAGGTCCCGGAAACTGGCGCCGGGCAGTGCAAAGACCACTTCGTCGATGCGATGCCGCGCCACGACAAGGCCCAACTGCTCCATGGGTCCCAGGATGTGCCCCCACCCAGCCTGTTCGCCTCCTGTCCGGTTCCACGCCGGGAAGGTCCAGCGGTCGCCCTCTATGGCGTCCTCGGGGCCGGGCACGAATCCCACCAGCCTGTGCCCCAGCTCGGGATGGCGGTAAAGCCGGGTACCCACGGTCTCGGCCAAACTGTTGCAGCCCACCACGAGCGTGTTCATGGCGCCCCAGCCTCGCCGCATCAGGAAGCGGTAGGCCCGGCGAGCCACGGCATGCCATGCGGCGAGGACGACCCAAGCCACCGTCGTGCCCATGACCACCCAGATACGGGAGAATGAGAAGTCGCGGTAGAAGAAGCTGGCCGCCAGAATCAGCAACGTGCCCAGGGTCAGTGCCACCGACAACAGCACAACGTCTTCAAAATGGCCGGCCCCGCGGCGATCGCGGTACATGCCACCCAGTGCCATCGCCACCATCCACACGGCACTCACGGCCAGAGAGCCCCAAAGGTAAGGCTCGATCGGGGGGGCAATGGGGACCCCCCAGACGATCTTCCAGATGAAGCGGGCTCCATAGGCCAGCATCAGCGCCCCAAAGCCCAGAAGCAGGTCCATCGCCAGCACGCCAGGCAAGGCCCAGGCAAACGTCCTGCGCCGTACACCATCCCACCAAGGACGAGCGACCGGGGCCGTCGGGACGGCACCGGTCGCGTGGACCAGCCATTGGTGTGCCATCAGGGCACACCTGCAGGTGAACCGGTGGGGATGATGGTCTCGAGGGCTCCCGCGACCATGCGCCGCCTGCGGTCCCTCAAGCTGTCCAGCTCGTTCGCGATGCGCGCGCGGAACCGATCCGGGGCAAATCCTGCGGCATGGGACACGAGGTCCTCGGCTGCCCAAGGCAGGCTCGCGACCTCCTTGAGTGCGAGGCAGAGGTGGTCAGCATCCGGCTCGGCGAAGAACAATCCGGTCTTTCGTGGCACGACCGAGTCCAGAGCTCCGCCCTTGCCCAGGGCCACCACGGGTCGGCCCGAAGCCATGGCTTCCACGGGCACGATGCCGAAGTCTTCGAGACCCGGGAACAGCAAGGCCTTGGCGCGAGCCAGTTCGTGCGCCACCTGAGCATCGGGCAAGGCGCCGAGGAAGGTGGTGCCGGGTCCGGCCATTCTCTCCAGACGCCGCCGCTCGGGCCCGTCCCCTATGATGCGCAGCGGGAGGCCCAACCGGCCGCATGCTTGAATGGCCAGATCGATCCGCTTGTACGGCACCAGACGCGAAACGACGAGCATGTGGTTTCCCACTTCGGTCGTCGGGGCCGGCCGGAAACGTCCGACATCGACCGGGGGCGGAACGACGTTCGATTCTGCACCGTACCAGCGTCGGATGCGGGCCTGGACCTCGGAAGAGTTGGCAATCCAGTGATCCACTCGGCGCGCAGCCAGTACGTCCCATTGACGCAACCGATGCAGCTGCAAGGCCACAAACGGGCGAATCATAGCGGGCACGCTGGCGAGGTATTCGGGAGCCATGTCCCAGAGGTAGCGGGTCGGCGTATGGCAGTAGGCGACGTGCAGGGCATCGGGACGTACCAGGACACCCTTGGCACAGGCGTGGGTACTGGTCAGCACCAAGTCGAAGGCTCTGAGGTCAAAAGTCTCGAAGGCCAAGGGCATCAGGGGCAGGAGGGCCTGATGGGGAAGTGGAAACCGTTGTAGAAAGCTGGTTCGGACTTCGGAAAGGCCCAACCTCTCCCCCAGACCGTTCCGGTGCACCGCTACGTGGACCGGAGCATCGGGAAACAGGACGCCAAATGCCTCGACCACGCGTTCCGAACCTGCGAGGTTCGTCAGCCATTCATGGACGAGGGCGACCTTCACGGAAATCTTCTCAAGGGGCAGGGGCGCCTGCAGCACGCCGGTAGACTTCGGCTGTAAGACGGGCCGTGAAATCCCAGGTGTAGCGCCTCGCCCGAGCACGGCCCTGATCGGAGAGGTGCCGACGCAACGATTCGTCTGACAGCACAGCACGCAACGCCTCTTTCCATGCTACCACGTCGTCCCAGCTGGCCTCGAGGCACGCCCCGGCCAGGGTCTCCGCCATGGCCGAAGTCGTGGACGCGATGACCGGAAGGCCCGCGGCCATGGCCTCCAGGGGCGGCAACCCGAAGCCCTCGATTCGACTGGGGAACAGAAAAGCCGTCGCTTCTTGATACAAGGCCCGAACATCGCCCTCATCCGGCAATCCGGGAATCACCCGCAGCAAGTCCGAAAGGCCTAGTCGTTCTGCCAACGGACGGAGATCGTGACGCGGGTCCGGTTTGCCCAGCAGCACCAGTGGAGGCAGCCACCTCCCTTCGGCCACGAGACCGGCCATGGCCTGCAGCAGGATGCCCACATTCTTGTGAGGTTTCCATTGCCCGACGTGCAGCAGATAGGGGCCTGCGAGCCCCAGACGCTCGCGCAAGGCTTTTCGCCGGCTCTCGGGTTCCGAGATTCCAAAGGTCGCATCCACGCCCAACGGTGTGACGGTGATGTGATCGGCCGCTACGCCACGGGATATCAGGTCGTCTCGCGTGAAGCCCGAGACCGTCAACAGATGGCGGGCCTTCGCGGGAACGAAGCGTGTGCCCATCAGCTTGAAGTAAGCCTTTCCTGCAGGGCCCAGGACCGGGACGTGGAGCGGGATCAGATCGTGGATGGTGGCGACCATGGGAACTGAGGATGCCAAGGGGGCCGTGACATGAGGCGCATGAAACAGGTCGAGTGCCTTCCCCCGAATGGCCCATGTCAGCGCCAGCTGTTCCCGCAGGGAATGAAGGGGAGCGTCGAGCTCGACGCCACGCCGGTCCAGCCCCGAAAGGATGGAGGCTGGACCAAACGGGACGAGGTCGATTCCGAGATTCGGCAGTCGCTGCCAGAGTTCCCTGATGTAGCGGCCGATGCCCGTGTGGTTCCACATCCGGACATCGACGCCCACCCGAGGCCCGGGAATCACGCCGGTGTGCCGAGGACCTGGCGGAACCAGTCCGCAGTGCGCCGGAGGCCTTCCTCGAGTGGCACTTCGGGCTGCCATCCCACCGTGGTGCGTGCCCGTTCGATGTCGGGCCGCCGCTGGCGGGGATCATCGGGGGGCAGGGGCCGATAGCTCAAATGCAGCGAGGAGCCCAGGACCCGCGAGACGACCTCGGCCAGTTCCCGGATGGTGAATTCGCCCGGATTGCCCAGATTGACTGGCTCGTGATCGCCACTTTCCATCCATGCTTGCATACCGCAGACGAGGTCGGAAACGTACTGGAACGACCGGGTCTGTTGGCCTTCACCGTAGAGCGTCAAGGCCTCGCCGGCAAGGCCTTGGCACAGGAAGTTGGAGACGACACGGCCGTCATCCGCACGCATCCGGGGACCATACGTGTTGAAAATTCGAACGATGCGGGTATCGAGGCTCGTCGTGCGTCGATAGGCCATCACGAGGGCTTCGGCGTAGCGCTTGGCCTCGTCGTAGCAGCTGCGCCAACCGATGGGGTTGACGTGGCCCCAGTAAGTCTCGGGCTGGGGATGGACTTCGGGATCGCCATAGACCTCGGACGTCGAAGCCAGCAGAAATCGGGCCTGCCATGCCACGGCCACGTCCAGCAAGTGCCGGGTGCCTTCAGCACCTGTACGCAACGTCAAAACCGGCATGCGGCCGTAATCAGGCGGACTGGCTGGCGAGGCCAGGTTCCAGACCGTCTGGCAGGGTGACATTTCAGGCACGCCTTCGCTGATGTCGGCTTCGACGAGGGTGCATCGGCCTGTCGCAAGGGCCTCGGCGAGGTTGGCCCGCCGTCCTGTGCAGAGATTGTCGATCACGACGACCTCGTGCCCCTCGGCCAGCAGGGCATCCACCAGATGGGAGCCCACGAAACCTGCGCCACCTGCGACCAGTGCACGTGCCATCGATCAGCCCCTGCCGATGCCGACCAGTTGCAAGCCCGCAGCTTCTGCGCGGGTCCGCTCGATCACGTTGCGTCCGTCCACCAGGAGCCGACCTCGCATCCGTACGGCCAGCGAGCCGAGATCCAGCCTGCGGTAGGCCGCCCACTCCGTGACCAGCACCAGGGCATCGCAACCGTCCGCCAGCTCAACAGGATCCTCGGCGTAGACCATGTCAAGGTCGGGCCACTGCCGGCGAGCCTGAGTCATGGCCACGGGGTCATGAACCCGAACTCGCGCCCCTGCACGCAACAGCTGGCTGGCGATGGTGTGGCTTGGGGCATCGCGCAAGTCATCGGTATCGGGCTTGAAGGAAAGCCCCAGCAATCCGATGGTCCGGCCTTTGAGAATCTTGAGGCCGTCCTGCAGTTTGGTGAGCACGACATGCCGTTGTTGATCATTGACGGCGACCGCCGCTTCGAGCAACCGGGTTTGGACTTGGTATTCGCGTGCAGTGGACTGCAACGCGAGGACATCCTTGCGGAAGCAAGAACCTCCCCAGCCGATGCCGGCTTGCAGGAAGCGTGGCCCTATGCGTGCGTCCAGTCCGATCCCAAGAGCGACCTCCACGATGTCGGCACCGACCTTTTCGGCCAGCCCGGCCATCTCGTTGATGAAGCTGATCTTCGTGGCCAGAAAGGCATTGGCCGCATATTTGACAAGCTCGGCCGACGCAAGGTCGGTCTCGACCAGTGGGACCGGTCGGCCCGGTCCTTGGCCTCCGAGGGACGGGGGGACGGGAAAGTCTTGATCAAGGATCGGACGATAGAGCTGGCGCATGATGTCGTAGGCCCGGCTGTCGCTGGCTCCCACCACGATGCGATCAGGATGGAGCGTGTCGCCGATGGCAGAGCCTTCCCGCAGGAACTCCGGGTTCGACGCCACGAGGAAGCCATGCGTCGGGGGAAGCGACGAGGTGAGGCGTGCGCCCACGGCGACCTCTCGTGCCGCCACCCCTTCTTCGACCAACATGCCGACCCAGTTGCCCGATCCGATGGGGACCGTGCTCTTGTTGACGACGAGGACCCCGGCTGAAGCGTCGAGGTGTCGTCCGATGCCCCGAGCCACGGCCTCGAGCGCCGAGAGATCCGGATCTCCCGACGGCAAGGGCGGTGTGCCGACCGCGATGAAGACGACTTCTGGCGCGTGGGGAGAGTCCTCGAGGCTCGCCACTACTTGCAGGCGACCGGCCGCCATTGTTTCAGCCAGCAACTCGGCCAAGCCTGGCTCATAGATGGGGCATCGCCCGGCGGCCAGACTTTCCCGTTTACCCGCGTCGCTCTCGACGAGGGTGACGTGATGATCGAGCCACGCCAGGCAGGCGCCTGTCACCAAGCCGACGTAGCCGGCCCCCACGACCGTGACGTTCATCGGCCCGAGCCTGGCACAGCGGCCGTCCCTGTCACGCGACCATTGGCCTCTGCCCGGTTCGTGTCCAGACCCCGTTCGAGCAGGGGGCGCCACCACGATTCGTGGCCGAGGTACCACGAGACCGTCGCCTCCATGCCCTCCTCGAAGCCGACGGAGGGTTCCCAGCCCAGCTCACGGCGAATCTTCGAGGCATCGATGGCATAGCGCCGGTCATGGCCTGGTCTGTCCTGCACATACCGGATGGCGGATTCGTCTTTTTTCAGGCGAGCCAGGAGCCAGCGGGTGATTTCCATGTTGGTGCGTTCTGCATTGCCCCCGACGCAGTAGACTTCTCCCGGCCTTCCGGTACGCAACACGGTGTCCATCGCCCGGCAATGGTCGAGCACGAAGAGCCAGTCCCGCACGTTCAGACCGTCTCCATAGACGGGGACGGTCCCGCCCTGGAGCAGGTTCAGGATGAACAGGGGGATGAGCTTTTCAGGGAACTGGAATGGCCCGTAGTTGTTGGAACAGCGCGTGACGACCGTCTCCATGCCATAGGTATGGTGGAACGCCCGGGCCAGAAGCTCTCCACCTGCCTTCGAGGCCGAGTAGGGAGAATTGGGCTGGATGGGGGTGTCCTCGGAAAACAGGCCGCTGGGGCCCAGGCTACCCATGACTTCGTCCGTGCTGCAGTAAAGGAAACGCGGGATGCCCTGGCGGCGGGCCGTATCCAGCAACGTCTGAGTGCCCAGCACATTGGTTCTCACAAAGGCTTCGGGATCCGTGATCGAGCGATCCACGTGGCTTTCCGCAGCCAGATGCATGACGGCGTCCACACCGCGCAAGGCTTCGGCGACGACCTCACGGTCCGTGATGTCTCCCTCGAGGAAGCGATAGCGGGGGTGGGTCGCCACATCCGCCAAGCTCTCGGGACAGGCCGCATAAGTCAAGACGTCGAGGTTGGTGATCGTGTCATCCGGATGGGCGTCCAGAAGGTGACGGACGAGATTGCTGCCGATGAAGCCGCAGCCGCCTGTGACGAGGATGTGCATGTGTCAGGCTCCTTGGCGCTCAGGGAAGTTCGATGCGACCGTGGTCGCCAATCATCAATCGGTACGCTCGAGGGCGCTGGTTGGACCGAACCACTTCGACGTCCTTGCCCAAAAGGCTGTCCGTGATGCGGCCATCCAACTCCGTGATGCGGCTTCCGGCGAGCACGATGGAATGCTCGATTTCGCTGCCGGTAATGGTGACTTCGGGGCCGATCGAGGTGTAGGGGCCGACGAATGTCCGCTCCAGCCGGGCACCCGGGCCGATGACGGCAGGGCCACGAACCACGGTGTCGACCAGTACGGCGCCCTCGGCTATGGCCACCCGACCTTGCACTTGGCTGCTACCTTCGAGGCGACCCTCGAGGGAGGTCTCGAGGTCATCGAGCATGATACGGTTGGCTTCCAGCATGTCTGCCAACTTTCCCGTGTCTTTCCACCAACCGGTGATGACGTGGGGCATGACCCGGCGATCGTGGTCGATCATGTGCTGGATGGCATCCGTGATTTCGAGCTCGCCCCGGGCCGAGGGCCGGATGGCGTGAACGGCATCGAAAATCTTGCGGGTGAACAGGTAGACACCCACCAAGGCGAGGTCGCTGCGCGGTTGGACGGGCTTTTCCTCGAGGCGAACGACCCGGCCGTCCGTCCCGAGCTCGGCGACGCCGAACTGGCGAGGATTGGCCACGTGAGCCAGCAGGATCATCGCATCGGGCCTGTCCCGGTCGAACTGGTCGACGAACGGCTTGATGCCTCCTCGGATCAGGTTGTCCCCCAAGTACATGACGAAGTCGTCGCCGGACATGAAGTCTTCCGCAATCTTTACGGCATGGGCCAATCCGAGCGGGGCTTCCTGCTGCAGGTAGGTCACGCGGGCTCCGAAAGCGCTGCCGTCCCCCACCGCGGCACGAACTTCCTGATGCGTGTCCCCGACGATGATGCCGATCTCGTGGATTCCGGCTTCGACCATGGCTTCGATGGCATAGAAGAGGATAGGCTTGTTGGCCACCGGAACGAGCTGTTTGGCTGCCGTGTGGGTGATCGGTCGCAAACGCGTCCCTTTGCCACCGCTGAGGATGAGACCTTTCATGAGAGATTCGTAACTTTCTCCGGTTGGGGACACTGTTCAGCCTTCAAGATGGACATCGGGGCCCAGCGCCAGCGCCATAGGGCGGCAAGTGCCGCGAATCCGTCGCGCCAGGTGATCCTTTTGCCTTCGTGGGCCGTCCGGCCGTGGTACCGGATGGGACGCTCGGTGACGCGCATGCCGGTCCGCAGGACCTTGGCCGTGATCTCTGGCTCGAAGTCGAAGCGATCCGACACAATCCGGATAGGCTGGACGAGGTCGGTACGGAAGACCTTGTAGCAGGTCTCCATGTCGGTCAGGCGGGCACCGTAAAGCACGTTGGTCGTCCAAGTCAGAAACATGTTGCCGAAGCGGTGCAGCAAGGTCATGGACTCGGGTCGGCCCAGGAAGCGGCTGCCGTAGACGACGTCCGCCTCGCCGGCCTCCAGTGGCTCGAGCAGTCCGGGAAGCTCGGCGGGTTCATACTCGAGATCGGCATCCTGCACCACCACATAGGTGCCTCTGACTTCACGCAGGCCCGTGCGGATGGCCGCTCCCTTGCCCTGGTTTCTTGCGTGCAAGAAGACCCGGGTTCCGGGTACGCGACCTTCTTCCTCGAGGATGGCCCGTGTGCCGTCGGAAGATCCATCGTCCACGACCACGATCTCGTGGTCGATCGGCAGGGCACGGACCTTGGCGAGAATCTGGCGAATGGAGCGCGTCTCGTTGAAGACCGGCATGAGGACGGATAGCCGCGGTCTGGAATCGGTCAAGGAGTCGGTACCTCCCGCAGGTTGCCTCCTGCCGCCTGCAGGTTGTGTTGCTCGCGGACGAAGTAGAGCGGTCGTTGTCGGACCTCGTCGAGAATCCGCCCGATGTACTCGCCGATGAGTCCGATGGTCAGCAACTGGACGCCGCCGATGAACAGAATGGCCACCATCAAGGAGGACCAGCCGGGGACCGTCCCGTGCTGCACCAAGGTTTCCCAAAGGACCCAGCAGATGGCGAGAAAAGCCGCGAGCGAGACCCAGACCCCCAGCCACGACGCGACTTGCAGAGGGACAAAAGAGAATCCGGTCAGGCCGTCGAGTGCAAAAGCAATCATCTTTCGCAGGGGGTACTTCGTGGTTCCCGAATGACGTTCCGCACGGTCGAACAGCAGTCCGGTCTGACGAAAGCCCACCCAGCTCACGAGGCCACGCAGGAAACGGTGTCGCTCCGGCAGTCGCCTGAGCGCGTCCACGACCTGGCGGTCCATCAGGCGGAAGTCGCCCGTGTCCACGGGGATGTGGACATTGGTGAGGCGTTTGAGGATGCGGTAGAAGGCCTGAGCCGTCCAGCGCTTGAAGGCGGTTTCGCCGAACCTCGTGCGGCGCTGTGCATACACGACATCCCATCCTTGTCGCCACAGGGAAATCATTTCGGGAATAAGCTCCGGCGGGTCCTGCAGGTCGGCATCGATGAGGATGATCGCGTCGCCTGTCGCGTGATCGAGACCGGCCGTGGCTGCAATCTGGTGTCCGAAGTTGCGAGAGAGGCCGATGGTCTTGATACGGGAGTCCGCTGCCGCGAAGTCCCGCATCAGTTCGAAGGTGCGATCACGGCTGCCGTCATCCACCAGGATGAACTCCCACGGCGAGCCCAGGGCTTCCAGCACGGAGATGACCCGAGACTTGAGCGCCGGCAAGCCTTCCTCTTCGTCGAAGCACGGTGCCACCACGCTCACGCGTGTGCGCGCGGCGTCAAGACGTGGCCGAAGGTCCGACGGCATCGATCAGGGACAGGGAAAATCCAAGAGGAGCAGGGTGTGTATGCTGGAAAGCATAGCCTTTTCCCCCGAGATTGCGCCATGTTGTCGTCCGTCTATCGATTGGCCTGTGCCGCCGGGTCGCGTGACCCGGTGGTCCTGTACACGTTGGCGTGCCGTGCTTCCGGATGGGTTCGGCATGGCAGTTGAGCGCGTGGGCGTCGTGCTGGTCAGCTGGCACTCTGGGGATACGTTGGCGCCATGCCTGGCGTCCCTGCCGGCCTCGGCCGAGGTCGTGGTGGTCGATAATGCCGGTGAGGCCGGGTTTGCGGAGCGTCTTGAACGTCTTCGCCCGGGAACACGGTTGTTGGTACCCGGCAGGAACCTGGGCTTCGGTCGTGCGTGCAATCTGGGCGTGGCCGACCTCGCGACCGAGTTCGTGCTGCTGCTGAATCCTGATGCCCGCCTTGAGCCTGGGGCCCTCGCCCTGTTGGTGGAAGTTCTCAGGGACGATCCGAGCCTGGCAGCGGTGGGGCCCGCCGTGGCCGCCGCGGAGGGAGGCTGGGAGCGGACATGGGGTGAGGATCCGTCGTTTTTCGCCGAGTGGCGCGAGCGGCGCAGGGGGCGCACGACCGCGAACCGGCCGACGGCGAGTCGTCATGTGCCTTGGCTTAGCGGATGCTGCGTGTTGCTGAGACGAGCGGTCTTCGAGGAGGTAGGGGGATTCGACCCAGGATACTTTCTTTACTACGAGGACGCGGACCTGGGCCGCAGGATGCGGTACGCCGGGTTTCGCCTTTGCCTCTGGCCGACAGCAGGAGCGTGGCACGGTCGAGGAGCTTCCACAGGTCGGCTGGGAATGGGGCTGGATTGGTATCGACGACAGTCACAGGTCCGCTATTACCGCAAGTTCAACGGCCCTCTGGATCGACTGGCGCTCGCCCTGCGTCTGGCCATGGTCCTGCTGCCCAGGTGCTTGCACGGCCCAGATGCCGCGCACGGCCGTGCCCTGCTACGGCGGTTGATCGGAACTCGGGTCGAGGTGGCCGAGGCCGATTTCCCCGGACTGGACCATGGACTTCAGGAGGTGACGAGCGCCTCGCGGCGGGCCATGTAGCGGGCGAGGGCATCCTGCCAGGAGGGCAGCGGCGGTTCGCCGAGCGCTCGCCAGGAAGCATCCGACAGGACGCTATGGGGTGGCCGTGGCGCCGGGCGGCCTGCCTCGGCCGTGGACTGTGGCAGGATTGGCGTGGCGAGGCCACCGAGGCGGACGATCTCCTGGGCGAAGCCCCACCAGGTCGTGGGATTCTGGTTGGTCAGATGGAAGATGCCGGTGGCATCGTGATCCTGCAGGCGGATCAGGGCTGCGGCCAGGTCTGCCGTGGACGTCGGGCAGCCGTGTTGGTCGTTGACCACACGCAACTCCGGTCGGGCGACGGCTGCCTTGAGGATGGTCTCCACGAAGTTAGGGCCTTGATGCCCGAAGAGCCAGCTGGTGCGGACGATCTGGTGGTTCGAGACGTCAGCGGCAGCTTTTTCACCGGCCGCCTTGCTGCGGCCGTAGGCCCCCAGCGGGGCGACGAGGTCCCGGGTTTCATAGGGGGTTTGCTTGCTCCCGTCGAAGACGTAGTCGGAGCTGACATAGACGAGACGTGCTCCAGCACGGCGGCAGGCAGCCGCCAAGCGGGCCGTCCAGCGGCCATTCACCGAGAGCGCCGAATCCCCCTCGGTTTCGGCCTTGTCGACCTGGGTGTAGGCAGCGGCGTGCAGTACGACCTCGGCTTCCCCGATGCCAAGGTCCAGCAGCTCCTCCACCGTGACGTCATCCTGCCAACGCCACGAACGGTAGCGGACCTCCTTCGGCAGGTTCGTCGCCGATTGATCCCGGGTGCCGATTCCCGAGACGGTCCAGTCCCGGGCCAAGGCGGCGGACGCGAGATCGTGTCCAAGCATGCCGGACAGACCGGTCACGAAAAGGTGGCGTGCCATAGCTTGTGCGTTTCTTTCGGTCGAGGTTCCGAACCCGTTGCGGAACCTCTCCCAAAGGTAGCACCGCAGATCATCAGTGGAGTTGCGGCCATCGAGGTTCGAAGGCCCCCGCAGAGGACTTGCCCGGAGAAGACCGTGGAAATCTCGAAGAGGGTCTTGCGGGACTTGGTCAACGGAGTTAATATCCCTTTGTCTTAACTTAAATCTATCTTAACTACACATTGACCCCGGCCTCACAGTCGGCAGGGGCAAGGAGACGGGGGCTTCGCTGATGCGCCGTTTTTCTGAGATTCTTTCTGCCTCCGTTCTACTTGCCGGTTGCGGTGCTGCGCTGCCCTCGACGGGGGACAGCGCGGCCGCGACGGGTGCGGTGACCGGGCAAGCCATCGCAGGCGAGCAGGTCGTTCAGGTCAAGGCGGGCACGCGTTTCGTGGCGCCTGCCGGAGCGAGGGTGGTGGATACCCTGGATCTGGCCGATCTTGGCTCCTTCTTGTTGGTCAAGGCCGAGGGTCCTGCCCTGCTGGCTTCCTTGAAGGCAATCAAGGGTGTGGTTGGCGTCGAGCCGAACCGTCGGGTGCAGCTGGAAGTGCCGGCTTACCGTCCTCGGGCTCTGGATTTGATCCGAGGAGCTTTCGCTATCGACGATCCTCTCTTTGCCCAACAGTGGTATGTGGATCGGATCGGGGCCCAGAAGGCCTGGAGCCGTACGCGGGGGGAAGGTGTGGTGGTCGCCGTCGTGGACACGGGAGTGGACCACGGGCATCCTGACCTCGCCGACAACATCGTGGACAAGGGCTATTCCTTCGTGAACAACCAGCCCGACGGTATAGACGAGCAGGGGCACGGCACGCATGTCGCCGGAACCATCGCAGCCGTCCAGAACAATGCAGAGGGCGTGACGGGGGTGGCCCCCAGGGCTCGCATCCTGCCCGTGCAGGTCTTGGCCGCCACGGGTGGAGGCAGCCTGTATCAGATTGCCAAGGGTGTGAAGTACGCGGCCGACTACGGGGTTCGCAACAAGGTCCATGTCGTGGTGAACATGTCGCTCGGCGGCGCAGCCACTGTGGATGGCGTGTCGTACACCACGGGTTGGTATGCGACCCGCAAGGGCGCGCTGCTGGTCGCTGCGGCCGGTAACAGCAATACGGTCGTCGGCACGCCGGCCCGCTGGGACAAGTATTACATGGCCGTATCCGCCATCAGCGAAAAGGATGAGAAGGCTGCCTTCTCCAACTACGGTCCCGAGATCAGTGTGGGTGCACCAGGCACCAACATCGTGGCCACGACGCCGACGTACGAGGTACCGCTCAACAAGTTCGGCTATCCAAAGTTCTACGCTCCCTTGCAAGGGACATCGATGGCTTGTCCGGTCGTTGCGGCGACCTGTGCATTGACCTGGTCGGTTCATCCCGACTGGGATTGGAAGAAGGTTCGCGCCCACGTCGAGCGGACCTCCCTGGACCTGGGACCGAAGGGCCACGACGTGGTCTTTGGTCACGGACTTGTTCAGGCGGATGCCGCCCTCGGCCTCCGGTGACGTCTACCCCGAATTGAATCGGCTATTGCGCCGTTCACATATCCCGAAGGAGTCCCCCCATGCGTCAATGGACCACAGAAGGCACCTTGCAAGGTGCTCGCGAGACCAAGATTCGCCTGCCGTTCATTCGCTGATCCTGAAAGTTTTCCGAGGCCCGCCGTCCATTCAAGGGAGGCGGGCCTTGATCCGTCCGGTTTAGCGCTTTTCAAGCAACGGTTTGGCCGTCGGTGTGAAGAGGTCTCCCCAGAGAATCTCGCCCGGACCGACCAGCGCGACATCAAGCCCGCTCCACCTGCGCAAGGTACCTTTGCGCAAGTGACCGGCCACGATCTGAACCCCCGGAAGTCCACGCAGCAGCCGAGCGACTTTGCGCGCTTCACGCCGATCGTCCAGACCGTCGGGTCCGCGTCCTCCCGGCACCACCGGTGGACGCTGCAGCACCACCCACGTGCGCTTGCTGCCTGAGCTTTTGGCGGTATGGACCTGACGCTCGAGCCAGGCAAGCTGCGTGCGCCCGAGGTGATGATGACGATTGTCCAGCAGGAAGAAATGCTGTCCCTGCCACGAGAAGGATCCCCACGCCGTTCCCAACCGATTGCGCACGGTCGTCGAATCATCCTTCAGGCCTGCCAATAGATAGGTGGGATGGCCCGAGCCCCGGATGATCGTCATCGCCGTACCCAGGGACGTGCCACCCACTGCAATGGCAAAGCGGGGGGCGCGGCCGGCCGCGTGGCTTGCCTTCCAAGCCTTGCCGACATTCAGGGTGAACGCCACCTTCCCGCCGGTAGCCTCACGTGGACGCAACGACCAGGAGCCCGTGCCACCCCCCGCCATGGCAACCGGAACCGACAGGTTGCCGGTTGGGCCTGCGGTACCTTCGCCCACGCTGCCACGGCTGATCAAGACTGAACCGGGCATCACGTTGGTCCAGCGAAGGGGGCCACTCCAGTTGGTGGTCTGGTGATTGCGGATGGTTACTGCGGCGTTCGGACAGTTGGCCCAGATCACCGGAGCCTCTCCAGAGGCGGCAGGAGCCAAGCCTCCGTGCGTGATGTCGAAGGATACGCCGCCGAACGTCAGCGGGGCGGCGAGGGCGGGAAAGAGGAGCCAGTCGATCATGGGCCGGGTGCCGTCAAGGCCCGTCGGTCAGTCCGGGGGCAGGTGCTTCTGGAGGAGAGCAGGGACATGGGGTGGAAGGGGTGGCCCTTGGCGGGTATCCTAGAACACCTTGGTCGCTTCAGGGCGCCAAGCGTGCTATCCCTGCTTAAACCATCCCCTGCAAGGTTTCCGTGCTACACGTCGCATTTGTCTGGCATATGCACCAGCCCACTTATCGCGAGCGGGGCACGGGCTTCGCTCACATGCCTTGGGTTCGCTTGCACGGGGTCAAGGACTACCTCGACATGCTGCTTGTGCTCGAGCGTCATCCCGGTATCCGCCAAACCTTCAATCTGGTGCCATCCCTGCTCGATCAGATTGTGGCCTATGCGGATGGCAGTCTGACAGATACCGCCCAGGAGCTGTTGCTGCGTCCGGCAGCTCAGTGGAGTCATGAAGACAGGACCTACGCCCTGCAGCGCTTCTTCGATTTGCATTGGGATCACATGGCACGGCCTTGGCCTCGCTATGCCCAGCTGTTGGCCAAGCGTGAGGAGCTCTTGGCTTCCTACAGCCCTTCCGAAGCCGTGCGAGCCTTTACTCATCAGGAATGGACCGATCTTGCCGTCTGGTTCAATCTCGCCTGGGTCGATCCCTCCTGGCGTGAAACGGAGCCGCTTCTTGAGCGGCTGATCGCCAAGGATCGGGGATTCGACGCAGACGACACGCGTCAGCTGGCCGAACTACACCGGAGTCTGATGGCCAGGATCATCCCCGCCTATCGGGACATGGCCGCTAAAGGCGTCATCGAACTGACCACCACACCCTATTATCATCCCATTCTGCCTTTGCTGATCGATACGCATTCGGCTCGGCAGGCGAGACCGAGCCTGCCACTTCCCCGGCGTCGCTTTGCGTGGCCGGATGATGCACGTCATCACGTGCGCTCGGGGCTTGATCGTTTCGAGGATCTGCTCGGCCATCGTCCTCGAGGCATGTGGCCCAGCGAGCAATCTGTCTCTCCCGCTACGCTCGCGCTTCTGGCTCGTGAAGGCGTGCGTTGGACACTGTCCGACGAAGGGGTCTTGGCCCACACGCTGGGCGTTCGGCTCGAGCGTGATGGCCATGGTCTGCTGTCGCGGCCCGAGCTGCTCTATCGTCCGTACCTCGCGCGAACGACCTCAGGCTCTGTGGCGGTTACCTTCCGAGATATCGTGCTTTCCGATCGCATCGGCTTTACCTATGCCACGTGGGAACCCGAGGCCGCGGCGGCCGATTTGCACGCGCGCTTGCGCGCTATCGCTCGGCGCACCCCCCTCGAGAATCCGCTCGTGACCTTGGCCCTCGATGGTGAAAACTGCTGGGAGCATTATGTGGGTGACGGTCGACCGTTCCTCGACGCCTTGTACCGTCGTCTTTCCGCCGACCCCGACATCGAGGCGTGCACGGTTTCTTCCTATCTCGAGCGTTATCCGGCCCGAGTGGCCCTGCCTCCCATCCACTGCGGTTCCTGGATTGGTTCGGACTTCACGACGTGGATTGGCGAACCTACCAAGAACCGGGCCTGGGAGTTACTGGCTGAGGTACGTGCCTTCTGGCAGGGGTATCAAGGTCCCGGCAAGGATGAGGCCTTCCAAGAACTGCTTGCTGCAGAGGGTAGTGATTGGTTCTGGTGGTTCGGAGTCGGTCATGATTCTGGTCAGGATGAACGCTTCGATGCGCAGTTTCGGGCTCACCTCCGGGCTGCCTGGCGAGCCATGGGGCAGCCGGTGCCTGTAGAGGTCGATGAGCCCGTGACGCCGAAGGCCCAACCCGGTCAAGAGGGTCAAGGAACTCACGATCCCGCCGCTGGGCAGGGGGCGATGCATCAGGCGGCCGACCATGGCCTGGGTCGATTGGACTGGTGGTCGACCGATGCCGCCTTGACGATGCGATTGGACCTCGGACCTGCGTTTGCCAGAGCAGCGGGCGACCAGATCCTCGTCGCGTGGTTCCATCCTGGACGGACCGGTCACAATGCTCCCTTGCCGGTGCAGGCCTTGGGTGTACATGCTCCTGTGGCTGATTTCCACTTCTCTCACCTGGTGCGTATTACCCCCTCGGAAGCTACGGTTCATTTCGAGGAAGCCGGTGAGTTTCGGGTGTGGCATCGCCTTCCTGTCCAGATGTCCTCAAGTGGTCTCGATGCAGTCGAGTGGACCGTGCCGTGGGCTTGGATGAGAATGATGCCGGGAGACGAAGCTCACTTCATCGTGGTTCACCTGCGCGAAGGTTTGCTTGCGGATTGTGCTCCTCTGGCTTCGACCTTACGGGTCTGTCGTCCGAGTTTTGCGGGCCACACGGGGCAGGAATTGGTGAAATCGTCCTCTGACGGGGAACATGGGCGTTTGGGTGCCGCCCATTCTCCATGAACGACCATCTCATTTCTCGCATCCTCTTGGACCGGAGTCAGCAGCTCTTCAAGGATCTGCTCAAGGCCCTCTCGTTGATCTTGGATATGGCGCTGGGGCACAAGCAGCAGCACTCGCTGCGCGTGGCCATCACCAGCGTCCAGACGGCTGCGAAGCTCGGCTTGTCGGCCGAGGTCCTGCGGGATGTCTTCTATGCCGGTCTGCTGCATGACCTCGGCGAAATTTGCCTTGATGAGTCCGAGCGGCTGGAGCTGATGCGGCTGTCCGATCAAGGAACCGTGCCTGAGATGTTGCGGCGCCATCCTACGGTGGGTGCCCAGATCTGCTCTCGCATTCCCACCCTGGCAGGTGCGGCTGTTCTGATAGCACAGCATATGGAACGGCTCGACGGATCGGGTTATCCCGTGGGACTTAGAGGCTCGCAACTGTCATCGGCGGCTCAGGTCCTCGGACTCGTGAATGAACTGGACGAACTGGTCTTCCTCACCAGTCCTAGATTGGACATGGACCCTGCACGCAGGCAGCGCGAGGTGGCCTGGCGATGGCGCGGCCGCAAAGTTACGGAGGAGGTGGCTGACGCCTACCTCGAAGTGCAGAAGGAAGGGGCTTGGTCCGTCACGGCCTTTGCCGATCGTCACTGGCGGGAGCTCAAGCTGGATGTCCTCGATCTGGCCAGGCTCATCGATGTTCCCGCAGATGCCTTTGTCGAGAGCATCCTGCGGGTATTCGCAAGTGTCATCGACGCGAAGCACGCCTACACCCATGGCCATAGTTGGCGGACGGCCGCCTATGGTCGTTTGTTGGCCCAGCATCTACGCTTGCCCGATGACAAAATCAAGCTCATTTATCATGCGGGACTGCTGCATGACGCCGGCAAAGTGGGTGTTCCCGGAACGATTCTGGATAATCCCGGAAAGCTGACGGAAGAAGAGTGGAATGTCATCCGTGAGCATCCCCGCAAGACCCGGATCATCCTTCAGGCCATCACAGGGCTGGAAGAACTCGCGGATGTGGCCGGATATCACCATGAGCGATATGACGGCAGGGGGTACTTCAAGGGCTTGGCCGGAGATGAGATTCCGTATGGATCGAGGGTGCTTTCCGTAGCCGATACGTATGACGCGATGTGTTCGGACAGGGCTTATCGCAAGGCCTTGCCGCATCGTGTGGCGGTTGAGGAGATTCAGCGCTGGTCAGGGAAAATGTACGATCCCGAGATTGTCAGGCGCTTCCTCTCGATAGCGGAAGCCGAGCTCGAAGAGATTCGTCACGGTTCTCCTGAGGATCTCGAGCGTCTCGGTAGTTGGTCGGGCTAGGGGGCCTTGGCATGCCGCGGGTGGCGGCGTAGGATGGGAGCAGGCCCGTTTAGTTCAGTTGGATAGAACGCGACCGTCCTAAGGTTGATGTCGGGGGTTCGAGTCCCTCAGCGGGCGTATGAGGCGGGTTCCGTGCGGATGGCGGGACCCGTTCTCTTTTTTTGTATATCCCGCCGGTACAAGAGACTTTCCCAAGTCTTGTATCGGTCATAACTCTGTAGACGCAACCGGGCGTTCGGAGTCATCGACAAATAGGCATGTCACATGTGCTGTCCGATGTTCTCAGACTTGCCCAGGGCCTGCAGGTCGTAGCCGTAGGTTGGCTTCAACGCCGGCAGCCGTCGATGGCAGACACTCTGGGGCGAGTCTCGGTCGAAGCCGAACCCCGAATGACACCCGATCGCTATGTGTCCTCTTCGAGCGTCGTGGCGCCATCCGACGAGGATAGACCTCCACTCCGGCTGTCGGCTTGGATACGCCAGTTGTGGCACGACGCTTCGGAAATTCTGCGGCGGGGCTGGAATTTGTTGGCCGGCCAAGTCGAGCGAAGACCCATCTGAAGATACGCTCCGGAATCGTGCCGCACAGGATCTCTAGGTCTTGAAGAAGACTCCCAACCTGTCACTCGTGGGCTGCTTGTTGGTTTGTCTGGGGCTGCCCCCGGGGACGGAGTCTCCATCCCGGACTCCTGTGATGCGCTTTCCCATGGATGAAGTGTCCGGGCTAGCGCCCTCTCGGCGTTTTCCGGGGGTGTACTGGGCCATTCGTGATTCCGGTCCGGGAAATCGAGAAACATTGTTGGCGATCAGGATAGAGAACGGCCGGGCCAAGGCGTGGCCGGACGGTGCCCAAGTGCGAGTGCTGTCCGTGCAGGGAGCAACGAACCACGACTGGGAGGACCTCGCTCTCGATGAGGGCGGTCAGCTTTGGATTGCGGATACGGGAAACAACCGAGGCAACCGGAAAGATCTTGCCCTGCTGCGTGTTTCGGAACCGAACCCCTGGGAAGATAGGCAGGTCCAGGTGACCGAACAGTTGACCTTGCATTATCCGGATGCCCCGAGGGAGGGCCTGTCTTGGAATACCGAGGCCTTGTTCTTCCACGGGGGACGTGGCTGGTTGATGACCAAGGAACCTACCCATGGCCTTTATCGGTTTTCGCTGCATCTGGTCGGAAGCGGCTCGGTCGTTCCAGAACGGATGGGCTCCCTGACCCCGCCCGCCGAGGGATTCCGGGGGTTGGTGACCGGCGCCGCCCTCTCTGACGACGGTCAACGTCTGGCGGTGTCGGCGGGCCGCCGACGCTTGTGGATCTATGATTCACCTTCAAGGACCGAAGGCCGTGCCGTCACGATTCAGGAGATCGTATCGGCTGCTCCCAGATGGTCGGTTCCCTATGGCCCCGGCCAGTCTGAATGGCAGGTTGAAGCGGTCTGCTTCCGGCCCAAGAGCCATGACGTACTCGTGGCCGCAGAGGAGGGGCCGGTATGGTATTTACCGGCACTCACCTATGAGCAACCCTGGCTGCAGTCTCTTGACGCAGCCGCAGCTAACCCGCGTTAGGTACCATGCTGAAGTCCGGCACCCCCTTCTTCAGCGGGTCGGGTTCCTCGATGACGTTTCCTCCCGGCACGAAGCCACCGTCACCGGCCAGCTTTTCAGTGTCGGGATCGGCACCGCCCACCGCTCCTCCGGCCAACTCCTCGGCGGAGATAAAGCCATCGCGGTTGAGGTCCAGACCCTCTGTCCTAGGTCTTGCATTGCCGCCGGGTGCCACGTTGCTCCCGCCCATCGTCGCATCCTCTTCGGGTGCTGCAGTACCGCCACCAAGACCACCCAAACGAGCGAGGAGGTCGGCCACCAGGTTTGCAGTTTCTGGATTCAGTCCACCCCCACCGCCAATGGGTGCACTCCTGTCGACGGCTGCGCCCCCGCCGCCAATGGGTGCATTCCTGTCGACGGCTGCGCCCCCACCGCCAATGGGTGCATTCCCGTCGACGGCTGCGCCCCCGCCGCCAATGGGTGCATTCCTGTCGACGGCTGCGCCCCCGCCGCCAATGGGTGCACTCCTGTCGACGGCTGCGCCCCCACCGCCAATGGGTGCATTCCTGTCGACGGCTGCGCCCCCACCGCCGATGGGTGCATTCCTGTCGACGGCTGCGCCCCCGCCGCCGATGGGTGCATTCCTGTCGACGGCTGCGCCCCCGCCGCCGATACCTCGGCCAACGCCTGCCCCGCCGACATTTTGTGGAGTGGCTCGATTGACGGTCCCACCGGCACCTCTACCGACGCCATTGCCCACACCATCACCGACGCCATTGCCTATGCCTATGCCGTTCCCCACACCATTGCCGCCACCGTTGCCTACGCCCCTACCCCGGCCTATCGCCGCCTGCTGGTTCCTGCCAATTCCATTTTTGCCCTGCTGCCCTGCTGCCCGGGCATTCTCGGCCGCATCCGTGGAACCCGCGCCAGCACCTGCACCAGGCGCGTCGGGTGCATCCTTGACCGGGGCCAGCACATCGTCCGGACCTGCCAGATACTCTTCGAGACTCACGCTGCCGTTGCCGTCGGTATCCACACGAGACAAGGCCTCAGCGGAAATCTCAGTGCCCGAGAGGACCTCGTCAGAGTTGACGTCGGCATCCTTGAAGCGAGCTTCGCGGACTTCCCGCTCCCGCCCCGCCAGGAACTCCGGCTTGGAAATGCGACCGTCTCCATCGGTGTCATAGCCCTTGTCCTTGAAGCCTTCGCTTTCCTGACCACTCAGAAATCCGTCCTTGTTGCCATCCATCCCGTCGAACAACTTGGAGGGATCGATGTGCTTGGTGTGGAATCGTTCGAGCTCGGACTTGGTGATGCGGCCGTCCTTGTTTTCGTCTGCCCCGGCGATGCTTCTGTGGATTTCCTTGCCCGTCAGCACACCGTCGCGGTTGCGATCCTGTTGTCTCATCTGGACATCGGCCCGCTTCTGACCCCGAGCCAGCATGAACTCTTCCTTGGTGACTTTCTTGTCCCCATTGAGATCCATGGCCGCCTGGGCCCTGCCGACTTCCCTGCCCGTCAATACGCCATCACGATTACGATCCAAACGAGCAAAGGCACGTTCGTCCAGTTTGACGGCACTCGGATTACCTCTGACCCCAAAGTTCCTGACGTCGGAACGCGACAAGGGTGCTGGCTTGTTCTCAGCGTTAGGGGCTGCCTTTGCAGCAGGCCCAGACTGAGCCGCATTGAGCTGTCCCGTGCCGCCGGCACGACGTCCATTGGGCTGGTTGCCTAGAGCCTTGACCAAGGGAATTCTCCTGCGGAACATCCGACCCGTTAAGAGGTTTGTTACTGTATCGTGTCACCTCTTAAACGAGGTGGGAGGGAGTGCGCAAGGCACGTTGGTTCCGAGATCTCCGACGACCCTCCGGTCTCCACGAGTTTGCTTTCCAGGTCGTAGCCGCGTCGGAGGTTCAGGGGCCCGATCTGGGGTGTGTGGGACTTCGCGTGAAGTCCTGAGTCATGACTGGATCACTTGCGAAAGCTTCTCCGCTCCCCCAGCGAGGTTCCTTCCCCTCAGGGCGACGCGCCTCGTCTGGACCTATGCCCGCAACCTCTGCCTGCAGGCGGAGCCGCCCCGTACCTCAGCCGTTGGCTTCAGGTTGTTCGCCCTCGAGTACGGCCAGGGTCTTGCCAACTTCCTTTTCTACTACCGTGAGACGCTGCTGGCAGAAGGAGAGGAGCTCAGCCGCACGTCTGGTCTTGGCGGGCAGGGCATCGACTTCGAGGTCTTTTGCTTGCTCGAGCTGGTGCACCAGCTCGCCGAGTTCGGCAAATGCCTGTCTGTAAGTTAGGGTGGGGTCGAGTTCGTTCAAGTTGAGTCCCCCTGAGGATGGAGGTTGGTGATTGTAGCCGTTGCCGTACCGTCGGTCAGCTGCAGCGTGACCCTGTCGTCGAGGGCGAGATCCCTGAGGCGTGTCCTTGGTTTGCCGTCCCGCCCCAGCAGCCGCGCATAGCCCAGCCGCAGGGGCCGATCGGGGTCGGCGCTCCTTAGCCTCGCGGTCACAAGGTCGAGGGCCCCGCGTTCGCGCTCGAGCCGCAGCCGGGTGGTCTCAAGTAGACGGGTACGTTCCAGCAAAGTCCGCTGCCGTGAAATTTCTCGCTGGAGACCTTGGGCGATCAGGTCGCGACGTCGGAGCAGCTGCCCACGTTCTCGTTCCAGTACTCCCCCGAGGCGTTGCAGGTTTCGTCCCAGCCTGCCGCGCAAATCGTCCCGGGCGAGCACGGCCATCCGGACCAGCTGGTGTGCGGCGTCCGTGGGGGTCTTGCAGGGCAGGGCGGCCACCATGTCCGCGAGGTGGACGTCGGGTTCGTGCCCGAGACCTGTCACGACCGGGACAGCGCAACGGGCGATGGCTTCGCCGATGGCCAACGCATTGAAGCACGCCAGGGAGGAGGCGCTACCACCTCCTCGGATGAGTGCCACCACGTCAGGCCCGTGCGAGGCCAAGGCCGCAAGTGCGGCAGGCACCTCGGACTCAGCCGTGTCCCCTTGCACCGATGCTGGATGAAAGATCAAGGTGAAGGGCAGCCCTGCCTCCTTGAGGACCTTGGTGAAGTCCTCATAGCCGAAGCCCGCGCGAGTCGAGACGATCCCGACCACCAAGGGCAACGCCGGGAAGGGCCGTTCACGGTTCAGCCGGGTCAGCCCGTTTTTCTCGAGCTGGCGAAACCTGATCTCCCTGATCCGATCCCCCGCTTCCGTCAGGGTGGGGTCCGCCTCTTCCACGATGAGCTGCAGCTTGCCCCGATAGAGTTCTACCTTGCAGCGCAGGCGTACTTTGTCATCCTCTGCCAGATGGATGCCACGGTCAGCATAGATCTCAAGAAGTCGCTTCGTCTGGCTAGACCAGATGACGGCCGAAATTTCCTCGCCCTGAGCCGATTTCGGATCGTCCACCAAGGTGAAGTAACAGTGGCCTTTGGCATTCGGGCCTCGCCAGTTGCGAAGGTGCGCCGCAATCCATACGGATGCCCCCGAGAAGGCCTCGTCAACGGCGATCTTGACCCGCCGATGGATCGAGGCCACGGACGAGTCGGATGGGCCGAGGGTATGCACCGGGGCTGAGGGTACGCTCATGTCCGGATTCGTGGGTGTGGCGACCTTGTCAGATCTTTGCGCCAGCCAGGTTTCGGCCGCGGGACGAAGAGACACGCCCAGCGGCACCAAGACCTCGAGAACGAGATCCGCGGCATGCGGAGGCAGCAGCCACAACTTGCGGTCGCCGTCGAAAATTCTACCCGGCATCCCCTTTATCGCCGGCAGGACCTTGGCGAAGCCTACCGGTCCGGTCACGGCCACCGTCAGCCGCCCTCGTCCTTCGTCCCAGTCGAGGTAACCGCTGGGAGCGCCCTGATTGATCACGTACGTTCTCATGCCCGCTTCCGGGAATTTCGTGCCTCGCGACGAAGCCTGGCTTGCGCGTGGCGTGCAAGCTTGCGCGAAGGGGGTGTGTATGGCAGAGCAAGACATGGTGCGCTACTCCGACAGGGCGGAGGCCGGAGCCCTGCTGGCTGCGGGTGCGGAGGGCCATCTTGGCCGAGTTGATCTGGTGGTGGGAGCCGCGCGGGGCGGGGTTGTCGTGGCGGCTCCCGTGGCCGCGACCCTCGCCGTACCTCTCGATGTCCGGGTGGTTCGGAAGCTGGGAGCGCCCGGGCAGCCGGAACGAGCCATCGGAGCCGTGACCCCGGAAGGAGTGGTCCGCTGGCTTGAGGGCGAGCCCCTCCTCCCGGAGCCTGCGATGCGCACGGTCCTGCTCGATGCCTGCGCGCGCGAGGCTCGAGAACGGGAGGCCCTCTACCGTTCGGAGGTACCGCGCCTTTCGGTGAGTGGGCTGCGTGTCCTGCTGGTCGACGACGGCGTGGCGACCGGTGCCACGGTGATGGCACTGGTGGAGGGCTTGCGCCGTGAAGGTGCCGCTGCGGTGCTTCTGACGTTGCCCGTGGCGCCGCCAGAGACCGCTGCACTGTTGGAACCTTCCGTCGAGGGGATGTGGATCCCTCATCAGCCGCAGGGTCTCTGGGCCGTGGGCATGGCCTACGAAAACTTTCGAACGGTCACTGATCTTGAGGTGCTTGCTTGTCTGCGGGAAGCGCGGAGTCGTCAGGAGGGCCCCTCAAGCCGCCCGCCCGAGGCCGCCTGAAAGAGGGACCAACCAGCGAGCGATGGCTCGCGCCAAGGCATGTTCCCTGTCTTGGCTTCGCGGCAGCCGCAGCAGGTCGCAGCGGCCGGGCAGCCGCCGCTGTGCCCTGCGATTGAGGTCCAACAGGGGAGTGTCTTCCTCATCCACGGCGAGGAGGACAGGACATCGCACGTGACCGAGGGCAGCCCCGGCCAAGTCCGGTCGACCTTGCCAACTGACGAGGCCGGCCATACGGCCCGGAAGCGCTGCGGCGCAAATCAATCCGGCTGCTGCGGCGTGGCCCGCGGCCACGACCACCCATGGCCGCCGCGCCAGTCGAGGGTCGTCGCGAAAGGCGCGCAGCAGATGAGCCAGCCTTCCTGCCAGCAGGTTGCAGTCGTGGGTCAGGTGCTGGGTATGTCGCTCGCTGGCCACCTCTTCCGGCGTCAGCAGGCTGACGGATACCAGAGTCCACGATCTTTGCGTGCCGCCTTCCACTATCACGTCCCGCGCGATGCGCACCGGCCCCGGACGGGCTCGGGGATCCTCCCCGGAAGCGAGGGCGAGAAGGGCAGGCGCCTCCGGGTCTCCCAGCTCCCAGGCACCTTCTTCCGGATAGGTCTCGAGGCAAACGGCCCCTGCGGGCCAGGTCCGTGCGCCTTGCTGGGATGCTCGAGCGTCCATCCCGCCTCCTTCCTGAAGTCCCTCAAAGCGCACGGTGCCGCAGGTGACGCATGAAGACAAGGGATGTTGGCCCGGGATCAAGAGAGGTTCTGATTTGGTGAAATCCCGATTTTCAGCGTTCTGCGCAGGTCCCGGACCGTGCACAAGGAGAGCGGGAGGAGGCTCCATGTCCCAGATTGGCAATGTGCCGCGCCAGACCCGTCCCCTCGGTTCCGGCTTGGTCGACCTGCCGTCCTTCGATGCGCCGGCGCGTCCTGCCGTCGCTGTACCCGAAGAGCCACGCGAGCTTGGTGGCAAGGCGGCGTTACCTGATCTGCGGGTCGGTGTGAGCGGCAGATCGTCGAGTCTGGGTTTGGAAGACTCGCCACCACCCGTGGACGGCGTTCGGCCCGAACGATCTGCGGTCGCGGCCCGCCCCTCCAGCGGGGGCACCATTGAAGGTGTACTTGACTTTGCGAAGTCCAGGGCGGACGAGGCAGAAGGCAAGAAGGAGCTGGCCGCGGCTGCACCCCCGAAGAAGAAAAAGAAAAAGGGCCTCTTCGGGAAGATCGGTGACTTCTTCAAGAGGGCTGTGGGAGCCGTAGCCAACGCCTTCAAGGCCGTCGGCAATTTCCTGAAGAAAATCGGCCCCATCCTGATGACCGTGGCCTCGGTGGCCGCGATGGTGGTGCCAGGCCTGCAGCCTCTGGGGGTTGCCCTGATGGCGGTCCAAGGGGTGCAGAGCGGCGTGAAAATGGTCAAGGGCATCGCTGCCGGAGACTGGAAAGCTGCGCTTCAGGGTGCCATCGGTGTGGCTACCGCTTTCGCAGGAGGGGTAGCTGCCGGGGGAGCCAAGATGTTCAGTCAGGGTGTGCTCAAGGCCGCCGAGACCGTCGGCAAGGTTGCCGGGACCCTGCAGAAGGGCGTCGCGGTGATGGATGCCGTGCAGTCCGGCAGCCCCTCGGCCATCGTCGGCGCAGCTGCTTCATTTGCCGGCTCGACCCTGAAGACGGCTCAGGTTGGCAGCGAGACGCTGGCCGAGAATCTCGAGAAGTACGGTAAGGATGCTGCAAGATTCGCCGATGCCCTGGCAAGCAAGCGCTGGGGCGAGGCACTGGCCACTGCGGCAGGTACCGCCGCCGGAGCCGTGGCGAAGGACAACGAAAGGCTTGCCGATTCGCTCCGGGACCTCGAGCGCGTCAGCGCAGGGGGACAAGGGCTGGCGGACGCGCTCAAGGGCAAGGATGGACTTGACGTCATCGAGGCTGCGGCCAACTTCCTGAACCAGACGGGTGATGCGCTGGGGGCCGGCGAGAGGTTCCAGAACGTGGCTCGTGACGTCGGTCAGGTGGCCGGCGAAGCTCGTGGCATCCGTACCGTTGCCCGGTCAGGCGACATCGGGGGGGCGGCGACCCGTGCCACGGCGCTGGGCGCTGAAGTGGGCCGCAAGGTGAAGGCGGACGAGAAAACCCAAGGCGTGCTCGATCAGCTGGACAAGGATGTGACCGCGGCCGTCAAGGCCCTCGACGAGGCCTTGTCCCCACCTCCACGTTCGTGAAGGCGACCTGCCGCGTCCGTTGTAGCATGGGAGCATGGTCTCACTGTTTCCTGCTTCCGCCCGTGGCGCGTTCGATCACGGATGGCTCCGTACCCACCATTCGTTCTCGTTCTCGGAGTGGCATCATCCCGGGCGCATGGGGTTTTCGGCCCTTCGTGTCCTGAATGACGATGTCATCGATGCCGGGACGGGCTTCGGCACCCATCCGCATCGGGACATGGAGATCCTGACGTGGGTGCTCTCGGGGCACTTGCAGCATCAGGACAGCATGGGGCACGGGGGCCGGGTCTCATCCGGAGGCGTCCAGTACATGAGCGCCGGTACCGGCGTGTTTCACTCCGAGGTCAATCCCGATCCGACGACGCCCCTGCATCTGCTGCAGGTCTGGATACTTCCTGCCCGGGCGGGCTTGAGCCCCCGATATGGTCAGCGCGACACGCACCCCGAGGAGCTTCGGGCTGGCTGGGTCTTGCTGGCAGCGCCTGATCCCGAGGTCATCGCCGAAGCCGGCCAGACCCCGACTCCCGTATCCCCCTTGGCCGAGGGGGTCATTCCCATCCGGCAGGACGCGCGGCTAGCGGCTACACGCCTTGCGGCTGGGCAAGCCCGCCCGGTGCGCGTGGCTTCAGGTCGCCGCGGTTACCTGCACTTGGCTCTCGGCACGGCCCGAGCGGCTGGGTATGACTTGGCTGCGGGTGATGCCCTCGAAGTCGAGGGCGAGACCGCGTTCGAGCTGGTAGCCGGCGGGAATGGAGCGGAAGCGCTCTGGTTCGATCTGCCGTGACGCTCGAAGCTGGCCATCTGGCTACGTTCAGCTTTTTTCGCCTTCTGCCGGGCGAGGACCTGCGGTCTGCTCTGTTGGAGAGGGCGAAGGAGCTGCCCGCGGCCTTTGTCGCGACCTGTGTCGGCAGTCTGGTTTATGCGACCCTGCGTCAGGCGGGTGCAGACAAGGGCGTGCGCCGAGAAGGACCGTTCGAGATCGTGTCGTTGGTCGGAACGCTCGAGCGGACGGGCGGTCATCTACACGTCGCCCTTGCGGATGATCGTGGGCAGCTATGGGGCGGTCACCTGCTGGAGGGTTCCGCCATACACACCACGGCCGAGGTGGTGCTGGGTGTACCCCGGGGGGTGCAGTTCCTGCGCCGCTTCGATCCCCGCTCGGGCTACGACGAACTGGTCGTGCTCCGGGAGGAACAGGCGTGAGGTCCCTGTTCCCTCTGGCTGCGTGGGGGTGGGCGGGAATGGTCGTGGCTTGTGCCGGGACGGGAGTTCGCCCGCCCGTCGGGCGCGTGGAGGCGGCCAGCTTGACTTTGGTAGTTCCTGGCGCGGTGCTGGTTCGCCTGAACGCAAGGATCGACCCTGGCGTGGTGGCTGCGCGGCACGGGTATGCCGTCGAACGGTTGTTGGGGCTGGATATGGTGCGCATGCTTCCCGCTTCGACGGGGCAAACTTCTCCAGATGGTCTGAAGCGCGATCCTGCCGTCTCTTGGGTCGAGAACGAACGGGTGTGGCAGGCTCCGGCCGTGTCCGGGACCGAGGTGACGGCGCCTGAAGGTGTAGCTGGAGAAGATCCCCTCGTGCCGGCGCAGTGGGGATACCTGAAGCTTGAAGGGCCGGCGCTGGCAGCGGCCGGTCAGACAGGTCGACGGGAGGTCACGGTGGCCATCATCGACTCGGGCATCGACGGCACCCATCCCGAGTTTGTCGGGCAGCTGGTACCCGGGTGGGATTTCACTGCGAAGTTGCCGGGTCCGGGCGGCGACCGCGACAAGTATGGCCACGGGACCCATGTGGCGGGCGTGGTGGGGGCGCGTCTGGGCAATGGCGAGGGTATTGCAGGCTTGGCACCCGGCTGCGGCCTGATGTCCGTGAGAATTTTCAATGACTTCGGGCACACCCGGGATGGTCTCACGGCCGAGGCTGTCATCTGGGCGGTGGACCACGGGGCACGGGTGATCAACTGTTCCTGGGGCAGTCCGATGGACGGCCAAGCCGTGCGTGACGCCATCTCGTACGCGGCTTCCAAGGACGTCGTCGTGGTTGCGGCGGTGGGCAACAGCGGAAAGAACGAGCCCAATTGGCCCGGGGCGCAACCTGAGGTTCTCGGAGTCTCGGCCAGTACCGACCTCGATGGCTGGGCGAGCTTCAGCACCTGGGGAGACTGGGTCGACCTCGCGGCTCCGGGAAAGGCGATTCTGTCCACGTTCCCCGTGGCGCTGGGCAATGGCTACAGGACGATGGAGGGAACTTCCATGGCGGCGCCCTTCGTCACGGCGGCGGCGGCACTCGTGCGTTCGGCCCATCCGGACTGGTCGGCGGCGCAGGTACGGGAGGCGCTCGAGCGGACGGCGAAGGACACCGTCATGACGGGCCGGGACGGCTATAGCGGCTTTGGGCGTGTGGTACCCGGGGCGGCATTGGGTTTCCGCCGTTAGGAGACTGTGGCTTCGCACACCCGGCGTGCAGTGGGGCCCCGAGGCACCGTTCCTGTCGTCCTTCGGGGTTTTGCAGAGCTTGGATCACCAACGAGCAGCCGGGACCAAGCCACGCCAGGCTCGGAGATGTGCTTGATCTGGCCGCGCCCTCAGGTTCCTTCAGGGCGAACTGTCGGCTTGCCTGGCTTTCGGAAAATGAACACGTATTCGTGCTTGAAGACGTAGAAGCCCCCTGAAAGCGCACGATAGCGCCAAAGTTCGCGGCTGCTGCGTTTGCCGGTCGTGTCCTCGAAGTTCTTCACCACGATGCTTCGCAGCTTGAACCCTTCATCGAGGACCGTCTGCATGGTTTGGAAGCCCAGCGGGATCCACTCGCCATCCCGATACATGTCACCGATGACCACCACCAGAGTACGGCCCTTGTCCAGCACCTTGGCCACGTTGCGGACGGCAGCCCTGAACATGTCGAGGAACACCTTGACATCCGGCGCGTTGGACATGTCTCGCGGATCGTCGCTGAAGCGGATGATGTCGTGATAGGGCGGATGCAGGATGGCCAATTGCACGGAGGAGTGACCCAAGCGGGCCAACTCGTCGGCGAGATCCGCCGTGGCACAGTCGCCTTCGGCGATCGCCCAGCGAATGTCGTGGAGATTGGGTTCGCTTGCGACGCGGGCCCGAGCTTGCCTGGCCACCTCGGCCTGCAATTCGATGCCCAACACGTGCCGACCCAGTCGCTGGGCTTCCAGGAGGGTGGTGCCGGAACCCGCGAAGGGGTCCAGTACGACTTCGCCGGCCTTCGTGTAGCGCAGCATCATCTGCTGGGGGATCTGAGGGATGAAATTGCCCCAGTAGCCGGCGGTGTGGGCTCCGCTGCGCTCCCGCCGGTCTATGAGCCACAGACTGTCCGTGTGGATGTGATCGAGCGTCTTCCAGCGGCCGAGGTCGAGGTCGTTGTCGGGACCGGTACGCAACTCCTCGAGGCCGCGCCGCAAACGGGTCAGGTAATAGCGGGCACGTTCGAGCGAACGAGCTTCGCGGGCTTGCCGAAGTTCGACGGCCGTCGTGGGGTCGTTCGCTTCCGCGATAAGACCATCGAGTGCTTCGTCGAGTACCGGCTTGCTTTCGAGCCCCTCGAGGCGCTGCAGGGTTGCATGGAGGGGCGGAAGGGAGCCGGGCCGACGAATCACCCTGGGTTTGCGAGCGGTCACAGGACCTCCCGGATAAGGTCGCGATCCAGCAGCCGAGCCGCAGTTCGCGCTTTCTCGCTCCAGCCTTCAAGTTGGCCGGGCAAGTCGACGAACTGGTGGAGCATGTCGATGACCAGGCGAAAGTGGCGCGCCAGTTGGCCCTCGTCGATGCCGCTCTCGAGGATCAGGGGTTCCCATTCGGCCCCTTCGGCCCAGGCATGGACGAGTCCAGCATAGTCAGTGGTCCACGTGGCCGTGGCGTCCAGACCCTGCCGGCGCTCGAGCCGACTGATGTCCTTGGCGATCTGGGCCATGGTTCGGAAGGGCCCGTGAAGTTCGCGAGGTGCATCGGGTCCTCGCCAGTACTGCCGGCCGCGTGGGGGTTCGGCCACGATGGCACTTGCCATGGCGGCTACGCCGGCAGGCGACAGGCGACCGACGACGTCGGCAGCCATGGCCTCCGCAGCCATGAGCTCGTTCTGGGTACGCAGGTGCAGCAGGGCGATGCCGCGGGCGAGGACTTCGCGTCCACGCATGTAGCCAGCAGCCTCGAGGAAGGCATGGACCTTCTGGAAGTGCTGCCAATGCAGGTGACGAACCCGTTCGATGTCGCGATCGAGTGCGCGGGCTTCTCGATCGAGGTCCTTGTGCTGGGCGACCCGTTCCTTGCACGACGCGCGTTGATCACAGGAATGGCAGGGAAGGGCTGCGACCTCGGCCAGAGCCTCGAGGCGTTTGGCCCGTACCTTCTCGAGCTCGGGCGACTGACCACCGGTATCGGGTACCTCAAGCTGGTCGATACCAGCCGCGCGGATCCACTCGGTCCATTGGCCACCCACCTTGCCTGCAGGCAGCTGTTGCAAGTAAGAAGTCCTGCCGGCTTTGTCGAGGGTCGCAGGCGGCAGGCCATCGAGACCGGCCGCGATGGTACCGACCACATGCTGGCTGCCCAGCTTGATGAGCGCGGGCACGCCGATCAAGGCCCCGAACTGGATATCGCCGGACTTGGTAGGGTGGCGCGTCAACAAGACGGCTGGCTCGGCCACGGGGCGACCGGGCAGACGGACCCAGAGGAACTGGCCGATGCGTGCCTGCTCGATCATCCTGCGTGCCTCGGTTTGCGGCACCAGTCTCACGTCCTTCTCGAGGGCCTTGAGGCGCTTGTGAATGCTGTCCTGGCGAAGGCGAGCGGCTTCCCACGCTGCCTGGTGATCGGCTCGGGAACGGGAAGGATCCACGGGGCATCGCATGTCGAGACTTTTGAGGCGTTTACGGATCTTGCCTCGATCCTGATCGAGGTGGGCCACCCTTCCGGCCCCCTGCCAGCTCGCAAAGCTCTGGGCAACGATGCGGCGGGCATCCTCCGGAGCGTAACGATGGACCAGATTGGCCACGAGGTGGTAGCTGAGGTGAAAGCGGCTCCGGAGCGGCTCGACGTCGCCTACGGCCAATTCACGGACGTCTTGGGGGGCGTAACGGCTGCTGGCCAAAACCACACCGTAGCCCACCTCGTCCATCCCGCGGCGGCCGGCTCGCCCCGTCATCTGGCGGAATTCGCTGACGTACAAGCTGCGGATGCCGTCGTCCGAGCGTTTGAGGATGCTGCTCATGACGACGGTACGGGCAGGCATGTTGATGCCTGCTGCCAGAGTCTCGGTTGCGAAGACCACCTTGATGAGGCCGGCCTGGAACAGACGCTCCACCAAGAGCTTCAAGGGCGGCAGCAAGCCCGCGTGGTGACAGGCGACCCCATAGGGCAGGGCATCCAGCCAATGACGGGTCGAGGCGCTGCCCTTCAGGCCCGGCGTCTCTTCGAGGGCCTTGTCGATCCGGGCCTGGATCTCGAGGTGTTCTTCCTTGGTCACCAACTCGAGACCGGCATCCAGTACCTGATCTGCGTGCTGCTCACAGCCCACGCGAGAGAATACGAACCAGATGGCCGGCAGCATCTGCTTGAGGGCCAGCGCACGCAAGACCTCGACGGGATCGACCTGGACGTTCCAACCCTTGGTCGCGAAACGTTTGACCGCCAACTTGCCGTGCTCGTCGAAGAGTCGCTCAAGGCCCGGAAGGGCCAGCATGGGCAGCAGGGGGACGGGCCGTTCGACATGGTTGATGACCTGCATGGGGCGATGAACCGAGGACACCCACGCGGCCAACTCGTCGGCATTGGGAATGGTGGCCGACAGGGCAACCACCTGGATGGCTCGAGGCAGGAAGACGATGGTTTCTTCCCAGACCGTTCCACGGCCCTCGCTGCCCATGTAGTGGGCTTCGTCGAGCACGACGAACGAGACGTCTGCGGCCTGCGCCGGGTCAGCCAGCAACATGTTCCGCAGGATCTCCGTCGTCATCACGAGAATCGGAGCTTCGGGACGGATGACGACGTCGCCCGTCACCAGCCCCACGTCATTGCCGAGATCCGCATGCAGGTCACGGTACTTCTGGTTGGACAGCGCCTTGAGTGGCGTGGTGTAGATGCATCGCGTGCCTCGTTCGCAGGCCAGGAAGATGGCGAATTCACCGACGATCGTCTTGCCGGCCCCCGTGGGGGCAGAGACCAGCACGGAGCGGCCCTCGGTCATGGCCTGGGCTGCCTCAGCCTGAAACGTGTCGAGCGGGAACCGTTGGCGGGCCGCGAACCGGGCGACGGGGTCCGGGAGCGGGTGGGTCATTGTCCTGATCGTAGCACCGTGGTCGATTTATGACAGAGTAGAATGAGAACAGTGGCCGAGGACCAAGGGTTCAGGTGGACTCCGTTGATGAATCTTCAGTACAGGTTTGACGGGTCTCCTGACGAGGGGCTGGCGAATGGCCGTGACGCAGTCAGGCCGGAAAGCGTGGAGGAGTGCATCCTTCGACATGCATATCTTGATCACAAATCATCACCTCAAGGATTTTGGCGGTTCGGAGGGGGTCACGCTGGATCTTGCCCTTGAGGTGCGCGCTCAGGGACATGAAGTGCAGGTAGCGACCCTCGACGTTGGCCTGCCCTTTGCTGCGGAGTGCCTGCGGGAAGGCATAGAGGTCGTGAACCTGTGGGAGGTCGGGCCTCCGGTTCAGGCGGTGGATCTGGCCTGGGTCCATCACGCACCGGTCTTTCACCGATGGTTGCAGCTGGGTGGGCGGGCCCGAAGGGTCATCTTTTCCTCACTGTCTCCTTATGAGCCTCTCGAAGCCCCGCCTCCCTATGCTTCGGAGACCTCTCTCTGTCTGGCAAACAGTCAGGAAACCCTCGACCGGATGTGCCAATTGGGTGTACCGAGGGAGCAGGTCAGGATTTTTCCGAATCCTGTCGGGCGCGATGCGCTACGATGCTCAGCCCGACCTTCCGAAGGGCCTCTGCGGCGGTTGATGGTCGTGAGCAACCATCCTCCTCTGGAGCTGCTGGAGGCCTCGGCGGCCTTGCAGGCTGCAGGAATCGAGGTGGTGTCGTGGGGATATGGTCGACACTATGCCTTGTTGCGTCCCGAGGATCTGGTCGCGGCTGATGCCGTCGTGACCATCGGTCGTACGGTGCAGACCGCTCTGGTGCTTGGTGTGCCTGTGTTCTGTTATGACCATTTCGGAGGACCGGGATGGTTGTCGCCTTCGAACGTCGAGGCCGCGGCGAGCAGGAATTACTCGGGGCGATGCACGGGGGGGCGTCTCGAGGCTCCGATGCTTGTCGAGGCTTTGCTCGAGGGGTTCGATCAAGCCAGAGCAGACGCCGAGTTGCTGCGTGGAACGGCGCGCATGCACTATGCCCTCGAGGTACACGTGCGTGAGGTGCTGGAGTTGGTAGGCGCACGTCCTGAACTCGAGGTCGATGTGCTTGCCCGGTGGCTGCGGGATCATCCTGCGGATGCCCGTTACTTGAGGTTGATGGAGCAGCTGCGGGCGCTTGAGGCGCGCCACCTCGCCACACATGCGGATCATGCTCCAGAGGTCGGGCCATCCGAAACCCAGCTGGCAGACTCGGTGAAGGCTGATGACCTTGGGTCGATGGAGGCAGATGATCCTGATGCCGCGCCGGACGTGGAGTCGCTTCCTGAAGTGGCCCCTGCTGATGAGGGACCGGCCGGTGTCAGAGCGACCTTGCGCACCGTCTTTCGACGGCTCTTGTCAGGAAGTTGACCTTTCGGGTTGCTGAAGCCTGCTGGGCATGTGATCTGCATGTGGGGACTGCTCGAGGAATCCTGGGCCGAGGGCCATCGTGTCGTCGCTGGAGTGGATGAGGCTGGCCGCGGGCCGCTGGCGGGTCCAGTCGTGGCTGCAGCCGTGGTGTTGCCTGGTCCCGCCGAGCCTGGCCACGAAGCGGCACGGCTCGGGCTGCAGGGCTTGCGGGATTCCAAGCAGCTTTCGGCCACCCAACGTCGCCGGTTTGCCGTCCACATCAAGGACCACGCGCTGGCCTGGGCCATCGTGGGCAGACCTGCCTCCGCGATCGACGCCGAGGGGATCCTCGCGTGTAATTTCGCGGCGATGAGGATTGCGCTGGGGGAGATTGTGGCTCAGGGGCATCCGGTGGATCGGGTACACGTCGACGGGAAGTTGGCGATCCGGGGCTGGTCAGGACGACAGCGACCTTTGGTGAAGGGGGATGATCGCTGTATCGCCATTGCCGCGGCGTCGGTTCTCGCCAAGACCTGGCGGGACGAGCTCATGGAGCGTCTGGAAGTGGTTTGGCCTGGCTACGGATTGGGACGGCACGCAGGGTACGGGACGGTGGCCCATCGCGAGGCTATCCTTCGCTTGGGCCCATCCCCGGTCCATCGTCTGAGTTTCGGTGGGGTGAGGCCTGATTCGTCCGACCCGGCAGGTCAGCCTTGAAGCCTTTCTCGTCTGCTCGCTGTGGGCATCACCTCTGCGGCCTCCCCCCTTCCTCTCGTGGGGCGCTAACATGCCGTAGACCCACGTCGACAAGAGAGGAACCCCGCCGTGCCACAAGCCATCTGGGAAGGCGTCGTGTTGGCCGAGGCTGACGCAAGCCGATGCGAAAGGGTCGAGGGCAATGTCTATTTTCCGCCCGACTCGCTCGTAAAAGGATATTTCGAGGAGAGCGAGCATCAGACCGTTTGTGGTTGGAAGGGCACCGCCAGTTATCACCATGTCGTGGTGAACGACAAGCGCAACGAGAATGCGGCGTGGTTTTATCCAGAGCCCAAGGACGCGGCCCGTGCCATCCGGGGATTCGTGGCGTTCTGGAAGGGTGTCAGGGTCATCGAATAGGGGCCCGCGGGCTCAGTCCTGGCGGCGCACCCCCGGTCCACTGATCCGGCTGCGACCTCCCTTTGTGGGGGTGACGACAAGTCGGGTGGGAATGCGGTCCTTGAGGGCGGGAACGTGGGAGATGATGCCGATGACCTTGCCCTCGTGACGCAGGGTGGCCAAGGCATTGAGGGCCGATTGCAAGGTCTCCTCGTCCAGCGTGCCGAAGCCCTCGTCGAGGAACAGGCTGTCCAGCCGCACATGTCGGCTGGCCATGCGGGACAGTCCAAGGGCCAAGGCAAGGCTGACCAGAAAGCCCTCCCCACCCGAGAGGTTGTGCGTCGAACGAAGGGTGCCGCCTTGCCACGTGTCAATGACGCCAAAGTCGAGCGGGGCTTCGGGATCGGGCTGCAGGACGTAGCGATCCGACAGCATCCTTAGTTGGCCGTTGGCGTGGTGCAGCAGGATTTTCAGGGTTTGCGCCTGAGCGATATTTCGGAACTTCTGCCCATCGGCACTGCCAATGAGAAGGTTGAGTTCTCCCCAGCGCTTGACGACGTCACTTTGGCGTTCGATTCGCGCCAGTTTTTCGCCTTGTTTGACCCTCGCGTCGTCGTCTGCCGCCAGCCGGGCCCGAACTTCGCCGATCTGCTGCTGCACGGCCCTCAAGATCGCAACTCCGTGCTCTCGATCTGCTTGTAGCAGCGATTCCTCTCGGTCGGTGCCGGGGTGGGCCGACAACCGGAAGAGGGCATTTCGACGGTCTGCAGCGAGCGATCTGGCTGCGGCCAGGTCACGGTCCAGCAGGTCGACTTCGGTCTCGAGGCGGGCTCGTTCTTGCGGAAGCAGCTGCGCGTCTTTCCACGTCGTCTCGTCCGGGATGCCGATGCGGCGGAGGCCATCCATGAAGTGAGCCTCACGAAGGACTACCTCATCGCGGCGGGCGACCTCCTGTTGGCTCAGGGTTTCCAAGGCCGCAAGCACGCTCGCAAGGCTCTGACGGACCATCTGATCCGCTTGCCGGGCCTCTTCCTCGGCGGCAGCTGCCGTTTTCACGGCCTCCTCGAGGACCCTCGTTTCGGCGTCGGGATCGAGAGTTCCCCCGAGCGCCCGGCGTTCCCTGTCCAGGTCGTCGCGATCCTTACAGGCGGCATCGCGGGTGTCCCGCGCGAGCGCCGCCAGCCGCTCGGCAGCTTCCAGCCCGGTCCCAAGGCGGGCATCCTCGACACGGGCTTCGACCTCTTCTCGCGCCAGCTGTTCCAACTCGAGGGACAGAGCTTGCCAGACGGTCATCCCCTCCTCGAGTCGAAGCGTGACGTCGTCCAGGGTTTCAAGGGTGACCGTCCAGCCGTACCGCACCATCTGCTTGTCCAGTTCAGCCACGAGTGCCTCGAGGCGGTCTGCGGTCTTTCGGAACGCGTCACGGCTATGGTCGACCATGGCCTGACGCCTGGCTTCCTCGGTCCGAGAGTGAGTTTCGGCCTCACGTGCCTTGGCCCACGCCAGGTCAAGGGCTGCAGTCTCGCTCGAGTGCCGGGCGAACTCACCGTCCAGTTCCTGAAGACGCGGCCCAAGTGACGAGGCCTTGGCAAGCGCTTGATCCACCTTTGTCAGCTCTGCCTCGAGCTCATGTCGCGTGATGCCGGGCAAGGCGCCCGCAAGGCCTTGCTCTGCCGAAGGACTCGATGCGGCAGCTCGAGCCTGAGCGAGTTCCGCTTCGAGCCCCATTCTTTCCTGGGTCAGATGCTCCTTTCGTGCTTCCTGCCTGGCGATTTCCCGTTCGGCTTCCTGTAGACGCCGTCCACAAAGCTGGACCTCTGCCACAGCCTCTGCGACCGCAGCTTCCAGGTCCGCACGCCCACTCGTTTCTGCCTCAGGATGCTCGTCGGCCCAAGGATGCTCCAAACTGCCGCACAGGGGGCAAGGATCGTGTGCCTGAAGCTGGCGACGCAGGTCCGCAAGGCTCTCCCGCTGCTGGAGCTCCTTCCGCTTGGCGTCGCAGGCATCATATCGGCTCGAGGCCTCGTCGAGCTCTTGTTGACAGGATCTTGCAGCCTCGCGGGCCAGTTGGCTTGCGACGAGGGCCTCTTCCTGGCGGGCCGCAAGGTCCTCCATGCGGCGAACAGATGCGTCCAGCCGTTCCTGAGCTTGCAGGTAGTTGCTCAGGAGCCCGCGCCGCTCGGTGGTCTCCAGGCGCCAGCGTTGCCATTCGTTCAGCGTCATCCCCTCGAGCAGGGTCCTGAGAAGCTCCTCTTGTGCGCGACCGAGGTCTTCCAGGTTCTTCTTCTTTTGCTCCAACGCGATGATTTCGGTCCTCGCCCTGGCCAGAGCCGTCTGCGACTCCTGCGAGGCTTGCTCGAGCTGTCGAAGCTCCTTGTCGGTGCGCAACTTCTCAGACCGGGCTTCCTTGACCGTCTCTATCCGGGAGCGTAGGGCGGGCCACGAGTCGACCATCTGGCTGTTGCAGTCCAACCGTTCCAGACGGGCCTCGAGCTCCTTGCGCCTGCCTTCACGGCACGTGCGCGCTTCTTCGACCCTCCCAAGGCTTTCTTTCAAGGCCAGGACGTGCGCCGTGGCGAGCTGCTCTTTCCCTGCGGCTTCACCCAGACGAGTTTCGGCCGCCTGGATCTGTACATCGACTTTTCGCAAGGCTGCAAGAACCGGTTGTCGCTCGCTTCGTGCCCGCTGGGCGCTCTCGTGCAGCAGACGCGCGTCTTCGAGGTTTCTGGCGGTCCGCGCAGCCTGTTCAGCGAGTGCTTCGTGCTCGAGTTCCCGTTGCTTCCTGTCTTCCTGCACCTTGGCCCATTCATCGCGGGCTTGGGTCATCCGCACGTACGGACCGTCCAGCGTGGCGGCCTTGCGCGCCTCATCGAGCTTGTGGCGCAGGGGAGCCGCCAGGGCATGGCTTTCTTCCAGATTGCGCAGCCGCTCTTCGCTGTCCTGCAGGGCCATCCGGGCTTCGCGCAGCTGCCTGTGCCAAGCCAGCTGCTCGTCCAGTTCGGCCAGCTGTCGTTCCAGCCGGTCTCCTTCGTCCAGATGGTTTCGTTGTTCGGCTTCGAGGGCCGCCCGAGCTTCGGGCTCCAGTACCCGCAGGTCGTCAGCGGTAAGTTCGAGGTCGCGCAGCACCTGCTGCTCCCGTGCATGGCGCTCGTACGTGGCTGCGGAGACACGGGTGTAGATGTCTGTTCCGGTCAGGTACTCGAGGATGGGGGAGCGCTCGGCGGCCTTGGCGTTGAGAAATGCGGCGAACTGCCCTTGGGCGAGCATGATGGCTCGCGTGAACGCCACGAATTTCAATCCCGTCTTTTCCGCCACCAGAACCGGTACCTCTCCGGCACGTTGGTTCAGGATGTCGCCGGGGATGGGACCATCCAGCCGCGCCAGCTCGTGCTGAGGAGACTGGAGGCGGCCATCGGCCTTGCCCCGGGCCCGGTGCTGGCTCCAGCGTGCACGATAGCAACCCGTGGCCGTCTCGAAGGTGACCTCGGCCAGGCATGAACCGGTCCCGCGGGTCATGACCTCTTCCCCGGGGGACTTGCTCAAACGCGGCGTCTCGCCGTAGAGCGCGAGGCAGATGGCATCCAGCAGGGTCGTCTTTCCCGCCCCGGTCGGACCCGTGATGGCGAACAGCCCGTCCTGCACGAAGGCCGGATCCCTGAAGTCGATGTGCCAGGTGCCGGCGAGGGCGTTGAGATTCTCGAGGCGAAGGTCGAGGATTTTCATGTACGCCCCGATTCCCGGATCGCGGAGCCAGGGGCCTCGGTGTGGAGTACCGTGTGGAGCACCTCGGCGAAGTCCGTTTCCAGCCGAACCCGCTGGACATCCGGCACCGCGCGCGCGTCGAGCAGTTGCCGAAACACGGTTTCGACGTTCAGGTCTGCAAGGTCCTGCAAGGATTCCGTGGCGAGGGGGCCGACCTCCAACAACCGCAGATCCCTGAGGCGAAGCAACTCGTGGGGAGTGCCTGCCAGGATGGTCTCCAAGCCCTCCCGCAAGTCCGGGTGTAGCGCCGTGTCGCGGTAGGTGGCCTCGATCCAGGCGGGTAGAGCCTCCTTTTCTCGGGCCAGGTCGCCCAGAGCGCGCTCGAGCATCAAGCGATCGCCTGCCAGTCGCAGCAGGCGTCGTCTCTGGGGCACGGGTCGGGTGCGGACCGTGATGTTGCCCGGCTCCAGGTCGACAAGGCTGACCGACTTCGTCTGGCCTGCCTCTCCGAAGCCCATGGCCAAGGGGGCGCCGCTGTACCGAATGCGGTCGCTGCCTCCTACGGCCTGAGGACGATGGATGTGACCGAGGGCCACATAGTCGAACGCCTCGGGGAAAGCGGTCGTCGGTACGGCCCCGATGCCCCCGACATAGAGATCACGCACTCCATCGTCATCGACGATGGTGCCACCTGCGGCAAAAAGGTGTCCCGTGGCCAGGATGGGTAGTCCGGCGCCGTGGGCCTCGCGCAAGGTCACGGCGGCGGCGGCTGTCCGGGCGTAGTAGGACCGGATACCTGACAGCAACCGCTGTTCCCGGTCCACGCTGGTTTCGCCAGCCTCACTCGTCAGCAGGTCCCGGTCTCTCAGAAAGGGCACGGCGCAGGCGATGAGTTCCGGATGGCCCTGTGCGTCACGGAGGAGGCGGACACATCCCGCAGGATCCTGCGGGGCTCCGCCGACCACGGTGATGTCGAGGGCTTCCAGCAGGTCGCGGGGCGCGTCGACGAGACTAGGAGAATCGTGGTTGCCTGCCACCACGATGATATGTCTGCAGGAGGTCTGCCGCGCCTTGCGCAGAAAGTCGTAGTACTGGCCTTGTGCCACATGGCTCGGGGTGGTGGTGTCGAAGAGATCGCCCGCGATGACCAGCGTCTCGACTCTCTCCTCCACGAGCAGGGCGGCAAGCCAGGCCAGAAAGGCCTCGAACTCGTCGTCCCGTGACTTTTGAATCAGCTGGCGTCCGAGATGCCAGTCCGACGTGTGAAGGATGCGCATGGGGGTAATCCGACCGGGGGAGGGAACGATGGGGCCAGGGCCCCAATTTCATGCCACGAATACGGCGAAGTCGGGGAGCGTGGGCTGACGCTTTCGGAGACCATCGCCTCCTGAATGTTCACGCGGCCGCATCCTGCGCGTCATCCACCGACCGCTCGATAGGCCTGATAGAGATCCCCGGGCAGTGGGACGTCCAGCTTCCAGGTGATGGCCATGGGCCGCTCGCCTGTATGACGGACGTACTGTGCGGTCCCGAGTAAGCTGAAGGCGTCGTCTTGGGTCATTCGTGCGAACAGCAGGACGTGGCTGCCCATCGCCTGGTGATGCTGGTACCGTCGTCCCGTCCGGCTCTCCGCGCGGGTGGTCGACTGACTCTCCCAATGGATGAACTCGCGGCTGATGGCGTAGTCCCTGTAGCGGGTGGTGGGTGAGAAGTATCCCGTGTCCTTGTCGAGCGTGAAAGCCAAAAGGTCACAACGATGCGCCTCCTGCCAGTGGACGCCGGTTTGCCACAGCGGACTGCGGGCTCCTCGGCCCTCCCCGAAGGCCGCCATGATCTCGACCCGTGCGTATCTGGCATGCACTTGCAGCGGGAGGTCTGGAAAGCCCGTAAGGGTGTAGGTGACGTGCGAGATCCGATCGCGCAGGACAGGCAACAGGTCCCGCAGTTCGAACCAGACCCGGGGATGCTGCCAGATGAGACGGGCCCCTTCCTCGAGTCCGAGATCACGATACGCTTCGCCCCTCAGTTTCGAGGACCCGAGCATCTGGCTCGTCAGCATGCGAAGCAGGCGCCGTTCCCGGGGGGAAAGCCGCGTCACGTCGGGTGGCTGAGGGCGTTCCAGCCATTTCAGCCACGTGTCCAGTCGCTCCACGTCATCCACGTGCAGCAAGCGACTGCAGGCTTCGCGCAAGATGTCCTCGAGCGGTCCAGCAGGCGGCAGGGGGATACTCGCCTCCTCTTGTAACCTGGACCAGCCATGGCCCTGGCCGTCGTAGATCTCCGGCAACTCCAGGCCCGTGTGGGCAATGAAAGTGGTCAGCGTCTGAGGGCCGTGCGCGCGAGTCATCTCGGCCAGCTCCCTTGCCTTGGCCGCCCAGCGGCTGGGTACGGCGGCCTTGAGATGCGTGAGGACCGTCTCGCGGGCAATGGGGTCCAGGACCAGATGGCAGCCCGCAGGCAAGTAGGGGAAGTCTTCTTCGAGATGTTGTCTCAGGGTGCTGCGGCTGCAGCCCAGCAGGGCCTGGTAACGCCGCTCCAGTCGGAACTCCCGCCGATGCTGGCCCACGAAGTCCAGTACGGTGCAGTGGGTCTTGATCTTGCGTCCAGGCGACCACGGCCCCTGCGGTCGCCGCAGGCCTCGCCCCAGTTGTTGCAAAAAGAGCACGGGACTGTCCGTCGGGCGCAACAGGAGGAGGGTGTCCACTTCGGGGATGTCGACGCCTTCGTTGAAGAGATCCACTGAAAAGATGACAGCGAGGCGTCCGGCTGCCAGATCCTGCAGGGCCTGACGGCGTTCGTCCTCTGGGGTTTCTCCCCACAGAGCCGTGGCCGCGACGCCCCGCTCCCGGAAGATTCGGGCCATGAATCTGGCGTGGCTCACGCTCACGCAAAAGCCGAGCGCCCGGACGTCGCGTGCGCCCTCCGTCAGACGATCGAGTTCACGCAGGACCTGAAGTGCCAGAGCATCGTCGGCTGTAAGGACCCGGGTCAGTCCCTCTGCGTCGTACCCCCCCTGCCGACGCCACGCCACGTCACGGAAGTCCATACCCTCGAGCTGCAACCCGTAGTAGGCGAAAGGCACCAGACGCCTCTGGTCGATCGCGTCCCAAAGCCGCATCTCGGCCGCCACCCGACCGCCGAACCACGAGGTGATGTCCTGTCCATCCGCGCGTTCGGGCGTGGCGGTGAGACCCAGCAGCTCCTTCGGCCGCAGATGGTCGAGGAGGCGGCGGTAGCTGGCGGCTGCGGCGTGGTGGAACTCGTCGATGATCACGACGTCGAAGTGATCGCGCGCGAGGTGCTCGAGGCTGCTGGCGTTCAGGCTCTGGATCGAGGCGAAGACGTGAGTGAAGGCCGTGGGTCGGGTTCCCCCCACCCATAGCTCACCGAAATAAGCCTCTCCGAGGGCGTGGCGGAAGGTGCGCAGGCTCTGATCCAGGATCTCCTGACGGTGGGCCACGAAGAGCAGCCGGGCGCGGGCCAGCTGCGTACGCAGGCGCACGTAGTCGAGGGCTGCCATCACGGTCTTGCCGGTCCCGGTAGCCGAGACCAGCAGGTTGCGATGGTGTCCTTGCAGCCGGGCCACGGCCAACTGCTCGAGCATCCGAGCCTGGAAGGGCTCGGGTCGCAGTTCGACGGGGCTCAGCAGCAGCTGTCCGTCCTCCTTGCGCTGCGAGGCGACACGAGCGCGGAAGTCCGCGGCGTCGAAGAGCTCGAAGTCCCCGCCTTCCCAATGGCTCTCGAAGGCTGCGGCCATCTTGGCGATGACTTCGGGATTGCGGGCCTGGGCTACCCGCACGTTCCATTCCAGTCCCGTGACCTGGGCCTGATGCGTCATGTTTGATGACCCGATGAAGGCCGTCCCGAAGCCTGATGCCCGGTGGAACAACCACGCTTTGGCGTGCAGACGCTCCGCCGAGTGGTCATAGGACACCTTGACCTGCGCACCCATGGACCTCAGATGCTCGAGGGCCGCGAGTTCCGTGGTGCCCGTGTAGGTGGTGGTCAGGACCCGCAGCGGCCGACCCGCTTCGACGTGGGCTTCGAGGGCGGCAGCCAGAGGCAACAAGCCAGTCCGGCGAATGAAGGCCACGATCAGGTCGATGCGGTCGGCCGAATGAATCTCGGACTGGAGCTGGCTTTGGAGTCGAGGCTCGCCCGGTGCGTGGGTAAGCAGCGTGGTGTCGAGGAGTGGAACCAGAGGGACCTTGAGGTCCTCCGGTTCGTCGCTCGGCTGCATGCTGCGGATGGCCTCCAGGAGCCGGGGACGCTCTTCGGGAAGCAGGTCGTCCTCGCTCCACCGCAGGTCTTGCCTGGTCTCGGCCAGTGTGGTGATGAGGCGCCCAATCAGGCGGGGACCTTCCTGCAGCCGTTCGGCCTCGGGGATGCCCTCCAAAGCCTCAAGGACCAGCCGACCCACATGCCAAGCCAGTCGGTCGGGGAGTTCTGCCTTCCTCAGCTCCCGGGTAGCCTCACGCAGCCCCGAGGGCAGGGTTCGAAGCTGCTCAGCCAGCCTCCGGGTCAGCAGGGTCTGATAGAGGCCACGTGGAAGATGGTACACCCTGGCCTTGTCCCCTGTGGACGAAGAGTTGTCACGTCAGGGGACTTGCTGGCGCATGGTCAAGTCGTTGGTGTGCCTTAAGCGGGAGTCCATCCGCAACTTGCCAGCCGTTTCCCTTGCGTACCCTACCACCCTCCGCCACGATGGGGGCATGTCGACCCGCAGGCAGCTGCCCATCGGCCTCCAGACCTTCCGCGAGATTCGCGAGGAAGGCTGCTACTACGTGGACAAGACGGGTCATGCGGTTGACCTGGTCCGCTCGGGCAAGATGTTCTTTATGTCCCGTCCCCGACGTTTCGGCAAGAGCCTTTTCGTCGACACGCTCAAGGAACTCTTCGAGGGCAACCGGGAATTGTTCACGGGCCTTGCAGCCGAGGACCGCTGGGATTGGTCGGTGAAGCATCCGGTGATTCGACTGAGTTTTTCGTCCCTTGAGGAGCCCAGTCCCGAGGGAATCGCCACCGAGGTCGAGGACCAGTTGTGGAGAATAGAGGCGATGATTCCAGGCTATGTGCCCCGTGGCCGGCTAGGTGTAGTTTCCAAGGACATCCGTCAGCCGACCTGTAGTCTCGCTGCTGGCGTTGTCCCAAGGGTACCGTGCCTGCGTTCGAGGTTGTAGTACTGCAGCCAGTGGCGCAGGCATGCCGTCCGCTCTGCCGAGTGAGCATAGGTTCGGGCATACGCCCATTCCCGCAGCAGAGTCTGGATGAATCGCTTGGCCTTGCCGTTCGTTCTTGGCGTGTAGGGGCGGGTCTTGCATGGCCTTGCACCCAGTTCCCGGCAGCGTCCGAGGAACAATCGGGAGCGGTAGGCCGAGCCGTTGTCCGTCAGGATTCGTCGGACCGTGATGCCTCGGGCGGCGAACCAGGCCACGGCACGCTCGAGAAATCCCGTCGTCCTCGTTCCCCAGTACCTCCACATAGGCCACACGGGAGTAGTCGTCGATGCAGACATGGACGTACTCCCAGCCGGCACCATCCACCGAGTCCCTGCGATGGCCCGTGACGCGATGGCCCGGACGGATGATCCGCCCAAGCTTCTTGATGTCGAGGTGCAGCATGTCACCGGCAGCCTTGTGTTCGTAGCGTCGGACCGGCTCCCGGCTTTCCAGAGCCGAGAGCTTCCCCAGACCGCATCTGCTGAGCACCAGACCGACCGTAGACCGTGACATCCCGAGTTCCAGCGCAATCTGGGGACCTGTGCGCTTCAGGCGGCGGAGAGACACGATGACGTCTTCGGTGACGCCAGGGGTCCGCATGGGAGAATGCCGCGGCCGGGATGAGCGATCCGTCAGGCCTGCCAGCCCTTCCTCCCGATGGCGCCGCAACCAGCGATAGGCCGTTCGCTCACTGACACCGAGGCGAGCTGCGGCCTCACCAGGACTCAGGCCCTGAGTTTCCATCAAATCGACGAGAAACGCTCGACTCCGAGGGGACAGTCGCGCAAAGATACCAGAGCCCATTCGGCCTCCCTGGTCTGGTTGTTGTGCCTTAGCAACCAGCCGTCAGACACAGGACAGGCCGAGTGGGCAACCTTTTGACCCCACGGAACTACTGACTAAGGTCCGTGGATTCCACAGCTAGGTAGGAGACTGCGGCATCTCATCGAGGCCTTGCGTGCGCACGCGGGTCAGAAGGTGGTGGTGCTGGTGGATGAGTACGACAAGCCGATCGTGGATTATCTGGCCGAGCCCGAGGTGGCGCTAAAGATGCGCGAGGCGCTGCGCAATCTGTACGGAGTCCTCAAGGACGCGGATTCTCATTTGAGGTTCGTGTTCCTGACGGGGGTGAGCAAGTTCAGCAAGGTGAGCCTGTTTTCAGGGTTGAACCAACTCGAGGATCTGACGCTCGATGCCCGTTGGTCCGCCTTGTGCGGCTACACACAACAAGATCTCGAGACCCTATTTGCTCCGGAGCTGAAGGGGGTGGATCTTGCGGCCGTTCGGCGCTGGTACAAGGGCTATAACTGGGGCGGCGAGGCCGTTTACAACCCCTATGACATCATGCTGTACCTCGATCAGCGAGTATTTCGGTCCTACTGGTTCGAGACAGGGACACCCGCTTTCCTCATCGAGGTGCTGGGCCAGGAAGGAGTGTTCGCTCCCGACCTGTCGCGACTCGAGACCTCCACGGAGTTGCTGTCCCGCTTCGATGTGGGGAACATCGGTCGGGAGGCCCTGCTCTGGCAGACAGGCTACCTGACGCTGCGCGAGACCGAGGTCCTGGAAAGCGGCGAGTCCGTCTACACCCTGGGCTATCCTAACCTTGAAGTGGAGGTGGCGCTGAACCGCACCTTGTTGTTGGCGCTGGGAGTCAGGAGTGAGATCCTGGGTTCGATGCTCACGAGGGTGCCGCGATTGCTCAAGGCCGGTGACCTCCCGGGTTTTCGTGACCACTTGCACGCCTTGTTCGCCAGCATTCCCCTTGATTGGCATCGCCGAAACCCGATCGCGCGCTACGAGGGTTACTATGCAAGTGTCTTCTATTCTCACCTGCTCTCTCTGGGGCAGGATGTGCGGCTGGAGGATGCCACCAGCAAGGGGCGCATAAATATGGTCGTGAAGATGCCCGGTCGGATCTTCATCTTCGAGTTCAAGGTGGTGGAAGGGGAGGCCGAGGGCAAGGCCCTGGCGCAGATCCAGGCCCGGGGCTACGCCGACAAGTTCCGCCAGCCCGGCACGGTGGTCACGCTGGTGGGCATCGAGTTCAGCCAGGCCGAGCGTAACGTGGTGGGCTTTGAGGTGATGGAGGGGTGAAGACCCCGGACGGTCGGTCCCGTCGGGGCCACCACCAGGTCCGTCAGCGACGGTCCAGCTCCATCACCTTGTTCCAGGCCGCCACGAAGTCCTTGAGGAACATGTCGCGAGCATCGTCCGCGGCATAGGCCTCGGCGACGGCCCGCAGTTCCGGGTTGGAGCCGAACACCAGATCCACCGGCGAAGCCGTCCACCGCAACTTCCCTGACCGGCGATCGTAGCCTTCGTAGAGGTCCTCTCGACCTGATGACTTGGCCCAGCGGGTCTGCATGTCGAGAAGGTTCACGAAGAAGTCCGGGCTGAGCGTGCCCGGACGGTCGGTCAGCACCCCGGTGGAGGAGCCGCCGACGTTGGCGCCAAGCGCTCTCAGGCCGCCCACGAGGACCGTCATCTCGGGAACGGTCAAGTTCAGCAAGTAGGCTCGCTCGACGAGCATCTCGACCGGCGAGGCGGGGCTCTCCGAGGTGTAGTAGTTCCGAAAGCCATCCGCCGTGGGCTTCAGGTAGGCAAAGCTGTTGACCTCCGTTTGTGCCTGGGTGGCATCTGTGCGGCCTGGGCGGAAGGGGACCTTGATCCTGTAGCCTGCAGCTTTCTCGAGGGCGGCGGCACCCCCCAGCACGATGAGGTCCGCAAGCGAAATCTTCATCCTCCTGGGTGCCATCCGGGCAAACCGTCGCTGGACGTCCTCCAACTTGTGCAACACGTACCGCAGTTCCTGAGGGTCGTTGGCCTGCCAGCTGCGCTGCGGTTCGAGGCGGATCCGGGCGCCGTTGGCCCCGCCGCGCATGTCGGTCTGGCGATAGGTCGAGGCCGAGGCCCACGCGGTGCGGACCAACTGGGGGATGGTCAGGCCGGACCGCAGGAGCAGGCCCTTGAGTTGCTTGATGGCGGCTGCATCCACCAGAGGATGCTGGACGTAAGGCACGGGATCCTGCCAGGTAAAGCCCGCCTTGGGGACCTCTGCCCCGAGGTAGCGATGGCGAGGTCCCAGGTCCCGATGGGTCAACTTGAACCATGCCTTGGCGAAGGCGAGCTCGAAGGCCTTGGGATCCTCAAGGAAGCTCCTTGCGATCTTCTGGTACGCAGGATCGAACCTCAGCGCCAGATCCGTCGTGAACATGATGGGCGCATGGCGCTTCGTGGGGTCATGTGCATCGGGCACGCGTCCTGCGGCTTCGCTTTCGGTGGGACCCCACTGGATCGCTCCTCCGGGGCTGCGGATCTGCTTCCACGTGAAGCGAAACAGGTTATCGAGATACTGGGTGGTCCAGGCCGTCGGATTGAAGGTCCACGCCCCCTCGAGCCCGCTGGTGAAGGTGTGCTCGGCCTTGCCCTTGCCGTAGCTGTTCCTCCACCCCAGGCCCTGTTCCTCCAGGCCGGCACCTGCGGGCGCGGGGCCGAGATGGCGTTCGGGCGCATGGGCCCCGTGGGCCTTGCCAAAGGTATGGCCGCCGGCAATCAACGCCACGGTCTCCTCGTCGTTCATGGCCATGCGTCCGAAGGTCTCGCGGATGTCCTTGGCGGCCGCCAGCGGGTCCGGCTTGCCGCCGGGGCCTTCCGGATTCACGTAGATGAGTCCCATCTGTACGGCTGCCAGAGGGTTCTCCAGCTGTCCGTCCTTGCCGTGGCGCTTGTCGGCCAGCATCTCCGTCTCCGGGCCCCAGTCCACGGGGTCCGTCTCCCATTGATCCACGCGCCCCCCTGCGAAACCAAGGGTCTTGAAGCCCATCGACTCAAGCGCGACGTTGCCGGCAAGGACCATCAGGTCTCCCCACGAGAGCTTGCGTCCGTACTTTCGCTTGATAGGCCACAGCAGGCGCCTCGCCTTGTCGAGATTGGCATTGTCCGGCCAACTGTTGATCGGCTCGAAGCGCTGCTGGCCGCCATCGGCTCCCCCACGGCCGTCCTGGACCCTGTAGGTCCCGGCAATGTGCCAGGCCATCCGGATGAGGAAGGGACCGTAGTGTCCGAAGTCGGCCGGCCACCAATCCTGAGATTGGGTCATCAGGTCTCGGAGATCCTTCTTCACGGCCCCGAGGTCGAGCGTTTGAAAGGCCGCCGCATAGTCGAATCCGCCACCATAGGGATTCGATGCCGCGCCGTGGGCTCTCAGTGGTTGCAGATCCAGCGTCTGGGGCCACCAGTCCTGCGGAGTCTTTCGAGCGGCCAGGGCGGCTTGCGGGCTTGCCAGCGGCAGCAAGGCCATCGCAAGGGTGGTGCGCAGGAGGGTGTGACCTCGGGCCATGATGGGGGCGTCCTCTCTCGACATGCGGCAACGGGGCCGTCAGTCTCGGACGGGGGCGCCTGCCCGTCAAATATTCTCGTGATCGCCGAAATGCTTATGGGGATAGGGTTTTGGCTTGTTCGGCTGGTCGATCCGCACAGGCCATTTTTGTCAGATCGTCCCAAGCAATCAGGCCGGCACGTACGCTTTCGCACCGGCTCTGGAGGCCGTTCGCACTCCTGCGGTACGCTACATCGCGACCGAGACGCGCCCTGCTTCGTTCAGGTAACCCATCAGGGCGTCGGCCACGGGAGTCGAACCTGGCAGCCAGTCGGGCGGTCGATGAAGGACGAGGGTCCGGCCTTCGACGGCCCACGGACGGCTCAAGCCTGTCAGGCCCGATGACCGGACCTCGATCATCGCGAGGTTCGAGAAGGCTTTCTTTGTCACGGCTTCCGGATACTGTCCAAGCGCAGTCTGTACCGTCAGCATTTCGTCCAGCGCCGTCCAGTGCCGTCCTCCCACGGGCCAAGCCATGGCGACGGGTGCTCCCCCCAGAGACGCGAGGCGCTGCTCGAGGACGGGCCGCATCTGGTCCGCGGCCTGGGCCGCGCGCTTGTCCACCATCCGGGCAAGGAACCCGAAGACCGTGGGGGCGGCTGTCGCCTTCACGCCGGCGACGGCCGCGTGCAGCTGGTCGCGGGCCGCAGGAGCGCTGGCGGCCGTGAGCGGCACGACTTTGTCGAAGCCCAGCAGGGCTTTGCCTGTCGCCCAGAGGCCCTTGACCGTCCGGACGGGATGAAGCAGCATCGTGCCCAGATCTGCCATGACCCGGGCCATCGAGAGCGGCGCGGCAAGCCAATCCGTCAGGGGGTTGCCGGGTTCCTTGGGGGAGGCGATGGGTGCTGAACGGCGCGTCAGCACGTCGCCGGACATACCAGGACGGAGTACCGGTGGCATCATCGGCGCCGGGGCCGGCAAGGCGGCTGGGACCGGCCGCGGGGGGACGGGGGCGAGGGTGGGGGAGAGACCTGCCATGCCTGTTCTTTCGTCGGCCGCAGGTCCGGGGTGACGGCGGCCCGTGAATCTTGATGCTCGCTTTCCCCGTTCTTAATGTCCCCTTCCCTACACGCCGCCTCCCGACGTACCATGGGTGCATGCGCAACGTAGGCGTCATGGGCGTGCCCCTCGACTTGGGCGGCAGCCACCGAGGAGTCGGTCTGGGTACCCGATCCATCCGTATCGCGGGTCTGGGCGAGGCCATCACGGCACTTGGGCACAAGGCCCATGACTGGGGCGATGTCGATACGCCCTTGCCCGAGACCCTTGACGAAGGTTCGAGCCGGCACAAGTACCTGCCTGAGATCGTCGAGACTTGCCGTCAGACCAAGGTCCGGGCCCGGTTGATGCTCGAGGCCGGCCACTTCCCGGTCTTCCTCGGGGGAGACCACAGCATCTCCATTGGTACGATCGCGGCCGTCTCGGCCTTCCAGCGGTCGCGCGGCCGGCGCCTTGGCCTGATCTGGTTCGATGCGCACGGTGACTTCAACACGCCCGAGTCCACCCTGAGCGGGAATATCCACGGCATGCCGCTGGCCGTGGTGACCGGTGAAGGGCATCTAGATCTGCTGGCCATCGGGGAAGGGCCCGAGCCCATGGTGCGCCCGCAGGACGTGGCACTCATCGGCATCCGTGACATCGACGGTCCCGAGGCCGAGCGCTTGCGGGCCTCCAAACTCAACATCTACACGATGCGCGACATCGATGAGCGAGGAATCAAGGACGTCGTGCAAGAGGCACTTGCCCGCGTATCGGCCCACACCGACGCCGTCCATTGCAGTTTCGACATGGATTTCGTCGATCCGGAGGTCTCGCCTGGCGTGGGCACGCGGGCGTCTGGGGGACCCGATCGGCGCGAGGCGCATCTTGCCATGGAATTGGTGGCTGACAGCAAGCTGGTGGGCTCCCTCGACATGGTCGAGGTCAACCCGGTCTTCGACGAACGCAACCGGACCAGCGCGTTTGCCGTCGAGCTCATCCTGTCGGCACTGGGCAAGAGGATTCTCTAGCCCGGACAACGGGCACAGCGGTGTCCCTAAAGCTTGCGCGCCAGCGTCAGCCCGTCCGCCAGTGGCAGCATCACGACCTCGACCCGGTCGTCCGAGCGGACTTTCTCGTTGAAGGCCCGCAGCGCACGGGTGTCCTCGTCTTGCACCGCCTCGTCGATCACGTGGCCGCTCCACAGCACGTTGTCCGCCAGCACCACCCCACCCGGGCGCAACAGTTCGAGTCCGCGGTCCCAGTAGCCGGCGTATCCGGTCTTGTCCGCGTCGATGAACATCATGTCGAAGCTCTCGCGTCCTCCTTCTTCAAGCAGGCGATCGAGCGTAGCCGTCGCGTCACCTGGGTGGAACACCAACTTGTCGTGTACGCCGGCCAACCCGGCGTAGCGCCGCGCCACGGACAAGGCGGCCTCGTCGATGTCGCAGGCGTGCAGCCGGCCGTCTTGAGGAAGCGCCAACGCGACGGCGATGGCGCTGTAGCCGGTGAAGGTCCCGACCTCAAGGCAGCGGCGCGCGCCTATGAGCTTCGAAAAGATCGTCATGAAGGCGCCCTGCTCCGGGGCAATCTGCATGTTGGCACCGGCCATCCGGGCCGTTTCTCTGCGCAGCGCTCCCAGGACCTCGGGCTCAGGGGCGCCATGCGCCAGCAGGTAATCCCTCAAGGCCGGCGTCAGCGAGAGAGTGCGGTTGCTCATGACCGCCATGGTACGCCTGCGGCGGTAGGATGGAGCCGATGGCCATGGAGGATGTGCAACGGGCCCTCGCGGCGGTGCGCCTCGAGGCCGAGCGGGGCCATGGCGACATGAAGGGCCGTCGGCAGTTGTTCTCGGCTTTCATGCCCGAAGAGCTCAGGCGCCTTGCCGCCCTGCCACATTTGAAATCTCTCGCAGGTGTTCTCGAGGCCGAGGCTCGGCGATACGATCACTACCCCGAGCTGGACCCGCCCGCACGCCAGCGACTGTTGGCAGACTTCTTTTCGATCGCGAACCGGGTGGCCGCCTTGTCGGCCCCTGCGCCCCCCCGCCCCCCCCGGCAGGTCACGGTCCGAACCGTCACACCCGATGAGTACCTTGGTCGCACCTCGTCGACAGCAGCGGATCATGTCCCTACTTCCTCATCCACGAAGGGTTCTGCCCCTGCTGTCGCGGCGGCGACGCCCCGTGGACGTCAGGAGGCCCTGCCTGGAGCCGGCAAGGATGAATCTCCCTCTCCCGCCGCAAGGGTCGAGAAGGGTACGCCGGTCCACGTTCTGCCGGGCGTAGGGCCGACGGTGAGCCAGCGCCTGACCGAGGCAGGACTGGGTACCGTCGAGCGTTTGCTTGCCCTCTATCCCCGCTCTTATCTGGACTTCCAGGACCGTACCCGCATTCGTGACCTGCAGGAGGGCGAGCCGTGCACCTTCTGGGGGCGCATTCACCGGGTCTCGGCTTTCCAGCCGCCTTCCCGGCCCGGATTGTCCATCCGGACCCTGTGGATCCAGGATGCTAGCGGGCGGGTACGGTACGAAACCTTCTCACAGGGACGTGGACCCGGGCGGGCGGGGGACGAGTCCTGGAAGGCCCGCCATGCCGTGGGCACCACCGTGATGATTTCGGGACGCCCCACGCGCGATCGTCGCAGCGGCGAGCTGGTGCTGCGGGGCGGTCCCCAGACGGCTCTCGAGCTGCTCGGCGAGGACGATTCGGTCGAGGAGCATCAGTCGTTGCACGTCGGACGCATCGTGCCCATCTATCCGACGGTCGAGGGCATGTGGCCCAAGCAACTGCGTAAGTTGATGCATGAGGCCTTGCAGCATCCCGCGGCACGCGTGACCGATCCCCTCCCGCAGGACGTGCGGCAGAGGATCGGGCTGGTTCCCAGAGCCCGGGCGCTTGCCGACGTGCATTTCCCGTCGGATCCGGAGGTCCGCGACGCGGCGCGGCGCCGGATGGCCTTCGACGAGCTGTTCCTGATGCAGTTGGCGCTTGCGGTCCGGCGTGCGCGCTTCAAGCAACGGGAAGATGCGCTCGTGATTCGCCCTGCAGCAGGAGGCAAGCTCGAACAGATGTTGGCGCGGCTGCCGTTCGCGCTGACACCGGCCCAGGAGCGCGTGCTCGAAGAGATCCGGACGGATCTCGCGTCGCCGGAACCCATGAACCGACTGGTGCAGGGCGATGTGGGGGCAGGCAAGACCATCGTGGCCTTGCTGGCGATGCTGGCGGTCGTCGATGCGGGGCATCAGGCCGTCTTGATGGCGCCGACCGAAATCCTGGCCGAGCAGCATCATCAGGCCTTCACGCGTCTCCTCGAGCCCCTCGGTTTGCCTGTGGCTCTGCTCCTGGGCAAGCAAGGCGCGGCCGACCGGCGCCACATGAGGAGCCTGCTGGCGTCGGGCGCGGCACCGCTTGCGGTGGGCACGCACGCACTCATACAGGGAGATGTGGTCTTTCACGACCTTGGTCTCGTCGTCATCGACGAGCAGCATCGCTTCGGGGTGCACCAGCGCAGCGCCTTGGTCGCCAAGGGACGGCAGGTCGAGCTCTTGACCATGACGGCCACGCCCATCCCGCGGACATTGACGATGACCTTGCATGGGGATCTCGACTGTTCGATCCTCGACATGCTGCCGCCAGGTCGAAAGCCCATCGTGACCCGTTGGCTGCGTGGCCGATCGGCTCGGCGCGAGGCCCTCGACCTGGTGAGGGCTCAGGTCGCCGAGGGGCGCCAGGCCTACATCGTGTTCCCGATGGTCGAGGCCTCCGAAAAAGTCGATCTGCGCTCCGCGACAGAGGAATATGAACGACTGTCAGAAGGTCCGCTCGCGGGGTTGCGGCTGGGCCTGCTGCACGGCAAGATGCCCGCCGATGAGAAGGAGCAGGTCGCGTCGGCATTTCGGCGGGGCGACCTGCAGGTGCTGGTGGCCACGACCGTCATCGAGGTTGGAGTGGACGTCCCCAATGCCTCGGTGATGGTCATCGAGCATGCCGAGCGTTTCGGGCTGTCGCAGTTGCATCAGCTGCGCGGGCGGGTGGGGCGCGGCGCTGCCGAGAGCTGGTGCCTGCTGTTGTCGGATGGCCAAGGCGAGCAAGTCGAGGCGCGTCTCGGCACCATCGTCCAGAGCCAGGACGGTTTTTTCATTGCCGAGCAGGACCTGCGCTTGCGTGGCCCGGGTGAGATCCTGGGTAGCCGCCAAAGTGGCCTGGAGGACTTCGTGCACGCCGACCTTGTCCAAGATGCGGGTCTGCTCGAGGAAGCCCAGCGTGAGGCCCGGGCGCTCGTGGCTGCCGACCCCGAACTTGGAGGTCAGCCTTTGCTCAAGGAGCAGGTCGAGGAACGGTACGCCGAGATTCTGGGCGTCTGGCTGGCGGGGTAGGGCCTTGATCAGGATTGCCGGCGGCAAGTGGCGGGGTCGGGCGCTCGAGGTCCCCCCCGGGGAGGCCACGCGGCCCACGGGGGCAAGGGTCCGGGAGGCCGTGGGATCGATTCTAGGCTCGGTGTTGCCTGGCGCCCGAGTGTTGGATCTCTTCGCCGGTTCGGGGGCCCTGGGGCTCGAATGTCTGTCCAGGGGTGCCGCCAACCTGATGGCCGTCGAGCGACACGGACCTACCGCCGCCTTGGTGGCGCGCAACGCGGGACGTCTGGGAGCCACGGGTCAGGTCCGGGTCGCCTCTGCCGAGGTTCTGGCGTGGTTGGCGGCCGACGTGGGCACCTATGATGTCGTACTGGCCGATCCCCCTTATGCGTGGGCCGACTGGGAGAGGTTGCGGCAGGCCTTGGCCCCGCGTTTGGGGTCTACAGCGGTCGTACTTCTCGAGCGCCCGTCAGATGCACCGATGACCGCGTGGCCGGGGTTCCGTCTGGCGAAGGTCTATCGGTATGGGGGCACTCGACTGGAGCGCTGGGTGCGTGACTCATTTGAGGGGGAATCGCCTCCGGCGGGTACAACAACGGAGTGAAGTCGTCCCCCTTGGTCGGGCGCCGTGTGGTGTGGCCCTTGGCTGCCGCGTGCCTGGCTGGTTGTGCGGCGGGTGGACCCCAAGGTCTTCTGGGAAATTTGCTGCCCCAGACGGCGACGCCTGCGCCCGCGGCCAGCGGGAGTGGCTCGCCAGAGGTTGCCCGGGAGGGCGAGGAAGGCCCCGTCGTGTACGTGGATCCCGAGTCCTTGACGCTCACGGTGCCACTGGCAGCGATGACCCTCACACGTACGGGCCAGACGGCGACCTCGCTCGATACGGCGATGCGTGATGTCGGGCGTCTGTTGGTGGGATTGTTCGACTACGGAAATTTCCCGGGCAGTGTGGCGCCCTTCGGGTTCGCCATCGAGGGGGCGTACCGGGGCACGCTGTCGACCAAGGCCCTCGAGGCCGGCGGAGCGGCTCCTTATTTCGGTTTTCCGACCCTGTTCACCTTGTCGGTACCTGCCGTGATTGGCATGGCACCCACGGTCTCCCTGGCAGGGGCTCCAACGGCCTCGGCGTTCTTCACGTCGGGTGATGCGACGATCAACTACATGGGCTTGGGTACGGCGAGGGACATCCGCCGCGAGAGTCGGCGCTATCTGGTCCGCGACTTTCTCGACGGGGCCTCGCTGGCTACGGGTGCGACATTGGAGTCCGGCAAGTCACCCTCGGTCTCCTTCCGGAATCTGCCGCTCACGGCGGGCCAGAGCACCCATCGGTATCTGCTCTTCGCCGTAGCCTATGATCGCGCGCCGAATCCTGTCGACGCCCGTATCCTCGGCTACACGGAGCAACCTCTGGATCCGAAACTCCTTGGACCGGGCCAACTGGGCAAGGACGTCGTTCTCGATCCCATGACCCTGACACTCGACAACGACCTCCTGAAGACCGGCGTCAAGGCCGAGGTGACCGTCGTCTATGTGGCGCCCACGATGGAGGACGGGGAGCTGCCCGCCACGCCTCTGCCGAAGGTTGGCAGCCCATCCCCGCTTCCCGGCCCATCCCCGCTTCCAACTCCCTGACTCCAGTGCAAGGACCCGCTCATCGGGATTCCTGGCAACGTCTCTTGTGGGGCTGGTCCCACCCGCACATCGCTCAACCGGCTTGAGCCGACCCTACCGTCGACGGGGCCAGCGCTGGACCGCAGGGTAGGTTTCCGGCAGGTCCGGGCCGCACGCTCGTGGATTCATGTCTCCGGAGACCTGGCTGTTTCGGGCGACTTGTCTCAGCAGGCGGTCCGTGACCATCAGGTGATGGACCGCTGCGTGTCTTCTGAGGTCAAAGAGGTTCATGCGCTCACCTTTGTGGCGGGCTCTGGTGCCGTCCTGCTTGAGCCTTGGAGGTCTTGGTTGGGAAGCATGCCACACCGGGCATCTCGAGGGGGACGACGACGCCATCGGGGTCGGTCTCCTGAACGATGAGTGACCTGACGACCTGCCATGCGGCGTGTCCGATAAGGTTGAAGGGTTCCTCGACGTGTCCTGCCCCTCTCTGCATGCTTGCGTCGAAGGCTGTGCGCAGGGCGGTGTGGCTGGAGCCTTGGGTCTCTCTTGCGAGTCGACGGTGCGTTCGATGTCCGCCAGTCTGTCCTGCAGGTCCTTGCCGAAGATTTCGTGGCGGGGCTGCGGAAGGCGATCGTCGGGCTTGAGTGGGCCCTTGCAGGCGGGCATCGGGCTTGGCGGGGTCACGTTGCTCGAAGATCCTTGGCACCGGATGAACGCACCCCGACCCGGCCATCCCAACATGTCGGGGGTATGATCTCCCGTGGGGGAGCGATGCCACGCAAGAAGCTGCCGCTGGGGATCCAGACCTACGCGAAGTTCCGCGAGGACGCGTACTACTACGTCGACAAGACCCCCATGGCATGCCAGTTGATGGCCAGCGGCACCCACTACTTCCTGTCCCGTCCCCGTCGCTTCGGAAAGAGCCTCTTCCTCGACACGCTCAAGGAACTCTTCGAGGGGAACCGGGAGCTCTTCACCGGCCTGCATGCCGAGGAGCACTGGGACTGGTCGGTCAGGCATCCTGTCCTGCGGCTGAGTTTTGGCAGCGGGGTGCTCAAGACGCCCGAGGATCTGGCGGCGAGCATGCACAAGCAAATCTCCCGAATGGAATACCTGCATCAGGTGCCCCAGCGATTTGCGGATGCCGCTCCACGTCTTCTGGACATCATCGAGGTGCTGCACGACCGTACCGGCCAGCGCGTGGTGGTGCTGGTGGACGAGTACGACAAGCCGATCCTGGATAACATCACCGAGCCGGACCGTGCACGGGTGATGCGCGACGGCCTGCGCGACATCTACAGCGTGCTCAAGGACGCGGACCCTTACCTGCGCTTCGTGTTCATCACGGGCGTCAGCAAGTTTTCCAAGGTCAGTCTGTTCTCGGGCCTGAACAAC
>JAYKGV010000055.1:0-6302 GCA_035285595.1 Candidatus Sericytochromatia bacterium
CCATGTTGAGGTGGCCGACCTCGCTGTTGCCCATCTGGCCATCCGGCAAACCCACGGCCTGCCCCGACGTCGGGATGCTGGTCACGGACCCGAGATCGATCAGGCGATCGAGCCTCGGCGTATGCGCATCACGGATGGCATTGCCCCGGGCGTGGGGGTCCGGATTGATGCCGTAGCCGTCGAGAATCACGAGGACGACAGGGGGTCGCATGGATTTCCCTCCCAGAACTTTCAAAACCAAGTGGCGCGGGGGGGCCAGACGGCCTGCGCAGGTCGCCCCGCTGGTCCGGCAGCATCCGGGCCAGTCGCCGCTCCTAGGCCGTCACGCGATCGAAGGCCACCAGTTTGGCAAAGGACTCCGCCTCGAGCGACGCACCGCCCACGAGGGCCCCGTCGATCTGGGGCTGGGCCATCTGCTCGGCGATGGTTTCGGGCTTGACGGAGCCGCCGTAAAGAATACGCACGTAATCCGCGGGTCCGGGCCCGACGTGCCGGGCAATCGTCTCACGGATGAGGCCGCAGACGCGGTTCGCCTCGTCCGACGCACAGGTCTTGCCCGTGCCGATGGCCCACACGGGTTCGTAGGCGAAGACCAGTCCGCCCACCTGTTCGGCGGGAAGGCCAGAAAGCGCCCGTTGCACCTGCACGATGATGACGTTGTCCGTCAGCTGGACCTCGCGCTCTTCGAGGCGCTCGCCTACGCACACGATGGGCACCAGACCATGCTTGAGGGCTGCCTTGACCTTCTCGTTGACGCTGGCATCCGTCTCACCGTAGTACTGCCGGCGCTCGGAATGGCCGAGGATGACGTGAGTGGCACCCGCCTCGCGCAGCATCGCGGGCGAGGTCTGCCCCGTATAAGCGCCTTGGTCATGGCTGTCGCAGTCCTGGCCGCCGACCTTGACGATTGTGCCTGCAAAAGACTCGGCCAAGGTGGCCAGTGCCGTGAACGGCGGGCAAACCACGACCTCGACGCCTTGGGCGGACTTGGCTTCGGTCGGCAGCGCCGCAGCAAAGGCCAAGGCCTCGGCGCGGGTCTTGTGCATCTTCCAGTTGCCGGCCATCAAGGGCACGCGGGCCATGGCAGGGTCCTCCTAAACGTGGATCGAAGCGAGAGCGGCCTTCTCGAGCGCCGCCACGCCGGGCAGCACTTGGCCTTCGAGGAACTCGAGCGAAGCGCCGCCGCCAGTGGACACATGCGTGACCTTGTCGGCCAGACCCGACTGCTCGAGCGCGGCCACCGAGTCGCCGCCCCCCACCACGGTACGGGCCCCGGCAGCCGTCCGTTCGGCCAGCATCCTCGCCACCGCGAGCGTGCCGCCGGCAAAGGCCGGGTTCTCGAAGACCCCGAGGGGACCGTTCCAGAGAATCGTCTGCGCACCCGACAACGCCGCGCGAATGGCGTCCACGCTGACAGGGCCCACATCAAGCCCGATGGCGTCGGCAGGCATATCAGCATCGGTGAAGGTCCCCGTGACCTCCCCCTGGGGGTCCGTCCCGACCAAGGTGTCCGTCGGCAGGAGCAACGTGGTCCCCGAAGCCTTGGCCGCCTCGAGCACCCGCAGCGCCACCGGAATCTGGTCGTCCTCGACGAGGGACTTGCCCGTGGGCTTGCCCATCGCCTTCCAGAACGTGAAGGCCATCGCGCCGCCGATCACCATGCCATCGACCTTGCCCAGCAGGTGCTCGAGCACGCCTATCTTGCTGCTGACCTTGGATCCCCCGATGATCGCCCAGAAAGGCCGTCCGGGGTTCTCGAGCAGCCCACCTAACACCTCGAGCTCTCGGGCCATCAGGAAACCGGCATAGGCAGGCAGAAGGTCCGCGACCCCTGCGGTCGAGCCATGGGCCCGGTGCGCGGTACCGAAGGCATCGTTGACATACAAGTCACCCAGCCGCGCCAACTGCGCGACGAAGCCGGGCTCATTGGCCTCTTCTTCCGGATGGAAGCGCACGTTCTCGAGCAGCAGCACCTCGCCATCCGCCATCGCGGCAACCGCAGCCTCCACGTCGGCTCCCACCACGCCCGGAGACAGCTTGACCGGCTGGCCCAGCAGGCCGGCGAGGTGCGTGGCCACGGGGGCCAGCGTCAGCTTGGGGTCATGGCCCTTGGGGCGACCAAGATGCGCCACCACCACGACGCGTGCCCCGCCCGCCACCAGGTGACGGAGCGTGGGCAGCGCGGCGCGGATGCGGGTGTCGTCGGTGGGCTTGCCGTCCGCAAGCGGAACATTCAGATCCTCGCGGACCAGGACGCGCTTGCCCTTGAGGTCGTCGGGGCCGAGGTCGGCCAGCGAACGAAAGCCCGGCATCAGGCGACGGCCGCCGGCAGCTTCTTGCCGATGAGGGCGCACAGGTCGACAAGGCGGTTGCTGTAGCCCCACTCGTTGTCGTACCAGGACACGACCTTGACCAGGCGCTTGCCGATGAGCGTCGTCATGCCCGAGTCGACGATCGAGCTGTGGGCATCCCCCACGATGTCACTCGAGACCAACGGCTCCGTGCTGTAGGCCAGCACACCCTTCATGCGGTCGCCAGCCGCAGCCTTGGCCAGCGCCTCGTTGACCTCGGCCTCAGTGACATCCTTGCCAAGTTCGCAGACCAGATCCACGACCGAGCCGTCCTGCACGGGCACGCGGAAGGCGATGCCGTGGAACTTTCCCTTGAGCTCGGGGAGGACAAGTCCGATGGCCTTGGCCGCTCCCGTCGAGGTCGGGATGATGTTCTGCGCGGCGGCACGGGCACGACGCAGGTCTTCGTGGGGCAGGTCAAGGACGCGCTGATCGTTGGTGTAGGCGTGGACCGTCGTCATCAGGGCACTCACGATGCCAAACTCGTCGTTCAGGACCTTCGCGACGGGCGCGAGACAATTGGTCGTGCACGACGCATTCGAAACGACGTGGTGCTTCTCGGCATCGTACTGATCATCGTTGACGCCCAACACGATGGTCAGATCCTCGTTCTTCGCGGGCGCCGAGATCACGACCTTCCGGGCACCGGCGGCCAGATGAGCCTTGGCCTTCAGCGCGTCGGTGTAGTGACCGGTCGACTCGATGACGATATCGACATTAAGCGCCTTCCAGGGCAGGTTTGCGGGATCACGCTCGGCGCTGATGGGGATGCGCTTGCCATTGACGACGATTGCATCGTCGTGGGCCTCGACCGTACCCTCGAAACGGCCGTGGACCGAATCGTACTTGAGCAAGTGGGCAAGGGTCTTCGCGCTTGTGAGATCGTTGATGCCCACAATCTCGATCTCGGGGCGACCGGCAGCGATGCGCAGGACCTGACGTCCGATGCGTCCGAAACCGTTGATGGCGACGCGGGTGCTCATGCGGGATGACCTCCTGGGACCGGAAAATGCGCCCCACCGTAGCATCCGGGGGGCTTGACGGTCAAACGGCCGAAGTGGCGCTTGTCACAGGAAATCGTGTGCCTCACGGCCAAGTAACGGGTACAGGGAACCTAGAGTCATGGCCGAACGTACGTCCCGCCCCCCCTTTCTCTCCAGAAGGGGCGTGAGTGTCGTGCTGGCCGCCACGGCCACGGCATGCGGACAGGCCAATCCCCTCTCGGCTGCAGGCGCCAGCCTCCGGCAGACGCTGGCCGCCGCCGCGCCATCCACTCAGGTCACGCTGACAGGCTCAGTCGTCCTGCCCGGCGGGGTGACGGTGCTGCCCACGCTCAACAATGCGAGTCCCCTCAACAACACCAGCCCGCTCAACAACACCAGTCCACTCAACAATGCGTCACCCCTGAACAATGCCAGTCCGCTCAACAATGCGTCGCCTCTGAACAATGCCAGTCCGCTCAACAACGCCTCACCTCTGAACAACGCCAGTCCGCTCAACAATGCGTCACCCCTGAACAACGCCTCGCCCCGCAGGCTGCAGGCTCTCGACGCGGCTTTGGCACCCTTCCGGATCCTGATGTCAGCGGGTCCTTCGCTGATGCGCGGCAACGGTGTGCGCACATTGGCCAACACCCTCATCAATCTCATCGACCCTGCCACCGGCAAGGTCGTCATGCGCACCCGCACCGATGCCGCCGGCAACTACCGCCTCGACTATCTCGCCGACGACAAGACATCCTTGGGGCTCATCGTCGAGACGGTCATCCCCGGTCCGGGGGGTGCCGCAGGGTACCTGGCCTCGGCGCTGCGGTCGCCCGAGGAGGCGGGCCAGAAGGCCAGCGAAACCGAAGCCAATCTCTCTCTGGGCACGACGACCTTCCTCTACTCGGCCATGCAATTGGCCGACGCCGGCCGGCAACTCGACCTCGATCGCCTCGAGACCCGGCGTTCCATGGCCCTACAGCGCATCTTGGCCCGAACCGCCCCGGAAGCGGCCCAGGGAGCTTCTGATGGCCTCGGCCGTGCAGCGAGGCTCGATCAGGCCACGGACCTCTCCGCGGCCACCGCAACCTCCGTGCGGGTCTCGGAGCGCCTGGCCGTCCGCGCCTATCAGGGCATGTTGAGGGTGGACACGCCCGCCGGCGACGCCCCCTCGAACGAGGCCATCTTGGGCACCTTCCTCGGTGAGATCACGACACGCATCGCGGAGACAGCCCCCGCGTCCGCGGCGACGGCTTCCGCACCTGTCGCCCCGACCGTGCCGGATATCACCCAAGCCCTTGACCGATTGGCCGAGAAAGTCGTTCGCGAGGCCGGGGCGGAGATCCTGCAGGCGGCCCGGACCGTCGACGCCAAGGTCAAGGTACGGGATCCCCTGCCCCCCACGGCCACGGATCGGATCGTCCCGGTGCGCCCGGCATCGACGCCTCGCCCGGGTGACTCCAAGACTGCACCGACCGTCACGGATGACTAGAGACCTGATCAATTAATCTGTCTCCCCCAAGGGATCGACAGGAGATCCTCGGCGTGATCTCTCCCTTCCAGCACACCACGGCTGGGAGGGTTGGATATCTGTTTACGGGAACCCGCCGGTGGCCAAGCCGGCCGGCATCATCGCCCGATGCAAGACGCGCAAGCCCGTCGCCTTCCTGAGAAGGCCCCGCCAAGAGAACTTCGACAAGGACCTGCAAGACAGACTCGCGGCCATCTACCCGGAACGCAACAGCGGAAAGAAGGTCGTCCCGCCCGCATGCCTCGCCAAGGTCATCCTCCTGCAGGCAGCCTGCGGAACACCGGACCACAAGGCCATCGAACGCACCGTCGATTCGCAAGAGAGACCCAAGGCTTCAGCCACACCGCCCTGCGCACAGCCTTCGACGCAAGCCCGCTGAAAGGGGCAGGAATCGTCGAGGAACTCTTCAACCTCATCGGACACGCCGCATGGCAGGTCGTCAGGTCACTCATCGTTCAGGAGACCGGCCCCGATGGCTCAGGACCCCGCATCAGGCAGGGCGTCTCAAGGAACGGACAAATCAGCCTCAACGACACGGACGCAAGAGCAAGACCCAACGTGTCGCTGGCACCAAACGACACCTCGCCATCGACCTGGACCTCGCAGGACGCATCTGCGGCGTCGCCATCTGCCCCGACGGCGGCGTCCCCCTCGAGATGCCCGGTGTCGCACGCTTCCCAACCAAGACCTGCAAGGCTCAAGCTGGACGGCACCAGAGCCCGCCACAAAGGTGAGCGCAAGAACCTCTTTGACCTCAGAAGACACGCAGCGGTCCATCACCTGATGGTCACGGACCGCCTGCTGAGACAAGTCGCCTGAAACAGCCGGGTCTCCGGAGACACAACCCGTCCATCAGCGACCCACTGGTCTCGGTCCTGACCCTAGGAATCCATAGCCAGCGAAGCGTCGGCTACGACGGCGAGTTCATGGAGTGACTATACAAGTACGTTGAAGCATGCCGATTCGAGCGAGCGCATCCTGATGTATCACCACGTGCTCAGGCTGTTCGTTCACACTCCGCACCCCATAGCCCAAGGAACCGGCTGTTCCGCCGCGTGCAGTCACGCCGACCAACGCCGAACCACCAGCTCCTCGGAAAGGGTCGCCCGGCTACCCCTCCGCCACCTCGAAGCCGACGATGTTGCGTTCCTCGCGGCTGAATTCGATACCGACGAGCGTCACGGTGACACCGGGGGCGCGGTACTTTTCGGCGTAGCCCCGGTCCTGCAGCTGGGCCAGCGCCCGACCGTCGGGCACTTGTTCCACGACCTTGAACTCGAAGAGATACACCCGCTCGTCCATGCGCAGGGCCAGGTCGATCCGGCCCTTGTTCGTCGCGTCCTCGACCTGTGCCGCTAGGCCCATGGCCGCCAGGTGGCTGTAGAACACGCTGGCATAGAAGCCCTCGTACCGTGCCAGAGGGTTGTTGCGGTGCCA
>JAYKGV010000056.1:0-12398 GCA_035285595.1 Candidatus Sericytochromatia bacterium
TCACCTTCCACAGCAGCGCCACGCTCGACAGCAACGACACCCTGACCTTCACGGGAGTCACGGGAAGCAACGGCACGGATCCCGTGACCGGAGTACCCTTTGTCGAGATCGGCCTGACCCATGCTCCGGTCCAGTACCGCCTGGACAGCGTCGCAGCGGGCCTGACGGACGGTACGGCGCGATCATCGACACCAGCTTCTGTCATCGTGTCCGTGGGTGGGCACACCGTCGCCTGGGATCCCAGCGGTACGAATGGCTGGAGCTTTACCGACAACCGGACGATTCGCCTGGATGGAGCGGCACGGCCCACGGCGACCCAGGGCATCAAGGTCGACTACCGTACCGACTACACGGTCAACTCCGGAGGCAGCATGACGCCGCGCGACGATGATGGCGATGGTGCCGTCGACCTGGTGTTTTCGGAGACCCCGGAAATCTACGGTCTCGATGACGCCTTGGCCGCGCAAGCCCTCGCGGGTCTGCGGGGAGGAACGGCGCTACGCGCCGTCTCGTCGGCAGGCGGAGGGCTCGACGACCTGGTTTACGACCCTGTCACACGCACCTTGACCTTCCAGGGCACATCCCAGGGCACGTTGGCCCAGGACCTGGGGCAACGTTACTTTGCCGATCAAGGCCTTGTACAGGATACGGATGGCACCCTCGAAATCCAGCTGGCTCGAGCCTCGGACACCTGGGGCCTTGCGGCACCGGATCAAGATGGCCTTATCCGGGGTGCCGGCACCAACGATCTGGATGCCTTGAAAGTCATCACCAACGGGACGGTTCAATTGTCTGGCTGGCAGCTCGAAAGCGCGGACCCGCGCCGGCTGAATCTGGATTCTCCCGGAATCTTGCCCGATGCCATGCAATCCTTGGACCATAGCATCCGGGCCTAGAGCGACGAGTCCGGGAACGAGAGCTGGAGGCCGACGGACCTCACCCTACCTGCCGGAGCTCTCATCTATGGCGATCGGACTTCACTGGAAGTCACCATGAACGGCATCACCCTGACAGAGGACAGCACGGGAACAGGGGTGGGCTTTCGCGCCATCCTCGGCAATACTCGACTCGAGATTCAGGATCCCCGAACGGACGCCTGAATGGCTCAGGCTACATTCAAGATCAGCTACGTGGTTGCAGGGGACAACACCTTCAAGCTGACCATTCCGCAAGGCGAGAATGACGACTGTGACACCGGCTTCGCCGCGCCACCCACCGGCCTGTTAGTCAAGGAAGATACGATGATCGTCACCGTGAACGGCTCGATCGTACCAAGGGCGACCAGCATGGCAGGGGATGGCTGGTACCTGCATCCCCCAGTCCCCGGTGCCATCTACAACGGCATCCAGCTGTACGATGAATATCGCATCGAGCTCGTGGGAAATCACGCCCTCTCCGGGGATGGAAACGTGGCGACCCTTACGTATGACCGCATCGATCCCGGTGTCGCAGGCGCACTTGAGCTCGACCTGCTGGGTGGAGCCCAGGCCTCGGCCGGCCAACGCTGGGAACTCGAAGCCACGACGGTCCGGAGTCTCGGCCTCGGTGGCCTCTGCCTGATGAGTCTCGAAGACGCCTCGCAAGCCCTGACCATCTGTGACCATGCCCTCACGGCCCTGACCCGGAGGCTCAATCGAACCGGAGCCTACATGAACCGGGTGGAACATCAGCTCGGCGCCTTGCGCATCCAGGGCCTGACCGAAGGCCGAACCCAGTCCGACCTCGTCTCCGCGGACCTCGCGGCCGAAGCCATCACCCAGACGCGCCAGCAGATCTTGATGAAGTCCTCGGAAGCCATGGCTGGCTTGGACCTCGGACGGCTACGCGAACGTGCAAAACTGCTGACTGAACTGGCCTGAAGCTGACGCATCGGAGCCGAAGGGCACCTGCACCGCAAAGGGGCAGGTCAGACCTTTGCCGGCACCTTGGCCTTCGTGGCCCCAAGTAGGCCACGCGAGATGACGATCTTCTGGATCTCGCTGGTCCCCTCGTAGATCTCGGTGACCTTGGCATCGCGGTAGTGGCGCTCCACGGGGAACTCATCGGTATAACCATACCCCCCGTGGATCTGGAGGGCTTCGTTGGCAGACTCCCTGGCGGTCCTGCTGGCGAAGAGCTTGGCCTTGGCCCCCGCATCCGCGACAGGCTTGCCCGCAGCTTTGAGCGCCGCAGCGTGATAGGTCAAGGCCCGGGAGGCCCAGATATTCTTCGCCATGTCGGCAATTTTCCACTGAATGGCCTGGAATCTTGCGATGGGCTGTCCGAAAGCTTCACGCTGATTGGCAAAGGTGCGGGCCTCGTCGAGGCAGGCCTGAGCGATGCCGAGGGCCTGGGCCGCAATGCCGATACGGCCGCCATCCAGGGTCTTCATCGCGATCTTGAATCCGTCGCCGACGACCCCCAACACCTGGGACTCATGCACCCGACAGCCGTCGAGCACGAGGTCGTAGGTTTCGGAGGAGCGCATGCCCATCTTGTGGGTCTTACGGTCGACCGTCAGGCCAGAGGTACCCGCCTCGATGAGGAACGCCGTGATGCCCTTGGAACCGGTACTGGCGGCATCCGTCCGGGCAAACAGCAGGAAGAGGCCAGCACTCTTCGCATTCGTAATCCATTGCTTCGTCCCCGTCAGAACAAAGGAATCACCATCCTTCTCGGCCTTGCAGCGAAGGGCGGAGGCATCCGATCCGCAATGCGGCTCTGTCAAGGCAAATGCACCGAGTGTCCGGCCGCTTGCGAGCCCGGGCAGATAGCGCTGCTTTTGCTCTTCGGTTCCGAACTCGAGAATGCTCAAAGCGTGGGCCGACAAATGGACCGCATAGGCACACGCAAAGCCCGCATCGTGCCGAGAGAGCTGCTCCAACGCTGCGATGTAAACCTCGAAACCCGCCCCGGAACCGCCATAGGTCTCTGGAATCGGGATGCCCAGGTAGCCCTCATCGCCCATCTTGTGAAAAACATCCAGCGGAAAATGCTCGTCCTTGTCCCACTGGCCGACGTACGGGTCGACATGACGTTGGCAAAACGCCTTGATGGCCTCCTGGACCTGCTGCTGGGTCTCGGTCAGATGAACATCCATCACTTCGTCTCCCGATACTCATAGAAACCGCGGCCGGACTTCTTGCCATACAGCCCGGCCTGAACCATCTTGCGCAGCAGCGGAGCTGGACGATACTTGTCCTCGCCGAGGTCCCGATGCAAGACCTCCATGATGGCGAGGCAGGTATCAAGGCCGATGAAGTCAGCCAAGGTCAAGGGGCCCATCGGATGGTTCATCCCCAGCTTCATGACCGTATCGATGTCTTCGCGCGTACTGATGCCCTCGGCAAGGCAGAACACAGCCTCGTTAATCATCGGCATGAGGATGCGATTGGCGATGAAACCGGGGGCATCCTCGACGGTGACGGGGGTCTTCCCTACCGCCATAGCCCAGTCCAGCACCTTTCGATGAACCTCTTCCGTCGTCAGGAAGCCCTTGATGACCTCAACCAGCTGCATGACAGGCACCGGATTCATGAAGTGCATCCCGATGAATCGCTCGGGATGCGCCACGGAGGCCGCCAACTGCGTGATGGGCAGGCTGCTGGTGTTACTGGCCAGAACGGCGGTAGCCGGTGCGAGGTCGGACACCTGCTTCCACAGGGACTGCTTGACCTCGAGGTTTTCAATGACGGCCTCGACCACCAGGTCGGCCTCGCGCACGGCATCGAGTGAGGTGGTCCACGCCAGGTTGGCCAACGTGGCCGTCTTGGTGTCCAGCGTCATCTTGCCCTTGGCAACAGCCTTTTCGAGCAGGCCGGAAATCAGCTTCTGACTTCGCTCCAAAGCCCCTTCCGCTACATCCTGGATCGTCGTGGGGTAACCGGCCTGAGCAAAAACCTGGGCGATGCCCGAGCCCATCTGGCCGGCGCCGAGGACGACAATTCGTTCCGTCATGGTGTGACTTCCTGTTGCAACCGTAAGGATCAGCGGCGAAGATTCTCGAGAATGATGGCATCGCCCTGCGCCGAGCCGGAGCAGATGGCCGCGGCCCCGTAGCGACCGCCGGACCGGGCCAATTCATAGGCCAGGGTGGCCACGATGCGTGCACCAGATGCCCCGATGGGATGCCCGAAGGCGACCGCCCCGCCGTGGACGTTCGTCTTCGCCCGGACCGACTCGAGGTAGTCGGGATCAACCTCCGCAGATCCGGTTCCGCCCACGCCTGCCGGGACCTTGCGACCGGCGAGGATGCGGGTGCTGGTCAGCGTGACCGCTGCAAAGGCCTCGTTGATTTCGAGACAGTCCAGCTGGTCCAGCTCCACCCCGGTCCTCGCCATCGCACGCTCGAGGGCCAGTGCGGGCACCGTGTGCAAGTACGGAGGCTCTGTGGCAACCCAGCCGTGGCCGACGATGGCCGCGAGGGGCTCGAGCCCCAGTTCAACCGCCTTCTGCTCGCTCATCAGCACGAGCGCACAGGCACCGTCGTTGATGCCCGGGGCATTGCCCGCGGTCACCATCCCCTGACTACCGAAAACTGGCTTGAGTTTGGCAAGGCCCTCGACCGTCGTGTCGGGCCGAAGGCTCTCGTCACGATCCACCACCAACGCAGGCTTCCTGCCCTGGGGCACCTCAACGGCCATCACTTCCTCGGAGAAGAATCCGGCGTCGTAGGCCGCAGCTGCGCGTTGATGGCTACGGGCGGACCAAACGTCCATCTCTTCGCGGGTGATCGCGAACTCACGCGAGACATTGTCCCCGTGAACCCCCATGTGGACATTGCGGAACGCGCACCAAAGACCGTCATGAATCATGCCGTCAAGGATGGTGTCATTGCCCATCCTATAGCCGCTACGTGCCTTCGTCAGATAGTAGGGGGCCTGCGTCATGCTCTCCATGCCGCCCGCCACGAACACCTCACCGTCCCCTAGGCGCTGGAACTGGTCCGCCAGCGAAATGGCCCGCATGCCAGACGCACAGACCTTGTTGAGGGTCAGCGAGTGCACAGTGTCCGGCAGTCCGGCACGAAGCGCCGCCTGCCGAGATGGAATCTGGCCTGAACCGGCCTGCAGGACCTGCCCCATGATGACGTTGTCGACCAGACCGCTTTCGATGCCAGCCCGCCGGACAGCTTCAGCTATCACACCTGCACCGAGGTCAACCGCGGACAATCCCGCGAAGGCACCGGACAACTTTCCGAAGGGGGTGCGGACGGCGCTGACGATGACCGTGCGTCCGCGAGAACCGGATTGCGACATGATCGGACGCCTCCTCGCGTCGTGATGGCCTAAAGGATACCACTCTCGCAGAGGCTCGGGGCCGTCAGCGACGCCGCCCAAGGAAGGTCTGCGCGGCAAAGCGAACCGAGGGATCCGCGACGCATTGCCGAAACACCTCCTGTTCCGTCTCGTCACCAGGAGAGATGAAAGCGGCCTTCAGTCGCCGGGAGGCTCCCGGCAGCGATCGTTCCGTCAGCCGCCGGACCCACAGTTCTTCCAAGGCCGTGACATCCTCGTCGCGTCCCACATCGGCCAGCAATCCCCAGGCAAGAGCCTCATCCGCGGACAAGCGCCGTGCGGTATAGGCCAATTCGGCCGCACGCGCCAGGCCAAGGATGGCAGGTGCGCGTGAGGTGCCCCCGAAGGCGGGAATCAGCCCCCGCTCCGCAGCGGGATAACCGAACACTGCAGAGGGGGTGGCGACCCTGATATCGCAGGCCAAGGCCAACTCAAGCCCCCCCCCCAGACACGGACCGTCGATGACGGCGAGCACGGGCACCGGAGCATCAGCCAAGGCTCGGGTGGCCGCCTGTCCCAGAGCCGCAAAGGAGGCAGCCTCGGCAGGCTCCATCGTGGCAATCTCAACAAGATCTGCACCTGCGGAGAAGGTCTTGCCCTCGCCTCTGAGCACCAACACGTCGACGTCAGACTTTGATGAGGCGCGGGCGATGGCCTCCGGCAGCGCAGCCAGAAGCGATCGGCCCAGCAGGTGCAAGCTCTCCGGACCGCACAGCGTCAGGCAGGCCACCCGGCCGCCAAGCCGGTAGGTCACCTCGATGCCGGACATACCCTTTCCCTTTCGAGCGAACGTCCCTGCCGACCAACTTATTAAATTTTCTTGCAATCAGCTTTAAGAAAAGGTAATATCACGACAAGTTGACGGTGCATAGACACCCCAAGAACACGTCGCCCCCCTGCGCGAGGAGCTTCCCGATGGCCGCTGCAGTCCGTTTGTTGCCTCTGGCGATTTCCGCCGCCCTTGTGGGGTGTGGCGCACCAGCGCCCTCCACGGCTGTAACCTCGCCGGCCTTGCGGTTGTCGGCGCAAGCTGCCACGGCAGCCGCCCCGGCCGTCGGGCAATCGCCTGCTGCAGCACCCGTCGCCTTCGATCAGGGCAAGACGCTTACCGACCCCGTGATCAGACCCATTGCCTTCAAGGCGGTGTCCTCTCCCGAAAGCGACTTCAAAGCCGCCATGCAGGCTTTCGCGGGCCAGGCCAGAGAATCCTTCGGGGACGATCAGCCGCTATTGAGCCTGGACGAAGTGCCCGCCTACGCCACCTCAAGCAATCTCGAGGCAGAGACGTCCTTCCTGCCGGGCTTCACGCCACAAGCGAAGCCCGAAACGACTCAGGCCCGTGCGGACAAGGAGGCATACGCCTGGGCCTCCGATGCCAAGATGATTTACGTGGGCTGGGGGTTCGCAGGGCGTAGTTCGCTTTGGAAGTTCCTCGGACAGTCCCGCCATGTCTATTACTCGCCTTCCCAGAGACGGCTGCTTTACCTCGACTACAACTTCTTCCGAATGAAGAAGAGTGCCTGGCAATCCCGCGATATCGCCCTCGAGTACGGCGGCAAGGTCATCAGTGCCATCCTCAACGAGCCTCGCGGCGAGTTCCCGTTCAACGGTCGCGAAGCCTATGACCAAGCAACCAAAATGGGATATGTCTACGGCAACCGGACCTATGCCACCATCAAGGGGGTGTGTCTCCAACCGCTGTTGATCGGACCCCAGTGGTTCTTCATGGATGTCGCAGGCAAGCCCACCGTGATGGTGGATGCCGTGACCGGCCAGACGCGCATGAATCACTGGCTCATGGAAGTGGTCAAACTGATCTTCTCGATCAGCCGCTGACCCTGGGATACCCGGCTGACGCGCTGCGTCTGAGAGCCGACGTCTTGGGGATAAGTCGCGTCGGATTGGCTGAACCTCGGCGCTCAATCCAGCCCGAGATTCAGCCAGTCGGCTTCATCCGCCGCGGGATCCAACCAAGTCAACAGTTCTGCTGACGGATGCCTGGCTTCGGTGGGGGCCTTTGCGACTTGCTGGGGTGTCAGCAGCGGAAGTCCCTGCCACAAAGCCATGATCGAAGCTACGGTAGCAGCCGCAAAGAGCCCGCGCCTCACGGCCAGATACGGACGCCGTCGGCGTCCCCCTTGGTACGGCAAGGGGAGAGGCTCGGGGACCGGAGTGGCCAACCACGAGCCCAACTCCTCCAAAGTGTACGCCAAGCGCTGTTCGGCCTTGGCACACGAAGGGCAAGAGGCCAGGTGGAGCCGCAAGGATTCGGAATCCTCTTCGGAAAGTGGGTCGTCACAGCGCTCCTGCAGCCAGGTCAAGGCGAGTTCACACCGTGTCATGTTGCACCTCTCCTACAGCCACCCAACCTGCCAGGCGAGCCCTGCCGCGGTGCAACCAGGTCTTTACCGTTCCCTGCGGGACATCCAGGATGTCAGCCACTTCGGCTACGCTCAGGTCGTGCATGTGCCTCAAGATCAGAGCGTGTTGCCAAGCAAGAGGCAGGTGCCGCATCCGCGTCAAGACACCTGCATCTTGCTCGAGTCGACTCAGTGCGGGATCCGTTGTGGCGATCTCCGACAATTGATCGAGCGACTCGGATGCCGCGCGCCCCTGACGACGCAAGTGATCCGCCCATAGGTTGCGCGCCACCCGCAAGAGCCAAGCCAAGGGACGATCGCCTGCCGTGCGACGGCCGGCACGAAAGGCCCGCACGAAGGTTTCCTGGGTGAGATCGAGCGCCAAGTCAGGATCGCCGGTCAAGCGCCAAAGCGCTCTCCTGACTTTTTCCCACTCAAGCCTTAGCTCGGCATCTCCTGACGAATTCAGGGTGTCGTACCGGCCGGAGCCCCCGATGGCCCATCCGCAGCAGAGGGCCTCTTGCCACGCCGGCCTTTGCCCGCCTTGGTGATCTTGGACAAGCGAGCCAGCTGCTCGGGCGTCAACAGCGATCGCATCTCGAAGAACCCCTGGACTCTGGCCAATGCCAGACGCCCACGCAATTCGCTCACCTCACGCTGCATACGCTCGGCATCCTCCCGGCGACTGTCTGCAGCCAACATCGCCTGGTACAAGGCGCGCTCCTTGGCCTTGAGATCATCCCGCACGGCCTGGTGTCCTTCCATGTGTTGCTGCCGGATCCGTCGGATGCCTCGGCGTTGTTCCTGCGTCAGATCGAGCTCTTGGAAGAGCCATGGGCCCACGCGAGACAAACCATCCTGCATACGCTGAGCCCTCGCTGGAGCATGCCCTGCGCGCCCCCGGACATCCTCCGCGCGAGCGGCATGTGCAGGCTGCAAGGACATTCCCCACACCATCCCTAGAGCCAGGAGGCTCCCCAGTGTCCCTGAGATCCGTCCCATAAAGTTCTCCTTTGCGAGGGGCAAGGCAGCTTCCCCACCATGAATAACGTCCGTGCCTCCTTCTCGGTTTCAGCAGACGGGAAACTTTTTTGGAGGCCTCCTTCACAAGCGGTCTGCGCGCAAACCCACGAGGCCTCGTGGGTTCACTTCCGCCCGAGAAGCGCCCCTACACGAGGCAACATGGAACCGGTCTGCTTCACGTAGGCCTCATAGCCCGGTATCTCCCGCAACAACAGGGTTTCCTCGAGCTCGATTCGTCTGCGAAAGGCTAGGGCCAGGGCGAAGAAGGCAAGCGGAGACGTGAACCAGGCGTGCAGCAACAGTGTCGCACCCCAGAACATCATGAAGGCACCGGTGTAGCTGGGATGGCGCACGCGCCGATACGGACCGGCGGTGATGACGGACTGATCGCCCTGGACCTCGACGTTCCAAGTGAAAAAGCGTCCGAGCGTTGCGACCGCCCACGTCCGCAGGGCCAACCCCCCGACCATCAGGAGTGTCGCACCCGTCGACACGGGATCAAGACCGGACTCGGGTCGACGCCACAACCACTCCACGACGGCAGCTAGCTGCACCAGGTAGACCGTCCAGACAATCTGAACCCCGCTGGCCCGATCGTGAGGAGTTCGTGACCCTTCCCTCAAGGAGTAAGTGGGCTGCAACGCGTTGGCGGCAAGTCCAACGCCTACGAGCACCCAGATGCGGGGAGAGGCAAGACCCGCCGGCCAAAGCGCCGCCACGCCCCCGAGGACCGAGGATTGGATCAAAGCTGCCTGAAACAGTCTCCGCCCCAGATCACGACCGAGAGGCGCCCCCCGGTTGAACTCAGTCGTTCTCGACATGAGCGAGACTTACCTCATCCCAGCTATCGCCCAACGGGTTCCACTTGTACTGAGCCTCCCGCCGCCCGGCCGCGAAAGCCGCCCGACTGAAGGCTTCAGCCCACCCACGACGCATCACGACGATACGCGGCGGTCCCAGACGCCCGGAGCTGCGTTTCGATGCATATTCGAGGTTTCGCGCCGCAAGGGCGTTGTCGAGCCCCGCCGCAAGACGACCGGCCGCATCCTTCGGCCACGGCCGGTCCGTCGGCTCGACCAACAGGTCGTAAGCCATGCGCGCGACATCAGCCAACAGGCGATACTGCCACCAAGCGAGGCCGGCAGCGGTCGCCGCCTCGAGCACGGCCTCCTGCACCTGATTGAGATGCAACTTCTCCCCGGTCAAGGACACCACGTCCCGACCCTTGCGCAAGAAGGCAACCTTGGGCGTGCGGCCCACGAATCCCCGGACTTCGACAATGTCGTTCATGTCATAGCGATAAAGCCCCTGTCCGGCGGTGATGATGATCCGATAGCGCCCGCCTACTTCCAACTGATGGGCAAGCAGGGTCTCGCCCTCGCCGGTTTCCCGGTCCTCTGCGTCCGACAGAAACTCGTAGTGGACGGCGTGGACCAGCAACACACCCGCGGGTTGTCCATCCTCGAGCGGCATCGTCATACGGCCTTCGGAAGCCAACAAGCCCAGGTCTCGAAACGGAACCGCACGACCATAGACCTCCGGCAGCCCCCTCGCCTGAACGCCCGCGCTGCCACCCAGCCAACAGCCCACCAGAGCGAGATCTGGCCAAAGGTGGGAAGGCAGGAGACGTCCGAATTTCTCCGCCATGGCCCCGATTTTGCGCGCCAGATCAGGACGCGGCGACAACAAGTCAGCCAGTTTCTCGGGCAGGTTCACCGGTCCCTCGAGTTCCAGCACGTCAGGCCAAGCCGTGCCCGGCCCGCCGTCATGCAGGGCCCTGAGCAAGTCATCGGCGCGATCGGCGATCACTCCGGCCAGACGGTGCAACGTACTTGGATTAGGGGACAGGAGAGCGGTGACGGGCTGAGCCATGGCGACCCGGGCTGTCATGAAGTACCTTGCCTCGTGCTCCCGAACCAAAGCTACCGAATAAGGTACGGCGTACTGGCGGCGAGTCAGCCATGGTGCCCTACGCGCGAGCATCCCGGACATGGAACCGAAGGGAAGCCCCCTTTCGGTAACGCCCTCCACCGCGGGACTGACGAGCGTCAGGATCCTCCCCCCCACGCAGCGCGGATGGTCGCGCACCGCTCCCCGAATCCAGAGACGTGTCAGCGCGGCGTTCCCCTCTCGCCAACGGGGGGAGACAGGCACCAGCTTGGGTTCGCCGGTAGATCCGCTCGTCACACAAAAGCTGTCGGGCTCTTCAGCGGTCAGGACCTTGCGCTCGCCGGCCAGCAGCCTCCGGATCCAAGGCCGATGGGCCTCATACTCCCTGATGGGCACGGCGCGACGCCAGTCATCGAGGGTTCTGAGACTCCCGAAGCCATGCTCGAAACCAAAGGCAGTCTCCCGATTCTGCTCCCAAAGCCGTCGAAGCAGCCAGAATTGAGCGGCTTCCGGGTCGCGGATCGCAGCCTCGAACCGCTGCACGTGTCTCGCCTCTCGCAAGCGAAGAAAGCTCCGGACCAGCATCACGGCCCTCCGGACAGCTCGCAAACCATCGTCTCGAGCGCGAACTTGTCACACTGTGACGAAACGATCTCCACTCCAAGACCCGGTCCCTGCAGCAGGGGTGCATCACCCCGATGGCCAAACCGTACCGGCTCGCGTGAGACATCCTCCCGCAGCAGCAACGTCCCGAAGGATCCCTCGACGAAGCGTACTTCTGGCAGTGCCGCCGCCAGATGACGCCCTGCAGCCGAAAGCAGGGCCGTCTCCCCAACCTGGCAGCCCACCTGCACCTCCAGACCCGCCTCCAAAGCCCGAGTGGCCTGTCGCCAAGCACTCAGGAGCCCTCCGCACTTGGAGACACGAACGTTGACGAGGTCGCACGCCTGGTATCGCACAAGATCCTCGAGGTCCTGCAAGGTAATCAAGGATTCGTCGGCCATGATCGGTATCGGGCTCGAGGCGCGCAGCGCGGCCCAAGCAGCCAAGTCACCCCGGGGCAAAGGCTGCTCGACCGAATCGATGCCGAAGGGCTCCAACTGCCGAAGCATGGGCAAAACTTCCGCAGGGTCCCACGCCCCATTGGCATCGAGTCGAACGGACACCCGTTCACCGAGGCCTTCACGAATCGCCCTCACTCGGGCTACATCGTCACCCAAGCCCACCTTCACCTTGACCGAGGATAACCCCACCACCCTCATCTGCCGGGCATGTCGCAGCGCCTGATCCGATGCGCCGGCCGTGACCACGCCACTGTAGTTCACGGTATGTCGAACCGGCGGCAGAATATCCCCGACACCCTTCCCGGATCGGCGTAACACCAGATCGAGCCAAGCCAGTTCGATCGCAGACCGGGCCGCATGAGGTGCGAGGACACCCGTGGGCTGGTCCCGCGACCAAAGATCGTCCAGCACAGCCAGATCTTCAAGGGAAGAAAGGTCCGGAATCCTGCGACCTGCCAAGCGCGGCCAGCAAGCCCTCGCCAAGCAGGTCACCATGCCCTCCACCGTCTCTCCAGTGACGTAAGGTCTGGGAAGCCCCTCGCCATGTCCGACATGTCCTCGATCGTCCTCAAGGCGCACGAGCACGGCATCGCTATGACGACGAACCTTGCGGCCGTGGGCGAAAGACTCGACGAAGGGAATGGACAAGGGCTGGATCACCATGCGACACAGGGTCGTCACGCCTCCGCCTCCGCACGCTCCGTCCCGAAATAGCCCCGGATGAAGACATTCTCCCGAAGAGTAAGTTCGGCCAAGGCCAAGGCGTCGTCAGCAGGGATTCCATA
>JAYKGV010000057.1:0-79807 GCA_035285595.1 Candidatus Sericytochromatia bacterium
TGGTAGATGAGTCCGTTCCAGCTGGTATCGTCGGGGCCCAGCACGGCCACGTTGAAACCGTCGGCCTCGAAGCCGAAGGGGCATCCCAGGCCTTCACGCTCGCGCCAGCGCTGGAAGGCAAGCGCAAGGTAGGGTGGGCCTATCAGGATCCAGTCGTCCGCGGCCTCGAGTTCGAGGAAGCGCCGTTCCCCGAAGGCCGCTTGCCTGCGGGCTTGGAGGTCCGGGTCGCCGGCCAGCGTCCGACAGGTCGTGACAATGGTCTCTGGGGTGACGCCGCGGACCCGCGGGAGCGGGCTGATGCCAAGCACCCGCGAGTGGCCGTGTTCGACGAAGCCCGTCGCGAAGGGCACCCCAAGAGTCTCGGCCAGATCCCCGTCGGCCGTGCCGTCGAGGAAGGCCTTGCCCTCGAGCCAGCGCCCTTCGATCTCAAGCGCTTCCAGCACCAGCCCATCCGCGCTCGCGCGGGAGCGGGCCTGAGCCCAATGGCCCCGCAGGACGACCACACCTGCCTCGGCGAGCATGGTCTCGAGCGCAGCGACCCCCCTGTCGGGATCGAGTGCCACCAGACGTACACCCGCCCGATCGAGGAACTCGGCGAAGATTCCGTCGTGCGGCGAGGACGCAGGTGGCGTCAGATGCCGGGAGTCCCGGTCCACGAAGGCCAGTCCGCCTTCCGTCAGCAGCCCCCCGAGCAGGCGCCCGGGCGGCGCCACGAGGACGGTCGCAAGGCCCAGGCGGGCCCCCGCGACCGCCGCGAGGACGGCTTCGGTCTCATGACCGACGACGACCCAGTCGGGACGGGTCATCGGCGGACTATGCCCGGGCCATGGGGGCCGAAAGGGCGTGGATGGCCTCGCCTTTGGCGGCCAGCACGGCCTCCTTGAGGCCCTCAGGCAAAGTGGGGTGCGCGTGGATGGTCAGCGCCAGGTCGTCGAAGAGTGCACCCATCTCGATGGCCAGGGTCGCTTCAGCGATGAGATCCGAGGCATTGGGACCCACGATGGCCACGCCCAGGATCTCCTCGGTCTTCCGGTCCAGCACCACCTTGAAGAACCCGTCTGTCTCTTGCGTGGTGAGCGCTCGTCCCAAGGCCGCGAAGGGAAACTTGCCGACGTGCACGTCGAGCCCCTGGGCCTTGGCTTCGTGCTCCATAAGACCGGCGGTCGCGATTTCGGGGTCCGTGAAGACCACTGCCGGGATCGTGCGGGCATCCATGGCGCTTGGGCGACCTGCGATGACCTCCGCCGCCACCTCGCCTTCGCGGCTGGCCTTGTGGGCCAGCATGGGCTGTCCGGCCAAGTCCCCGATGCAATAGATCCCGGGGACCGCGGTGCACATCTTGTCGTCGACCGGCAGGAATCCCTTGGCATCGACCTGCAGGCCGGCGGCCTCGAGGTTGAGGCCTTCGCTGTAGGGCTTGCGGCCGACGGTCACGAGGATCTTGTCGCAGACGGCCGTCTTGGTCGTGCCTTCCGCCTCGTACTGGACGGCCACGCCGTTGATTCCCTCGCTCCACCCCTTGGCTCGGGCCTTGAGCACGACCTCGACGCCCAGCTTCTTGAGCTTGCGCTCGACAAGCTTGGCAATCTCGGGGTCGAAGCCCGGCAGCAGCTGGTCGGTGCCTTCGAGCACCGTGACCTTGGTGCCCAATTTGGCATACGCCGTGCCCAGCTCCAGGCCGATATAGCCGCCCCCGATGACGACCATGCGTTCGGGCAGGCTGGTCAGGGCCAGAGCGCCGGTCGAGTCAATGACCCGCTGGCCGTCGGGCACGAAGCCGGGGATGGCGATGGGCACGGAGCCGGTGGCGATGATGATGTGCTCGGCTTCCACCGTGACGGGGCCCTGCTCGGTCATGACCTCGACGGTCTTGGGGCCGCGGAAGCTGGCCCGGCCGTTCAGGACGTCGACACCGTGCCCCTTGAGCAAGGTGCCCACCCCGCCCACCAGCTTCTTGACCACGTCATCCTTCCAGCGGACGACGCCAGGCATGTCCACCTCGACTGACCCCACCTTGATGCCCATGCTGCTGGCATGGCGCGCCTTGTCGGCGAACTTTGCGGCCGTGATCATGGCCTTGGAGGGGATACAGCCCACGTTAAGGCACGTGCCGCCCAGCGCGGCCTTGTCGACCACCAGGGCCTTGATGCCCAGCTGGCCGAGCCGGATAGCGGCGACATAGCCGCCAGGGCCTGCACCGATGACAAGGGCCTGGGTCTTGCGGGTGGTCATAGGGGAGACTCCTGATCGGGTCAACGTGGCCAGGTGGCCAGCAGGTTGCGGACGGCGCTCTGGACCGTCCGGTCATAGGGGGGGAAATCCTTGTCGCCGCGTGCACGCTCGAGCACGGCGTGACTCCACGCGGTCCGGCCCGTCAAGGTGTCCACTACCACACCTTGCAGCGCCACCAGGGTCGTAGGAGTCTCACCGGTTCGGCCCTCAGGGAAGCGATCGGTGTATTGCTGATAGAGGGTGACGGTGGCCACGAGGACCCCGTCCACGTTCAGGCCCGAGCCTACCAGCCGCGCCAGATCGGGCGAGGTTCTGCGGTTTTCATCGAGGTCGGCCACGAGGCGGCCGATCATCCCCGTCTCGAAGAGGGGTGCAAGTTTCTGCCGGGCTTCGGTAGAGGGCACCAGCGTCAGCTTGCTGTCGCCGGCCAGCTGTCTTTCCAGCTCGCGGGTCACGCGAACGGGCGCCTCGGCTTCGTCGGTGCGGTTGAGGACGGGCAGGACCAACACCCGGCGCAGGGCCAACGGCGTATCGGCCGTCACGGCCGATACGGGAACGTCCTCGCCGGCCGGCTTCATGGCCTCGCGACGGCCGGCGCAGCCCGTGCCCAGCACCACGACGGACAAGGCTGCCACGAGGATGGCCTTGTTCATAGCAACGTCCTCCAGGGACAGTCGGCCAGGGACGCCTTCATGGTCTCGAGCAGAGCCTGGCGAACCGCAGGCTCCGCCTGTTCGGACCCTGCGGGCAGTGCGAAGGACGAGGTGCCTTGCCAGACGAGAGTCCCCGTTCGGGCTTCCAGCAGCGTCTGCCGGTATGACACGTCGAGGTCGGTCAAGGCTCCTGTTTCCGGATTTGGGACTCTTGTGAGGCCTGTCAGTTCCTGCACCAGGACTTGGTCGGTGCCTGTGGCCGTCCCCAGCTCTCGCACGAGTCCGACGAACTCGGTCTGGCCGGGCGCGATCACGGTCGCCTGCCAGCGGCCGGGCCATTCGATCATGCGGGCGGCCTGCACCAGGTCCAGGGCATCCCCGGGGCCGATCGTCCGCAAGGGCAAGGTATCGGGGGCGAGCAGATCCTGAGTCTGGCGGGCCCAGATCTCGACCTCGGGCAGTCCCGTTCGATCGAGTAGGGGAGCCAGCGTGACGCTGCGGGCCATCGGATGGACGCTTTGCAGGGCAGCCGGACCGGACACGGCCACGGCCGCCACGGCGTCACGGGGTGCGACGAGCATCCCGGCACCCAAGACCATCGGAATCAGGCGTGCCCGCATCGGCCTTGGAACCGTCAGACCATGTCCACGAAGAGCAGATCGGGCTGTTCGAGGTAGGCGATCATCTGATTGACGAATGCCACGGCGTCGGCTCCGTCGATGACCCTGTGGTCGAAGGAAAGTCCCAAGTACATCATGTCGCGTACGACCACCGAACCGTCCCGCACCACCGGTCGCTTCTGGATCTTGTTGATGCCGAGGATGGCAACCTCGGGGTAGTTGAGGATGGGGGTAGCGAACAGGCCGCCGAGACTGCCGACGTTCGAGATGGTCAGCGTGCTGCCGGAAAGCTCATCCATCGAGGCCTTGCCCTCGCGGGTACGAGCCGCGATGTTGCCGATGGCTTCGGCCAGATCGAAGAGGCTCTTGTCCTGAGCGTCCTTGACGACAGGTACCATCAGGCCGTTGTCGGTCTGGGCCGCGAAGCCGATGTGAAAGGGCTTGCGCAGGACCAGCTCCTGAGTGGCGTCGTCGAAATGGGCGTTGAAGAACGGCAACTTGCGGCAGGTTGCGATGGCGGCCTTCATGATGAAGGGCATGTAGGACAGTTTGAGCCCACGCGCCTCTGCCATGGGCTTCAGACGCCCCCGCAGGGCGACCAGCGCGGTCATGTCCACCTCGTCGAAATGGGTCACATGCGGGGCCGTGAAGGCGCTCTGGACCATCTTTTCAGCGATCTTGCGCCGCAAGCCACGCAGTGGCCGACGCTCGTCACCTTCCCAGGAGGCCACTGGGGCCAAGCCTGATTTGGCCGACAGGGATACGCCTGCCGGTGCCGGTGCTGCAGCCGGGACAGGCGCAGGGGCACCGCCCGCTGCACCAAGGACGTCTTCGCGGGTCACTCGCCCGGCAGGGCCGGTGCCCGACACGGTCGCGAGATCGAGGCCCATCGTCCGCGCCAGCTGGCGGGTCGCCGGCGTGGCCAGCACCTTGCCATTGCGCGCCGGTGCGGCGGCCGGGGCTGCGGCGACTGCCGCAACCGCTGGAAGAGCCAGGGGAGCAGGAGGCAGAGGCATGGGAGCGGGTGGTGCCGGCGTCGCTACCGGCGGCAGGGGTTCGGGAGCCTTGGGAGCCGCAGGCGCGGGTGCGGGGGCCGGAGCCGCAGAAGAGGTGCCCGGAGGCGGGGCGTGGTGCATCGTGATGGGGCGTGTCTCACCCTCGGCCAACTCGAGCGTGACCATCACCTGACCCACCGGCACGATCTGCCCTTCCTCTGCCTTGAGCGCCACGACCTTCGCCTTGCGTGGTGAGGGGATTTCTACCGTGGCCTTGTCGGTCATGACTTGCAACATCGGCTGGTCGGCGTCGACCAGATCGCCTTCTTTGACCAGAAACTTGACCAGCTCACCCTCGATGACACCTTCTCCCAGGTCGGGAAGGGCAAAGTCATACAGGCGATCGTCGGACATGCTGCGTTTCTCCTTGGAAATTAAAACGCCACCGTCTGGCGGACGGCCTGGGCGATGCGCGAGGCGTCGGGCAGGTAGTGGTGCTCGAGCGCGTAGGGGAAGGGAGTGTCGTAGCCCGTGACCCGAAGCACGGGGGCTTCGAGCGACGTCAGGGCATGCTCGGCGACCAGCGCCGCGATCTCTCCGGCGAAGCCTCCGGTCCGGGGCGCCTCGTGGACAATGACGAGCCGGCCGGTCTTGGTGACGGAGGTCAGAATCGCGTCCAGATCGAGGGGAAGCAAGGTCCGCAAATCCAACACGTCGACCAGGATTCTCTCAGCGGCCAGTTGATCCGCCGCATCCGTGGCGGTGTGGACCATGGCGCCCCACGCGACAATCGTGGCGTGGTCGCCTTCGCGGACCAGCCTGGCCTTGCCCAGCGGAACTTGGAAGTGTCCTTCCGAGACCTCGCCACGAGCGGCCCGGTACATCCTCTTGGGCTCCATGAAGATGACAGGGTCATCCTGGGCCAAGGACGAAAGCAGCAAACCCTTGGCATCCTCGGGCGTGGCGGGCACCACGACCTTGAGGCCGGGGGTGTGGCAGAAGTAGGCCTCGGGGCTCTGGCTGTGATAATGACCGCCCTTGATACCGCCCCCGAAGGGCATGCGCACGACGACAGGACACGGGTACTGGCCGCCCGAGCGGTACCGGTACTTGGCAAGCTCATTCACGATCTGGTCGAAGGCCGGATAGACGAAGTCCGCGAATTGGATCTCGGGTACGGGGCGCAGGCCGTTGAGCGCCATGCCGATGGCCGCTCCGAGAATGCCTGCCTCGGTGAGTGGGGTGTCGATCACCCGGTCTTCGCCGTATTTCTGGAATAGGCCGCTGGTGGCACGGAAGACTCCGCCGAAGGCCCCCACGTCCTCACCCATGACGACGATGCGATCGTCCGCCGCCATGGCGGTGTCCAAGGCGTCACCGATGGACTGCAGCAGGTTCATCGTGGGCATGGATCAAGCTCCGGGAAGATCGGTCAGCATCGTGGAGGGATCAGGTGCAGGGGCGGCCTCGGCGGAGGCCAAGGCTGCCTCCGCAGTCGCGAGCGCTTCGGCCTGGGCCTGATGATCGCGAGTGGCGCTCCAGAGCCCCAGGCTCTCGAGATGTCGCCGCAAGCGCGTGAGGCCATCGGACACGGGCTCGGTGCCGGCCGCCGTGGTCACCGGCAGCGGGTAGACCGCATCGATGAGACTGGGGCCCCGTCCTTCGCGTGCACGCAGCTGGGCCATGGTCACGGCCTCGAGCAGAGCGAGGGTGTCCGTGGCATCGACGGTATGGGTCGGGAAGGCATAGCCTGAGCCCAAGTCTCCGAGCGGTAGACCCGTGCGGTTATGGCACACGAACACGACGCCCGCGCGATGGACGCTGGCGATGTTGAAAGCTGCGTGCAACTCTCCCGAGGCCAAGGCACCGTCGGCGAAGGAGGCCACCGCGATGCCTGACTTGCGTTGCAGGCGTGCCGCCCACGCCGCACCCACCGCGTGAACGAGGTGCGTGGCACCGGTGGCACCCGTAGGCGCGATACGCCGGGTGCGGTCACTGAAAAAGATCGGCAAGGCCCGGCCTTGGCTGCACGAAGCGGCGGTGGCGAATGCTGCGTGGGTGATGGCCTGCTCCGACACCCCACGGTGCAGCAGGGCCGCGAGGTCGCGCGAGCCGGGGAAGAGCCAGTCCTCGCCCTCGAGACCGTGGGCCAGAGCGGCTGAAACCGCTTCGGAGCCATCTTGCGGCAGATGGAACGCGAGGCGTCCTTGGCGATGGGCCTGGCGCAAACGACCATCCAGGACCCGGGTGCGAAGCATGACACCCAGCAGGTCCAGCAGGTCGTCCTTGGGAATGCCCGGGGCCTCGCCACCCTCGTCTTCGGTACCGAGGATGCGACGGACTTCGGGCAAGCCCGCGGGGGCGTGGATTTCGGGGGTCATGTCAAGCACCCTGCTCCAGCATCGGTAGGGGGGTGAAGGTAGGAGCCATGCCGGCGGCTCCATCGGCGATGGCGCCCTTCAGGAAAAGTTCGCCAGCACGATAGGAGCTGCGTACCAAGGGTCCGGACGCCACGTACATGAACCCCATACCCTCGGCCATTTCCTGATAGTCGCGGAAGGCGGCAGGAGAGATGAACTCGTGCACCGGAAGGTGCTTGGCGCTCGGCTGCAGGTATTGCCCGAAGGTGACGATGTCGCAGCCGTGACGGCGCATGTCGGCGAGAGCTTCCGCCACTTCGGCCCGGGTCTCTCCCAGGCCGAGCATGAGCGAGGTCTTGGTGAAGCGTGCTCCGAGTGCCTTCAGGCGTGAGAGTACCAGAAGACTTTGGTCGTAGGTGGCACGCCTGTCGCGTACGCCAGGGGTCAGGCGCCTCACCGTCTCGACGTTGTGGGCCACCACGTCGGGACCCGACGCCACGATCGTCGCGAGATCGTCCTCCACGGCCCGGAAGTCCGGAACAAGAACCTCGACGAGCATCTCGGGTACCCGCTCCTTGAGCGCACGAACCGTGGCTGCGAAGTGTCTCGCCCCGCCGTCGGGCAGGTCGTCCCGGTCGACGCTGGTGAGCACGATGTAGTCCAGGCCGGTCTCTGCGATCAGACCTGCCACCTTCTCGGGTTCTGCCGGATCCAGCGCCTTGGGGCGGCCGGTCTTGACGTGGCAGAACCTGCAGCCACGGGTACAGGTGTCGCCCATCAGCATGAAGGTGGCGGTCCCACCCCCCCAGCACTCGCCGATATTGGGGCAGCGAGCCTCTTCGCACACGGTCGCGAGGCCCAGTTCACGGGCCTTTCGCTTGAGGTGAAGGTAGCGTTCCCCTCCAGGGGCCCGCACCTTGAGCCATTCTGGCTTTGATTGACGCTGATTCATGGGGCGACGCGGTCGTTTCGGGCGGGATTCATAGCGTACCACGGATGGCGGGCTGGCCGCCTGATCTCCAGCATGGCCGGACTTTCGGCGTACTGCAGGCGCAGTCCACGCGGATCCTCGGACAAGGGGCGCACCCCTTGACGGGAATTAAGCAGGATCTGGGCTTCGGGGTCCTCTACATAAAGCCGGCCTCGCGCGTAGGGGGCGCGGAACCGCTCTTCCACCCAGCGGGCGGGCTCGAGGGGCACCTCTTCCAGGTCGCCATCCCAGCGTTGATCGCTGAGCAAATCGGCGGCCAGTTCGCGGACGATGGGGTCGGGAATGTCTGCCTGAGCGAGGATCTTGAGAGCTTCCCACATGGCGTAGTCATCGCGAGCCACGAAGGCCTCCAGGTCCTCTCCCATCGGCGCGACCAGCCACGTGAGGCCGACAGCCTCGAGTGCCTGCCGGGGCAAGGTGCCCAGGCGAAGCATCAGGCCGTGCAGCATGGCATCGTAGATGCGTGCCGTGCGGTGCTCGTAGACGTTCTTGTACATGTGCAGACGGCTCATGAGCACCTGGCCCAGCGCGTCGACGGCCTTGTCCTCGAAGGCGATGCGGCTGCGGCTTCGCCACGTCACGCGCGTCAGGTGCCTCATCAGCCAATCGAGGTCGAAGCCCGCATAGCGCACGCCCGTCATGTAGGCATCCCGGAGCAGATAGTCCAGCCGGTCCACGTCCGCTTGGCTCGAGACCAGGTCGTGCATCCAGGCATGTTCGGGGGCCAGGTCCCCGCCATGACGGATGGCGACGATGCGCCGGGCAAGCGCGGGTCCGTCCACTGCGTGGCGAGACCAGACCTCCGAAAGGTCGGGATGTTCGAGAATCAGCCGATCCGTGACGGTCTCATGGTGGAAGCCCCAGATGCGTTCCGCGGTGTGCGAGAAGATGCCGTGGCCGAGGTCATGCAGCATGGCCGCCAGCCCCAGTGCCATTCGGTCCTCTGCGGCCATGTCGTCGATCAAGCGGCGTCCGTCGAGTTCTGACATGGCGCGGCGGACCAGCTGGTAAGCGCCCAAGCTGTGGGCGAATCTCGAGTGTTCGGCTCCCGGAAAAATCAACTTGGACAGGCCGAGCTGGTGAAGGCGACGCAGGCGCTGGAAAGGACGGGTCTGCAACACGTCCAGCGCCACGGCACCCAACGCGTCCTCGGGGAAGTCGATGGTGGCGTGAATGACGTCCCTAAGGACGAACGGTGGCCTCAGCATGGGTCTCAAGCATAGCGGAAGCGGAGCATCACCGGGACCGTGGGCAGTCCCCGCATCCTCAGCAACTTTCGGGAGCCGGGGCCACCCTCGATCAAGCAGCTCGTGCCGGCCGGCAGGCCGTCGACCTCCGCCTCGAGGGAAGTGGCTCCGCGGGGCAACACCAGGGTCACCGTACGATCGCCCCGTCCCGACGCGCGCAGGGACAAGATGAGGCGTTTCTGGCCAGGGTCATGGCGGCCGGCCAGGACTTCGAGGCCTCGGGCCTCCAGGACGATGGCCTCCACATTCGTATCGCCCAGCAAGCCGTGGAGCCGATCGGGATGCTGCAACCAGTCGGCCTCCGCTGGCCGAGGCACCGGCAACTTCCAGCCCTTCGCCTGCTGGATCTCGGCCCGCTCCCGCTCCGGGGGTAGGGGGGTGGGGTCTTGCAGGCCAAGGCCGGAGCGCCAGCGCTGACGCGCCTCCGGATCGGCGGCCACGGGGCCGAGCCGAGCCGCAATCGCTTTCCATTCCGGCTCTTCGCGCCTATCGGCCAGGCGCCACGCAGCCAAGGCCCCAAGCCAAGTGGCCACGCCATGGCCAGCCGTCAGGTGGCGCGGCCCCCCGGGAGAAGGGGGGACGACAAGACTCAGGGGGTCGAGCGCTCGTCGCAACCCCTCGGCGACTTCCTTAACTTGTGGTGCGAGTCCCATTCTGGCCAGAACCGAGGATTCGGCCAGTCGACTGGTTCGATCGAGCACGGGGCCCGTGGCCAGGATGGCATCCGTGGGCAGACCCGCAGGATCCAGCCAAGCCATGATCCAGCGCAGGCCTCGATCGAGAGGCGGGATGTCCAGTGTTCCCCATGCCCGTTCGCGCCAGACCCGGGCCAGGGCCTCCAGGGTGGGCGTCCGGGGCTTCGAGCGTCCGGCCGGATCCAGGTCCGGCAGGGCAAGCGCGTCTTCGGCCGCGGCATCCAGCAGGCCGGCCCCACCGGGTTCCAGGGTGGGAGCCCTGCCGGTGACGGGAAGGCGCCGCACGGGCAGGCGACGCGGCGAGGGCACTTCATAGGCGAGGGTCTCCCCGATTCGGCCTCGTAGCGGACCTTCGTAGGTCGTTACCCCAAGGTCCGCGGCGTCGGTCCGCACCTGGGGACGCCCCGCCGTCGGCAGGGCCCGCAGGCCGAGGGCAGGGGACAGAATCGCTACGGGCACGGTGCCCCAGGGGAGGTGGGTCCAATGGTCTTCCAGCTTGATCCAGCCGTCCGCTGCGTAACCTGACACTCGGGTTCGCAGCCCCCACGGCAGAGCCGCCGCGGCCCAGAACCGTGCTCGTGCCACCCGCTCGCGATCCGGACCTTCATGGTTCGATTCTCCTCTCGCGAGGGCAACAGGTCCCTCGGGCCAAAGCACGCGCAGGTCCTCCCCCGGGCCCACGGTCAGGGCCAAGGTGTCGTCTGTTTCGCGTGCGAGACGGCCGGCAAACGGCAAGCGGTCGCTCGCCAGCACCAACGGGACCTGTGTGTCGATGCCCGACAGCAACAGCCAGTTTCCGGACGGCTGCACGAGGCGCGGCAGCAGATCCCGGCAGGGACGCGTCACGACCCCCCAGCGATCGGTCCAGGTGAGGCTGCGGACCTTGGGTATCCGGACGGAGACGGTGGCCTCGCCGCCCTCGAGAACGAATCCGGGGGCCATCACGGGTGCGTGGAGGCGCCAGAGCCTCCGGCCCGACGGGCTGTGTCGCTCGAACACGCGCCCGGTGGTGCCCTGGACGATCACACGGGCTGAGGTCGCCAGAGGCTGCCCGTGGGCCTCGAATCGTCCGGTCCAACCCGTGCCTCCCGCCTCCTCCAGCGGCTCCCAGCCATCGACCGACAGCCTGCATGACGACAGCCGAGCCGCAGGTCCGGTACCGAAGCGGCCGACGCCCGGCTCGAGAGGAGGGATCCCCGCAGGACGGGCGGGCTCCCAGACCCACGCCGGAGGAGGTTCCGGTGCAGGCGGTTTCGGCGGGCGCAGGGCCGTGAACCATGCCTTGAAGCCCACGCAACCCAGCCATGGATGTCCTGGCCATGCTTCGAGGCGCAGGGCGAGGACATTGCCGGTGGCTTTAAGCAGAGAGCCCGGGATGGGCACGCGCATGACGCGGGCCCAGGGGTGATCTACCGGTCCACGAGCGCGATGGAGACGCTGGCCGTTGACGTAGACCTCCACATCGGCCGCGATGCCGCGCAAGACCAGGCTGGTATCCTGCCCCAGGCCCGCTCGTTCCACCATGAAGTCGAGGCGCAGCCAGCCCACCGCCGCGGGTACTCTCCAGCCCCGCAGGTCGTTGAGGGCTTCGCCCGCGGAAACCCGGACGACTGTCGGCGGAGACACGGGCGCGGCTGCCTCCTGACGCGAGGGGAGCGCGCCTCGAGGATCCTCGCCGGGCATCCACCTCCACGTCCTGAACTCGAGGTCTACTCTGCCGCCACGCCAAATCTCGGGGGCCGGGACCACCACCTCAATGCCCGCGAATTCTTCCGCCCGGCCTGGGACGCCCGCGATCACCGCAGCTCCCTCGGCGGCCATAACGAAAGCCCACGGAAGCCACTTTCCCCTCGTCATGCAGGGGTATCCCTGCCAAGGCGTTCCAGTTCCCAGGCGCCGATCAGGAACGGATGGGGCGCTGCGGCCTCCAAGTCGGCGAGGTCAGCCGAATCGAGCCAGCCACGGTCGAGCAGACTGCCCACGAACCAGCTCGTGTGGTTACGGTTCGAGAAGCCTGCCGCCGCGCGCAGAGCCTGCGCGACGTCCCTTGCCGCCAGCCAGGGCAGTATCCGCCGCAAGCCTTGGTCGTGGGCCAGCACGGGATCATCTTCGCAGCCCATGGCGGCCTCGAGCAGGCTCGCCGTGATCCGATGAGGTACGTCCGGACCCAACAACTCGAGGGTCCTGCGCCCCGGTCCGTAGGGCCAGGCTGCGGTTAAGGCCCCCTGAACGTGCCGAGCCAGCGCCGGATCCGCCAGTGCCTCGGGATGACAGGCCAGCAGGGCCGCGACAGCTTGCCGCCTCGCCGGATCCTCCCCCGCAAGTTCGTCTTCCGCCCGCCATGCCGACCGAGCGAGCGCATGGGCCGCGAGGCCCGGACGCAGGGACTCCGGTGTCTCGCGGACGACGGACCACGCGTCCAGGGGTGTCCGTGGCCAGTCGCCTTCCCAAGTGTCCGGCATCCGACCTTGAGCCACGTACAGGTCTGCGAGGATTCTGGGGATCGCCGCAGGAGCTCCGTCACGGGCCCACGAAAGTACATCGACGAGACCCTGGCCCGGTCGCCCGGGCGGCATGGAGGTCAGCGCCGACGACAGGGCGAGGGCCGTCTCCTCTGCTTGGTCGACGTCCATGACCTGAGGATGGTCGAGGAACCATGCGAGCGTCCTTTCCAGTTCGTCGGCGAGTGCCGGGGCCTCGGCGGCGAAGGGGCCGAGGATCTGGGCCATCAGGCCGGCATAGCGGCGGGGGAGTCCTTCGTGACGCCAATCCGGCGGAAGGGCTGCCCTCAGCCAAAGGTGGCCCAACGCCCCGCGCGTTGCCGGAGGCACACGTGTCAGGACCGTTGCCATGGTCGTGAGCATCTCGAGGCGAAGGGGGCGCGGCAAGTCTTGCATGCCGTCCCAAGGCAGCCGATCTGCAGCGAAGGGCAGGATGTCGTGGCCCCGGCGCTCCAGCTCCGTCAGGGCCACCATTTGTCGCAGCAGGGACCGCTTGAGCCGTTCACGAGTGAAGGGACTGCCGCCTCTGGCATTGCGGCCGAGCCAGCCACGGGCCTCCTCGCCTGCATCGGCCAGCAACCCCAGCAGGGCTTCGCCAAGGCTCGGGTCATCGGGCAGGCGGGCCGCGAGATCGACCAGCAGCAGATGGCTGGCTCCGTGCTGCCGAATGGCGGCCAAGCCCTCTTCTCGGCCATACAGCCCGAAGATCAGATCATTGAGGGTGCGCACGAACGCCCCGGGGGGCTCATGAGCTGCGGTCAGCGCCCCGAGGGCGTCGATCTCGGGCTCGAGGGCTTGAAGCATGGCCCAGCGGCCCTCGGGGCCGAGCAACTGCACCCCCTCGGCGACGAAGCGCAGGTGGATGCCCGACAAGCCTTCCTCGACCAAGGGGCGGTACTGCGCAATGGCTTCGAGCCACAGCTCGGTCGCGGCTTGTGCATGCCCTCCTCGGACGCAGGCTGTTGCCGCGAGGACCAGATCCAGGTAACGGTCCTCGGGATCTTCCTGCTCTCTGGCCAGCTGTGCCGCTTCTGCAGCCTCACCGGCGAGCGCCCGAGCCACGATCCGGCGGACCCGGACGATCGGGGCAGCCGGCAGTTGGGGCGGCTCGAAGGGCATGGCCCGATTCTACGCCAGCCGGGCGCGGGCTGCGGCGGTCCATGTCACGGGCGTGCGTGTGCGCGATGGTAGACCTCGCGCAGGCGCTCCCGGGTGACGTGGGTGTAGATCTGGGTCGTCGACAGGGTCTGGTGCCCCAGAAGCTCCTGCACGCTGCGCAGATCCACGCCGCGTTCGAGCAGATGGGTGGCGAAGCCATGGCGCAGCATGTGGGGCGTGACGTGCTGGCCCAAGCCTGCCCTGAGCCCGTGGGTGGCTACGAGGCGCTGCACCGAGCGTACCGTCAAGGGAAGCCCCGAAGGTCCCACGAACAGGGCATCGGTGGGAACGGAGCCTCGGTTCGTCAGCACGGGACGTCCCTCGCGCAAGTAGGTTTGCAGGGCTTCCCATGCGCCAAGGTCAATCAGTACGCGACGTTCCTTGCGACCTTTGCCGAGGATCGGCAACTCGACCAGTCCTTCCGCATCGGGCACCGACTGCCGCACCTTTGTGAGGGTCAGGGCAACCAACTCGCTCACCCGCACGCCCGAGGCATCGAGCATGGCCAGCAAGGCCCGGTCGCGCAGGCCCTGGGGCGTGTCGGGAGGGGGTGCCGCGAGCAGGAGGGTCGTCTCTTCTGCCGTCAGAAAGCGCGGCAGCTTGCGCGGACGCTTGGGAGGGCGCAGGCCCCGCGTGGGATCCTGCTCGAGGGCCCGCAGCTTCACGAGGTAACGATAATAAGCTCTCACGGCGGCGATTTTCCGCTCCCGACTGCGCGCGGCGAGGCCATCCCGGCCGAGTTGCGCGGCCCACGCCCGCAGCCTCCGGAGGTCGACCTGCAAGGGGTCGTCGGATAGCCAACTGAAGAACTGCGCGAGGTCACGACCGTAAGCCGCGACCGTGTGCGGGGAGAGGTTGCGTTCGACCTCGAGGTAGAGCAGGAAGGCCTCGCGGTCCTCGATCCGCATGGCGATCGTCAGGACGCGACCGGCGTGGCGGAGGGTGAGGTCCCGAGCGGGGCCAGCGGCAACTGCTCGGGGCGCGGAATCACGTGGTGTTGGCGGCATCGAGGCTCGTAGGACTCGCTGGCCCCCACGAGCACGATGGGGTCGTCCCACGAGGCGGGTCGGCCGTCGATGAGGCGCTGGCTACGGGTGGCGGGACCTCCGCAGAGAACGCAGATGGCCGTCAGCTTCTCGACCTTTTCGGCCACCGCCAGCAGGTGGGGCATCAGGGCAAAAGGTTGGCCACGAAAGTCGAGGTCGAGTCCCGCGCACACCACGCGCTTCCCCGCATCGGCGAGCTGCTGGACCACCTCTACCATCCCCATGTCGAAGAACTGCACCTCGTCGAGGGCCACGACCTGGGTGTCAGGTTCGACGAGAGGCAGGATCTCGGCCGAGCCCTCGGCTCGAATGGCCCGCATCCGGAGTCCCCCGTGGGAGGAGATGTCTTCCGGGAAGTATCGGGTGTCGATCATCGGCTTGAAAGCCTGAACCTTCTGTTTGGCAATTTCGGCCCGCCTGACCCGCCGGATCAGCTCTTCGGTCTTGCCGCAATACATCGACCCGCAAATGACTTCGATCCAACCTTGGCTGAACGCGGGGGCGTAGAAGCCGGCCATGGATCCTCCCTTTGGGTCGACGAACACGTGCCATGATAGACGACGGCCATCGGATGGGGTACACGATGTGTACTGCTTGCACTTGGCTTCATGGATAACAACGTGGCCGATCGTCCGATTTCTGCCGCTGCGGGGTCCCCCTCCGCAGCCATGCTCGAGCTGTTCGAGCGTCCCGATGATGACAAGTTCTATAAGGCCGTCCAGGCCGTGGCCGAATCCGGAGACTGGCCAGACCTTGCTCCTTTCCGCGAGGCGGTCCTCGCCGCCGATTCTGTGCGTCGGCGGAGGGGGGTATATGTCATGGCCCATCACGCCGTGGATCCGGGGGTCCCAGACTTGTTGCGCGAGGCGCTTGGCGCCTCCGAGACCGTCGTGCAGACAGCCGTTCTCACGGCCGTCGGACGCCATCGCCTCGTGGACCTGCTGCCCGATGTCTGCAGGATCTTCCTTGTGGAGGGCAACGATCCACAACTGGCAAAGGCTGCCGCGGAGACTCTGGGCAAGCTGTCCGATCTCCGTGCCGTCGAGCCTCTTCGTCAAGCCAAGGAAAGGTTTCCCACCTTCGTGGTCCGCTCGGCCTGTGACATGGCCCTGCGTCGTCTCGCGGCCGTCACGAAGTAGCACGCGACGGTTCCGGGCGACCCATCGGGTCGCAGCAGACTTCAGGCGGCCTGGACCTCGTGGGCTTCACCGGGCAGCGTGAACCAAAAAGTGGCGCCGTGGCCGGGTGCGCTGCTGACACCGATTTCGCCGCCATGAGCTTGGACGATGGCGCGGGCGATGGCCAGTCCCAAACCCGTGCCCCCTGTGGACCTTCCGCCGATCTGCCGATAGCGTTGGAACAGCAGGTTCTGGTCTTGCGGTGCGATGCCGGGACCCTGGTCCGTCACCTCGACACGCAGCCCGGGTACGCAAGGTCTGGCCTTGACCGAGATACGCCCCCCCGGGGGGCTATGGCGAATGGCATTCGACAGCAGGTTGAGCAGGACCTGATCCACGCGCCTGGGATCGGCCGTGATGTTCGGGCACGCGGGGGAAAGGTCAAGATCCAGCTTGAGTCCCTTGGCTAGCAACTGGGGGTCCAGGCTGCCGGCGAGGGCCTGGATTCGAGCTACGGGCGCGATGGGCTCCGGATGGATCTGGAAGGTCCCCGCCTGCACGCGGGCGTCATCAAGCAACTCGTCCACCAGATGGGTGATGCGCTCCCCGGCGCGTCGGATCTCCTGGACGAAGTCCTTGGCCTCTGGTGCGAGAGGGCCGGCCAGGCCATCGGTCAGTAACTCTGCGAAACCCATGATGGTGGTCAGGGGCGTGCGCAGCTCGTGGCTCACGCTGCTGATGAACTGGGTGCGTAGCTGCTCCAAGTCACGCAGGGCCCTGACTTCGGCCAATGCCTGTTCCGTGCGGGCGGCGTGCAATCTCTCCAACTCGAGGGACATCGCCCGTCCCCGCAGCAGGGACTCGATCCGGATTCTCAGTTCGAGGCGGCGAATGGGCGTCAGCACGAGTTCATCGGCGGTACAGCCCAGATGCCGTGAGGCAGGAAAGAGGTCTGAGGGATGTACGAGCAGCAGCACGGGGAGGAATCGGGGCGCTTCGGCTTCCCGGCACGCATGGATGAGTTTTGCCCAGTACTCATGGGAGCGCAGGTCCATGACGGCCAGATCGAAACATGGCTGGATTCCCCCGGGCCGCAAGTCCGGTCTCTCGAGTACCTCGTGAGGCGAGGGTTCGAGCATCGACCTGAGCTGCGTGGTGTCCTCATGATGTCCAAGCCAGAGCGCCAACCTCATCCTGCTCCCTCAGCCCGCGGTTTCGGGGGGGCATATCCGTGGACAAAGTCTGCCGGAGCGCCCAGCGAGGGACCGATCCGTATGGCGTGGGGTCCGAGGGCTAGTTCACGCAGGGAAGGATCGAAGCCCGACAGACGCTTCTTGAGCACGCCGATGCCGCGTCCGACCTCGAGGCGCCCCTTGTCGTGCCGCTCGAGAAAGCGGAGATAGAGAATCGTATCGCAGAGGAAGCCGAGGGAGGGCCGGGGAAGCTGGCCGGCCTCGGGTTCCTCCTGCTCGTGGGTCAGCACGATGGTCAATCCCCGTTGCTGTAGAGACGATACGGTCGAGAAGGTCGCCCGGACGATCGTGTCGGGCTCGCCCATCAACATCAGGCCCATCAGGCTGTCGAGCACGACAAGTGTCGACCGGTTCCGGTCGATGGTGTCTGCAAGCAGTTCCTGGAAGCCCACGAGGCTGGTGCGTTGGGGATGGATGTGGATGGCCTGGAAGTGGCCTCGTGTCATCGCTTCATCGTAGGGTAGCCGCATCGAGAGGCTGCGCTCGCGGGTGATGCCAAGAGCTTCCTCGAAGGTACAGAGCAGGGTGTTCTTGCCAAGGCTGGCTTGGTGCAGGGCGAAGGTCATCGCCAGCGTGCTCTTGCCGGTGCCACTAGGACCGCTCAGCAGGGTGATCGTGCCGCTCTCGAGACCTCCCCCGATCATGGCATCGAGGGTAGGGATACCGGTCGTCAGCTTGGGACGGGGAGCCCGGGCCGGGGAGGGTGCTGGCAGGACTCTGGGAAGCACGGCGAGGCCCTCGTGATCCAGCACGATGCTGTGTCGCCCTTGGGCAAAGCCTGACCCGCGAAGTTTCCGTACGGTCAAAGTCCGGCCGTGATCATCCTGGCCGAGATCGAGGACCCCGTCGGCGAGGAAGGCAAGGCCGTTGTCCTTCTCGTGCTCCGAGCCCTCCGCCCCGAAGACCAGCGTCGCTTCGTGCTCCGTAAGGAATCGCATGAGGGCCAGCAAATGGCGACGCAGCTGGAACGGATCGGGCGAGAGGTAGCGGAATTGCTCCAGCGAGTCGATGAAGACGCGCACGGGCCGTACATGCGTGACGGCTTCGGTAAGGCTGCTCGTGATGGGGCCGCGCTCGACTTCGGCCGGGGAGAAGATGTCATAGGTCCTCTGGGCCGTGAAGTAGTCGGCCGTGGGATTGAGATCCAGCGTTTCGACCCCCGAGAGGTCGATGCCCCGTTGTCTCGCATCGTTGAGAATCTGACTGGTGTGCTCTCCGAGGGAGACGAGCAGGCCTCGTTGCCCCTCTCGCAGGCCGGCATCGAGAAACTGAACCCCGACCGAGGTCTTCCCGCTCCCTGCGCCACCTGAGACGAGGATGCTCCTGCAGATGGGATAGCCGCCACCGAGGACGGGATCCAAGCCGGGAATGCCCGAGCGCAGACGAGGGAGGACAGATGCCATGGGTCTCCATGGCACCGCAGGGCCGTCGCCGGAGGCACGTGCGGAGCTGACAAAAAACCCGGGCAAGTGCAGACGTTGGGGAGCCGGCCGTGGCTCCACCAAGAATCAGGCGATGGGAACTTGCTCCTGCACGGTACGCGCCAAGTCTTGCAAGGCACGCTGTGCTTGCAAGCGTCGCCGCTCCGCTTTGTCACGGATGCGCTCGGGCCACGGATCCACGAGCCCCCAGTTTGCATTCATCGGTTGGAAATGTTTCGGATCGGCCGAGGACACATAACGTGCCAAGGCGCCCAGCATCGTCGTCGGTGGAAGTTCGAGCGTGGGCAAGCCACGCACATGGCGGCCCAGATTGAGGCCGGCCAGCAATCCGGTTGCGGCGGCCTCGGTGTAGCCTTCGACGCCGATCAGCGTGCCGGCGAAAGCCTGTTCCGGATGCCCACGCCGTTGCATGGTAGGGGCGAGGAAGGCCGGACTGGCGAGGTAGGTGTTGCGGTGCATCACGCCCAGCCGGACGAATTCGGCACGAGCGAGTCCGGGAATCATCGAGAAGACCCGCTTCTGCTCCCCCCACTTGAGCTGCGTCTGGAAACCCACCAGATTGAACATGTCCCCCGTGACCGTGTCCTGTCTAAGTTGGACACAGGCGTGGGGCCAGCGGCCGGTGCGAGGATCCGTCAGGCCAACGGGCTTCATCGGGCCGTAGCGAAGGGTGTCCACTCCTCGGCGGGCCAGCACCTCGACGGGCAGGCAGCCTTCGAAGAACGCCACGTCCTTCTCCACCTCGAGATGCAGCACGGTATTCTCGGCCGTGGCCAGCGCGGCGTGGAAGGCGAGGTACTCCTCCCTGTTCATCGGGGCATTCAGATAGGCGGCTTCGCCCTTGTCCCACCGTGACGCCATGAACAGCCGGTCCATGTCGAGCGATTCCCGTGTCACGACGGGGGCGGCTGCATCGAAAAAGTGCAGCTGCCCCACTCCCAGCATGGCCTGCAAGTGGTCGGCAAGGCTCGGGGAGGTGAGAGGGCCGCTGGCCACCACGATCGGACCTTCAAGGTGCGTGATCTCGTCCCGCACGAGAGTCAGACCTGGCATGGCCGTCAGGCGTCGCGTGACAGCGGCCGAAAACACGTCACGATCCACGGCCAGCGCGGATCCCGCAGGGACCTTCGCTTCTTCGGCTGCCTCGAGGATGAGTGAGCCCAGCTGGCGCATCTCAGCCTTCAGCAGGGCGGGTGCGCTACCGGCGGTATCCGAGCCGAGCGAGTTTGAACACACCAATTCCGCCAAGCCGTCGCCCTTGTGGGCCGGTGTCGACCGCACGGGACGCATCTCATGCAGAACCACGTCCAGGCCCTGCCGGGCCAGCTGCCAGGCCGCCTCGCTGCCGGCGAGCCCGCCGCCTACGACATGGACCGTCGTCATGCTTCGGCGGGCGCCTCCGTGCCGTCCTCTGCCGCATCTTCACCCTTCTTGCGGGCGGTCGGCATGTTCACGATGTGCTTGCATTCGGCAATCGCACACTGCAGGAAGGGGCGACGACCCTTGGCTCTCGGGAACTTCTTGATCATCCACGTGGCCCCGCACTTTGGGCAGGGCAGGTCATAGGGTTCGCCCCAGCTGACCCAGTTGCAGGCAGGGTACGTGTCACAACCGTAGAAGACCTTGCCCATACGGCTGGTGCGTTCGATGACTTCTCCCGTGCAGCCCTCTCGTTTGCAGCGGATGCCCGTGCGCTTGATGATGGGTGCGGTGGTCTTGCATTCGGGATAGCCTTCGCAGCCCAGAAAGGATCCTTTCCACGTGCTTTTGATGAGCATCTGCTTGCCGCAATTCGGGCAGGTCTCGCCCGAAGGAACGGCCACGGCCTCCATCTCTTTCTCGGCCTTCTTGAGGGTGGCGAGGAAAGGTTCGTAGAAGTCCCGGATGAGCGCGATCCATTCCCTGTCACCTTCCTCGACCGCATCGAGATCCTGCTCCATGCGCGACGTGAAGGTGACATCCACGATGTCTGGGAAGTGGGCCACGAGCTGGTCGTTGACCCGGAAGCCCAGATCGGTGGGATGCAGGGCCTTGCCCTCACGCTCCACGTACTTGCGGTCCTGGATGGTCGTGATGGTTGCCGCATAGGTCGAGGGACGTCCGATGCCCTGCTCTTCCAGGGTGCGGACGAGCGTCGCCTCGGTGAACCGAGGCGGGGGTTGGGTGAAGTGCTGCACGGGATCGAGGGCGGTACAGGCCAGTACTTCGCCTTCGGCAAGGGTGGGCAGTTTGACCAGCTTCTCCGCGACGGCATCCTCTTCCGCCGTGTCCTTGTAGGCCGCCTGATACCCCGCGAAGACTACCTTCGTGTCGGTGGCCCGGAAGGTGCCTTCGCCCGAGACAATGTCTACCGAGAGGGTCTCGAGCTTCGCATCGCTCATTTGAGACGCACAGAACCTTTCCCAGATCAGCTTGTAAAGTTTGAGCTGGTCTGGCGTCAGGATCCCCTTGAGACTTTCGGGACGACGCAAGATGCTGGTGGGACGGATGGCCTCGTGGGCTTCCTGCGCCGATTTGCGACTGGTGTAGGCGCGGGGCTTGGTCGGCAGGTGGTCGGCTCCATACGTCGAGGTGATGAACTCACGGGCCTCGGCCTGGGCCTCGTTGGCGATGCGGACGGAGTCCGTTCGCATGTAGGTGATGAGACCGACCGGCCCCTCGCTGCCCAGCTCGACCCCCTCGTACAGGCCTTGCGCCAAGGTCATCGTGCGCTTGACGGTGAAGCCAAGACGGCGCGAGGCCTCTTGCTGCAGGGTGGACGTCGTGAACGGAGCCGCAGGCTTGCGGCTGCTGGGCTTGGTCACGATTTTCGTGACCGTGAAAGGCCCCGGTCTGACGGCGGCCACGATGGCTTCTGCCGTGGCGCCATCGCCGATGACAGGCTTCTCACCCTTCCAGCGGACAAGTTCGGCCTCGAAGGCAGTTTTGCCCTTGCCCAGTTTGGCCGTCAGCGTCCAGTATTCGACTGGCTGGAAGGCCCGAATCTCGCGTTCACGGTCGCAGATCAGGCGTACCGCCACGCTCTGGACCCTGCCGGCCGAAAGACCACGCTGGACCTTTTGCCAGAGAAGGGGCGAGATCTTGTAGCCCACGAGCCTGTCGAGCACGCGTCGGGCTTGCTGGGCATCGACCCGGTGCAGGTCGATCTGTCGGGGGTTCTTGACTGCCCGACGGATGGCCTCGGTGGTGATCTCGTTGAACTCGATCCGATGTATGGGAATGCCCTGGGTGCCTGAGTCCGACTTGAGGATTTCCGAGAGATGCCATGCGATGGCCTCGCCCTCTCGGTCCGGGTCAGGAGCCAGATAGACCTCACGAACGCCTTGCGCCGCCTCTTGCAGTTCGCGGACGACTTTTTCCTTGTCATCCATGATGACGTACTCAGGAAGGAAGGTCTTGCGTCGGACCTCGACGCCCAGTCCCTTCTTGGGCAGGTCTCGGATGTGTCCGGCCGAGGCCTTCACGACGAAGTCCTTGCCCAGGATTTTGCCAATGGTCTTGGCCTTGGCAGGGGATTCCACGATGACGAGCGATTTGGCCATGCGGCAAAGATACCCTATCGACGCTCGTTTGCGGTGGCCGTGAACACGCAACGTCCTCGTCCTGCGACGCGCCCGGCCAGCACCAGGCGGTTAAGGACCGGGGTAAGACGCTGCAACGACCACCCAAGGCGCTCGGACAATTGTTCAGGAAGGATCAGGTCATGACCGATGGCCTGCAGAACCACAGCGGCTTCGTCCGTCGCCTTGCGGGCAGATACGCGGCTCGCGGGTCGCCACTGCAAGGCTTCGAGCATATCCGTGGAGCCATCGATGCCCGTGGCTCCATCGGCTTCTGCCTTGCGCCCGCCTGCCCAACTGTCCGCATCTTGCGGACCCCGCATCACGAAGCACGGGATTCCCAGCTCCGCGGCCAGGCCCAACGTGTGCAGGGCTCCGCTTCGTGCCGGCGCCTCGACGACCACCACGGCATCGACCATGGCTGCCACGAGGCGATTGCGGGCGAGGAAGCCCCCTTGTCCCATGCCGCGTCCCGGCGGCCTCTCGGATATCCAGTGCCCACCCGCTTCCAGAATGCGTCGGGCCAACGGACGCTGGACGGGTGGCCAAGGAGCGTCGATAGGGGTGCCGAACACGGCAATGGTGTGTCCCGATGCCTCCAGGGCACCTTCGTGGGCCGCACCGTCGATGCCCTCCGCCAGGCCCGACACGATTCCCACGCCGAGGTCCGCCAGTTCCCGGGCCAGATTCCTGGCACGGGAGCACCCCTGAAAGCTGGCCCGGCGGGTGCCTACGATGGCGACAAGTGGCGCTTGTTCCCGGCGAGGCTGTCCTTTCAGAAAGGCCACCATCGGAGGATCGTGGAGGCGCTCCCAGCCCTTGGGATAACCTTGCATGCCGGCCGCGACCGGCAGGTACCCGCGGTCCAGCAACGCGTCCAGTACGGCCAGCGGGACGTGCCGATCCCGAGCTTCGAGCAAACGCTGCAGAGGCAGCTTGCCCAGTCCGGGCACCCGCACGAGGTCTCGGGCGGGAGCTGCCAGAATCGCCCGGGCGCTGCCGAAAGCTCTTTCCAGACGAGCCAGGCTGCGACTGCCGAGGCCTTCGATGGCCACGAGCGCGCAGGCGGCGGCGAGCTCCTCGGCACGTTCGGCGAGGTCCGGCGCACCACGGACGGGATTATGCATCACGCTTCCTCATGAGACGGGCCCGGCCACCCGCAGAGGGGGACCGGGCCGAAAGGCACGACTTGGGACGTGACGGACTGTCGTTACTTGGGGTCTTCGGCGTCGTGGCTGTGCTCGCCCTCGCCTTCGGCATGCTCATGGTCAGCTGGGGCGGCCGCACCCGAAGCCTCAGTGGCCGGGGCCGCATCACTGGCTGACTGAGTGGTCACGTCAGAGCCTGAAGCAGTTTCCGCAGGGAGCGCCTCGCTGTCCGTCGCGGTTTCGACGGTCTCCGTGGTCGTGCCGGTTTCGCCGGTTTCTTCTGCTTTTTGTTCGCAGCCTGTGACGGCAGCCAGAGCCAGGATCAGTGCACCGGTGAGGCATGAGCGTTGAAGTGTCATCAGAGGTCCTTATGGAGTGGATTGTGGGCACGCCATCATCGCCAGCTTGGCACGCCACGCCCGGCCATGCGAGTGGGTCATGACAGCGACTTTCAGGTCCCGACGCCTTCGGCCTTGCGTCTTTGGATCAGCCAGCAGTCCGCACCGCGGGTGTTGTAATCCTCGATCAGCATGTCGAGGGCCGCCCGCATAAGTTCGGACTTGCCGATCTTCTTGTCCTTGAAACCATTTTTGCCGATGCGAAGCTCGAGCATGATGATGTCGAGCTTCGTGAGCTGGTCCTCGGAAAAGTAGAAGGTGGCCCGCTGGTTGAACTCGGCATTCTCCCCAGCCGAGCCGGCGCCCTCGTCGGGTTCGCCAGCCGCGCTGCCGGGACTTTTGCGGGCTCTGGTCATGGGGGTTCCTTACTATACCAAGCTGTTGCCAATGTCACCCTGCGTGGGTGTTGCTGCAGTGATGTTAGGCATTCGCTGAGAGGCGCGTAAGTAAACTCCGTCACATGCTGACAAGGCTGAAAATGCAGTCGTGATGCGGCTCACAAGCTCATTCAATAGTGGGCGTCAGGCCGGGGTGTCGCCCGGAGGTGCCGGAATACTTCAGGCATCCGTGGGTATAGTGCGTTGCGCGCCGTTTCCTTCCAGGGCAGCGTGGAGGGTTGAGGAGGTCGTGGTGAAGCGGGTCGAACGTACGGTCGTGCGCAGGCTTCGAGGCCTCGCCGTCTTGACCGCGGTGGCCCTTGCCACGGGATGCGAGGCCTTTCGCATCGGCAATCCGGCCTTGCCCAAGGCGAGGCTTCTTGCGGTGGCGCAGACGCAGTTGGTGACCGTCCGGATCGAGATGGATCCTGAATCCACGGTCTCTGATCCCAATTTCACCTTCACGGCGCAACCCGAGACGGTACAGGTTCTGGTCTCTCCTCTGCCCGGCGACGCGATCCCCGGCGTGCGACTCAATGCTTTTGCCGTGGATTGGTTCGATAGTGCCGCCGCGCCCATCGACGCGCAGGTGGTGCAGCCGTGGAGTCAGGGGCTTTCGTTGTATTTGGCTCGTGGACCTGCTGGTAATCCTGTCGGCGGGGTTGGCGGTGGAGTGGGTGGTGGAGTCGGCGGTGGCGCAGCCGGTGGTGCCGCTGGCGGAGCGGCGGGCGGTGCGGCCGGTGGCGGAGCGGCGGGCGGTGCCGCTGGCGGTGCGGCCGGTGGCGCGGCGGGCGGTGCGGCTGGTGGCGCGGCGGGCGGTGTCGGAGGCGCTGGTGCTGGCGTTGGCGCTGGCCAGCCGCTTGAGCTCTCCCTCATCCGCAGCGATGTCGTGAAGTTCGGTGTGGACAACGGCTATCGGGTCAATCCGCTCACGGGTCGCTTGGTGCCCAGGCTGGAGTCTTGGTCCCAGAACCTGACGGCTCAGATCACATTTTCCGGCCGCGATGACAACGGTTATCCCCTGTCGGACCTGACAGCCCGTCTGGCCGTTCGTTTCGTTACCGGGATGCGGGGAGCGGCAGCCCCTGCCGGGGGAGCGAATTGATGCGCGGGATCTTGTCGCGGGTCGTGATTGCTGCCGTCATGACGTCGCTTCCGGTTGGCTGCGATACGTTGGCAACCGAAACGGCCGTCCTGGACCCGTTTCTGTTTCCCGAGCGCTTGCCCGAGAATATTCCATTCCCGGTACCCGCCGATCGTTCGGGCGTCGTGACAGGGCGTGTCGTCGACGTGAAGGGCAATGCCGTCGCAGGCGTCAGGGTCTCGAACGGGTCGATTTTTACCTTCACGGGCAACGGCAAGGACCCCGTTGGCTTCGATACGGGCCTGCTGCCGTCGGGTGCACCGCGTCCCGCCCCCGGCGGGGCCGAAGGTGTCGTCCTGCGGTCGCAACTGGTGCCGCTCAAGGGGCAGTTCATCCTGTCTGGCCTGCCGGTTCCTGCCTCCGGGTTGGGCAGCACCACCTTGACCTTCAGTTTCGACGAGGTCTTGCTGACGCGCCAAGTGGAGGTCAGGCCTGCCACATTCTCCGCGGACATCCCCGCAAGTGCTTCGGTGCAGGTGGCGGTAGGCCTTCTCGTCAACACGCCCTTCGGGGTGCCCGAGCTGGCCGATCAGGTGTCGCTGCCGCTGACCTTGCCCACCTCCACGGGCTCAGAGGCCGCCCGCATTTCCCTCTTCTCGCCCCAGACCCTCACATGCAACGTGGCGACACCTGATCAAGTCATCACGTTTCCCACGACCGGTTCCCGGGTTTCCTTCGGGTTGCGCAATCTCCCGGGTGGGCGTCCCGCCGTCATCGTCGGAGCCCGGGTGACGTTGCTGACACCCGAAGGCCTGACGGTCGGGACCCCTGTACGGCTGCCGGTTGACCCCGTGTTGCTGGAAGGGGGACTTGTCAACCGAAGCGGCGCACTGGCGCAGGTGACGATCGACTTGGCCTTGCAGGGACTCAGGCAGGTGGGGAATCCCCCGCAGCTCACCGCGAGGGTTGTCTTCCTGAAGGAGGGCGATATCGAGCTGCTCGGGGGCGATGGTCGGGCAGTGGAACGGAATATTCCCATCCGCATCGTGACAGGTACCGCAGGCGTCAACTGACGCCTGGAGGGCACAAGGGCCGGCGACGCAACAGCCTTATTGCTTGTCGACGTCGAACTCTGTCTCGACCTGCGTACCGGCCGCCCCGAAGGCCTCGAATCGGTCTTCCTCCGTGTGGAAAACGGCTTTCTGGGCGCGCATGAAGCTGCCGTCGTCACGCTGGACCAGTACATCCTGAGTGACGGTCAGCGTCTGGTCCGCATCCTTGTAGTCGGCGCGGCGCCCCGTGACGCGTCGGCCCTTCTGGGCCACGACGACGGTCTCTCCTGTCACGGTGGCATCGTTGGTCTGCTGATCGATGACGAGATGGTCTCCGGTGATGACCGTGCGTTCCGCCAGGGCTTTGTCCCGATCGGGATCCGGCTTGCTGGTGTCCACGATCCCCTCCCGAATCAGCCAATCACCCTTGATCTGGGTCAACACCACGTGATCGTCGAGGGTGACGGTCTGGCGGGTGTGATCGACCCGTGCCCGATCTCCCGTCGCATGCTTCTCCCGCTGGATGAAGCGTACGTTGCCCAGGAAGGCCGCATCCTTGGTTCGGGCTTGATAGTCCAGGTGGTCGGCCCGGATGACCATGTCCTCCTTTCGGAAGGCATTCTTGACCTTGGCCTTGCGCCCGGGACCGTCGGGTCGAGCGGCAGGGTTTCCGACCCTCACCAGCTCCACGTCGCCATCGACGGTGATGAGGCGGCGGTCGTGGTCATTGCGCATCCGCAAGCCCTGTACGGTCGTCCGGGGTTCGTCCCGCTGGTCCTGCACCAGCTCGAAGGGCACGTCGATCGTGGTGACTCGGGCTTTCTGGTCGTAGTGGGCCTCGCTGGTCGCGATCACACTGTCCGATTGATGGATGCGTACGTTGCCTTTCACCACGGCAAGGCGGGTGGCGCGGTCATACTTCACGTGGTCCGAAAAGATCCGGACCGTGCCTTCGGGCAGCGGCTCTCCGGGGGGGCGAACCTTGAGGGACTTGATCGGAGGCAAGGGAGGATACGAAGGTCGGCCTACGGGCGGCGGCAAGGGAAGGACGCCGCCGCCACCCAGAGGAGGAAGAGGCAGGGGCGAGGCGGCCATGGCGGGCGGGAGGGGGCGCGGTGCCGGCACGGCGGGGGGCAGGACTCGCGGCCTCAAGGTAGGTTCGGGTGTCGGCAGGCGAGGCAGTTTGCGCGCGGCACTCTGTCGTCCTGTAACTGACGGGGGGGAAGACCGATGCGCTGAGGCCGGGCGTTCTTCCGCGGTGACGGCGAACCCTGGTGAGGGTGGCGAGCCATCGGGTGTTCCTCCCGGGGGGGCCGCGCGCGGCGGGACCGGGCGCGGGGCGTCCGGTGCCTCAGGCAACTCGTCGGCCCGGACCGAGGCGATGGGCTGCGTGAACCACGAGAACAAGGCGAGGCCGACCACGACCAGCCCACGGCCAAGCCCCGGCACCTCAGTCCGGCCCCTCACCGGGTCGCCTCCCCGACGGAGTCGATGCGCACCTGACCTGCCAGCTCGAGGACCTCGAGCTGGGTGTCGGCAGATGCCCGATCGGCTCCGACCCGCAACTTGCCATCCCGGGTTCGCAACTGTATCCGCCTTGGCAGGACGAGGCGATGCTCCCGAACCTTGTAACGGGCTTCCTCGGTGCGCAAGGTGTCCTTGTCATCCGTGGTGAAGGTGGCGTCCCCCCTGATGGTCAGCTCCTCATAATCATTGTCGTACTCGGCTTCACGCGCGGTCCAGCGCAGGCTGCGGATTTTAGGGGAAGCCACAGGTTTGGGCGTGGGTCCTACCACCGTGGTGCCCGGGGGCAGGGTGGCCGTGGCGTCGGCCTTCCAGTCCTTCAGGTTGACAAATCTTCCTCTGGGTTTGCCCACGAAATGGATGACACGCTGGTTCTGTCCGGCCGTCATCTCGGGCACGGTAATCTCCCACCGGGCAAGACCCTTGTCCCTGCCCCGGACCTCGACCTGTTCGAACTGAAGCTCGATCTCGGGTCGCATGACGGTTTCCACCGGTTTCAGCAAAGCGTTGCGCGGTATTTCGGGTCGACGTAGCCACCAGATGCAAGGGCCGATGATCACGGCTGCACCCACCGTGGCCATGAGGCCACGGCGCATGGCCATGGGCAGGCGGGACCAGGCCGCAAGACCCTTCACCCCAGGGCCTCGGGGATCGCCGCAGGAGCCCTGCCGAAGGCCGCCATCCACGAGAGTCCTACGAGAGCGGCTGCGACGCCCACCAGCCAGTCCCCATGCGCGCTGTAGGGCGTCACTTCGTTCACGGGAACAAAGGAGCCGGTGGCGACTGCTTCACGGAAGACAGGGGTGCGGGCCATCACTCGGCCGTCCGGGGCGATGATCCCCGATACTCCGGTGTTGGCCGCACGCAGGACCCACCTCCGCGTCTCGACCGCGCGCAGGATGGCGTGGGCGAAGTGTTGGTGCGGGGCACTGGTGTCCTTGTACCAGGCGTCATTGGTGACGATGGCCAGAACCGTGGCGCCTGCGGCCGCATCGGCCGAGAGGGCCGCCGGAAAGATCGAATCGAAGCAGATGCCCGTGCCGACCCTGCCGCCCACGTCGCCGAGATCGAGGGGCGCGGCGCCTTCGCCTCGCGCCAGATCCTGAGACAGGATATTCAGCCGCGAGAGCACGTCAGGCAGGATGCCGCGGAAGGGCAGGAACTCGCCGAAAGGCACGAGATGGCGCTTGGCTTCCCACAGCCAGGGGCCCGCCGTTCCCCCGACGACGGTTGCCGCATTCATCAGCGCCGGAGATTGATTTGGTGCGGATGGGGTCACGAAGAAGGCGCCCGTGACAAGCCGGCGCTGCCCTCCCGAGGGAAACATCGCCCGGATGCGATCGACCACGGCCTGGAAGTCGGGTCGACCTCCGGCGTTCCATACGATGGGCAGGGCCGATTCAGGCCATACGACGACCTGACTGCCCGCCGCACGAGACAGGTCCAGATAGCGGTCGACCATGGCGGGAAGGCGCCCGGGATCCCATTTCTGATCCGAGGGAAAGTTTCCCTGGACGACCGCGGCCGTGATGGCCTGGCCTTCCGTGATCGGCGCGGGTGCCAGCAATCGTCCTGCCCCCAGCCATGCCAGGAAAAGCCACGGCACCGCCTTGATGACTCCATGGCCGTTCCGCCACCGTTCGACGGCGGCCGCGGCCGTGAAGGCGATCAGCCCCCCGAGCGGGTAGGGGCCGACGAGGGAGAGCGCTTGCAGCACGTCGGGCGTCTCGGTCTGGGTCAATGCCAGCGGACCCCATGGATAAGCCAAGTCCCCACGCGCCTGCAGCCATTCGAAGACCATCCACGAGGCGGCAGCCAGCAGCGGTATGCCCCCCGTCGGCAGATCCGCCCTGCGCCAGCGCCTGACCAGATCACCGTACGCCACGGCGAAAATGCCCGAGCCCGCTCCGATGACGAGGGCCACTCCCACGAGTGCCACGCCGACCACGACGAGCGACACGTCCCACGGGATCCCCAGCCACGTCAGCGGATGCATGGCCAGCAACCAGTGGTTCAACACCGATTGAAACGCCACCCCGAAGCCCAGTCCGGCCTTGAGGTCGTCGCGACGCCGTCGCGTCGTGCCCAGGACTGCAAAGAAGGGGATGAGTGCCACCCAAGCCATCAGGCCCGGCAAGACGGCCAAAGGTGTTCCGGGAGCGAGAATCCCCGGGAACGAAAGGCCCAGCAGCAGGCCACCGGACGCGGCCCAGGCCCAATGTCCCCGCCGAAGGGGGAAGACGCCGGCCTGCCCGTCCGGGGCGGTCTTTGGCGTCGGGGGCAGGGTCTCCATCGGAAGGGTCATGGTAGCACGGGGGCCATGTCCCCTCCGGCCTCCCGACAGGTGCCCCCGAGGGGTCAAGGTATATGATGGGGTCCGGACTCCCCGGCCGGGTCCAAAGCCGCATGCGGACGCTCGATCGCTACGTCATGGCCGAGCTCTTCCGACCATTCTTCGTCGGAGTGCTCGGCTTCATTGTCCTGATGCTCAGCTTTACGCTTTCGAGTTTCACGGACTTGATCTTCACGGCGGGAGCGTCGCCGGGGCCGGTCCTGATGCTGCTGCTCTACACGCTGCCCAGCGTGATGGTCCTGGCCTTTCCCGTGGCCTACCTCTTCTCCAGCCTGCTGGGCATCGGACGGATGGCTCGCGACTTCGAGATCATCGCGCTGCGCAGCGGCGGCGTCTCCGTCAAGCGCATCTTGGCTCCCATCTTGTTGGGGGCGGCGTTGGTCTCTGCGGCCAATTTCTTTTTCAACGATGTGGTGGTCCCCTGGAGCAATCTGCGGATCAAGGAGACCAAGGCAGCTCTGATGAAGGCTTCCTTGCGGCCGGTGATTCGGCCGAATGTGTTCTTCAAGGGCACGGAGAACCGAAGTTTCTACGTGAAGGCCATCGATCCAAGGACCAGCGAGATGCAGGATATCCTGATCCTGGACCAGGGGCGGCCAGGTTGGCCACAACTGATTACCGCGCGGAAGGGGCGTTGGTTGTCTGCTGCCGACACCGGCGTATGGGTCCTCGAGGACGGCGAGGTCCGCAAGTTCGGCGAGACCGGATACGTGGATCACGAGATCAAGTTCCGCAAGTTGCGCATCCAATTCCGCATGGACAATCCGATGCTTGGTTCGGATCTGGATCCTGCGGGATTGAACGCTTCGAACCTCGACAAGCAGATCTCTCAGCTCAAGAAGCAGGGAGGGGACACCCATGCCCTCGAGGTGGCCTATCACATGAAGTTCAGCGTGCCATTGGCGACCTTCGCCGCTGCGCTCATCTCCGCCCCCCTCGGCATGCTGTTCTCTCGTCTCGGTCCGTACATCGGGGTGGCGCTCTCCGTCATCTTGGTCTTCCTCTACTACACGGCCATGCAGACTTTTCAGGCCATGGGCCAAGCAGGTTATTTGCATCCCATTCTGGCGGCGTGGTTGCAGAATCTTGTCTTCGGGGTCGTGGGTCTGGTGTTGCTGTCTCGGGTGGATCGACGATGATGCGGGGCCTTCGATGAGCACCGGCATCGCTGACCGATACATCCTGCGGGAGCTGGTCCGTCCTTTCCTGGCCGGAGTGGGCGGGTTCCTGGTGATGAACCTCATCAACCTGCTCTATATCTACGCCTCGCTCATCGTGCAGAGCGGTGTGCCAGTGGACGTGGTCGTTCGGCTCCTGCTCTACAACTTGCCAGCCATTCTGGTCATCACGTTTCCCGTCGCTTATCTCTTCGCGACGTTGATTGCCGTGGGGCGCCTGAGCCGCGACTTCGAGATCGTGGCCCTGCGGGCCTGTGGCGTCAGCTTTCGACGCATGTGCGTGCCCGTGTTGGCTGGCGCCCTCGTCGTCGCGGGAGTGGGGTTCGCGTGCAATGACAGGTTGGTGCCTTGGTCAAACCGGCAGGTGGTCGACCTGGTCCGGACGCTCATGCTCAAGCAGACCAAGGCGGTCTTCAAGGACAACGTCTTTTTTCGTGGGGAAGGCGAACGGACCTTCTACGTGCGGCAGGTCGACGAGCGGACCAACACCCTCTACGACGCCATCGTGATTGATCGCAAGGGCCCTCTGGGCGTGGTCATCACGGCTCGCAGCGGGACATGGAACGGCACCCGCTGGGAGTTGCAGGACGGCGTGGAGCATCGCTACGCCCCAGGTGGCACGTTCGTGGTGGAGGAGACCAACTTCGCCCTTCGGACGGTCGAGGTCGGCCAGGATCCCCAGGCCTACTACCGGAACGGTGATCTCTCCCCTCAGGAACAGACCTCCGAGGAGTTGGGCGCCCAGATCCGCACGCTCAAGGCCGCCGGCGTGGATACCAAGTCCTCCGAAGTCGACTATCACCTGAAGTTCAGCCTGCCGCTCGCGGCGGTGGTGGTGGCGCTACTTGCCGCCCCCCTCGGCTTCAGGTTCGGGCGGCTGGGCATCTTCATCGGGGTGTCCCTTACCATTGCGTTGGTGGCGGTCTACTACGTGGTGATGTCCATCTCCCGGTCGATGGGCAACGCCGGCATGATTCCGCCTCATTGGGCGGCGTGGAGCCAGAATCTGCTGTACGCCGTGGTCGGGGTCTTTTTGTTGTGGCGGGTGGATCGGCGATGAAGGGAGCCATCGCCTGGCGTCGGGGGGTGGCGTCCCTTCTTGTGGTCATCCTGGCAAGCCTGGCCTTGTCACAAGCCTCCGCCATGGCGGCCGTCCCCGCGCCTCCTCCCTTGCCTCCGGGCTACCAAGGTCCTCCCCCGGGACTTGAGCCGCCTGTCTCGGGGCCGCCGGGCGACGCCCTTTCCCTGCCGACGTCACCGGAGGGTGCCCCAGGCCCGGGAACCCGGCCGCGACCTGAAAAGACAGCCCCCCCTTTCATCCCCGGGGCCATGGCCAGTCGATCGGCCTTGCCTGATCCTGGCGAGGACGAGGCGACGGGGGACGTGCCCTTCGAGGTCAAGTCGTTGCCTGCACCCTCGACCTCGTCCGCGACCGTCCGCTTGCGGGCGGACGTCCTGCGGCAGGACCGCACGACCCGCATCGGTCGTGCCGAGGGCCACGTGTCCTTGCAGTACCAGGATCTCAACGTCGAAACCGACTGGCTCGAATATGACCAGGACAAGAAACTGGTGCGAACGGACCGGCCCTTCGTCCTGCTGCAGCAGGCACCGGGCGGGACCCAGCGCATCACGGGCAAGGGTCTTGAGTTTCACCTGGACACCCGGGATGCCACGGTGCGAGAGGCTTACCTGACGGTCCCCGCACCCCAGACCGGCCAGATCCTCTATGTGTCAGCTGGGGAGTTGGAGACCCAGGGCCGGACGAAGTTTTTCCTGAAGCGGGGTGTCGTCAGCACATGTGAGGAAGTCCAGCTCGAGATTACCCCCCATTACCACGTTCAGGCCGAGCGCATCGAGCTGGTGCCCGATGAATACGTGCTTGGCTGGAACGCCTGGGTCAACGTCAATAACCGTCGGGCCATCTGGCTGCCCACATTCTGGTTGCCGCTCAAGAAGCGCGAGAGCAGGGCGGAGTTCGGCCAGAACGAGATCGAGGGCCTCTTCGCCAGGACAGGATTCGGTTACCAGTTGGACCCGAGTCACTCGGGCACGTTGTTTCTGCACCTGCTGCAGAAGAAGGGGCCGGCCTTCGGGGTGTCGCATCAGATCGCCAACGGTGCGCGGTCGATGACACAGCTGGATGCCTTTGGCCTGCTGCTGCCGGATCCGGCGCCTTCGGGCTCGATTTCGGTTCACGGACTGGATCCGGACAACAGGCGTCCCTTTGACGATCGGATGTGGAAGATCCGCCATCAGCAGCGCCTGCTGGACACGATGACCTTGGACCTGTCCTTCGAGGACTGGAACCTCTACACCCTGTCCAATGCCCAGGCCGTGGTGGGAAACAACCTTCAACGTACGGGGCTTTCCGAGGATACCCTGGCCCTCAAGGATTACCGGCAGGATCACGCCGCGCATACCTTGCGGCTGTCGGATCAGCGCATGGGCGTGAACTGGGGATTGTCTCGGCAATTTCGGGACGAGCGGGGCACACGCGGGCAGGTGTTCCAGACCTCGACGTCCTACGGGGCGAATGCCTCGTGGTCGAAGGACGGCACGTCGATTCGCTTCCAGACCAACTCACAGACCAACCTGCCGCGACCTCGCCCGGGTGCCACGGGGATTTTCGCCCCCACCACGACCGATCCCTCCAAGCTCGAAAACACGAATCTCGACGCCAATCTTCAGGTGGATCAGCAGCTGGGTCAGGGGGCCAAAGTGTCTTGGAACCAGCGTTATCGCCGGACCAGGGCACCGGCGGCCTTCGGGTCGACCTTGCCTACGGAGGTCGAGGAGCTGGAGGAGAAGCTGGACCTCAACCAGGATCTGGGCTGGGCCAGCAGTCGGGTCAGCATGGGCAAGCTGCTCCTGTTCCAGCCCAATGGGCTCGAGGCAAAGAACATCAAGGCCCGCAACTACGTCGACAAGCTGCCGGAGGTCGACCTGAACCTGAAGCCGCTCTTCGCGGATTTGCAGCCGGTCACGGTCGGTCTGGACGCCGGTCGATACTTCGAATGGAACCAGTACCCCACGGTCTCGCGCACCACGGCCGAGCAGTCGGAGGCCCTGCGTCCTTACCTCGGTGCCATCTCACGCTTCAATCCCTCGTTGTCTCTGGGATCGAAGGCCCACGGACTCTGGAGCGGGACCACCCTCGACGTGGGAGGGACGGGCTTCAACCAGCGGTTCTACAGCACGGGGGACGCGGCTTACGTCGTCAACGTCAACGCCGTCATGGTGTCTCAGGTGGGAGACCTGTTGCGGCAAACCTTGACCTACAAGCGGATCGAGCCAGGCGGCGCCAACGACCCGGATGAAAATCGCCGCTCGACCACACCCTTCCAGTTCGATGCCTTGGCGCTCACGCAGCTTAGCCAGCTCGACATCGAGGAACGGCTGGCGCTTACGGGCAAGATGGACTGGACCCATCGCTTGTCCTACGACTACCAGCGCCGTCGTTACGGTGATTACGTGAGCACGTTGAACCTGACTCCGGATCCGAGGGTGGTAGGGACCTTGACCAGTAGCTACCGGTTTCGGGACTTTGAGTACTTCGAGCCTGCGGGGGGCAAGTGGGGCAATACGGCCTTGGGGCTGACGCTGCGCACGACGCCCGAAGCCTTTGGCGGGGGCTGGGGCAAGGAGAAACTCAACGAGGGGGTTCAGTTGGTCACCCAGCTCAACTTCGACCCCGAGAAGGGCAAACTGGCAAGCTTGACCAACGATCTCGTCGCCTCCTTCGGGACGTCGTGGGAGAATCATTGGGAGCTGTTCGCCGGGGGGTCGTTCGATCTGGTGACGTCCATCCCAGGCGCCGTGCCCGTTCCGGGGGATCCCGATGCTCGTACTTACCGAATCCGGCGCTTCGGGATCTCACGCGACTTGCATGATTTCATCCTGTCATTCGAGTACGACCGGCAGTTCGAGTCATTTATGGTCCGGTTGCGGATGACGGCCTTCAATACGGATATCTTCAGTTTCTCGAACCAAGGTTTAGGCGTCGGGGGCGGGGTGGGCGCGCTGGGTGGGGTGTTGGGCGGGGTGACGGGAGGCTTGCCATGAGGCCTTGGATGAGGGATGGCTTGGGGCTCGTACTGGGTGGCCTCCTGCTGACAGGTCTTCCGGGCTGTGCCAACCGCGCCATCAACCCCAGCTCGCGCAACAACCTGATCTTCCGCATCCAGATGCAGGGCGAGGTACCAAGCGACCCCAGGGTCAGAATCTTTTTCGTCGTCGACGCCTCGGGTCAGGCGGGGCAAGGCCCGAAGACCTTTGGGCCATGGCTGCGCGACCGCCCCATCATCGGGGCGGATTTTCCGGTGTACCTGGGCAGCGACATGGCTTCGATCTCGGTGCCCCCGGGCACCTTGTTCCGTCAAGCGCTTGAGCCCAACTCGTGGACCAACGCCTTCATCTACACGACGGCCGGGGGGCGTCGGGTCGAGCACTGGGAGCAGACCTACGATCCAGCTACCAACGCCCGTGTGGTCCTGCCGGTCATCGCGGCTCGTCCCCCCTTGATCGAGAATCAGGACTGGAGGGTGACGAGTTCGCGCGGCACGGCACCTGGAGTTCCGCAGGACGTTCTGGAGTTGACCATTCCGTTTTCGCTCTTCGGGCAGGATCTATCCAAGCTCAATCCTGCACAGATCCAGGCCAACCTGGTGGTGCAGGCAGCTCCGCCGCTCGAGGACAATTCGATTGCCGCCACCACCGAGCGATCGGGCTACAAGATCGACCAGTGGAACCTGTTGGACAACGGCTACTTCAGCTTGTCCATCAGCAAGGCCAGTCCCGTGGATCGAAAGGATGCCCCTCACGTGGGCGCACTCTTTCCGGGGAACGTGCCCTCGGGGGTGAACGTGGCCGACTGCACCCTCAAGGGCTATACGTCGGAGGTCCGAGGCTTGTAGAGGGTGCGGGACGATCGGGAACCTCGTGACCTGCCGATGGGATCCCGAGCCCACGTCTCCAATCGGTTCAGCGGACGCCTGCGACAGGCAGGCCGGTGGCTTCCTGCACCTTCCTGCGCGCGGCTTCGACCAACTTGGCCAGGATTTCCTTCGGGCCCGGCGACTGCATACGGGTATGAGGCAGCGCCACGTTCTCGATCTTGCCCAATAGGTCCACGAAAGGGACGGGCTTGATCTTGCCGTCACCGGGATCGAGGATATGACCTATGGCTTCCTGGCCTTGGATGGCCACGAGTGAAATGGCGTGGCCCATGTCTTCGGGCGCAAACTCCTGACCGGTGATGCCGAGAGGGACGGGCCCCGCGCGCAGGGACTCGCGTAAAATGGCCTCCAGCACCCGACGTTGAACGTTGTTCGGGTCGGTGAGGAAGTTCTGGCGATCCTCTGCGGAGGGGTGGTGGACGTTCAAGGTCGCCCTGGCTTCACCGGTCAGGCTGTCGGTGATTGAGGTCAACTGCCTCGGGGTCAACGCGCGCTGGCGGTCTTCTGCCGAATAGTCCCCGCCGCCCCCTCCCAGCTTGCGGGCCAGCTTTTGCACTCCCTTTGCGAATCCACTGACGAATTTCATGATCCGGTTGCCGATGGCTCCGAACAATCCTCCGCCAAGCGACTGGCCGGCGTCGGGAAAGCTCTGTTCTCCGAAGGCAAGCAGGCTTTCCTGAAGCAGGTCCTCGACAGGATCGCGACCTTCCGAACGGCTGATGCCCCGCCAGTCGGCCTTGACCACATCACCCTTGAGTGTCCGGCTCTCTCCCCGCGTTGCCAGCTCGAAGACCATCCGGGCGTAATCTGCAGGTTTGCTGGCCGCCAGCGAGCCCTGAGCGACTGCTGCAGCGCAGCTCAGCGTGCCTTTGCCTTGCTGGATGCAGCCTGGGTTGTGGAGGTGTTCGACGACATGGGCGGCCATCTGCACTCCGGAAGGCCATCCCGGCTTCGGGGAACGCATCGAGGCCAGCATGGCCAGACGTTCATCGAGGGGAGTCCCTGTCTGATCCACGGTGTTCAGGGCGCCTCGGGCGTCCAGACGATCCAGCATCGTGGACAGGTCAGGGTGGTTCTGGAAGAGGACCTTCAGGCGGTTGAGATCCACTGGTTGCGATAAGGCTCCGGTTGCCTTCGCGTTGACCCGGTTGAGGTCGACGGAACCATTGCGGACTTCGATTTGGACCTTGCCGTTGCTCTGCCGAACGATGACACTTGTTCCCGGATTCGTGGACCGGATGGTCAAGTTCCTCGTGGTTTTCTGAACGCTGACTCCGTTGAAGGAACCGGTGGTGTTGTTTACGGGGCGTCTCCATTGTCCATAATATGTTGCTCTTATTATGCCGCGACGTTTATAGGCTGCTCAGCTTTTAGAGGCTAATTGCCATAGGCCTAAAGAGCCCTTCATCCCAGCGGGAAAGCTCTGTCTGCTTCAGGAGTCCGCCATCGCGGAAGTCGTGGGCGAGAGATCCGGGGATGAGTTGCCGGGGCATTCTGCGGAGAGGTTTACACTCCACAGACGAGGTCTTGAGTCTCGACTCCTGACGATGGATGCCGAGACTTGCATTCCTTTGTCGGCAGAAGGTCGGAGCCTTGGAGACCCATCAAGGCTTGAGGGTGGCCTCTATGATGTTTCCGCCAGGACCCACGAAGGATACCGAGAACAGATTTTGCCCTTGTGTGGTGACTTTCTTTACGGCATGGCTCTTGCCTTGGTACCAGACGAATCCCTGGGCGAGCACCAGTGACGCATTGAATCCTGTAGCGTAAAGCTGCACCTTTTGCTGGATGGAAGCCAGCATAGCCGAGGCCTGGGCGCCGCCGTAGGAGGTCAAGGTCGAAGCAGCTGCGGAGGCCTTGACTTGTCCCGAGCCAAGCGTGCTTCGTACCTGAGAAGCCCCTGCCGTCCCCGCTCGCCCGGCATGGCGACCCTTGTCCCCGGCGAAAGGCATGCTTGCCTTGGCCTCGCTGCCGGCGGCCACGTTCGAGAACTTAGCCAGCATCTGTTTTTGCAACAACACGATCTTGGAGTACGTGGCGATCATCGACTCCGTGACCACAGGGGGGTCTTCGGCGAGAGACACGAGCTTCTCCGAGCTCTTGGCGCTCCAGGGAGTGTACTCCGTGAACGGACCTTCGGTGGTCATCTCGTAGTCCACCATTTGACTGGTGATATGGCCTGACGGGCAGCTCACCAGCTGGTCCCAGGTGGTGAGCTCATAGGTTTTTTCGGTGAGACGCTGGACTCTTTCCTGCCATTTGGTGACTTCCCAGTTCTCGAAAGGCTGAACCGTCGTCGTTCGAGAAAACTTTCCCCAAGTCTCATAGGCATACTTGGAGAGAGCGTTGCCTTCGACTTTGCTGAAGGTGCTTACAGACAGCATCTGGTCCGGCAAGGAGGTCGTGGTGGACTGCAAGGCTTTGTTCCGACGTTCGACCGTGACGGCGGGCGTCGTTTTCTCAGTCGTTTCATTGATGATGGCTTCCTGAACCAAGGTTTTCTGGGTCAGATTAGGCAGGTCTTGGTCGGGGTCACAGGCACTCGGTGATCCAGAACCATCGGGGCTTCCTCCTGACCCACTGGGGCTTCCCCCGGGACCGCCAGGGTTTCCCCCTGACCCGCTGGGGCTTCCCCCGGGACCGCTAGGGCTTACGGTCGTTCCATCTGGAACCTGGATGGTCTTGGTCTCAGGGTCTGCATCAACCCACCGGCCTGCGTAGGCTGATGGGCTTGCCAACAGAGTACCTACCAGACCGGATGCAACGGCGATGAAAGGAGTCTTGCGCACGGTTTACTCCTCGCTGGCCCGCGTGAAACGCAGGCCCTGACCGACGGCGTCACCTTCGACCAGTTGACCCTGCCACCGGTACGAGACGGTGGTGTTTCGGGCATTGATGGTGGTCAGTCCATAGAGGTGGCGACCTTCGTCTTCCCACCACACCTTGGTTTGCATCGTGCCCTCGGGGACCGGGGTCGTCCAGGAGAGCTCTCCAGGCTTCGTGACTTGGCCTTCGATAGGAATCGATACCAGGATGTCGGGGTTCTCGGCAGCACCCGGACCAAATACAGGGAAGGTGCGACCCGAGATCCTCCCGGCGTCGTCACGCAAATTGAAGTAGCCGCCAAGCTGTTCCGTGCCCTTGGTGCCCACCCAGACATAGATGCCCTCGCTGGGTTGGGCGCGACCATAGGAGATCCAGTCCCAGCTCGCTCCAGAGCGTGCCGAGCCACCGGCATCCTCCTTCAGGAAACCCTGGGCCGCATGTGCGTTGCCATAGCGATCCCGTTCTGGCTTTGTCGAGATGGCCATGATGCCCAGTTCTTCCAACCTGCGGACTTCTCCGGGGTCACTGACGGCATCGCTGTCGGTGTCCGTCCAAACGCCGAGCTTGTCGAGTTCGGACCCTTTGAGCCAGCCATCGCCATTCTGGTCGAGACGCTCGAGGGCACGATAACCGTCGGGGAAGCTCTCGCCCCACGTGTAGTTTCCGAAGAGTTGCCGACCGCTCGTGATTCGGCCAGTATGCTCAGGGTCCCAAACCAGAAGGCCTGAACCCGGGCCCACCCATTCCCAGTTGGCCGTACCTTGGCCGTCCAGATCGAACAGCCGAAGTCCCTCTGCGGCCAGTTGTCGGCCGGGCCTGAGTTTCCAAGGACCTTGGGCCAACAGGTCCGGCTTCCCTCGGCCGGAGAGGTCGAGAATGATCGGGCTGCCATGGTAGGTATAGCCCACGACCTTCATGTATTCCGATCCCTTGGAGTCCCCTTCTCCCTCGTATTTGATGTCCGAAGCGCCTTTGGTTACAAGATTGTCGAGGGTCTTCTGGATGGATGAAGCAAGTTTCTTATTTTGCGAAGTACTTACCTTCTTGCCATCTTTAAAGTCGCCAACAGGGACGCTGCCAATGATGTCGCCCGTTTTTTTGTCGAGCAAGACGATCTCAGTGTTTCTGGTTTTGCTTCCGTGTTTCACGGTGTCAATTTCGTCCTTGACGAAGTCTTCCAGTTCTTCCCAGTCCTTGTTTGTGTATTTTTTGAGGGTGTTGTCAACTGCCTTCTTGTTTTTTGACTTTTTGGCCTGAACTTTCTTGTTGTCGATATTTTTCAGGAGATTTTTCTTGATGGATCTGAATACAGCCACAACCTCTACGGGCTCTTCGTAGACCTTGATATTCCACTTGTAGGTTATCTTTTTCCCGCCAGATGTCTTGGATTCCTTGACCTCTGGGTTGCCTGAATAGCACTTAGTGCCTTCCTTGGGTTTGCTTGGGTAGCATTTGGCAAAAGACGAGGAAGGCATGGCAATGGCCAAGCTTTTATTTTGTTGTGCAAGTTTCTTTGTTTGCTCATGGCTCTTTTTGTTGCCATTCTTCAACTTGCTATTCTTATTATTGTCTTTTTTCTTATCTTTTTTGTTTTTTTTGTCGTTTTTCTTGTCGCTTTTCTTTTCGTTCTTCTTGTCTTCCTTGGGGTTGTCCTTCTTTGAGTTGTTCTTCGCCTTCGGTTCGTTCTTCGGGACCGGCTTTGCCTCCTGCTTTGGCGCAGGCTTAGCAGCGGGCTTTGGCGCAGGCTTGGCAGCCGGCTTTGGCGCAGACTTGGCAGCAGGCTTTGGCGCAGGCTTGGCAGCAGGCTTTGGCGCAGACTTGGCGGCGGGCTTCTTGTTCTTAGCCAGTGCCTCGGCAGCCATCCCAAGATTCAGGGTCGAGCCCACGAGAGTAGTAGCCAGCAAAAGACTCAGACGGGGAAGTCGCTGCACGACCTATTTCCTCCAAGCGAAGGGGTCATTTGAAGTTGACATGAGGTTCTTACCCGGCCGTGGATGGTTTTTGTTCAGCTTGAACGGTGACAGTCGCCGTTTGTGGCTAAATCTTCAAGCTTTCCCTGGCGTCGTCCGGAGCTGAGCGGCTTGGCTCGCTCGGGGACCGTCGCTGGGGGCGCTGAGCTCCGCAACCCCTGCTCTTTCTTCATTCTGGGGACATGGAGCGTCCCTCGGCGAGCCTGCCCATCGGTGTGCCTGAACGCTGTGTCGCGCGTGGGGCGTCACGCGTGCCGACGGGGTGCTGCCACGATGCTTTGAGACCGGCCTCTGGAAGTGACATGGTCAGAGGGGCGTCGGGGACGTATGGCTTTCCTGCGCGTGGTCGCAAGGATGCTTCTTCGCGATCCTTCCGTAAATGCCGGTGTCTCCCCGTGGGGGTTGAACGGACGACCGACGTGGTACAAGGGCCGGGTCCGGACCTCTCCGTGCCAGAGCTCGTGCCCCAGATCAACTGTCCTTCCTGCCATACGTCGAACGACGAGGAAAATCGGTTCTGCTGCGACTGCGGCAAACCCCTCAAGGCGGCGGTGACGGCGCATCCCATGGGTGCCGTGACGCAACCTGCCTCCGGTTATGCGCCGCCCAGCACGTTGCTCGCTCCCTCGACCCTGCTGCAGGAGCGCTACCGCATCACCCAGCTGGTGGGCCAGGGGGGGATGGGGGCCATCTATCTGGCCAACGACACGCGCTTCAGCTCCAAGGTGTGCATTGTCAAGGAGATGCTGGACCACTTCACGGATCCTGAACAGCGCGAGATTGCGACCCAGAACTTCTATCGCGAAGCGGATCTGCTGGCGAACCTCGATCACAACGCTATCCCCGAGGTCTTTGACCGATTCACCGAGGCCAATCGACATTACCTGGTGATGGAGTACATCCAGGGCACCGACCTCGAGCAGCGGATGCACGAAAGCATGGCGCCCTTTGATGAGAAGAGCGTCATCGGCTGGGCCATCCAGTGTTGCGATGTGCTCTCCTACCTGCATCATCAGAAGCCACCCATCATCTATCGGGACATGAAGCCCGCCAACTTGATCCTTACGCACTTCGGCAAGATTTACTTGGTGGACTTCGGCATCGCCCGGTTCTTCAATCCGCAGGCGCGAGGCACGATGATCGGGACCCAGGGCTATGCTCCCCCTGAGCAGTACCGCGGCCAAGTCGAGCAGCGCACCGACATCTATGCCTTGGGTGCCACCATGCACTACCTGTTGACCAATCGCGACCCCCAGAACGAGGCGCCCTTCAGTTTTCCACCTGTCCGGGAGCTTAATGCTGAGGTCAGCGAGGCTCTTGAGGCCATCATCACGAAGATGCTCGAGCCCGAGCTCGATCGGCGCTATCAGACGTGTGACGAGCTGCTGGCCGAGCTGATCCTGCTGGGTGGACCTGAAACCGGGGCTGTGCGCACGTGCCCGCATTGTGGTGCCCATATCTCGAGAGGACGCCAGTTCTGTCCCAACTGTCGCGGGTACATCGCCGCGCATCACACCTCGACCCACGACAAGATCCACGCCAAGGCGCTGACGGCCCGGAACCTCGATGCGTCGGGTGTCTCCTTGCCGTCCGTGGGCTTCGGCAAGCCGGCCCTCTGGCAAGAGCCTTGGTTCCTGTCGGTGGTCATCCCCTTGTCCATGGCCTTCGGAGCCTTGGTCGCGTGGCTGGTCTTGCGCCAGTCGACCGGAGGTGCGGCATGAGTCCCGCGCGCACCGTGCCCGAGCCGCTCGGGGCTGACGTGCTCCTGCGTGGGCGCTATCGCATCGAGCGTTTCCTCGAGGCAAAGCATGAGGCCAATCTGTATCGGGCCCTCGATACCCTGACGGACCTGTTCGTCATCGTGAAGGAACGCGGGGAAACCACCCCGGGACCAATCCCCGAGGCGCTTGCCGACAGTGAGTGGGCGGCTGATGCGGCGGGGCATCCCTTTCAGGATGAGTTCCTCATCTTGCGTTCTGTTCGTTCGTCCGCGGTGGTCAAGGCACTTGATATCTTCCGGGATGGTGAGCGGGCCTATCTGGTCCTCGAACAACTGGAAGGTCGTGATCTGGCCTATTTCCTGACAGGTGGCGAGGATATTCCCGTCCAGCAGACTCTCGACTGGGTGGCTCAGATCTGTGATGCCCTGGGACAGCTCCATGCCGCGGGTATCCTGCATCTTGATCTGCAGCCCCGGTACCTCGTGGTTTCACCCGATCGAGGGCAGTTGCGTCTGACCGGTTTTCATCGTGCAACCATGGCGCCGGTCCAGCGCGTGGTCGAGGCGACGCCGGGTTACTCCCCTCCCGAGCAGTTTGGTTTCCTCGAAGGACGTGTCTCCGAACGTTCCGACCTGTTCTCTCTCGGGGCCATCTGGCACCAGCTGCTCACAACCGTAAGCCCGGAGGCGGTCTGGGAACAGGAAGAGGACCGCTTCGTCTTTGCGGATGTCAGTCACTACCTGCCGTCCGTTCATCCGCACCTCGAGCGTCTGGTTCGGAAACTGGTCGCCATCGATCCCTTGGACAGGTTCTCGTCCTGCGCGGACTTGCGCCACGAAATCCAGGAATTGCTGCAGAACCCCATTCGTCGGGTCGGTATGTGCTCGGATGTCGGCATGCTGCGGACGGGCAACGAGGATGCGTTGGGGGTCTTCGAGCTGACGTTCACTGCCCAGGGCCAGCGCAGCGGTCTGGGACTTTATATCTGCGCGGATGGCATGGGGGGGGTGAATGCAGGCGAGATTGCCTCGGCCATCACGGTTGATGAGGTCACCAGCTACGTTCAGAACGCCCTGACGGCGTTGGGTGATGACGATGACCCGTCCGCCCAGATCAAGGCGCACCTGCAGCAGGCGGTCAAGCAAGCCAATGCGCGGGTGCACGACACCGGCCGGGGCAATTCCTCGATGCAGGGGATGGGTACCACCGTCACCACGGCATTGGTGTTCGGACATACGGTCTATGTCGCTCATGTCGGTGATTCATGCTGCTATCTGATCAACCGCCAAGGCATCGAAAAGGTGTCGCGCGATCATAGTCTGGTGGGGCGCCTGGTCGAGCTGGGGCAGATTACCCCTGAGGAGGCCCTGGTGCATCCCCAGCGAAATCTCATCTATCGGTCGCTGGGAACCTATCCCAATGTCGAAGTTGATCTCTACCAGCGGCCGTTGCGCACGGGTGATTGGCTGCTGTTGTGCAGTGATGGTTTGACGGGCCACGTCAGCGATCCCGAGCTGCAGCAGATCGTCACGGATGCCGTAGACCCGACCGCCGCCGCTCAGCGACTCGTCAACCTCGCCAATCAGCGCGGGGGCGAGGACAATATCACCGTCGTGCTCGTGCAGATGGCCGAGTATCGTTGACGTGACGGAACTTTGGACGCGCGGCGTCGTCCGGAGGGTAGGATGGTAGCGTCGCATCGCATGGTTCCCGGAGGAAGCCGCACATGACCCTCGCTGAACAGCCCCAGGCCGCGGAGTCGACCAAGGAAGCCCCCCCCTCACGCCTCGTGATCAAGCGCGGGGGCCGCGTCAACCAGACCTTCCCACTCGAGCGCACGGGCGAGACTCATGTGGGCCGTTGGGATCCCGATGGTGGGGCCTTTCCCGAGATCGATCTGACCGAGGACGACCCCGAGGCCAAGATCTCGCGCAAGCATGCCCGGTTCTTCGTCGAGGATGGGGTGTACTTTCTCGAGGACCTTGGCTCGCTCAATGGCACCTTCGTCAACCGGGGGGCCCGCTTGCTTCCCGGACAGCCCGTGGCCGTCAAGGATGGAGACGAGGTTCTGCTGGGCAAGACCTTCTGCACGTTTGTCCAGGATTTGGCCTGATGGGGCCGCTGCTGCGCGCGGGCCTGACCCTTGCCCTGACGGGGCTCGCCCCGGTCCTTGGCGTCATGCCTGTCGAGGCCGCGGACAAGACGGCTCCGGCCTTTGACCTGCCGGTCATCGCCACGAGCGCCAAGACCGGGGCCAAGCGTGTCTCTTTGGCCTCGCTCAAAGGCAAGGTTGTGTTGGTCAACTTCTGGGCGACCTGGTGCCCCCCATGCCGCCACGAGATTCCTGATCTCATCCGTTTGCAGGACGACCTCAAAGGCAAGGGGTTCACCGTGCTTGGCATCTCGCTCGATGATGATCCCCAAGGGGCGGTCCCGGGCTTCGTCAAGGAGTTCGGAGCCAGGGAAAAGGTTCGTTTCAACTATCCCTTGCTGGTCGGCAACGAGGACGTGGCTCGAGGTTTCGGGGGCATTCGGGGTATCCCCACGACGTTCTTGCTCGATCGAAAGGGAGTGATCCGGCAGCGGTGGATCGGGCCGCCCGGTGAGGAACATGCAGAGATCCTGGCCAATTTCCACAAGGCCATCAAGCCTCTGCTTTGAATCCAAGACATAAAAAGGAAGCAAGGGGCGCCCCGACGGGGCGCCCCTCTTGTGTTTACGCGGCCAGGCTTCAGAGGACCTGAAGTACGGCTTTGCTGCTGTTGACCTCGTTGAAGAGTTCCTTCGAGATGATGGGCTCGTGATCGCGCTCGAACACCTTGTTTTGGCACTGGTAGTCGCCGGTGTAGAAGATGTTCTCAAGAATGGTCTTGACGGTATTGGCCTGCCAGCGGCCACCGCGCTTGGTCGGAATGCCATCCTTGCTGAGGTCGCCCGCAATCTGGCGCAGACTGCGGCCAGCAGAACGTTCGCGGAAAATACGCTGGACGACGGGCGCTTCGCGTTCGTTGACGACGAACTGGTTCGTCCCTTCGTCGAGAGTGTATCCGAAGGGACAGGTGCCACCGTTATGCAGGACCTCGCGGGCTCGGACGAACACTTTCGAGGCCGCAGGAGCCTTGATGGGCTTGATCCAACCCGCCACCTGCGGGATGCGAACCAGCACCCGAATCAGCTGCATGCCTTCAGGCTTGCTGGTGTCGACGCCCTCGGCAATCGAGATCAGACGCACTTCGCGATGGGCGAACTCGGAAAGCACCGTGGCCACGTCATGAAAGCGACGCCCCAGGCTGTTCAAACTCGGCATCACCAGCACTACGTTGGGTTCGTCGATCAACTTGGAGAGGATGGGCCGCTCCAGTGCAGAACCGGGATGGCTCGTCTCAACGTGGACTTCGCTCAGTTTCAAGCCATTGGCGTCGCAGTAGGCCTCAAGGGTGCTGCGGGCAGCCGTGACGCGTTCCGCGCGAGAGGCATCCTCGGGACTGAGCCAGATATAGCCGTGGAATCGGGGGGTCATGGGGGATTCTCCTGGCGTCGAGGGCCACGTTCGGGCCGTCTCCGACGTATTCAAAAGGTTTCTCAAGAAACACCTGCTCTCCAGTATTCCACTTGGAAGTTAAGGGGCACTTAAGAAGCACGTAAGATAACTTTAACTTTGATTTGATGTTTGCGTCAAGTTTTCAAAAATGGCTCTCTTGGGGATCATTCTTTTTTAAGGCAAAAAAGTGACAAGGGTTACCCCGTCCCCGCCTTCACCCTGTCCACCGGGACGAAATGCCTGGACACCCGGTTGTCCGGGCAGGTGCCGACGGACGGCACGGAGCAGGGCTCCTGTTCCGTGGCCATGGATGACGGTCCCTTCCCCATGGCCGGCCAGCCACGCGGCAGCCAGCCAGCGTTCCAATTGCGCCAAGGCTTCTTCGGCCTGCAGGCCGCGCAGGTCGAGGCGGCTGGAGATGTGCGGAGGAGTCCATGCCTGGATGGCTCCGGAAATCGGACTCCTCGCAGGCTTGGTGGGAGAGGGAGTGCGGGGCGGGCGGATGCCGGCTTCGGGCCCCTCGGAAACTTCATGGGTGCGGAGCGTCAGCTGAAGGCCTCCGACATCCACCCGGAGCGTGCCACGTTCGTCCGGAGGCCGGGTCACGATGCCCCACTTGTCGAGGCGTGGCACCCAGACTTGCCGGCCAGAGGCCAAGGGTGCTGGTGCGGGCAATGGCCGGGCCGGCTGTAAGCGTTCGCGTCCGGCTGTCTCGAGCTGCTCGCGCGCGCGCTGAACTTCCGGCCCGGTCGGCCGTCCCTTGAGTCGTGCGATGGCCTGGCGGATCTCGTCGCGTGCCTCCTCAATCTCGGCCTCGAGGTTGGCCCTGGCCTCCCGGCGAAGATTGCGTTCCTCTTGGCGCCAACCCGCCAGTCGCGTCTCGAGCTCCTCTCTCATCTTCTCGGCTTCGCGCCTCGCCAAGGCGAGGGCTCGCCCATGATCCTCAGCTTCGGCCCGGGCCTGGTTCAGCTCCTCCAGCAGACGGTCCGCCGTCGTGCGGCTGGCTTCGTGGAGTGCCCGGGCTCGTTGGAGGATCTGTTGGGGCATGCCCAGTCGCTCGGCGACCGCCAGTCCCAGCGACGCGCCGGGCTGTCCGGGAGACAAGCGGTAGTAAGGTTTCATGGCCTCCACATCGAAACGGGTCGTGGCGAGGCCCATCCTCGGATCCTCGAAGGGCAAGGTCTTCAGGGGGCCGAGATGTGTGGTGGCCACAATCCACGCGCCACAGGCCAGGATGTCCTCCAGAATGGCCCTGGCCAAGGCGGCGCCCTCCTCGGGATCGGTCCCCGAACCGACCTCGTCCAGCAACACGAGCTGGCCGGGGCTCAACGAGGGCAGAAGGTGAGCCATGTGGCTCACGTGCCCGCTGAAGGTCGACAGGTCACCGGCGAGCGTTTGTGGATCTCCGATGTCGGCGTGCAAGGCCGTGACATGCGGCAAGCGGCTGCCTGCAGCCACCGGGGGAAGGATACCCGCCTGCGTCAGCATGACGACCGAACCCAGGGTCTTGAGCGCGGCGGTCTTTCCCCCTGTGTTGGGACCGGTGATGAGCAGTCCCTGGCCGTCGAGGACGAGATCGACGGGGACGGCGTCTTCACCCAGACGGGCCCAGAGCAGCGGGTGCCGGGCGTCATGAAGTTCTGGGCGTTCCCCCGGCAGCGGTCGATGGCCGTCCCAGCGCCAGCCCAGCCGGGCCTTGGCCTGAGCCAGATCCATCCGGATCAGCAACCTCACCGTCTGTTCAAGGGCAGGGATGTATCGGCCCACGGTCCGGACCAGATCATCGAGAACTCGTGCCTCCTCGGCCATGACCCTGGCCTCGGCATCCGCCCTGGCTTCATTGGCCTCGAAGAGCGCCGGCGGCTCGATGTGCAACGTTCGGCCACTGGCCGAGCGGTCCAGCACCATGCCTGGGACGTCTCCCCGACGATCCGCCCGGATGGGCAGGACCCAGCGATCCCGACGAATCAACACATGATCCTCGCCCATGGACTCGGCGTATCGTCGTGCGAGGCTTTCCGCACGTTGCCGGGCGCTCTGCGCGGCGGCCCGGGCTTCAAGCCGGAGGGTACCAAGCGCCGGCGAGGCCTCGTCCGTGAGGGTGCCGTCTTCGGTCAGAAGAGGGTCCAACAGCGTGTGCACGGCTTGGGTATCGGGCCAGAACCACCCAAACGCAGAAAGGGCCGCAGCAAGCCGAGCATGATTCGCCGTCAGCTGCCGCCAAACGGTCCCCAAGCGGGCCCAGCGGGCGATGCGTCGAAGCTCCTGGCCTGTCAATCGGCTGCCCAGCGCCGCTCGACGAAGCAAAGGCAGCGGATCGTCCAGGGCGCCCGTATCGGCACGTTGTCCCTCCGTTGCCTCGGCTACGGCCTCGGTCAAATCCAGAAGACGGGCCACCTCGGCTGAGTCCTCAGCTGGAATGAGGGAGAGAGCCAACCTGCACGCCGCCGGACCCTCAGTCTCGGCGGCCACCAGTTCCTGCAGGGCCCCCCAGTCGAGGGAAGCCCGCGTTCTCTCCCCGAAGCCGCTCATCCCCTCATCGTAACAGCCCGATCAGGACGGAGGCTCCCCTTCCGTTTCATCGACTCTGCCTGCAGCCGGACTCTCTGAGGACCAGCGGGCCAACGCCTCCCGATCCTGTGCTTCGCCGCGGAGGAACAGCACGCTGCCGGGGCGGACATGTCGATGCCGCCGGTGGGCAAGGATGATGCCGAGGACGGCCGCCACTCCGCTGGCCAACCAGACCGTCGGGTGTGGGCGGCCCAGAGTCAGGATCAAGCCGCAGATCCCACCATAGGCCACGTGGGCCAGAAGCCTCCACGTGGTCTCGACGAGGCCACCGCTGCCCCGCAACAACCCGAGGTCAGGCAGGATACCTCTGCGCGAGGCCGGGTCGGTCCACTGCACCAGTGCAAGCAGCGGCATGTGCAGCAGGCCGTGGTACACCCCAAGGACCGAGCCCATGGTGATGCCCAGGAGCGGCCCCATGCTCAGACCCATGGCATGCCATATCCATGCATAGCAGGCTGCGAACACGATGCCTTCAAGATGATGCGCCACGGCCCCCGTGAGGAGCGCGTGGCGCCTTCCTGGTGCAAGCAGATGCCCAAGGGCCCATTCGAAATCGAGGGTGGTGAGGCCCTTGGCCCGGGCCAGTCCCAATACGAGATTCAAGCCCGCAGTGCCGGCCAGTCCCGCACAGATGATGGTGCCGATGCCCACGCAGCCCCCCTTCCTGTCGGTCCGCCCCGCAGGATGGCTCGCGTGACCCATCCCGGCAAGGGCCGGACGTCAGCGGGGACGGGACGGACGGAAGTCTTGCCGATCGAAGCCCGCAAGCTCCACGAAGCTCGGGTTGTCGATGAACGGGTTGCGGTTGCCCTGCACCTGCCAGACTCTCTCGTTCCGCTCGCGCTCTTCGGCGTCGACAGGGTCCTGCTTGTGCCACGTCACCAAGGTCCGGACCTCGTTGACGAAATTTCTGAGAGAGGTCGAGTCCCGGTTGCCGTAGACGACGTAGAAATACAACAGTCCCCGGGCGATGTCGCCACGGACGCCGGGCCGTGGCTCGCACACCGTCTGGCCACGGGCATCCAGCCCGATGCGGGTCTTGCCGTCGACGGCAGGAAACTGGAACGTGGGTGAACCGACCACCGTACCGTAGGCATAGGAGCCGCGGCTGCCGTTGATGCCGGCATCCGAAGACTGCAGATGGTGCAGGTCCGAACGGGCTGCGCCCTGGGCGCCAAGGCTCTGGGGCCACGTATGTTCCGTGTTGAGATTGTGCCTGAAGGCGGTGCCGCGGTCGCGGACACCCTTGAAGCGTTCGCCCGTGTAGATGTCTTCGACGACATCGTCGTCGTCCGGATCGGCCACATCACCGAAGAGATGATCTCGGGCCGTGTCGTAACCCAAGTCGGTGTGGCGGGCCACGATGCCGTTCAACGCCATGACGAGTGGAGTGCCTTGAAGGCCCTCGGCATCGCGGTAGTAGCCAGCAGGAAGACCCTTGACCTTGATCTTCCGCACGCCCAGTGCCGAAGACGAAGAAGCCACGGGCCGCACGACGGGTGCAGTGCCGCACGCCACCACGGAGAGCGCGACGACCCCCAGGAGGGGAAGTGCAGCGACGAGACGGAAGGGGCGCATAGCGTCGAATCCTCTGGGTGTCGGTAACCTATAGGACCTTGTGGTTAACTCCTTGTCAAGGATGTGGGAATTCGTTGCAAAGCTTCATCCGTCGGTCAGGAGAGTCGACACGCCAGACCTGAAGGCCACCCGGCATCAGAAGGCCCTGCCGGATCCCCGAGGGGGGCGTGGACCTCGAGGCCTCGGGTCTCCAGTCGAGGCGTGCGAGCCGCCTCACGTGCGTGTCTACGGGAGGTGCTCGCTGAGCTGGGCTGAATGACGGGCCAGGGGGTATGGTGGAGGCATGGGCTTCGACCCTCTTGATCGCGGCCGGGCCAGCGTGCTTTGGTGCCTGTTTGTCCCGGTCCTCTCGGTCTTCGTGTGGACTTGCGGTTCGGTCGCAGATGCCGTGGAGCTTGCGGGGCGAGAGTTGTCGGATGCCGACATTCGTCGGGTGGAGGCGGGAGACATCCTGACGCGATGGGAAGATCCGCCGGGGCCCGGCTTGAACCGCAAGGTCGCTTCGGCAGGTATTCTCCCTGCCTCGGCCCGGGATGCCTGGGCGCTCGCGACCGACTTTCGCAATTACCCATTGATTTATACCGGCATTGCTTCCGCACGTTTGGTGGTCGAACAGCCTCGTGAAGCGGTCGGTACCTATGTCCTGAGTTTGCCGTGGCCTTTGCCGGAAAGATGGGTGACGACCCGGGCGTGGCTCGATCCTGATCGTCGCTATTGTTCATGGCGAAAGGAGGGAGGGACGGTAAGGACCTACGAGGGGCATCTCCAGGTGCTGCCGTGGGGTGGGCGACGCAGCATGTTGCTTTATGCCGCCCGGATCGATCCAGATTTGTCCTTCCTGCCGAGTTGGTTCTGGGATTGGGCTCAGGAACGCGCGTTGCCCTCGGTGGTTGCCGGACTCCGGGATACCTTGGAGAAGCCCCACGGGCCGTATTGGCGTTCAGGAGTCCAAAGGCCGAGGTTCGAGTTCGCGGGGCGACGACTGGATCCGTAGGCCTTGCCGGGTCCCGCGGGGCGAGGAGCAGGGGCGGGGCCCCCGGGCCATTGCCCGGAAGCCCCGCCTGGTCACGCCGTCAGCCGCTTAGCGGCCGCCGTGGCCGCCACCATGGTCCCTGTCATAATCCCCGAGGTCGCTGATCTGCTGGTCGCCTTCCGCGGCCACGTTGTTCAGGACCGTCAGGGTCGCCAGAGTCTCGGTGATCCAGTTGTACTCCGTCACGCGCCGGACGAGGGTCCGGGGCGGACGGGGGCCGCCATGTCCGCTGTCCCCCTCCTCCCGGCAGTCGTCATCCTCGCACTTCGGATCGGGCAACCTGTTGGTGAGAATGTCGCCGCCACGGGTGAGCATCTCGGTGTAGATATGGGCGTTGTCGAAGCAGACGAACTTGGGATCCGTGACGTCGTAGTTGGTGAAGGCGTAGTTCAGGAAGGGCATCGGGTCGACCAGGTTGGCGACACGATCGTAGCGGTAGACGTTGCCGTCGCTGGCCGCGAAAGCAATCTGCGTGCCGTCCGGACTGATGGCCGGATGCGAGATCTGGCCGTACAGGCGAGCCTGGGCGATTTCGTGGATCATCGGATTCAGCATGTCATAGACGTACAGGCGTCCCGCCAGCGTCGTGAAGACGGCCCAGCGGGCATCGCACGAGATCCGGATCCAGTTGATCCCCCCCTCGCAGGAGCCCTGTGCGTTGACTTTGGCGAGATCGGCCACCACGCCGTTGAGCCAGAGCATGGCCTTGGGCACGTCGTCCCGGCGTTCGCTTTCGAGAATGAACGTCATGGCCGTTCCGTCGAAGCTCATGCTGGGCCGCCGGACCGAACCCAGTCCGTTGACGTCGTTGAGGGCCACCAGCAGTTCGGCCACCACGTCGTAAACGAAAATCTGGGAGCGCCGGCCCTGCCGACGGTCGAAGATCACGCGGCCGCTGCTGAAGACCTCCGGGTTGTTGACCCCGATGCCCGCTCCGACCAAGGCGTAGTTGTCGCTGATCGTGCGGTCATACACGAAGAGCTGCTTCTGGCCCCCGATGACGGAGACGAACGGCAACATCGTGGGCGCGGCCCCGATGGATAGGCCGGGAATCGGCACGGCAGGTGCGATCGGGGCCACCGCGGCGCCCGATGATGGGCTGGTGGGATTGCCACCACCTCCCAATTCTGAAGCCACCGGCACTGTGACATTCCCCGCCGGCGGTTGGCCCGTGGGGGGCTGCTGCGTCGGGGACGAGGCGCAGCCCAGGGCAGTGGCGGCCAGCAGGCCCCCGATGGTCAGACGTGTCGCCAGATTCTTGCGCGCCATGAAGTCTCCTCTCGGACATTCCGGGTGGATGGCTCCGGATACGGGCACCGGGCCCGGCCGGGATCGCGTTGCCGCACACGAGGAGGGGAGGGGTGGGCATGGGGGTCCCACTGGGGGACCGGCCAGAGTTGGGTGACAGGCTGACGTGGGTCGCTGCAGGATCCGGGACGGCCCGGATCGGTGATGCAGCTACCCTAGCATCCGCCCCTTGCGGTGAAACCGTCGGAAGGCATGACGGATGCTGGTACGATGGACCTGTCGGAGGGGCGAGCCTTGGACGAACGCGCGTTGTGGCTGCTCGGAGGCATGACGGTCGCCGTCTGGCTCGGTGGCTGGTGGATGGAGCGCAGTTTTCGGACCGAGGGTGGCGCAGGCACCATGAGCGAGGCCGTGCAGGTCGCGGACCGAAAGGCACGGGACTGGAGCCCGCAGCCGCTCCTGCTGGGCGTGGAAGGGCGGGATCTGGTCAAGGGACGTGCAGAGGGGCGTGGGGGATGGATCGTGACTTACGCCGACGCACGGAAGCTCGATCGGGTCTGTGAGGTCCACCTTGGCAAGCACTTCCTCAAGCTATGGCCAGAACGCGGCAAGCCGGGGCCGGTCTTGCCGATGGAAGGTCTCATGGACTCGGTCGGGATGGCGGAGCTGCTTCCGGGCAAGGGCGTTCCGCCTCAGGCTCCGGCGACCTGGTCCTGGCGTGTGGACGGAGCCCGCCCCTTGCTTCAGGTTGCCACCGCAGGTCGATTTGCAGCCACTTGGTCCCTCGATCCGGTGTCGGGTCAACTGCTGGCTTACGATCGCTGACGGCCCGGCCGACCGGTGCGCTCCCCCGGGGTGCTCGGGTATGTAGGGGAGACATGATTCTTCCCGTTGTCGACAATCCGCGCCTTGCCGCCATCCTCGCCCGAATCGAGGATGCGGGCTCCCTGCCGCGCATGTGGCAGGTGGCCGTCGTCAATTCCCAGCGGGCCGGTGTCAACGACCATGGCCCCACCCACGTCAAGATCGTCGCCCACAATGCCCTCAAGATTCTTCGCCTTCTGGGCGAGGCCGAGGTCGTGCCCGGGGTGGTCACGGCCCATGGCCTCACCTTCGCGGACGCCGAAATCGTGGTCGTCCTTGCGGGCTTGTTGCATGACGTCGGCATGACGGTGCACCGGGACAGCCACGAGGCTCACTCCCTGTTCCTGGTCCATCAGGCCCTTCCGCCCCTTTTGGACGGCCTGTACCCGCCGGCCGAATCCGTGATCATGGTGCATGAGACCCTGCACGCGATGATTGGCCACAACTCCCTCCAGCGCTGCCTTACGGTCGAGGCAGGGGTGGTCAAGGTGGCCGACGCCCTCGATATGTCGAAGTGGCGCTCCCGGGCCATCATCAAGGGTGGCCGCGTCAGCATCCATTCGCTTTCGGCTGCGGCCATCGACAAGGTCGCCATCTCCAAGGGAGAGACCCGGCCGGTTCTGGTCGAGGTCACGATGAACAACAGCGCCGGCATCTTCCAGGTGGACAATCTCCTCAAGCACAAGATCCATCACAGTGGCATCGCCCAGCATTTCGAGGTCCGCACCCGCGTCGAGGGAGAGGCCGAACGTCAGCACGTCCAGACCTTCACCCTCTGACGCGGATCGGGGCCTCAAGCCGTCTTTCGGGCCTTGCGCAGACGAGGATGGAGTTCGCAAAGGACACGTGCAGCCAAGGACGGGTCAGGCAGGCTGGCGAGGTCATCAAGGCTGATGATGCCCTGCAACGTGCCATTGGCAGGTTGGCTGCTCACGCAGAGTCGACGGACCCGATGCCGGATCATCTGGTCGGCGGCTTCCTCCAGCGACGCATCCGGATCGACGCAGACCGGTCCGTGATGGATCAAGTTGCGGATGGGCAGTTGAACCGCATCGGCGGTTAGCGCCTCGATGGCCAAATCGCGGTCGGTCACCACGCCCATGATCCGACCACCTTCCAGGATGGGCACGAGGCCCACGTCCTCACGTTTCATAAGGCGAGCTACCTCGAGGACCGTCGTCTCGGGGCCACTGGTGTGGACGTGGGGGTTCATGAGGTCTCGGACACGCATGGCGCACTCCTGTCGGCATAGGGGGATGGCCTCATGCTGTCCCCGCGGCCCACAGGGACAAGGGATGCCGCCTCGCTCTCTGCTAGACTTGGAGGATGCTACGGGTCCACAACGACCTGACCAGGCGGCTTGAACCGTTCGCCCCCGCGAATCCGCCCGAGGTCACGATGTACGCCTGCGGGGTGACGGTTTATGACGCCTGTCATCTGGGCCATGCACGTGCCTATGTGGCGTGGGACGTCGTCCGACGCTACCTCGAGCATTTGGGCTATCAGGTTCGGCATGTCCAGAACTTCACCGATATCGACGACAAAATCATTCAGCGTGCCGCCGAGCGGGGTGAGGATCCCGGGACGCTTGCTCAGCGCTGGGAGCAGGCCTACTTCGCGGATATGGATCGGTTGGCGATTCTGCGCGCCACCGAGTATCCCCGGGCCACGGAGTTCGTTCCGGCCATGGTGCGATTCATCGAGGGCCTTATGGCCAAGGGCCATGCCTATGTCGTGGCGGATGGCAGCGTGTATTTCGATGTGGCCAGTTTTCCCGCCTATGGGAGACTGTCCGGCCGGTCGGCCGAAGATCTGGGCCAGCGCACCCGCCTCGATGAGCCGGATCCACAGAAGCGTGGTCCGGCCGACTTTGCGCTCTGGAAGGCTGCGAAGCCCGGTGAGCCGAGCTGGTCCAGCCCGTGGGGCGAGGGCCGCCCCGGGTGGCATCTCGAGTGCTCGGCCATGGCGGAGGCGTTGCTGGGCAAGACGATCGACCTGCATGTCGGGGGTGTCGACTTGCTGTTTCCACACCATGAGAACGAAGTGGCGCAGTCCGAGGCTCTGCATGACTGTGCCTTCGTCAGGTGTTGGTTGCACAATGGCTTCGTCAACATCGCCGAGGAGAAGATGTCCAAGAGTCTGGGCAATTTCCGGACGGTGCGCGACCTGCTCGAGGTCCACGATGCCCAGGCGGTCCGCTTCTTCCTGCTGCAGACACACTATCGGCAGGATCTTTCTTTCACGGAAGAGGCCCTGGTCGGGGCCGCCCGCGCCATGGCAAGGTTGCGACGCTCGCTTGGTGTGCGCCGTGCCGCCTTGGCGCCCGTGACTCCTGCGGTTCAGACCTTGCAGGAAAAAATCAGCAGAGCCTTCGCAGAGGCGATGGACGATGATTTCAATACCCCTCGTGCCCTTGCGGCCCTATGGGATGCCCGAGCCGACCTTGCCGCACTTGCAGGCCCGGATGCCGCGGCGGCCGGCCATTCCGTGGAGCTTGTCCTGACGTTGGCTGAGGTCTTGGGTCTGGACCTGTCCCAGCCTCAGGGCGAGGGCGACTGGCCCGAGGCCGTGGCGGCCGCGGCTGAGACGCTGCGCGAGGTCACCCCGCATGGGCTGTCCGATGCGACGGACACGCAAGAGCAGCTGGCTCATTGGCTTTTCGCGCGCCGTCAGGCCAAGGCGGCCAAGGACTTTGCGTTGGCCGATGCGCTGCGCAGTCAACTGACGGCCAGCGGCTTCGTCTTGGCCGATCGCAAGGATGGCTCCGTCGAAGTCGCGTTGACCTCCGAGCCGGGCTGGTCGTGGATCTGGCAACCGGAAGGCCATCCCGTTGCCTGATTGCCCAGGTCCTGAGGCCTTGGCGGAGGCGCGCGCGGGTCAGCCGGCCCGATTGCTGGCCGAAGTTCACCCCCGGGATCTGGCGTATCTCGGGGACGCCGTCCATGAACTCGAGATCCGTCGACGTAGTCTCTCCCGGCCGATGCAAGGGCGAGTCCGTCATCGCGAGACCGTGCGACGAGTCCGTGCAGGGGCACAAGCAGACGTGTTACGTCGCCTCGAGCCGGATTTGGCCGAGGATGAGCGCGAGGTCGTTCGCCGGGCACGCGCCTTGAAACACCTCGCCACCCGTTCAGCCGACCCGGGGACTTATCGCTGGGCTACGGCATTCGAGGCCTGGATCGGCTATCTTTGGCTGCTGGGCCGCCACGAGCGGCTGGCCTGGGTGTTGGCCCGGGCCGAGGAGTTTGTCGGTTCCGGCGAGTCCGCCGTCGTTGCATCCGAGGAGGATGAAGATGCCCCCAGGCAAGAAGCCCGGCCCTAAGGGCCGTTCACCCTCCGGCAACAGTCCGGCGCGTGGTCGCAAGATGGGCCCCGTCTCCGCATCGATGGCCCGAAAAATGGGGATTGACGTGCCGCCAGCGGGCACTCCCCGGAAGGCGACAGGCCAGGGGAGCGGAGCGCCCAAGGCGGGTGGATTCAAGGGTGGACGGCCTATGGGCCGCGAGGTGGTCCGTGAGGATGCCTCGGCCTCTCGCGAGCGTGCAGGAAGTCGGGCATCGGGCGGGCGCGAGGGGGATCGTCCCGCCCCCCGTCCCGGTCGGCAGCGGCGCGATGCCGAGGCCGCCCCGCGGCTGCGCGCGGCCCGGAAGCCTCCCGTCGAGGCTGGTGCGGAGGATACACAGGAACGCCCTGAACCGGAGGGCGAGATGGTCTGGGGTCGCCATGCCGTGATGGCGGCGCTGCGCAGCGGTCGGCCGGTCAACAAGATCTGGTTGCAACGCAGTCTGGAAGATGCCAAGTTTGCCACGGCCATCCGCATGCAAGCCCGCGAGGCCGGCGTGGCGGTCGTCGAGGTGGAGCGTGCACGCCTCGAGGTATTGGTCGCGGGTCCTCATCAGGGGATCGTCGCGTCGCTCGCGCCCGTCGCCTATCAGACCTTTGCCCGTGTGCTCGAGGCGGCCAAGGCCGCGGAACGTCCACTCCTTCTGCTGTTGGAGGGTATCGAGGATCCGCATAATCTGGGAGCGCTCATTCGTTCCGCCGAGGCAGCGGGAGCCCAGGGCGTGGTCATTCCGCAACGGCGGGCCGTGGGCCTGACGGGCGTTGTGGCCAAGGCGGCGGCAGGTGCGTTGGATTTGTTGCCTGTGGCCCGCGTGGTCAACCTGGCCCAAGCCGTACGTGACCTGCAGCAGGCGGGCTTCTGGGTCGTGGCTGCGGATGGCGCGGGGGAAGAACTGCCCTGGCAGGTCGACATGAAGGGGCCCATTGCCTTGCTCGTCGGCAGCGAGGGCAAGGGGCTTTCCCGCAACCTTCTCGAGACTTGCGACCATGTCGTGCGCTTGCCGATGCCCGGCAAGACTCCGTCGCTCAACGCCTCGGTGGCGGGTGGCATCCTGCTCTTCGAGGCCGTGCGCCAGCGCAGCTGAGCCGCGTCTTCCTGCGCCACAAAGGCCGCCCCGGAATCATCTGGGGCGGCCTTTGCGGCACCAAGGAAAGGCGCTCCTCACGCCGGCGTGGGAACGGGCTCCGTGGCCGCCGCAGGGGGTTGTCCACCTTGGACCAGGGCCTTGAATTCGTCGGCGTCGAGTGTCTCCCGCCGGATGAGCTCTTGCGCCACCCGTTCGAGCACGTCACGATGCTCGGTCAGGATCTCGCGGGCGCGCTTGTGACAGCTTTCCACGATGTGGCGCACTTCTCGGTCGATGAGGGCCGCCACGTCTTCGCTGAAGTTGCGGTCTTCGCCCAGTTCGCGGCCGAGGAAGACGTGCTCGGTACGCCGCCCGAAGGCCAAGGGACCCACCGCCTCCGACATCCCCCACTCCGTGACCATGCGTCGGGCCAGTGCCGTGGCGCGCTCGAGGTCGTTGCTGGCACCTGTGGTGATCTCGTCAAAGACGATATCTTCGGCCACCTGACCGCCGAACATCATGGTGATCCGGTCAAGCAGCTCGCTTCGGCTGGTCAGGACGCGATCCTCTTCGGGCAGGGTCATCGTGAGACCAAGGGCCATGCCTCGGGACACGATGGTCACCTTGTGGACCGGATCGGCATGGGGCAGCTCATGTGCGACGAGCGCGTGACCCACCTCGTGATAGGCAATGATTTCCTTTTCGCGATCTCCGATGATCCGGCTGCGGCGCTCCGGACCGGCAATGACCTTGTCGATGGCCTGCTCGAAGTCTTCCATGACGACTTCCTTGCGGTTTTGCCGAGCGGCCAGCAGGGCGGCTTCGTTGGCCATGTTCTGCAAGTCTGCCCCGGTGAACCCCGGTGTCCGCTTGGCGAGAATCTCGAGGTCGACTCCGTCGGCGAGTGGCTTGTTCTTGACGTGAACCTCGAGGATGGCCTTCCTTCCCCGCACGTCCGGCTGGTCCACGACGACCTGACGATCGAAGCGGCCGGGCCGCATGAGGGCGGCATCCAGAATGTCGGGGCGGTTGGTGGCGGCGATGACGATGACACTGACGTTGGGCTCGAAACCATCCATCTCGACCAGAAGCTGGTTGAGCGTCTGTTCACGTTCGTCGTGCCCCCCGCCCAGGCCCGCTCCACGCTGCCGGCCGACGGCGTCGATTTCGTCGACGAACACGATGCATGGCGCGTGCTTCTTGGCCTGCTCGAAGAGGTCACGGACGCGGCTTGCTCCCACGCCCACGAACATCTCGACGAAGTCCGAACCCGAAATGCTGAAGAACGGCACTCCGGCCTCGCCGGCAATGGCCTTGGCCAGCAAGGTCTTGCCCGTCCCCGGGGCGCCCACCAGCAGCACCCCGCGGGGGATGCGTGCGCCCAGCGCCTGAAACTTCTCTGGTGTCTTCAGGAACTCGACAATCTCCTGCAGTTCCGTCTTGGCCTCTTCGATGCCCGCCACGTCGGCGAATGTGAGCTTGGGCTTGTTGTCGAGCATCATCTTGGCTCGGCTCTTGCCGAAGCTCATCGCCTGGTTGGAGCCACTCTGGGCCTGCCGCAGCATGAAGATCCACAGGCCCACGATGATGAGGATGGGAACGAGGACGGTGCTGAGCAGGGAGACCCACCAGTTGGTCTGGTCCGGACGCTTGCCCGAGATCTCGACGCGGGCTTCCTTGAGCGTGGCGATCAGGCTGGGGTCGTCCGGAGCCACGGTGCGCAACTGGGTGGGACGGGTTCCAGGGGTGGTCTCACGCGGCGTGGCCACGATGGTCCCTGACAGGTTGTCGATGGTGACGGACTTCAAGGAGCCTTTGTCGACCAGCTCGAGAAAGCGGGTGTAGGTCACGTCCTCGACGACATGACCCGAGCGCATCAGGCTGCCCACGAAGACGAATGCCAGCAGCACCAGCAGGATGGAGATGCCACTGTTCTTCCAGAACCTGTTCACGTCAAGGCCTCAGCAAACCCGAAGATCGGGCGGGGAATGCCCCTCGGGCATGCTAGGCCCGCCGGGGGTGGGCGTCAAGCAAAGGCGGCATGGCACAAGGGTTTCGGCCGACGAGGCCATGAGGGCCAACCGGCCGTCTCGCACGGCCAGCACGCCGCCTTTGAGGTGCAGGTGGCCGGGGCTTCCCGCAGCCAGCCACCCGATGACCTGTTCTGTTCTTGCCGTGTCCCACTCAGGCTGCCATCTTTGCAAGACCCGACGTTGCACGGCAGGCGGCAGACCCGCCAAGCCCGCGGCAACGGGGGCACGTGAGCCGTCGACGCACAGGTCGACATAGGCGGTCTCTGCCCAGGCTGCGAGGGCTTCACGGTCTTCCCGGGCTCTGTCCGCCAGACGTCCGAAGGCTTCGACCCACCGGGGCTGTAGTTGCCCCAGCAAGGGAGCGAGCTGCAGCCGGATGAAGTTCCGGGGGGTATGGCCCGGATCGAAGTTGGTGGGGTCTTCGAGAGGGGGTGGGAGGCCCTGATCGCGATACCAGGAAGCAAGGGCCGAGCGTGTGCAGGGCAGCAGGGGGCGCAACAGCCGCACCCCCCCGGGACCCTCGCCGACAATCCCCATCCCGGCCAGTCCGTCGGGTGCCGTACCTCTCACCATCCGGAGCAGCAGGGTCTCTGCTTGATCATCGGCGTGATGACCCAGCGCGATGGCGGAGATGCCCATGGTGCTCGCCAGCTTCGAAAGGGCCTCATATCGTGCCTCCCGTGCCGCGGTTTCACCCCGAGGGGGCGAGGTCAGATGCAAGACGGTGCATGGTCTTCCCATGCTGCTGGCCAGAGCCTCGACGTGGCGAGCATCTGCGGCGGAATCCGGCCGCATGCCGTGGTCGACATGCGCCACGTGCAGTGGATGACGGTCGATTCCTGCCAAGAGGGCCAGCAAGGTCGTGGAGTCCAGTCCGCCACTGACGGCGACGAGAATCGGGGAACCGGCAGCTGGCCAGCCCGCTTGGGCGGCGGCGTGCTTCACTGCCTCCGGAGGATGGCGACGAAGGAGCATGGCGAGTGGCACCAACTGGATTTGAACCAGTGACACAGCGGGTATGAACCGCTTGCTCTACCGGGCTGAGCTATGGTGCCGCGGAAGACGATGTTACGCCTCGAGGGCTCGAAGCGTCAAGCAGCGCACCGTTCAGTCAAGGGACGCGAGCAGCGTCCGGACCAGCTGCTTCATGCGGTCGGCCGTCGCGGCCACGGTGTCCAGCACGTCCTGTTCGGTCGCGTGGTGATGAGCGTCCGGCAAAGCCATGTCGCTGATGAGGCCCAGGCCCAGCACCTTCAGGCCCGCATGGATGGCGGTGATGACCTCAGGAACGGTCGACATGCCGATGGCGTCGGCGCCGATGGTCTGGAGATAACGCAGTTCGGCCCGGGTGAAGTACGCCGGACCGGTGATGCCGGCGTACACGCCCTCTTGCAGGGCAAAGCCCAAGGACAGGGCGGCCATGACCGCTTTGGCCCGGAGCATGGGCTCATAGGCTTCGAACATCACCGGGAAACGAGGTCCGAGTTCGGAATCATTGGGGCCAATCAAAGGATTACCGCCCGTCAGGTTGAGATGGTCGGTGATGACCATGATGTCGCCGGCCGAGAATGAACGGTTGAGTCCGCCCGTGGCACAGGTCACGACAAGCTCGCGCACTCCCAGTGCCGCGAAGACCCGGACAGGGAAGGCGACCTGGGCCTGGCTGTAGCCCTCGTAGGTGTGGAAGCGTCCCTGCATCATCACGACGTCCTGACCCGAGAGGCGTCCTGCCACGAGGCGACCCGCGTGCCCGGGGGCCGTGGATTCGGGGAAGCCCGGAATCTCCCCATAGGGGATGACGATGGCGTCCTCCACTTCATCAGCGAGCGGGCCGAGGCCGGATCCCAGGATCATCGCCACGCGGGGCGTGGCGACACCCTTGTCACGCAGCGCGGCGACGGCTCGCGCGATGGCTTCGCGCTGGGCTTCGACGGCGGGATGAAGGGTCGCGGTGGCGGACATGGGAGCCTCACGTCGAGGGGGGTGGAGCGGGGAGACGGGGATTCGAACCCCGGAGACGACTTTTGGCCGCCTACAGTCTTTCCAGGACTGCCTGTTCAACCACTCCAGCATCTCCCCTGGAGCCGGACGGCCGCGCGGCCGACCCGTCAAGAATCGAATTCTGGGTCGGACCGCGCGGCCTGTCAAGCCGAAGCCGCTCGAGTTCAGCTGCCGCGGATCATCCGCAGCACGCCCTCGTTTCTTCCTGCGACCTGCGCGAGCATCGCCCGGGCCGATTCCTGCATCAGTTGGGCCCGCAGCATGCGCGTGCTTTCTGCAGCCAGATCGGCATCCCGGATCCGCGACACGGAGGCACTCAGGTTCTGGGATTCGACACTGAGGGCGGCCGCAGTGTAATCCATGCGGTTTATTCTGGCCCCTACCTTGCTGCGGGCCTGGTTGAGGGTATCCATGGCGTCATCGATCTTGCCCAGTGTGGTGGCGGCATGGGCCGCCGAGGAGACGACGAGGTCCGACGTCTCAAGATCCAGATCTGACGCCTTGACCCCATCCAGAGCCACGTAGGTCGTCTGTCCGCTGCTGGAACCGATCTGGAACGTGAAGGTCGCCGTGCCATCGAGCAGCTTCTTGCCATTGAAGGTGGTCTGGTCACCGATGCGGTCGAGCTCGGCCGAAAGCAGGTCGAGTTCCGTCTTCACGGCGCTGCGGTCCTCGGTGGACATCGTGTCGTTGGCGGCGGCCACCGTGAGCTCCCGCATGCGGATGAGGATGTCGGAGGTGGACTCCATCGCCCCATCGGCGGTGGCGAGAAGGGACGAAGCCTCGCCGACGTTTTGCGCGGCACGGTCGATGCCGACGACCAGACCGCGCATCCTGGCTGACATGGCGGCGCCTGCGGGATCATCGGCTGACGAGTTGAGGCGCAGGCCGCTCGCCAGTCGGTGGATGGAACGGTTGAGCTCACTCTCGTTGCGGCTCAGACTCCGCAAGATTTGGCGCGAGGGGGGGGGCACGGGAAATTCGATGGGCATGGGACCTCCTTGCTGGGACACGTTCCGCCATCCATGGCGGAACCAGGGGAAGCCGGCTCCGGGGAGGAGCCTTGGCCCGGGTGTGGGGCACCGCGGGGGCTTCGGGAACGGGGCCTGAACTCCCCGATCTCCGAGTTTATGTTACCCGAGAAGCCCCACGACTTGTCTGTCCTTGCGGCGTTCCGGTCTGCTTCGGGGTGATCTGGGGGAACATAACGCTTCAAGAGGCGTGCCGCGCGACCGATCTGGAGGAATGTCACCCCCCGCGAGGGGAGGACATATGAGGCGAGGGCCCTGCACCGCACGGACCTTCGTCACTTCCAATCAACCGCCGCGACCGGACTGGGACCCGGAAGCGGAGCGTGGTGGGCGCAAGGCATCTTCTGGCTAAGCTGGGTCCGAAGGGCGAGCAGGCGACCACACCAGGCGGGACCGACCTGAACCGGTTCCAGGGGGAAGCGACGGGGACGGCGGGCAGGTGCCTCGCCCTTTTTCGCTACAGACGTCCGGCAAGCGCTTGCCGTTCAAGTGCCGAGACCTGCAGGGCCCTCCTTCGACGTGCGCGGGGATGGGACACGTGTGAAGGGCCGGTCACGGGTGGTTGCCCGCTGACCGGCCCGGAGGCTCCGAGGTCTCAGGAGGCCGTGGCGGCCTCCGTCAAGGCCGCCGTGCGCGCCAGCTGTCGCATCTTGACGAGCAGTCGCCGTGCGCTGGCCAGGCCAGGATCAAGGCGGATGGCTTCCTGCAGCATCTCTACGCCGTCTGCGTGGAGATTGCGCACCAGGCAGACGCGCGCGAGATGGAAGTAGCCCAGGGCATCTTCCGGATGGGCCTCGCGGTGGGCCAGCAGCAGGGCGAGGGCCGGATCATCGAATCCTGCGGCGAGGAGCACCGTCGCAAGATCCCGCCCCAACCCCGGGAAGATGGCCTCGTGGCGGGCCTGGGCCCGCAACATCTGCTCTGCGGCGTCGGCGCAGCCGTGATCGAGCAGGGTGCGCAGCAGACCCTGCCACTGGGCCCTGACGTCTTCGCTCCTGAAACGGAGAGCCTCGAGGGCTTCGGGGGCGGGTGCTTCGCCCGCACAGCAGGACAGCACATGAGCGGTGGCCATCCAGGCGCGGCGGGTCTCGGGATCAGGGGACTTCGCCGCAGCCAAGGCCAGATCGGTACCTGCCGTCAAGTCTCCGTGAACGAGGCGGGAAACGCCCAGGCTGATGCGGCCGCGACGATCTTCGGGGGCCTGCGCGAGGTGGGCCTCAAGGACCCCGATGGCGTCTTGGGCGCGGCCCGAGCGCAACAGGAGGTCGGCGCGCTCGTGAACCAGTTCCGCGAGTCCGGGATGATGCTCGAGGGCCTTGCCATAGAGGGCCAGCGCCTCGGAGAGGTGGCCAAGGCGGGCCATGTGCTGCCCCAGGAGCATCCATCCCTTGGGCTCTTCGGGATGGGAAGAGACGATCCGGCTCAGGCGTTCCACGGCCTCGGCCTCATCCCCCATGCCAATCTCCACCATGGCGAGATTGACCTCGGTCGCGGGGTCGGCCTTTGGGGTGGCCGCCAGCGCACGCTCGAACAGCCTGCGGGCATCTGCCAAGCGGCCTTTCCGGGCGAGGCAGACCCCACGGGTCGCATCGTTGAGGTATCCGAACACTCCGATATCCGTTCCGCCGGCGAAAGGGACGTCCGCGAGGGCCATCACCCGGTCAAGCAGTTCGATGCAGGGATCGACCTCCCCCTTCGCCAGCCGCAGCACGGCCAGCTGATGCAACAAGTTGGCCGCTTCCGGGAAGATTCGAGTCGCCTTCTCGGCCCACTCGAGCGCTTCATCCGTCTCGCCCCGCTCTTTCAGGAGCTGGATGAGCCCGTAAAGCAACGGAGCGTGATAGGGAGCCTGGCAATCAGGGTCCGTGGCCTGCAGAACCTCGAGCGCGGTGCGGAAGTGCCGTTCCGCAAGTTCCGGCTGCCCCATGCGCTTGTATTGCTGACCGAGATTGAACTGGTTGTAGGGTTGTGGCTGGCCAAGCTCCTGTTCTTGCTGCAGCAGGAGGTCGAGGTTGCGCTGGTCCTTTTTCCGGTCGGCCATCATCTCGTCGGTGTAGCCCTTGTGGGTCAGCAGGACAGGGACCGTGCCGATGCGAATCCCGTGGGCGTGGAGTGCAGGGAGGATCTGTTCGTGGATGCGGCCCGTATAACGCATCTCGGGGGTGTTGCGGAACAGCCGGATGACGGTGGCGCGTTGTACCTCCGCTGCCGTGCCCTGCCCCAGGGCATTGTCGATCACGAGGTCGAAGGCTCCGCAGTCCTTGCGCTTGAGGGTCTCGCGCAGCAAGGTGCGGGATTCTGCGGACAACTCCTCGTCGGCATCGAGCACCAGGATCCAGTCCCCCGTCGCCATCTCCAGGGCCTTGTTGCGGGCCTCTGAGAAATCTCCGGTCCAGGGATGGTGCGCGATACGGGCTCCGTGCGCCTCGGCGATGGCTACGGTGCCGTCCGTCGAGCCGGTGTCGACGAGGCAGATCTCGTCTACCACGCCTCGGACGCTCGAGAGACAGGCATCCAGGAACGCTTCCTCGTTCTTCACGATCATGCACAACGACAGCCGCGGCGGTCGACGGTCGAGCAAGGCGCGGATCGAAGCCAGCTCTTCGGGCTCTTCGGTCAGCTGCCCGTCACGCTCGCGCTCGACGCACGCCAGCAAGTTGCGCTTGGCCCCGGGATGATCGGCCTGAAGTGCGAGAGCCTGCCGGAAGGCCAGCGCGGCGGTACGGATCCATCCGAGCTGGAACATCACGACACCCACGACATTGCACGCATCGGCCTCGTCGGGTTCGAGCCGCAAGGCCTCGCGGGCCGCCAGCAGGGCCCGATCGAGCTGGCCTTCCCCGGTCAATAACGTGGCGAGGTGGAGGTAGGCCTTGGCATCTTCGGGGCGCTGCTCCAGCAAGTCCAGCAACTTGGCGATGGCGCCGGGCCTGTCGTCGCGTTCGAGGGCCGCATAGGCTTCCGACTGCAGCATGGCCGGGGTCTTGACGTGCTGCACCTTGGCTATACGTAGCGCCATCGGGGATCCTCCACGGTTGGTCCTTGTGTCATCTGCTTCGGCAACGTCTCCGGACACTTGAGGAGCGAGCCCCCTCGCCCCGCCTTGTGTCGCCTCCGACCCCGTGCTACAGTCCCCTCGGACGCGGGGGGCTCCGGTCCCGGGCCCGTGCTTGGGCTACAATCTCCTAAAAGGGCGCCCGACAGCTTCGGGGTGCTGAAGTAGACCGCCCGCAGAGGCGGAAACGGAAGTTCACCGGGAGGGCACCCACCTGCTTCGTGCAGGTTCAAGCACCCCCGGCCCGAGGGCCTCCCGCGCGCCACGCTCCTTCACATGCCCGATCTTTCCCTGACGCTGGCCGACGAGGCGGCGACCCGGGCCCTGGGCCGGGTCCTGGGCGAGGCTATGCGCCCCGGGGACGTGATATGGCTGGAGGGAGACCTGGGTGCCGGCAAGACGACGCTGGCGCAGGGTCTGGGCGAGGCCTTGGGCGTGCCGGGGCCTGTGACCAGCCCAACGTTCGCTCTGGTTCAGGAACATGAGGGGCGCCTCTTGATGCGGCACATAGACCTTTATCGTCTGGAACCCGCCGAGGTGCCGCCATTGGGGCCGTGGGAGTGGTTCGAGGACGATGCCGTCGTCGTGGTGGAGTGGCCTTGTCGCCTTCCTGAAGGGCTTCCCTGTGATCTAAGGGTGGTGCTCGAGTCGGGGGAGGTTCCAAGGCGTGCGCGCCTGCAGTCCTGCACGGAACGCGGCGGAGTCTTGTCCGCAGCCGCCGGGGCGCTTTCGTGAACATACTGTCCGTCAACACGGCCACCGATGCCATGGGCGTCGGGGTGTACGGGCCCACGGGATGTCACGAATGGACGACGCCTCCGCAGGCGGCGGGCCGAGGACACTCTGAAGCCTTGGTTCCCGTGGTCGACGCCGTGTTGCGTCAAGCGGGTCTTCGGGTCACCGACCTCGGGGGCGTGGCCGTCGTGGTCGGACCGGGTGGCTTCACGGGGGTGCGTGCCGGGCTGGTCTTTGCCCGCACGTTGGCGCACGCCCGCGGCATTCCGGTGGCGGGGGTGGATACGCTGGAGGCGTTGGCTGGTTCGGTGGGCGTCGAGGGTCAGATCGTCACCTTGCTCGATGCGCGGCGCGGGATGGTCTTCAGCGCCCGATGGGAGGTCCGGCGCGGAGTGAGGCGCCTGCTGCGGCCGGCTCGCCTCGAGTCTCTCGAGGAGCTGATCGGGGCCTTGGATGGTGGTCCGTGCACCTTTGTCGGCGAAGGGGCGCTCGTTCACCGGATCACGCTCGAGGCTCTGCCCGGTGCCCACGTTCCTTCGGACGTGCTCCATGCGGTGCGGCCTGCGGTCGTGGCGGAGCTCGCCCGGTCGTCGCTTCAGGCGGGGGGGGAGTCCCCCCTGGACTTGCAGCCCCGTTACCTGCGTGCCCCGGCGATGGCCCGCGAGGTGACAGAGGAGCCCCGGAAGGAGGTCCGTCCGTGAAGAGACGTCCTCCTGTGCGAGGCCACATCCGGCCCATGGCTCATGCCGACATCCCGGCGCTGCTTCCCATCGAGGCCAGGTGCTTTGGGGACCACTGGACGGTGCAGTCTTTTCGTGACGAGCTGGACCAGGCGTGCAGCACCTACGTCGTGGTGGAAATTGACGGCGAAATCGTGGGTTATGCAGGTTTCTGGCTGATCCTCGAAGAGGCCCACATCACGACCGTGGCGGTCCACCCCGATCATCAGGGGCAGGGTTTGGGGGAGCAGCTGCTCGTGGCGCTGATTGACGCTGCTCTGGAGCGCGAGGCGCGTTGGATGACGCTGGAAGTCCGAGTATCCAACACGGGGGCGCAGGCCCTGTATCGGAAATACGGTTTTGAGTCCTTGGGCCGCAGGCGTGGGTATTACCAGAATGATGGTGAAGATGCCCTCGTCATGTGGACCGAGCACATGGGTTCGCCCGAGTATCAGGAGAGGCTTGCACGCTTGAGGGCCAGGTTCTCTTCCTGAAGCCCGGGGCCTTGTACGTGGCTTCCGTGGCCTGGGTCGCCGCCTTCGTGGTGGTCGACCTGCTGCTGGTCGTGGGCCTGTTGGCGTGGGCTGCGGCCCGCCCGGGTCGTGTCGTCGCTCTGGCCCGGTTGGTGCCGGGGCCGGTCCGTCGCTTCCTCGCGGAGGGCGGCGAGGCTCTGTCGGGAGCCATTACGGGTGCCCTGCACGGGGCTTCGGCGGCGCAGCGCCACATCGTCCACAAGGCCATAGGTTTCACGGGCAAGACCGTAGGAGCGTTGATGGTCCCCAGGCCCGATATGGTCTGCCTCGCGGCGGACACGCCCGTGGCGCAGGTCTTCCGGATCTTCGGGACCAGTTCCCACAACCGCATCCCCGTGCATGAAGGAGACCTGGACAAGATCATCGGCTTCCTGCACGCCAAGGATCTGATGCGGGTGGCCGGCGGGCCGCTCGAAGGTCTCGTGGCCCGGGATCTCGTCCGGCCCGTGCTTGCGGTTCCGGCCAACAAGCCGGTTCATCAGATGTTGCACGAGTTCCAGACCAGCCGGACCCATCTCGCCATCGTGCTGGATGAGTTTGGGGGGACGGCCGGCATGGTGACCCTCAACGACTTGCTCGAGCAACTGGCCGGCGAGGTCCATGACGAGCTCCGGCCAGGCTTGCCGGACTTTGCGGCGGAGCCTGACGGGGCCTGGCAGGTACGGGGTTTGGTCTCCATCACCGAGGTGAACCAGCGGCTGAATCTCGAGCTGCCCAGCGAGGACTACAATACGCTCGCGGGCCTGGTCTTCGGGGCGCTGGGCCGGACTCCGGAGCCGGGGGACGAGGTGCACTTGTCTGCGGACGGGACGTGGCGCTGCCGGGTGCTGGCCACCAACGGGCGGCGGGCCACCTTGTTGCGGGTCGTCCACTCTTCGACCTGAGTCACGCCGGGGCGCTGCTGCTCGAGTCCCGTGGCCAGGCCGCAAAGGCCTTCCCCGTCAACGGGACCAAGGGGAGAAGCGCCGGGGGCAGGAACCCCAAAGCAAAAGGCCGCCTCGCGGCGGCCGGCAGATAAAAGGCAACAGATAAGTGATGTACAAGGGCGGTCGAAACCGCGACGGGGGGTGGTTCAGCATCCGGTGAGGAGGGGGGATGGACGGTGAACCTTCGTGGAAGCGACGACCTCTTGGGGCCAAGCCCGATGTGTGAGCACCTGTAGTGGACAAAAGGGTTGTCGGAAGCTTAACGGCAGGACTTGCTAAGGGAAAGGAATTTTTTCGGAGATTTTTATTTCAGGAATGCGGGACTCCGACGAAAGCCATGATGACCTCGATCAGGATGAGGAAGATGATCATCAGCTCCAGCAGGACCGAGCGCTTCTGGTTCATCTCTTCGAGAAGCAACTGGGAGACCTGCTGGACGATGCGCAACTTGGCGTCGACCAGCTCTTCCCATCGACCCAGTCGCAGGCTCTCCCCCGTCATGCGGTAGATGCGGGCAAGGTAGACGTCGCCGGTGATCTTGATGGCGTTGCGAATCTTGTCCTGAACGTCGTAGATCTCGATCATCAGCTGCATCAACTTCTTGGAGGTTCGGGCGAGTCGTCGTCGGCTGCCGCGTTCCGCGGCACCTGAGAAAGCGTCGTATACGGCGCCCAGTTCGCCTTCCAACGTCTCGTCGTAGTAACGCAGGTCCAGCAGCTGGGCGTTGGCGAACTCGATGATGTCGACGTGATCGGTGCTGCACTCGGGATCCAGCACGAACGCACTGTTCCAGGTCACGATGACCAGGTCGTCGCTGCGGTAGGAGTGATGGAGCCGAAGCGCGTCGGTGCGTTCGTCGCGGCTCATCTCGCCCCGTTCTCCTCGCAGGACGCGGGCAAGGTCCTCACCTTTGCGGGCCAGCAGATCGTCGGCCCTGACGGGGGCGTCGAAGGCCTCGATGTAGGTGATGAAGTAGTCCTCGACCAGCTTGGAGCGGCTGATGGGGCCCTTGGCGGCTGCTTCCAGCCGGGGAGCGATCTCGCCGAGGACCTGCCGGGCCGCGGACTCGATGGTCAGATCCGCCTGCAACCGAGCGCTCTCCTCGACCAGTTCGGCCCACGTGCCGCTGAAGGGCACGGTCCAGATCAGGCTGACGATGCCGAAATCGTGGACCTTGGCCCGCACGGTTCCCGCGTGATCGTTCGTGAGCGGGCGATGGCCCAATGGCAGGACGACCGGCGGGGCGCGGAATCTGATGGCATCCGGCTGATGGCCCCGCCCCACCAGCTCACCGATGGTGCTGTCGGCCCACAGGGCACGCAAACGGCCGAGATCGACCTCATCTGCGAACTCGAAGAGATGCAGGACCTGAATGTGGGCGCGGACGATATTTTCCATGGATCTCGGGGTGGCAGATTCAGCCGGGGTGACGGGCTTCGGCCCTCTTCGTATAATGGACCAGATTGACGCCTCTTTACTGAAAGTTAGCGGATGCTTGCTCTCGCGTCACCCCGCCCGGCGCCCAAGGGTCCGCTCGGTGGCTTTGCGTCGGCCTTGTCGGGTGCCGCGGTGCTTCTTTGCCTTCAAGCGGGGATGGCGGCGGCGCCCGCCTGGGCCCAGGGTGAGGTCGGTGGTTCCGAGGTTCCGGGGTCACCGCCCGGGGAGGCTCCGGCCAGCGTCGCTCCTGCCACGGATTCGACGGTGGTACCGGACGACAGCCCGCGCATCCGGATCGCGGACATTCGCATCGACGGCAACCACCGGGTGTCGGACGAACAAATTTTGCTGGCCTTGCCGCTCCATCGAGGCGAGGAGGTCACCCGCAAGCAGGTGGTCGATGCCTTGCAGCGCGTGTACGGCCTAGGGCTGTTTCGGGATGTCAACGCAGGCCTCGAGGAGGCCGAGTCCGGTCAGCGTCTCGTGGTTCGCGTGGTCGAGAATCCCGTCTTGTCGGACGTGCGCATCAGCGGCATGACCCTGCTCACCCCGGACGAGACCGTGCGGTCTTTCCAGCCCCTGAAGGGTCGCATCCTCAACATGCGCGACGTCCAGAAGCGCCTCAAGGAGCTCGAGAAGCGCTATGCGGACGAAGGCTGGGTGCTGGCCCGTGTGCACGACCTGCAGGTGGGCGAGGATGGCGTGCTTTCCCTCAAGGTGGGTGAGGGCATCGTGCAGGCCATCCGCATCACCGGCAACGAGGACACGCAGGAATACGTCATCCGACGGGAGCTCACCGTAAAGCCCGGCGAGGTTTTCAATTTCAGGCGCATGGAGGAGGACCTGCGCCGACTCTACAACCTCAACTATTTCGAGGACCTCGGCTTGCGGTACGAGCCGGGCGAGACCCCCGAAAAGGTCATCGTCGTCGTCAACGTCAAGGAGAAGCAGACGGGCATCTTCCAGGCCAGCGCCGGTTTCTCGTCCCGGGACGGCCTGATTGGCATGCTGTCCTTCCGCAAGGAGAACTTGCTCGGTCGAGGCCAGACCCTGTCCATCGACGTCAGCGCCAGTCTCAACCCTTTCGGGGAGATCAGCTACTTCAACCCGTGGTTGACGGAGCAGAAAGCCTCATTGGGAACCTCGCTCTACTATCGGCGCTACTTCAACGTCTTCAACGTGGCGGTGCCCGGCGGTACGGGCAGCCAGGACGACCGGGCGGGCGGCTCTCTGTCCATCGGCGTGCCGCTCGGAGACAATCCCGTCACTGCGCGCTGGCGCCTGTCGGGGACCGTCAAAGGAGAGCGGGTGCAGATCTCGCGGCCTTCCGCGGAAGATCGGCTTCGTTACACGCCTTCTCGCGAAGATACGGTGTCCCGTGCCGATCAGGATTACGCAGGGTCGATCGGAGCCATCTTGACCCACGACAGTCGCGACTTCGTGCTGAACCCCAATCGTGGCATCTTCTCGAGCTTGTCCACGGAGTACTATCTCGGTGGACTGGGGCTCGGTAATGTCGACGTCCTGAAGATGCAGGGGGACTGGAATGTTTACCTGCCGGCCTGGCCCGAGCGTACCGTGCTGGCCTTCGGCTTCAAGGGCGCGACCACCCTCGCGGGTCCCTCGGGGCGCGTGCCCATCTACGAGCGTTACTACTCGATGGGGCCCTACTTGATCCGCGGCTGGGCCGAGAACGTGTTCGATCCCACGGCAGGCCGCCCTTCCAGTGCCTTCCAGGGTGACTCGCTGGTACTGGGCGCCCTCGAGTACCGCTTCCCGATCTGGAACATCCTGTCGGGGGTGATCTTCGGGGATACCGGCATTTTCTGGGATCAGACGCCGATTCGCATGCCGGACGGGTCCGAGTCCTATCGCTCTGCGCCCTTCAGGTGGGAAAATGCACGCTCAGGCTATGGTTTCGGTTTCCGCCTGATCACGCCCTTCGGTCCTCTGCGCCTCGACCTGGGCATCCGCAGCTGGGATCCCGCGACCCAAGCATTTCCCACCATCATCCCCCAGTTCTCGATCGGACAGAAGTTCTAATGCGCCATCTCACCCCGCTGATCGTGCTTGTGGCCTCCCTGCTGACCGTGGCCTCCCCGTCTGCCTTGGCCGCCGGCAAGGACGTCCATTCTCCGACGCTTGCCTTCGTGGATACCCAGCGTTTGCTGGCCCAGTACAAGGAGGCGTTGTCATCCCAGGGCGAGTTGCGGGGCAAGGCCGAGGCCTATCAACGCGAGCTTCTGCAGCGCAATCAGGCCATCCAGAAGGCCCAGAAAGCTGGCAAGCCTGCCAAAGAGGTCGAGAAGATGACGAAGGAGGCCGAGCGTATCTTGCGGCCGAAGAAAGAGGCCGTGGAAGCCCTCGACCGGCGTCTGACCGAGCGCATCAAGGGCAAGATTCAGCGTGCCATCGCAGAGGTGGCCCGACAGAAGAACATCGCTACGGTCGTGGACCGCCAGATCGTGCTGTACGGTGGCCTGGACCTGACGGATGAGGTCCTTGCGAGGCTCAACGCCAAGTGAGCTCCGTGTCTGCCGCTCCGCGTCAGGACCTCGTGACCTTGGCTGCCGCCGCGGCTGCAGCCGGTGGCCGGGTCGTGGGCGATCCTGCGGCCGTGGTGACAGGGGTGGCCGAACCGGAAGCCGCAGGTCCCGGGGACCTGGTCTTCCTGCTCGAGGACAGGCATGCCACGCGTATCGGAGCCTCGGGCGCAGGCTTCGTGCTGGCCGCTCGTGTACCCGAGGGGCGCTCCGGCATCTCCGTGGACCGACCTCGAGAGGCGATGGCGCGGGTCATGGCACTTTTCATGCCTCCGCTGCCCCCTGCGGGCATCCACCCTACGGCGTTTGTGGATCCCACAGCCGTACTGGCGGAACAAGTGTCCGTCGGCCCCTTCGTGGTCATCGGTGCAGGGGTCCGCGTCGGGCGAGGCACGGTCCTGCATGCGCGGGTGGTCCTTTATGACGGAGTCGAGATCGGTGAGAATGCCGTCTTGCACGCCGGGGCCGTCGTGCGGGAAGCCTGTGTTCTTGGCCACCGGGTCTGCCTGCAGCCGGGTGCCGTGGTAGGTGCCGACGGCTTTGGCGTGGTGCCTGCGGAGGGCGGGAACGTCCGCACGCCACAGCTGGGCCGGGTGGTCCTCGAAGATGATGTCGAGATCGGCGCCAATGCCACGATTGACCGGGCGACCTTGGGCGAAACCCGGATTGGGCGAGGCAGCAAGCTGGACAATCTGGTGCACGTCGCGCACAACGTCGTGGTGGGGCGCGATGCGATGATCGTGGGTCAAGCGGGCATCGCGGGCTCCGCCACGCTCGGTGATCGCGTCGTCATGGGGGGGCAGACAGGGATCGTCGGGCACGTCACCATCGGGGACGGCGTGGTGCTGGCGGCCCGCGGCGTCTTGACCAAGGACACCCCCGAGGCCGGCATGTACTCGGGCTTCCCGGCTCGTCCCCATCGTGACGAGTTGCGTCGTCAAGCCCTCCCGGATCGTCTGGCGCGTCGTCTCGAACGTCTCGAGGCCCGCTTCGCCTCCACACCTGCCTCATCCCCCTCCACGGAGTCCGATTCTTGATCGTCGACAGCTTCTCGCCCTTCCAAGCCACCGTGGCACGGCCCGTATTGCTGCCGGGCATCGGTCTGCACTCCGGCGAGCCCGTCAACGTCCGAATCCTGCCGGCACCGGTCCATCACGGGTTGGTCTTCCTGCGTGAGGATCTGCCCGGCCGTCCCCGCATCCCTGCTCGGACCGCCTTTGTCACGGACACCACCCTCTGCACGACCCTCGCGCGCGGCAAGGCGACGGTGCGTACCGTCGAGCACCTGCTGGCTGCCCTGTACGCGATGGGGGTCACCAATGCCGTGCTGGCGGTGGACGGGCCCGAAGTCCCGGCCTTGGACGGCTCTGCCATGCCGGTCGTAAGGGCGCTCGAGGCTGTGGGCCTGAGCCGTCAGGACGCGCCCGTGCGCGCGCTGGCGCTTGCCGAGCCGGTCGAGGTGGTGCGCGAGGATCGGCGCGTGGCCTACGAGCCGGCCGAAGAGGCCTGGGTTCGTTATCAGGTGGATTACGGGCATCCACTGGCGGGTCCTCAGGTCCTGCAGTTGCTCGTGACGCCCGCGAACTTGCGTGAGGCCGTGCTCGAGGCCCGGACCTTCTGCCTTGAAGCCGAGGCCGAGCGGATGCGGGCGATGGGGTTGGCTCGGGGAGGCTCGGTCGAGAATGCCGTGGTCATCCACGAACACGGGACCTCGACGCCGCTCCGGCACGCGGATGAGTTCGTGCGGCACAAGATTCTGGACCTGGTGGGAGACCTGGCGCTGACGGGTGCGCGCTGGGTGGGCGCAGTGAGCGCGACCCGAGCCGGTCATGCCCTGCACGTGGCCCTGGCCGCCCGCCTGGAGGAGTTGGCGGGCACAGAGGCCGTGCAGGCCGTCCGGCCGGTGGGCAGCGAGGAGGCGGTCCGTGTCCCCTGACGTCCTGGGTCCCCTCGAGGCCGATGACCTGATGGCCATGCTGCCGCACCGCTTTCCGTTCCTGTTGGTGGACCGGGTGCTGGAATTGGTGCCCGGCGTGCGGGCCAAGGCCCTCAAGAACGTCACGGTGAATGAACCGTTCTTCCAGGGACATTTCCCGGGACGCAGCCTGATGCCCGGTGTCCTGATGGTCGAAGCCCTTGCCCAGGTGGCCGGACTCACCATGTTGGCCATGCCTGAGCATCGAGGCCGGCTGGCGGTGCTGGCGGGGGTCGATGGCTGCCGATTCCGGCGCATGGTGCGGCCTGGCGATACCCTCATCATCGAGACCGAGGTGCTGAAATTCCGTTCGCACGTGGGCGTCGCCCGGGCGACGGCGTGGGTGGACGGGCAGAGGGTGACGGAGGGGGAGTTGATGTTCTCCCTGGTGGAACGATGATCAACTTGCATCCCACGGCGGTGGTGCATCCCTCTGCCATCCTCGGCGAGGGCGTGGAGGTCGGCCCCTATGCCGTCGTGGGCGAGGACGTGCGCATTGGCGCACGCACGACGCTGGGCCCCCATGTCGTCATCGAGCCCCACACGACCTTGGGGGAGGATTGTCGGGTCTTTCCCGGCGCGGTGCTCGGTGCCGTGCCACAGGACCTGAAATTCGCGGGTGAAGCGACCCGTTGCATCGTCGGCGACCGCAACACCATCCGCGAATGCGTGACCATCAACCGTGGCACGGCGGCTTCCGGCGAGACCCGGGTCGGCAACGACAACCTGCTGATGGCGTATGTGCACGTGGCCCATGACTGCGTGGTGGGCAGCGGCATCGTGCTGGCCAATGCGGCCACGCTGGCGGGGCATGTGACGGTCGGAGACGGTGCCGTGGTCGGAGGGCTCGTGGGCGTGCACCAGTTCTGCCGGATTGGTGCGCTCTCGATGATCGGAGCCATGAGCCGCATCGTCCAGGATGTGCCGCCCTATGCGCTGGCCGAGGGATCGCCGCCGCGAGTGGCCGGTACCAACACCGTGGGGCTGCGACGGGCCGGTGTGGTTCCAGCCGTTCGCGAGGCCCTCAAGCAGGCCTACCGGATCCTTTACCGACAACGACTCGGAGTCGGTGACGCCACGGCACGCATCGAGGCAGACGCCGCGTTGATGGCCCACGCCGAGGTCCGACACCTGGTGGCCTTCGTCAAAGGCGGCACGCGGGGCTTGGTCGGCATCGCCCGGCGTGGCGCGGCGGTTGCGGACGAGGCATGACGGCGCCTGTCCTGTTTCTGGCGGCGGGCGAAGTCTCCGGTGATGTACACGGGGCGGCCTTGGCCCGGGCGTTGCGCGAGCGTTGTCCCGACGTGCGGCTCGTGGGTTGGGGAAGCGAGCGCATGGCAGAGGCCGGCGTGGCGCTCGAGGCCGATCTGGTGGCGCACGCAGCCGTGGGCCTGACGGAGAATGTGCCCTCCTTGTGGCCTTCCTGGCGGGCCTTGCGTCAGGCGCGCCATCGCTTGGCCGAGCTCAGGCCGGCGGCCGTGGTTCTGATCGACTTCCAGGGAGCCAACATGGCTCTGGCTCGATTGGCCCGCAGGTTGGGGCTGCCGACGGTGTACTACATCTCGCCTCAGGAATGGATCTGGGGCATGGCGTCGGGTCCGCGCAAGGTGGCGGGAGGAGTCGACGAGATCCTGGCGATCTTTGCCCGCGAGGCCGAGGTCTACCGCGAGGCCGGGGGAGACGTCACGTTCGTGGGGCATCCGTTGCTGGATCTTCATCCCGGGGTGGAAAGCGTGCGGATGGTCCGTGACCGCATCGGAGGCGAGGGACCTGCCTTGGGATTGTTCCCCGGCAGCCGGAGCCAGGAAGTCGACCGGTTGCTGCCGACCTTCCTCGATGCTGCGGCTCGCTTGCAGGAGCGTGTGCCGGGACTTCGGGTCGTGCTGCCCGTGGCTGCCGCACATGTACGCTCGCGCATCGATCGGATGATGACGGCGGCTGGCTGGTCGGAAGGGGCGACAGGTCAGAGGCGGCTCCTGAAGATGGAGGGGATACCCGGCATGGCCGTGATGGGGGCGTGCGATGCGCTGCTGGCGGCGTCCGGGACCGTCACGCTCGAGGCCTGCGTCATGCAGGTGCCCGTGGTGGCCGCCTACAAGGTCTCGCCGTTGACAGCCTTTGCGGCGCGGCGTCTGTTGCGGATTCCGTACGTCACGTTGCCTAATATCGTGGCTCGCCGCGGCGTGATTCCCGAGCTGTTGCAGGAGGACGCCCGCGCCGAAGTCATGGCCGAGACGTTGGAGCCGTTGCTCCGTGACGGGCCCGAGCGGCAGGCGCATCTGGACGGCTTGCGGGAGGTGACCCGGCAGTTGGGAACTCCCGGGGCGGTGGGGCGTGCGGCCGACCGGATCCTGTGCCGGGCGGGACTGATGGGGACAGCGCCCCTGTCAGTCGGGTAGCACGGCGTCGTCGAGTCGGGCGAGGGCCGCGCGGGCAGCGCTCTCGTCCTCTGCGGTCAGCCACGTCCCCGGGCTGTCCGGTGAGGGGCCGGCGTCGGCCGATTCTTCTGTACAGCCCCACGGTTTCGGGGTCTGCTCCCGCAGGCGGTCGAGCGCTGTTTGATCTTCTTCAAGGCGGTCGAGTACCGCCATGGCAGCCGAGAGCGCAAGCGCGAAGGTCTTGCGTGCGGGTGGGGACGCCTGGATCCGTCCGGCCAACGTATCGATTCCCGAAGCGAGGGCTGCAGCTTGACCTGCGGCCATGTCCATGAGCTCTCGGGCGCAGGCGACGCTGCCTTCCGCAGGCTGCAGTCGCTGTCCGAGCCGAGCGCTGGCTGTGGCGTCGCCAGCGTCCACCAAGCTGGCCAGCCGTGCCGAAGCAAGCCCGCGGAACCCGGTTTCCACTCGGAAGCCGGCGGCCGGGATCGAGAGTCGCATGTGCAACAGGGCCAAGGTGGTGGACCCTGGGGAGAGGACCAACGGCAGCTGATGACGATCGCGGAAGTCGCGGGCACGGAAGGGGGTCGCGAGGAAGCCTGCGATGCGGTTGTCCGGACGTACCGCCGTCGCCTGCACCATCAGGCGGGTATCCGTCTCACGAGTAGGCCAGGCGAGGCGAAAGTCCCCCCGTGACTGGACCACCGCCTGTCCCCGGACCTTGCCGGTGGCCACGTCGATCAACTGGACAAGGACGCGGGAGGGGAGCGCATCCGTCTCGAGGGTGAGACTGCGCCAGGCCGCGATGCCGCCGGCCTCGGCGTAGGTCAGGGGTGAAGCCGCGGGAGGAACCGGCTGTCCTGGCGGGGTGACATGGCGCAAGGGAACTTCAAAGTCGGTCGACGAGGCGCTGGGAAGCGCAGTTTGCAGCAGCGCGAGGGTCTCGGCTCCCGTGGCGCCTTCCGTGGCTTGGAGCCAGCCTTCGAGCACGGCCGACGCCCGCGGATCGGTCCTGAGCGTGGCCCCTGAGGCCGAGGGTGCCAGGGGCGGCGCCACGGGCGCGGGACCGCCGACACATGCGGCCAGCAGCGGCAGGGCGACGGTGGCGCAGCGCACGTCGGTCCCTACTTCGGCAAGGTGATGTCGTCAGGCAGGGTCGCCGCGACCTCGAGGATGTCCTTGCCGGTGATGAAGGGTTGGCAGAGTTCGGGGGACGTGCCGCAGTCGGTGTCGGGCGCCTCGTCGAAGCGCGGTCGGGGCGTCCCGTCGACCAAGAAATCCACGAAGGAGCGTACGGACGTATCGGCTCCCGGCGGCACGTGGCTCTGGGGAATGTCGGCGATGCGCCGCAGCAGGATCTCGGCGGCGGCGATGCCGATGGGCGTGCTGGTTTGTCCGGCCCGGGCCATCAGACGATAGATCGCGCTGTAGACGAGGGCGCTCGACGCATCCTCCATGGCGGTGCGCAAGGTCGAGACATCCTTGCCGGCCTGTTTCAGGAGGATGGGCAGCAGGCGCTGACTTGCGGCCTCGAGTAGTTCGCGCTGCTGGACCGTCGTGATTGCCTGCAGGTCAGGCGCGACGAAGCCCCGCATGCCCGTGGCCTGGTTGATTCTTTGGACGCGTGACAAGGCCATGCAGGTCATGGCCAGCACCGTGGTGGAGGGCGACAGATCCAGCCCCTCGAGGCCTGCTTGTGCGTCCCTGCCGCGGAAGGTGGTCATCATGAGCGACTGGACACCTGTCTCCCTCAGCATCGTGGCCTGGAAGCCGTAGCTGTGGGTGGCGGTGCCCGTGGGGGTCCACGGCAAGGTCCAGCGGCCTTCCGGGCTGGCTTGGAAGCGCAGCACGGGTTCACCCCGGGCCAAGTCGATGACTTCGAGGACGAGGACCACGGAAGGAGTGGCTTCGGTCGTCTGGGTGCGACGGGCCAGAGGCGAGGCGTTGTTGAGCGGGAGCTTCAGGGCTTCGCCCCAGCTCAGGGGGCTGGTGTTGTTGAGCTGCACGCCGCCGGACGGCAGCGTCACGAAGGGACTGACATTGTTCAGGGAACTTGTGTCGTTGAGCGGACTGGCATTGTTGAGCGGGCTTCCCGTATCGAGGCTGAGTTCGCCGGCGAGCATCCGGAAAGCAAAGGCAGGACTGAATCCGGGTGCCAGTTGCAGACTGCCGCCGAGGAAGGGAGAGGATGATTCCCTGGGGCTCTCGAAGACCGGACTACTCCCCAAGTCGGATTCCACCCCGGTTCCTGTGATCGGGCCGAGGGGACTGGTGTTGTTGAGTGGATTGGAGGTGTCGAGTGGACTCGTGTTGTTGAGTGGACTGGTGTTATTCAGGGGACTCGTGTTGTTGAGTGGGCTGGCGTTGTTCAGGGGACTCGCGTTATTGAGCCCGCTGCTGCCGGGGACGGGAGTCGCAAGCCCAATCCCGTGAAGGCCGGGGGCAAGCACGGCCGTCAGGGTCGTGGGGCGGGGTGTGACGGACGAGCAGCCTGCAAGAAGGCCCAGAAGCGCCGGCAGGTAGTTGCGGGACATGATGCGAATTCTGTACCCGCAAGGTCGCTCGTTGGCCCGTCTGTGGCCGGGGGAAAATGCCCTTTGGAGGCAGGATGGCTCCAGATCATGCGGGAGGAACCGCAAGGTCTTCTTCCTTTCGTGTCGGGGGCTGGATGCTTCTTTCAAAGGTGAGAGTCATCGCTGGGCCGCCATGCAGGGGAGTGTCGGGTGTTCCCCTTGGGGCATGC
>JAYKGV010000058.1:0-9453 GCA_035285595.1 Candidatus Sericytochromatia bacterium
TTGCGCTTGCCTTCCAGCGCTGGCGCGAGCGTGAAGGCCTGGGATGCCCCTTCGGCTTCGAGGCCGACGGTTTCAACGTGGCCGTGCTGGGCCCCGACGATACCAGCTGGAACGGACTCATCTACCACGTGGACGATCCGGCCCAGCGGCTCACTTGGTCTCGCGAGGGCGCCGACGACGCCATGCGGGTCGAGGTGACGTTGTTCGAGCGTTTCTTGCGTGAAGACCTGGGCTGGACGGACGCTCGGGTCACCTGCCCACCCGGCTTGTATGTGCGCCAAACTCGCCACGCCCGCCGTACCCGACATCTGCTGGGGCTGTCCGAGGTCGCCTCAGGCAAGCCTCTGCCCCGCGTGGGCACGTTTTGCTACTGGCCCGACTTTCGCGGCTTTGCCGTGACTCCCACGAAGGGACCGCTGGTCGCCCCTGTCGTGCCGGACGCCGGCTGGCTCGCCGACTGGACCAACGTCGGCATGGCCGGGCGAGCCGCGGGCTACACGGCCCCTGCGCACGCGCTGTGCCGTCTGGTGCAGTACAACGTCGTGCTGGGCAACGGACTTGCGGCTGCCGTCGCCCTGGCCTCCGGCAAGGTGGCCGGGCATGCGCCCATGGAGGAAACGTTCGTGCCAGCCCGGATGTCTGCCGAAAATGTGCGAACCGTGTTGGCGGCCGCCGGCCTCGGCAACGATGATCTGGAAGGGTTGGCTGACACGCCCGAGCGAGGCGCGGGACTGGCAGACGATCCGCTGGTGCGCGGGGAAAGCGTGCTGCGTTCCCGCATGGCACCAGAACGGCGACAGGATTGGCTGACTCGGGTGCGACAGGACCTGGTGGCCTCAAGGCCCGTCATGGACGGGCCCTTCGGGCCGCGGCAGATGGTCTATGCCGACGACATCGCCACGGGCCGGGCGCTCACGTTCCTCGAAGACCGGCTGCGCACCCTGCTGCTACCCCTGCATGCCAACCCCCACTCCGAGGCGTCGGCCGTCGGCATGGCGTCGGGGCGTTGGCGCGAGCAGGCCCGCGACATGGTGGCCAAGGCCCTCGGTGCTGGACCGGACCACGCCGTGCTGTTCACCGGTTCGGGATCCACGGCGGCCGTCGATCGCTTCGTGGGCATTCTGGGCTGGAAGGTCCCGACCGATCCCGAACTGGCCGAGCGCCTGCGCCGCAGCCTGTCGCCCGCGGAACGTCCCGTCGTGTTGCTCGGGCCGTGGGAGCACCACTCCAACGAACTCCCGTGGCGAGAGTCGATCGCGGAGGTCGAGACCCTTCCCGAAGGGCCCGATGGCCAGCCCGATCGCGAGGCCCTCGCCGAGGCCTTGCGACGCCATCAGGGCCGGCGCCTGCTGGGATCGTTCTCGGCCGCCAGCAACGTGACGGGACAAAAAGCCGATGTAGCGACCCTCGCCGCCCAGTTGCACCGGGCCGGGGCACTGGCTTGTGTGGACGCCGCAGCGGCGGGGCCCTACCTGCGCTATGCGATGGCCCCTGCCGTGCGCCCGGAAGAAGGCCTCGACGCCCTGTTCATGTCGATGCACAAGTTCGTCGGCGGCCCCGGCACACCGGGCGTCTTGGCACTGCGCAGGGATTTGATGCGCCATCCGGTCCCCGCCGTGCCGGGCGGGGGCACCGTGGCCTATGTGGGTCCCAGCGAGCACCGCTACCTGCAAGACCCCATCCGACGCGAGGAAGGTGGCACGCCCGACGTGCCTGCCGCCGTGCGCGCGGGGTTGTGCATGATCGTCCGGGATCGCGTGGGCATGGAGGTCATCGAGGACCTCGAGCATGACATGGTGCGCCGAGGCCGTGCCGTGTGGGGTAAGGACCCCGGACTGGTGGTACTCGGTTCGGCCAGCGCGGACCGGCTGCCGTTCTTCAGCATGCTGGTGCGGCATGGCGACGGCTTCCTGCACCATGGTTTCGTGGTCGTGCTGCTGAGTGACCTCTTCGGGATCCAGGCACGAGGCGGCTGCTCGTGCGCAGGCCCATACGGCCATCGCCTTCTGGGTATCGACGAAGTGACCAGCCGACGGTTCGAACGGGCGATCGCCGACGGACACGAAGTCCTCAAACCCGGTTGGGTGCGGCTGGGGCTGCACTGGAGCCAGGACGAAGGCACGGTGGCCATGCTGCTCGAAGCCATGACCTTCGTGGCAGAGCACGGGTGGCGCTTCCTGCCGCAGTACCGGGTGGATCCGGTCTCAGGTCTCTGGACCCATCGTTTTCGGGCACGGCCCGAGGTCGCTCCGCTCGAGTCGTGGCTGTCCCCGCCGGAGGAGTCGCCCTCGCCGCCCCTCACCGCACCTTCGCTGGCAGAAACCCTGTTGCAGGCCCGCGCCCTTGCGGACGCCGCGGCCCGCGAAGCCCCCGGGATGGATCCGTTGCCCACCCAGGGACTGCCGGGCGACCTGGAGAAGCTGCGCTGGTTTCCGTGGCCGCATGAGGTTCTGGAGGGATGGCAAGCCGGAGATGCCTTGCCTGCACCCACGGTGCCCTTCCGGATGGCTTGAGGACCATGCGGCACCTTCCTTTCAGTCGCTCGGCCTCGTGTCTGACTCTTCTGGCCTTGCTCGCGGGGCTGGGGGGACGGCCGGCAGGGGCGACAGAATCTGCAGCGGTGGGATCGGAACCTGCGGTGGCTGGGGCACATCCCGCCACGTCCGTCATAGATGACCGTGGCACGATCGTCCGTTTCGCCACACCCCCTCGGCGCATCGTCAGTGTCCTGCCGTCGCTGACCGAAACGGTGGTTGCCCTGGGTGGGCTCAAGCGCCTGGTCGGCACCGATCGCTATTCGGACTGGCCCGAGTTCGTGCGGACACTGCCCAAGGTCGGTGGCGGCATCGACCCCAACCTCGAGGCCATCGTAGCGCTCAAGCCCGATTGCGTGCTGATTGCCCCCTCGGCCCGCCTGAGCCGCCGCCTCGAGCAGCTCGGACTCAAGGTCGTGGCACTGGAGCCCAAGACCCATGCGGATGTCCGGCGGGTCACCCGCGTCGTGGGCACGCTGCTCGGCAGCAAGGACGCGACTCGCGTACTTGCCGACATGGACCGTGGCCTTGCCGCAGCCGCCGCCCGCGTGCCTGTCACAGCAAAGGGCATGCGGGCCTACCTCGAGGTCGACCAGACTCCCTATGCGGCAAGTCAGGCCTCGTTCCTTGGTGAGACGCTGGCCCGGCTGGGACTCGGCAACATCGTGCCCGGACGGCTAGGGCCTTTTCCCAAGCTGAACCCCGAGTTCGTGGTGGCGGCCAATCCCCAGATCATCCTGATGGCCGGGGGCAACGCCGCTGAGCTGCGCGGCCGGCCGGGCTGGTCGCGTATCGAAGCCGTGCGGGCCAGACGCATCCGGGTCTTCGATCGCAGGGAAGGGGATGTACTGGTGCGGCCAGGGCCGCGCCTCGCCGAAGCGGCCGCTCTGCTGGCGGACGGTATCGCAGGCCTGGTGCAGTGAAAAGACTCCTGCTGACCTTGGTCTTGCTGACGTGTCTGCTGGGCCTTCTGGGGCTATGCCTCGGCGCGACCGGCTGGACGTGGCCCTGGGCTGCAGGTAGCGACCCCGTCATCCTCTGGGAGCTCAGATTGCCACGGACGCTGGGGGCGTGGCTGGCCGGGGCCCTACTGGGGTTGACGGGCGCGATCGCTCAGGGTGTGTTCCGAAATCCCCTCGCGGATCCCTACCTTCTGGGCAGCGCTTCAGGGGCCGCGCTGGGCGTCGCGGCGGTGCTGGCGGCGGGAGGCAGCGCAGGAGCGGAAGCCATGGCCGCCGGCTCGTGGCTGCTGCGTCTGGGCCTGACCGGAGCAGCGTTCCTTGGTGCCGTAGGTGCCGTGTTCTTCACGCTGGTGCTGGCGCAAGGCTTGGCCCATACCCTACGCCTGTTGCTCGCAGGAGTCATCATCGGTGTGGTACTGGGCGCGATGACGTCGCTGCTGGGTCTTGCCGTGCCAGCCATCGCCCCGGCCCTGCAGGCCTTCATGGTGGGCAGCACCGGCCTGCTGGGCTGGACCTCGGTCGGACTTCTGGGTAGCGTGCTGATGTTGGGCCTCGTGGTGGCCGCGTTGCTGGGGCCCTGGCTGGATGCGCTGGCTCTGGGGGAGGAGACGGCTGCCAGCCTCGGCCTGCCCTTGGGGGTGATGCGGGGCGGGCTCATCGCGGTGCTGGCCCTGGGCACGGGCACGGTGGTGGCTCAAGCCGGACTCATCGCCTTCGTGGGCCTGGCGGCACCCCATGCCGTGCGGGCCACCAAGCGCCTCACCCATCGGCCATTGCTACTGGCCTCTGCCCTGATGGGAGGCGTGCTGTTGTTGGCAGCCGACCTGCTGTCGCGTTGGGTTCTGGCTCCGCAAGAACTTCCGGTCGGCATCCTGACGGCTTGCCTCGGAGGCGGTTACCTCTTGTGGTGGATGCAGCGCCAGTCCCGTGCCCATGGGGGCGAAGCCGCGTGACCTCAGGCAAGCTGACGGTGTTCACGGTTCCTGAAGCCCCGGCTATCGCGGCTGAGCACCTCGTGGTGGAGGTCGGTGACCGGCGCCTGGTGGGTCCCCTGGATCTCGAGGTGGCTTCCGGCACCTGGACGAGCCTCGTGGGTCCCAATGGCGCGGGAAAGTCGACGTTGCTGCGAGCCTTGGCTGGGCTCATTCCCCACGGAGGCAAGGTACGCTGGCAGGGCCGACCTCGGGATACCCTGTCCGCGCGCGCGCGCGGCCGACATCTCGCGTGGCTGGGCCATGATCTTCCCGGTGGCGAGGACCTGCTGGTGGAGGATGTGGTCATGCTGGGCCGACTCCCACATCAAGGGCTGCTGAGCGGGGTGGCGGCGAGCGATCGGGAGGCCGTCGATCGGGCATTGGACGCCGCAGGAGCCACCTACTGGCGCAGGCGCGCCCTGGGCACGCTGTCCGCAGGCGAGCGTCAACGGGTGCGTCTGGCCCGGGCCCTGGCCGTAGAAGCTCCAATCCTGTTTCTGGATGAACCTCTTGCCAACCTCGATCCTCCGCACCAAGCCGACGTGCTGGCGCTGGTGCGACGTCTGGTGACGGAAGGCCGCACGGTCGTGACCGTCCTGCACGAACTGCAGCCCGCACTGTCCGCCGACCGGATGCTGATCCTCGAATGCGGCGGGATCCGGCATCATGGTGCCTGCACGGATTCGCGGACGCACCGCGAGCTCGAGGCCGTGTTCCTCGACCGCATCGCCATCCACCACCTAGGCGACGTGGCCGTGCCCATGCCGCGCAGCTGAACTCTCCGAAGGACCAGAAGATGGAACCCGTCGCCCCCCCCACCGAAAAGCCCCTGCTGCATCCGGACGGAGAGCGGCGGGGCCTCGTCATCGTGAACACGGGTGACGGCAAGGGCAAGAGCACGGCGGCCTTCGGGCTGGCGATGCGTGCCCATGGCCGAGGCAAGAAGGTGAAGGTGTTCCAGTTCATGAAGCTGCCCACCTCGCGCTTCGGGGAGCACCGAGCCTGCGAAACGTTGGGCTTGCCCGTGGAAGGACTGGGCGACGGCTTCAGCTGGGACAGCAAGGATCTGGAACGCTCGGCCGGCATCGCTCGCGAGGGATGGCAGCAAGCACGGACGGCCATCCTGTCGGGGGAATGGTTCATGGTCGTGCTGGACGAAGTGACCTACCCCGTGCGCTTCGGGTGGGTGCCGCTCGAGGAAGTGCTGGCCACCCTGCGCGAGCGGCCGAGGGACGTGCACGTGGTACTGACCGGCCGGGACTGTCCGGACGAGCTGGTTGCCCTCGCCGACACCGTGACCGAGATGAGGCTGGTCAAGCACGCCTTTGCGGCCGGTGTTCCTGCCCAGCGCGGCATCGAGGACTGACGACATGGATCAGGAGTTGCGCGGCCGCCTGCAGGGGCGCCTCGACGAGAAAACAAAGCCCGTGGGCGCTCTGGGACGCCTCGAAGAGCTGGCGATGCAACTGGGCCTGATCCTGGGCACAGATGCTCCGCGGCTGCACGACCCTCAGCTGGTGGTATTTGCCGCGGACCATGGCCTTGCGGCGCATGGCGTGTCGGCTTACCCCAGCGACGTCACCTGGCAGATGGTCGAGAATTTCCTTGCGGGCGGGGCCGCCGTGAGCGTACTGGCAAGGCAGCACGGGGTGGCGCTGACGGTCGTGGACTGTGGGGTGGCTCATGAGGTGGCACCTCGACCCGGCCTCGTGTCCGGCAAGGTCGCTCGCGGCACGGCCGATGCACGGACGGGTCCCGCCATGACCCCCGAGCAGCGGGATCAAGCGATGGATCTGGGCCGGGAGGTCGTTCGTGGCCTCGCAGGCAACGTTCTCTTGCTGGGCGAGATGGGCATCGGCAACACGTCGGCAGCGGCGATGCTGCTGGCTCGCCTGACTGGCCGTGACCTCGCGACCTGCACGGGGGCGGGCACGGGCCTCGATGAAGCCGGCATTGCCCGCAAGGTCACCATCCTGCGCGAGGTGCTGGCACGTCATGCCGAAGCCGTGGCTCCCCTCGACGCGTTGGCCGCCTTCGGCGGCTTCGAAATCGCGGCGATGGTTGGCGCCGTGCAGGAAGCCGTGCGGCAGCGACGGGTGGTGGTGGTCGACGGCTTCATCACGACGGCGGCCGTCCTGGTGGCCCACGCCCTCGACCCCCGCGTGACGGAGTGTTGCGTCTTCGCACACACGTCGGGCGAGCGCGGACATGGCTTGATGCTGGCAGATCTCGGCGCACGGCCCCTGCTGGATCTGGGCCTGCGGCTGGGCGAAGGCTCGGGCGCTGCGCTGGCCTATCCCCTGCTCGAGTCGGCCACCCGGATGCTGGCCGAGATGGCGACCTTCGCCTCGGCTGGGGTGGCGGAGCGCAACCGCACGTGAGATTCCGCCGCAAGCCACCAGGAACCCGCCCGGGCCCCACCCGGCGCGACGTTTCCGAAGACTTCGGGGAGGCCCTTGCCCCCCTGCTGGGAACGGCCGAGGCCTCTCCCGATCGCACGTGGGGCCTTGCGCCCGACGGAACGCCCGTGCCGCTCGAGAATCTCCCGCATGCGGGTGGTCCCGCCCCCTTCACGAATCCGCTGCCGCTCTCGCTGCCCGGCCCTCTCCCCCCGCCCGACGATGCGATGCCGGAACCCGTACCCCCTCCCCCCGAGCTTCCGGAGCCGTGGACCCTGGGCAGGACCGTTCGCGAGTTCCTGCTGGCCGTCCAGTTCTTCACGCGCATCCCCATCACGGGTCGACTTGCAGAATGGGTAGGTTTCAGCCCGGCGATGCTGCGAGCCAGCGCGGTGCACTTCCCCGCGGTTGGGCTAATCATCGGAGGGGCGGCCGCCTTGATGCAGTTGGCGGCGATGCTGGGGATGCCGGCCGGTCCCTTGCGGCCGCTGCTGGCCGCAGTGCTGGGGACGCTTGCGACGGTCTGGCTGACGGGGGCCTTCCATGAGGACGGCATGGCCGACACGGCGGACGGACTTGGCGGCAGCCACGAGCGCGAGCGGGCGCTCGACATCATGAAGGACTCACGGATCGGCACCTATGGGGCCGTCGCCTTATGGCTGACGCTGTCGACCAAAGTACTCGCGCTGGCAACCCTCGGCAGCGAGAGCCTGGGGACGATGCTGACGGCAGGCTTCGCCGCCCACGGCGTCTCGCGACTGCTGCCATTGGGGCTGGTAGCCACCATGCGGCACGTAGGCGACACGGCGACCTCCAAGGCCAAGCCTCTCGCCGACGCCATCACGCCCGAAGGGATGGTCATCGCGAGCCTTTGGACCTTGCCGGCCATCTTGCCCTTGTCGTGGTTCGCAGGCTCGACGGTTCTCGCGGCAGCCCTGCTGGCCTCGTTCCTCGCGGCTTATCAGGTCTGGCGGATGTGCCGTCGGCGCCTCGGGGGCTATACGGGTGACAACCTGGGCGCCACGCAGCAAGTGACGGAGGTGGCCTTCTTGCTGGGCGTCGCCTTCGCGACGGGACAGGGCCTTTGATTGCGGGCGGCCTGACCGTCCTGCGCCACGCGCGGGTCAAGGTGCCGCGTGGCGTGTGCTACGGCGCGGAGGACGTCCCCCACAGCCGAAGCCATACCGCCGAGGTGGCGGCGGCCTTCGTGGCACAAGCCGGGACAGGCTTGCCCGTGCGGGTGCGCGTCTCGCCACGTACCCGCTGCCGGGCGCTGTGGCGGGACGTGGCCGGGCACTGGGCGCTGGACGAGAGTGGGCAGCATCCGACGGACGGCGCAAGGCTGGCGGTCGTCGTGGACGCCCGCGTCGCCGAGATGGATTTCGGCAGTTGGGAAGGCCAGGCATGGGGGGAGATCCCCGAAGCCGAGATGACGGTCTGGACGGACGACTTCCTGAACCATCGCTGCGGCGGCAGGGAATCGGTCCGGATGTTTCTCGCCCGGATGCTGGACGCGTGGCATGAGGACAGGGCGCTGGGCGGTCCGGTGCTGTGGGTGGCCCATGCGGGGGTGCTACGGGGCCTCACCGTACTGGAAAGGCATGGATGGCATCTTCCCGGGACGCTGCTTGCGGCGGACTGGCCGAAGGAGGCGCTTGAATTCGGGGCGTGGCAGACGTTCGGAGGAATGGGCGCAAACGTCGGCGGGTAACAACCGAGGCGTTGCACTGCGTGTGGTTTCGTGCAGAGGGAAATTCAGATGACTGAAGACAAGGTAAGGGGTCCGGCCGCATATTTTCCTTCAATCGAGGCGAAGTACGGCCAGCCCATCACGCACTGGCAGGACATCATTCGTAACCACGCAGGCAAGAAGCACATGGAGCTGGTTACGCTGCTGAAGACCGAGCACGGACTGGGTCATGGACACGCGAATGCCCTTGTGGCGTTCACGTTGGCCGAGAAAAGCCGAGGGTGAAATCCTCCGGAGCACCTCGCAATCCTGAAATACCGATACTTTCTGGCCTTCGGGCTTCAAGTCCCGTCGACCCCGCCCCCACCCGCCTGTCCCGCGGTCGGTCCCTGTAGCCGTTTCAATGAGCTCTGCGCCCGTCCGACCGCTCGTGCAACCCGGCGCCCGCCAACTTGTTCGCTCCCAGCACCATCACCAGCTGAACCAGCCCCCCCACCGTGGCACGCACGGCCTCGGCACGGCCTTCCCCCAAGACCTTGCCAATGACCTCGCCCGACGCCAAGCTCTCCTCCGCCACCGTTTTGACCTCCTTCGTCTGCATGCACCCACGAAAGGACCACGGCGGCAGATTCGGCGGCACTTCACCGGCGGATTTACATCTACTCCAAGGACACAACAGTCGCCAAGGCCCCTTAGGCGCTTTCCACCTCAAAACCCACCACGTTCTGTTCGGCACGGCTGAACTCGATGCCGACGAGGCTGACGGTCGTCCCGGGCCGGCGGTACTTCTCGGCATAGCCCCTGTCACGGATCTGGGCCAGCGCCTTACCCTCGGGCTGGTCGTCCACCACCTTGAACTCGAAAACATACACACGCCCCGGAACCCGTAGCGTG
>JAYKGV010000059.1:0-69158 GCA_035285595.1 Candidatus Sericytochromatia bacterium
TGGGCCGCAGGCTGCAGCCCGAAGCAGGCTCGCCCGCCTCGCTCATCACGGTGGACAGCGTCCATCTGGCGCCAGCCGGGACTCCTCTTCCCGCAGGCATGCGGGGCCTGGTCCTGACCTGGCCAGCGGATACGCCGCCCGGACAGGAGCTACGCCCGCTGCTTGCCCAGATGCGGGCTTTGCAGAAACGCACCGAAGCCCCGCTGATCCTGCTGCTGCGCGAGGCACCAGCTCCTGCCCCAGCCCTCGAGGCATGGGCCTCTCTCGTGCCCACCCTCAAGATCCAGGTTCCGAACGAAGGACGCATGACCCTCGAGGCAACCATTCCAAGGACGTGGCTGGCCGTCCGCAGGCAGCCCGTCGCGATGACCTGGTCCTGGGCGTGGGACCCAGAACGGGGATTCCATCCCGATTCCTGAAGCACGCTTGGCTCGGATCTTATATTGAACTTTCTCTTTTCTTAACTGCTTTTGTACGGTAGGCTTTCGGAGTTCCGAGACGGGTTCATCAGGAGTCTGCCCCATGCGCCTTCGTCCCATGGCCCTCGCCCTTGCCGCGCTGCTGGCCGTGGGAGGCTGCGGGTCGCCGCAAGCTCAGACGGGCTGGGCCATACGAAGTGGCAATGCTCAGGTCCAACAGGCGTTCCAGAGTGGTGAAAGTCTGGTGGCGGTCGACCTGTTCAATGCGAGCAAACCCCAACTCCTGCAGCTGACCAAGGTCGGCATGGACATCTGGGTCCACTCGGCTCAGGTCGAGGGCAAGGTCAGTCGCGTCCGGGGCACGCTGACCCGAGATGCGTGGGATCTGGTTCGCCAATGGGGATTGTCGGTCGTGAGACTGCCGAGCATCCGGGGGCTCAATACCTTTGACAAAGGCTACCGCACCTACGAGCAGGGCACGGCGGAGCTGCGGGACCTGGCCCGCCGCCACCCGGATCGCTGTAGCCTGGTCGAGCTGGGCAAATCGGTTGAGGGTCGTCCCATCCTCACCCTGCGTGTGGGCAAGGGCGACGGCAGCCAGAAGCCCTCGGTCCTCTTCACGGGAGAGAACCACGCGCGCGAGTTGGTCACGGCCGAAATCGTCATGAACCTTGGTCGATGGCTGGTCGAGGAGTACGGCAAGGACCCCGAGGCCACCTTCGCGGTCGAGAATCGCGAGGTGTGGGTGACCCCTTTCGTCAATCCGGATGGTCGTGTTCGGGCGGAAAAAGGACTCGACTGGCGCAAGAACGCCAACCCCGCCTACGGCGGCAGCGGTCAGGCCCCAGCAGGAATCGGCGTGGATCTCAACCGAAATTACGACGATCGCAACTGGGGCTCCACCGGAACCGACCATCGTCCGGGCGGCGCGACTTATGGCGGTCCAGGGCCCTTCACCGAGCCCGAGACGCAGGCCATGCAAAAGCTCTACACCAGCCGCAAGCACGCCATGCTCATCAGCTGGCACAGCTTCGGCAACCTGGTCATGTGGCCGTGGAACGACTCGGACGAGGCTCCGGCAGATGACCGCCTTCCCGCCATCGGCAAGAAGCTCGGGCAGGCGGCGGGCTACAAACCCGAACAGGGCAGTGAGCTTTATTTCACCAGTGGGGATGATACCGACTACGTCTACGGCAAATTGGGCATGCCAGGTTTCACGATCGAGGTGGGCAGCTGGTCGGATGGCTTCGATCCGCCGTTCCGCAAGATGCCCCAGTTCATGAAGGAAAATCTACCCCTCGCCAAACTGGCCCTCGCCTTGGCTGACAACCTAGGCGCGGCAAAAGGTCCTGACATCGGCCTTGCAGGCAGTCGCACCGCCCGTCGGGTCGTCCCGACAGCCATCGGCCGAGACCTCGAGATTGCGCAAGCCGTCGACCCCCGGACGGGCCTCGCCGGGGTGCCGCACATCAGCTGGGCTCGGTAGTCCGTCCCCGTGAGGGGGTAGGTGCCGGAATTCGCCGCTCGAACCACGCCTCGAGCTCAATCTGCCACCGGCGTAGGATGACCTGGCGTTCCTCGTCTGGCAGACGCCGAATGAGGCCCAGAAGTTTCCACTCGGCGTCGGTCAACTCAAGCCCAGGGGGGTGACCCGCCAACTCCAGCCAAGGCACGGGGTCCATTTCAAGGGCACAGGCCAAGCGCACGACGGCATAGTAGCTCGGCAGGACGATGCGGTCGGTATGGGCATCGCGACCCCGTTCCAGCTCCGCAAGTCTGCCGAACGAGATCCCACTGCGGCGTGCCAGCTCCCTTAAGTTCCACCCTCGTGATCGCCGGGCGGTGCGAAGAGCTGCCCCGAAGGGGGACGACAAATCCGCCATTTGGTAAGACCATGAAGCCAAGGCGACGTGTGGTAACCACACATTTCGCTCAAGCTGCCTTGCCCGCCTTGTTCAAGGGCTTTCCTGCACCTTCACTCCTGACAGGTCCGTGTCCAAGTCCAGTCGTCACGTCCAGCGCGACACTACCCTCATCGTCTGGCTGCGTTGCCGCGCACGCAGCATGGCCGTCGGGCCCAATACCGGTGGCCTGGCCCGTACTCGGCTGCATTTCTGGCTCGAAGCCTGGTTACGGCGACGCCGTCATCTGTCGCGAAGCGTGCGCTGGCTGCTGGGCATGGTGGCGCGAAGAGGCCTGCCTCCCCATCCCGGCCGGCCCGTCCTGACCTCCATGCCCGGGACCTGGCGGATAATTGCCGCTGATCAGTCTTCGCGATCGTCTGCGTCCGGCACCTCGGACCAAGGCCCCGGCGCCCCGTAACGGGCCTCGGCCAACGGGTCGATGATCTCGAGAGCGTCCACAATCCAGTCAACGTCCGGACGCTCATGCTGGACCGCACGACACGCAGCTTCCATGACGTCTCGGGCATGCCCGGCCTCTCCCGACACATAGGCCAGGCCGATTTCAATTCGTTGCCACTTGTCCTGCCCCCCGACCTCCGCAGCCGCCACGTGGTGGTGAAGCCGCAGCCGTTCGAGAACCGAACGAAGGACGCGCCGCTTGTCCTTGAGCGAGCCAGCCGCCGGCAGGTGCCCAAGTAGACGGGCCACGGCGATCTTCATCGAGCGGACACTCTGTTGGCTGCGACCGATCGCACGGCATCGACAATCTGCCCCGTGGGGGTGCCCGGACCGAAAACCCCCAGGATGCCGAGGTTCCGCAGAGCCTCGGCATCCTGGGGAGGAATGATGCCTCCGACAAGCACGCGAATGTCGGCGGCACCCTCGACACGCAAGCGCTCGAGCACCGCGGGAACCAAAGTCATATGGGCGCCGGAAAGCAAGGAAAGACCGATGACATCGACGTCCTCCTGGATGGCGACCGCCACGATCTCGTCGGGTGTCTGATGCAATCCGGTGTAGATGACCTCCATGCCGGCATCGCGCAAGGCCCGCGCCACCACCTTGGCCCCCCGGTCGTGGCCATCAAGGCCGGGCTTCCCGATAAGGACCCGCAAGGTCTCGGACATGGACATCTCCTACATCGAGCGGCGGTACTGGCCGCCAACGGCATAAAGGGCGGACGAGATCTGTCCCAGCGAACACACAGGTACGGCCTCGAGCAGGGCCTCGAACAGGTTGCCACCGGAACGCGCCACGCGGGTCAAGCCGGCCAAGGCCTCGACGGCCCGATCGCCGTGCCGGACATGGAAGGCCGAAAGGTTGTCGATCTGCTGTTGCTTCTCTTCCGGGGTGGAGCGGATCAGGACCACGTCCCCGGGATCTGCGGGACGGGGATTCAGGAAGGTATTGACGCCGATGATGGGCAACGCACCCGAATGCTTGAGATGCTCGTAATGGAGGGACTCCTCCTGAATCTTGCCCCTCTGGTACATGGTCTCCATTGCTCCGAGCACGCCACCTCGATCGGACAACCTGTGGAACTCCAACAGCACCGCCTGTTCCACCAGGTCGGTGAGGGCCTCGATGTAGGCCGAACCTTGCCACGGGTTCTGATTGCGAGCAAGACCCAACTCACGATTGATGATGAGTTGGATGGCCATGGCCCGGCGGACCGAAGCCTCCGTGGGTGTGGTGATGGCCTCGTCATAGGCATTGGTATGAAGCGAATTGCAATGATCGAGAATGGCGTAGACCGCCTGCAGCGTCGTGCGAATGTCGTTGAAATCAATCTCTTGCGCATGCAAGCTACGGCCTGAGGTCTGGATGTGGTACTTGAGCATCTGCGAGCGCGCGGATGCGCCATAACGCAAGCGCATGGCCCGCGCCCAGATACGCCGCGCCACGCGTCCGATGACGGCATATTCAGGATCCAGACCGTTGGAGAAGAAGAAACTGAGATTGGGTGCAAAATCATCGACGGCCATGCCGCGCGCCAGGTAGGCCTCGACATAGGTAAAACCGTTGGCCAGGGTAAAGGCCAGCTGGGTGATGGGATTGGCCCCGGCCTCAGCGATGTGGTAACCCGAAATGGAGACGCTGTAGAAGTTGCGGACCTGCCGTTCGACGAAGCTCTGCTGAATGTCCCCCATCATGCGCAGGGCGAACTCCGTGCTGAAGATGCAGGTATTCTGGGCTTGGTCTTCCTTGAGGATATCTGCCTGGACCGTGCCCCTGACCTGGCGCAAGGTATCGGCTTGGATCCTCGCGAAGACTTCGGGCGGGACCAGTTCGCGGGGGTCGACGCCAAGCGTGGCAAGCCCCAGCAAGTCGTTGCGCTCCTGGCCCTCCAGCCGATATCGGGGACGTGGACGACCGCCAAAGATCTCCGTGACTCTGGCCTCAAGCGCCTCTGCACCTTCAGTCGCCAGCAAGTGACGTTCCACCTGTTGCGCCACGGCCCCCGCCATGAACATCGCAAGCATCACAGGTGCCGGCCCGTTGATGGTCATCGAGACGCTGGTGGCAGGATCGCAAAGATCAAAGCCTGCATACAACTTGCGAATATCATCCACCGTGCAGATGGAGACCCCCGAATTGCCGATCTTGCCGTGGATGTCAGGCCGGAGTGCGGGGTCCTCGCCATAGAGCGTCACGCTGTCAAATGCAGTAGAGAGTCGCGTGGCAGGCTGTCCGGCAGAGAGGTAGTGAAAGCGTTTGTTGGTCCGCTCAGGCGTTCCCTCACCGGCGAACATCCTCGTCGGATCCTCGCCCTCACGCTTGAAGGGAAAAACGCCCGCAGTGTAAGGATATCGCCCTGGCACATTCTCTCTTTGCTGCCAAATCAACGCATCGCCAAAGTCAACAAACTGCGGGACGGACACCTTTGGCAGAGATAAACCGGACAAAGTCTCGAAACGATTGGAAACCTGAACTTCCTTGCCGCGAACCATGTACGTGAAGTCGGGGGCCTGATAGGCCTCTCGCGTGGCGGGCCACGAGCGAATCAGCTCGAGAGCCTCCGGGGACAAGCGGTCCAAGGCCTCGTGATAGTGTTCTGCCAGTCCCGCACCGTAGGGATCGGCCAGCACGCCTTCCACTCGTTGTCCTGGCTCCGGGCACGCCTCGCCGGTCTTGCGCAACAAGGTCCATGCCGCATAGGCTTCTCGGGCAGCCTCCACCTCGCGGGCCTGTCGCTCGTCGTCCAGCGTGAGGGTCTCGGCGATCTCGGCAAGGTAGCGCACCCTGGACGCCGGCAGCAACCCTCGGGGGGTACCGGCAGGAGCCCGGTCCATCCGTTCGCGGACGGCGAGGCCACGACGCTTCACGGCAGCCAACAGGCCCTCGAAGAACCTCCAGGTCCCTTCATCGTCGAACCACGAAGCCATCGTGCCGTAGACCGGCATGGCCTCGGGAGCGAGGGTGAAGTCCCCGCGGTGCCGCTGGACCTGCTTCCGTACATCGCGCAGTGCGTCCTCGGAACCGCGTCGGTCACACTTGTTGAGCACGACCAATTCCGCATAGGCCAACATGTCGATCTTTTCGAGTTGGGACGGCGCACCAAACTCGCTTGTCATCACATAGACCGGGACATCAACGAGATCCGTGATACGGCTGTCGGCCTGGCCGATACCGGCCGTCTCGACGAACACGGCGTCGAAGCCCGCGCTCTTGAGCAGGGCGATGGCCTGTGGCAAGGCCGCCGCCACCGCCACATGAGCCTCGCGCGTCGCCAGTGACCGCATGAATACACGCGGATGGTCGATCGCATTCATCCGGATGCGGTCACCGAGAAGAGCCCCACCACTGCGACGCTGGCTGGGATCGACGGACAGGACGGCCAAGCGGTGGCCAGGCTGGGTCTCGAGCCACCGCCGCACCACCTCATCGACGAGACTGCTCTTGCCAGCGCCCCCCGTGCCCGTAAAACCCACCACCACGCACGTTCCGCGGGAGGCGGGCAGCGGCACCTCCTCGCCCCGCTCGAGAGCCGACAGGGCCCTGCCCAGGTCCAGCGGATGGTCGGCTGTCAGTTTACCGGGGTCAAAGGGACGCGTTCCTGTCTCCAGAGCCGCTTCAAGCATGTGGTCGATCATCCCCTGCAAGCCCAGCTCCCGACCGTCGTCAGGACTGAAGATCCGGCGTACGCCCGCCGCGTGAAGGGCCTGGATCTCCTCCGGGACGATGACCCCGCCCCCTCCCCCGAAGATCCGGACGTGCCCGGCACCTTCCGCGCGCAGCCGTTCGACGAGGTAGGTGAAAAACTCCATGTGACCGCCCTGATAGCTCGAGACGGCAACCGCATCGGCATCCTCGGCGACGGCCGCCCGGACGATCCCGTCCACGCTGCGGTTGTGGCCCAAATGAATCACCTCGGCACCCGACGCCTGCAGCATGCGACGCATGATGTTGATGGACGCGTCGTGTCCATCAAAGAGTGCGGCCGCCGTGACAAACCGTGGCGGAGTGCGATCGGAGACGCGTCGCGAGAGTTGGTGTTCGAGTTCGATGGCCATCAAGGCCTCCCGGGGTCTTCGAGGTGGGGTAGGGCAGCAGCCAGCCAGTGCCGGGCCGCAGCCCAAGGGTCGATCAGGTCGGCCGGTGGCGGTACCTGCTTCAAGATGCGACCCACTCGAGCTTCGACGAGGGCCCGCACCAAGGCCAGGTGGTCCCGACCGCGACCGGGCCGTTGTCCGTCACGCGCGGCGAGCAGGCGCTCCACCAGGGACTGCACTCCCTGCGGGCCCTCGGGGTCCTCGCCCTGCACGAGCAGGACCTGCTCGTCGGGGGCTTCTGGAGACATCACGTGCCCAAGTGACGCCGCCTCCTCAAGCATGGCCACCAAGGCTTGGCGGGTTGCTCGGGCGCCAGGCAAATCGGCCTTGTTGACCACGAACAAGTCAGGAACTTCGAGAATGCCGGCCTTGAGGGCCTGGATGCCATCTCCGGACTCAGGATGCATGACGAGGACGACGAGGTCCGCCACGCCCCGGATGGCCATCTCAGACTGTCCGACCCCCACCGTTTCGATCAAGATCACCCCGAAACCGGCCGCTTCGAGCACCCGGCACGCACCTTCGGTGGCGGCGCTCAGCCCGCCCAGCTGGCCCCGGCTTCCCATGCTGCGGATGTACACCCCGCGATCCCGCGCATGCCCTTGCATGCGGATACGATCACCGAGTAGGGCGCCTCCCGAGAAGGGACTGCTGGGATCCACCGCGAGCACGGCCACCTTGAGTTCCCTTGCGCGCAACTGACGGATGAGGCCATCGATCACCGTGCTCTTGCCTGCTCCCGGCGGGCCGGTCACCCCGACCCGCAAAGCCTGACCGCCGGGAAGCTCACGAAGAATCCTTCGCCCTTCGGGCTCGTCGTCCTCGACCAGACTGATGAGACGCGCGCAGGCCCGGGGGTCGCCTTCGACCACCCGGTCCGCGAGCAGGGTCCCGCCTGAACCGGTCATCCCTCCATGTTACCGCTTCCAGGAGAACTGGCTTCGCATGCACGTGCTAGGATCGGGACATGAATTTCCAGCTCACCGAAGACCAGTTGATGCTGCGCGAAATGGCCCGCGAAGTTGCGGACCGTGACATCGCCCCGTTTGCAGCTGACGCCGATCTCAACCAGGAGTTCCCGCGTCGTCAGTTCGAAGCCATACGCGAAGCGGGTCTGCTGGGCTTGCCCTTCCCTGAGGAGGTCGGTGGCCAAGGTGCGACCACACTGGACTACGTCATCGTCATGGAAGAGATCAGCCGGGCGTGCGCTTCCACCGGAGTCACCTTCTCCGTCCAGACGTCGCTGGCGGGCTTGCCACTCTTCCGCTTCGGAACCCCTGAACAGCAGCAGCGTTTCCTTGCGCCGCTGAACCGCGGCGAAAAGCTCGGGGCCTACAGCCTGTCTGAGGCGAATTCAGGAACCGATGCCGCCTCGCTGAGCTGCGCGGCACGACGTGAGGGCGACGACTACATCGTCAATGGCACCAAGATGTGGGTCACAAACGGCTACCACGCAGACACCTACATCGTGTATGTGACCGTGGACCCCGCCCTCAAGCACAAAGGCATCACCGCGCTCATCATCGAAAAGGGGACACCTGGATTCTCCTTCGGCAAGAAGGAGGACAAACTGGGCATCCGGGGCTCGGCTACCTACGAACTGGTCTTCCAGGACTGCCGCGTGCCGGTGGCCAATCGCCTCGGTGCTGAAGGCGAAGGTTTCAAGATCGCGATGTGGACACTGGACGGTGGACGCATCGGCATCGCGGCACAGGCCATCGGGATTGCCCAAGCTGCCCTCGATGCCGCCACGCGCTACACGCAAGACCGCGTGCAGTTCGGCAAACCTCTCTCGGAGCAGCAGGCCATCGCCTTCACGCTGGCAGAGATGGCCACCGACATCGAAGCAGCCCGTTTGCTGATGTACCGCGCGGCGGTCATGAAGGATCGGGGCGAGGACCATACCCAAGCGGCCTCGATGGCCAAGCTGCTGGCCTCGGAGACCGCCATGCGGGTGACCACCCAGGCCGTACAACTGCACGGAGGCTACGGATACGTCCGGGAGTTCCCGGTGGAGCGCCTGATGCGTGACGCCAAGATCACCGAAATCTACGAAGGCACCAGCGAAGTCCAGCGCATGGTCATCGCCCGATCCGAGCTGGCTGCTCGCTGACCCTTGCCTGCCGTCGTCGTTCCCGGCGGCTTCGCTGGCGCGCCGGCACCTGGAGCCGTGGAAGTCCCCGTGGTCTTCGAGGCGCTGGGCAGCACGGCGATGCGTCCGGATGGTGAAGGCGAAGCCCCAGCGACGCTGCGCCTGCTTTGGCGCGCGGTCTTCATGCCAGGCCTCGAGGGTGGCCTCGCCCTTTCGGGATCAGCGCAGACCCCTGCCCCCACCGGAGAACTCTGGGGGCGTCGGGACTGGGTGCTGGGGGAGGGCAGCGTCAGCCTGCTCCTGGGTCTCAGCCACGAACCCGCTGCCGCCATGACACGCGGTGGCCTGACCCTCAGGGGCTCGTGGGGAGATTGGGGCATCGACCTGGGCCTCGGAAACCTCGGCACTACGCAGGCACCTAGTCGCCATCTGATCCTCGGTCATCGCCGAACGTTCGACGAAGGCGACATCCGGCATGAGCTTCTTGGCGAACAGGCACCCGGAGCCGGTGAGGTTCGCGTCGGCTGGCGCAGTGGATTGTCGTGGCGCATGGGTCCAGGCCCCGTCGCCGGCCTGTCTCTGGGTGCAGAAGCTCCCGTGGAGCGCCTCTTTGACTGGCGCCTGACTCCGCGGCTGAGTCTCGCTTGGTAGGCACGAAGGCCGGGGCCGGTGGCCTTTTTCGCGAGCCCCCTTGGGTCATTTTTCGCGGGCCCGTAGAATGAGCGGACCATGATTGGAATGGAGCAGACCCTGTTGTCCGCCTTGGCGCTGCTGCTCCTCACGAGCGGCGAATTGGCTGCCGGGTGGGGGCAAGCTTCGGCCGGATGGCGTCATGGCACCCGCACGACTGCCGCAGTTGCCCTAGCCTGCGGTATCGTACCCCCGGCTTGGCGGGCAGCCGCCCTGTTGGCCATCACGGCAGCCGCTACACTGACGGGTCCTTCGCGCCCGAACGGGGGGACCATCCTGGGTGTGGCAGCCGGCATCCTGCTTGTCTTCCCGTCTTCCCCTCCCGAAGACCTCCGGGCATTCGCCGCCCTGGTACTCATGCTCGTGGCGGGGAACCTCGCACGCCTCTCGTCGAAGCCACGCGTCATTATCTGGTCCACCGGACTGCTGTGGCCCGCCGCCATCCTGTTTGCCCACAGGGGGCCCATGTCCGATGTCGTGGACCTCGCGCGTCACGCCGCACCCTTCGTGGCCGGCTGGACTATTCTGCTGTCAGGCCTGCACCCCGGATGGATGGGTCTGGTGCTGCTCGGCTCCTCCGCGGTCTCAGGTCCATGGGGTGCGCTTTGGTTGGCAGGGATGTTGCTGGCCGACCCGCAGGAGGACACGTTCGCTTCGGTCGGCGGCTTGAGCCTCGCCTGCGTGCTGGCCGGCCCTGTCGCGGAAAGCACCGGTTTCTGGATCGTGGGACCCGATCCCGGCACGCCGCATCTCGTGCTCGCGCTCGGTGCCGGAGCGTTGTGGGGCTGGTATGGAGGCGATGGCCGACCTCGCCACGCACTGGCCGCCGCCCTGGCTCTCTTGACCCTGTCCTGGTCGGGACATGGGCTCGTTTGGACAGGCGGCTGGTTGGTAGGCGGTCTGTTGGCGAAACTCCTGGAGCCAGGGCCACTCCCCCTTCACCGCTGGGGGCTTCTCGGACTCGTGACCTTGGCTGCGGCCCTGTCGACCTTGTCTCGCTGGCCCGTCCCGACCTTCCCTTGGTCGGCGTGGCTGGCGGTGTCGGGAGTGACGGCGCTGGTGCTGCTGGGAACGAGCTGCGTCGCAGCGGGACGGCCGGTTGCAGAGGAGAACAGGCTCTGAAGCATCTGCCGACATGTGGTCGTGAACTTCCCGATACGGGTCAGACACGCGGCCTGAAGCGCGTCCATCCACAACTCAGCCGGAGAAGAGCCCCGCACAGGCGGCGGTGGGCCCAGACGCAGCGACCCTGGTCCGGGAACGGCCGGTCGACGAAGCGGAGGGCCCTTGCGTGCCCCACACGGCCGCCAGCCACGAAAGTCTGCCCTCATGTCTCGCTCCCCCTTCTGCTGCAACCAGCGTGCACGCGTACCGAGCGACCGAATCGGACGATTCACAAGATTTTCACGGTGGGGCATGATCAGCCCATGGCCACCCTATCTTGCCTGCCGCCCCTATGTCTCCTGCTCATCCTCGGCTGCGCCGGGCCAGAACTGCCCGATGCACCGGACCCACCGAGACGAAGCGATGGCGGATTGGCGACGCCGCCACCGGACGCTGGGACAGGCCTTCCTGCCGTGGGACCGCGACAGGGTGTGCTGGTGAGCGGCCCTCTGGGCTGGATTGAAGTGCTCGAGGCGCAAAGCCAAGGCCGGCTGGTGAGGTACGTGTTCCTCTATGACAGGAATCTTGCAGGCCTGTCGGCGCCTGCTTCCGGTGCGAGGGGCACGTGGCAAGCGGGGGGCGCGAGCAGTTCCCTCAAGGCCTTCAACGAGACCTCCGGCGGATTGCTCTTTTATGCGTTTCCAGAACAGCGCACTCCTGCCGGAACGAACGTGACCCTCACGCTCACGGCCGGGGGAAGTTCCTGGACCAGCACGTTCAGCATGCCATAAGCCAAAAGTCCGCTCTCCATAAGGAGAACGGACTCATGAACCTAGCGGGGTTGACGGGGCTCGAACCCGCGACCTCGGCCTTGACAGGGCCGCATTCTAACCAGCTGAACTACAACCCCAGCAGATTCCTAACTGTACCAAGTACTTACTCTACTGTCAACAACGGAGGCGTGTGGGAATCGAACCCACCCGGCCCGGTCATCCGGACCCGACACGGTTTTGAAGACCGCCGGGCCCACCAGGACCCTGTCGCCTCCCCGTTTCCTCAGCGTCGCAGCCGAAACGCGCTTCCGTCAAGGGCATGGAAACCCAAGGCCTACAGGACCAAATTGTTAAATCTTCCTTAAACCGCCCTTTACGGGGCTTGAACAGGAGGCCGCGGTGCGCTAGTCTTCGTCTATCGTTAACTCTGACTTAACGACAAGCACGCCCAACGCCCGGAGATCCCAATGATGCGCCATCTCGCAAGCACCTCTCTCATTGCCGCGCTCACGGCCTCCGTGGTCGGGTGCGGCACGCAGGTGACCGGCGCTACTCAGGCACTTTCCCTTGGAAGCACCGGGGGGCGGCTTTACACCAAGGGAGGAATGGCTCAGGTACTCGTCAAGCGTGTGCCAGGGTCGACGGGTGCCATGAAGGTGGCATCGGCTACGCTTCGCCCCATGGCCGTAAGCGCCGGCATGGCCCGCCTGGGCTGGTCGATGGTGGGGGTCGCCCCCAGCCAGGTCAGCTCGGTCGTGCAGGCCCTCCGCCAGGACCGAAGCGTCCTCGCCGTACAGCCCAATCTTCAGCGTAACCTGATCAAGCCTGGCACGGCTCCGGGGCTCGAAGCAGCAGGACTGCCTGGCTTCACGGCCGCTGCCACCCCCAACGATCCGCACTTCGGCAAGCAGTATGCTCCCCAGTTGGTCAAGGCTCCCGAAGCTTGGGGCTTTGTCACCGGCAAGGGCCAGACCATCGCGATCGTCGATACCGGCGTCGATACCGGGCACCCCGACCTGAAGGACCACGTGGTCCCCGGCTGGAACACGGTCAGTAACAATGCCAATGATAAGGACGATTTCGGCCATGGCACGCACTGCGCCGGGATCGCGGCGGGCTTGGCCAACAATCGTGAAGGCATTGCCGGCATCGCCCCCGACGCCAAAATCATGTCGGTCAAGGTTCTGGGTGCAGATGGGTCGGGGTCGGATGAGACCGTAGCTTCCGGCATTACTTGGGCTGCCGATCACGGAGCCACCGTCATCAATCTGTCTCTGGGGGGTCCCGGCGAGTCCAAGGTCATGAATGACGCGGTCGACTACGCACTCCGCAAGGGAGCTGTCCTCGTCGCGGCCATGGGCAACGATGGCACCAACGAAAAGTCCTACCCCGCGGCGTGCGAGGGGGTCATTGCGGTCGGGGCGTCCGACAAGCAGGACAAGATTGCCTCCTTCAGTCAGTGGGGCAGCTGGATCAGCGTGGCCGCGCCCGGAGTCAAGATTTTCGCCACGATGCCCACCTACAAGGTGGCCATGAGCGACTGGGGCTTCCCCAGAAAATATGCCAGCATGGATGGCACGTCCATGGCGGCTCCGGCTGCGGCAGGTGTGACGGCGCTGGTCCGTTCCTGGCAGCCCAAGTTGTCCGCCGAACAGGTCAAGGCGAGGCTTGAGGCGACTGCGGACAAGGTCCCTTCACAGAACAACCAGCCCAATGAGTACTTCGGTCACGGACGTGTCAACGCCCTTCGCGCCGTCCAGCGCTGAACCCTCCAAAGGAACTCAGGCGCCCTCCCGTAACCCACGGGGGGGCGCTCAGCCTTTGCCGGGGAACGCCCGACCGACCCAGTCCTGCAACCCTGCCAGAGCATCGCTCGCCGTCGGTGGGGGCACGGCAGAGGCTACGGCTGGCGGCTCGGGCAACAGCTGATCAAGGCCGGCAGTGCCTTGGGGCACGAGTCGAGCCAGAGATTGGACGAGACGAAGCAACTCCCCGGCCTCCGCAGGATTTGCCTCAGGGCCGGCCAGGGCGAGCGCGCGCAGCAACTTCTTGAGCAACCTGGGGCCTTCTCCGCCTGCCCCTCCAAGCGCCTGTTGGAGAGCCAGCAACAAGCCCAACGCCCGCTCCAGCCTGGCAATCATCTGCAATATCTCGGCTTCGCTGGCCCCACCCAGCAGCATGCCCTGGGCCAGTTGCAGCAAAGGGCCCAGCAACGCTGCCACCTCACCCGGCAGAGCCGAAAGTAGCTCCCTGATGGTGGCCAGCAACTCCCGGAGGCGCTCGCGAGCGGCCACGGCCGCTCGCTCACCCAAGCCTCGGGTCGTGGTCAGCTTCTGCGTCCGCGCCCTGCGAACCCGCGCGCTTTCATCCATGAGTCCCCTGTACCCCATACTCGGGGAAGAAGCTCGTCAGACACCCTGGGCCGGCGCGCCCACACCGGAGCCGACCGGCGGCATCACCGGCGCCGCAAGAGGCTTTGCGAGCATCCGCATGGTCACCATCGTGACATCATCGAACGGCGCACGCTCCTGACGAAAATCCGTGATCTCATCGGTGAACTGCCGTAGCAAGGCCGCGGCTCCCTCACGAGCAGCCCGTGCATTGGCATAGATGCGATCCACACCGTAGGTGGCCCCTTGGGGGCTATGCACGTCCTCGAGTCCGTCTGAGTAGAACAGCAGGGTGTCGCCGACCTTGAGGGTGACCTCGACCTCACGATACTTGAAGCCATTCATCATCCCGAGCGGCGGCCCCTTCGCCAAGATCTCGTCCCCGTTCTGCAAGGGGCGCGGCATGCCGCCATTGGCCAGAAGCATCCGTCCCGAGGGCTCCCAGATGGCATAGCAAACAGCGACGAACATGCCTTCCGCAGGCTTGTTGGCACAGATGATCTCATTCATTCTGGACAGCATTTCGGCTGGGGATGCATGTTCCTTGACGGCCGTTCGGAAACAGGACAATGCAGTCGTCATGAGCAAAGCCGCAGGCATGCCCTTGCCCGAAACGTCGCCGATGAGCATCCCGAGGCGACCATCCTCGAAGGCCACCACATCGTAAAGATCGCCCCCGACCTCGAGCGCGGGCGTTGAGCTGCCGAAGACCTCCACTCCGGGCACCGAAGGCATCTGTTTGGGAAGCAAGCCGAGTTGGACCTGCCGGGCAATTTCCATCTCGTGGCGCAACTTCTCCTGGTCCGCCACCTGGCCGATCAGTCCGATACGGTCCAGACCGATCTGCAGCTGGTCCCCCAGACGTGCGATGAGCTCCGTATCATCGGGCAGCCATGGCTCACCCGACCTGCGGGGTCCCACCACCACCACGGCCAGAGGCGCCTTGCCCTGCTCGGGCCGGATCACCAGCGTGAGCCCCTTCTGCTTGCTGTCTGCTCCTCTGCCGACTTCGATGCCCCTCGGTGAGTAGGCTCCTACGTAACGGGGCAACCCGGGTTCGTCGAGTCGCAGAGGCTTGACCCGATCACTGGAGACCCCCAAGACCCTGCGTGGCAGGAGGTGGGTATCTCCGGGTTCCCGGGTGAACGCCATCAGGTAACGAGGTTGAAAGGCCTTTTCACACTGCGCCAACAAAGCCTGATAGAGAGGCTCTTTCTTGGTCAGGTTACGGATCGACAGGGTGAACTCGTCGGTGATGAGAGCCGTGTCCGCCCTCTTGCGTTCGAAGACCGCATCCATCACCACACGCATCTGCCCCAGCAACCAAGGTGTGGACGGCACGACAAGCAAGGTGGCGGCAAGATGAGCCGTGACGCCATCAAACCCCCATCCGTCGGGCAATCCCCTGCCCAACCAACCGAATCCTCCCGCAGCCGGGGCATAGGCCAGCAGCAACACGACACCGGTGGTCACGACGACGGCGGCATTCTCAAGCCTCTCCTGCAGCCAGGCCGGGCGAACCCTCGCCACGATCGCGGCGGTGGTGACGGGAAAGGCTATAAGCAACGGCAAGGACAACCCAGTTCCCAGTTCGATCCCCGCCGAGTCCGTAAAGAAATCCAGTACCGCGAACGCAGCCAGCGGCAGCGCCGCCGCCACGAGAGCCTGGAGGATTTGGCGTGCCTGACCTCGAGCTCCGGGCAGGCTGGACTCGAGGGAGGTCACATACAGATGGCGGATGAGCCACGCCAAACCGAGCAGCACCGGTCCCCACACCAGGAAACCGACAAAGGAGATCGTCCATACGAGCTCGGTGGCCTTTCCCTCGCGCGCACTGCCGAACAAGCCGGAAGTCAGGAGGGACAGGATCGTCGCCATAAGGTAAGGCAGGCCCCGGACGAGCGGAATATCCTTGAGGAGCCGCGGCGGCGCAGGGTAGCTCAGAACCAGATGCACCAACGCGGCGCATAGCCAAGGCACGGCACCGAGCAGCAAGCCTATGGGGGAGCTTCCTTCTGTCAGGCCTAGCCTGGGCAAAGCCAGGACGAGTACCAAACCTACCGTGGTCATCTGCAGGGCCACGCCGGCCTCGATGGTTCGCACCAACCGATAGGACGCGACGGCCCCAGCCATACAGAGAGTCGTGAGCCCCAGCAAAGGCAGAATCACCTTGCCGACGTCAGCCATGGACCACTTCCGGATGATCACGGTGGCCGTGTAGGGCTGCTCTGCGTTGTCCCCAAAGACCAACTCATGCTCGCTGCCCGGTACCGCTTCGTCGAGAAATTGCTGGGCGTCCCAAGGCCGCTTCACCTCGACTCCGTCGACCTTGGTGAGGAACCGCTGCCCGGACGGAACATCCTTGAGGAGTTCCGGTCGCTCGGCCTGGCGGACCCCCATGGTTTCCGTGAGCTCGAAACCAGGATGCCCCCGGGAGTCCAGCCAGCCCATCTGGCGAACGATGACCGTCAGGTCGAGCACGACCACGAGCAAGCCAACGAGCACGAGGCTCGCCAGCGAAAGGGCTTGAGCTGTGGTGGCGCGCACGGAAGATGTCTAGCGGAGCAAGTCCTCGATGGCCTTGTCCTTGGTGTCATAGAACGTGAAGAACGACGGGAAGTCCAGCAGGTCGAAGACCCGATAGACATCCTCGCGCACGCCGGCGGCCACGACCTTGCCCCCCTTCGCATCCGCAAGGTTGCGGGCCACCAACAAAAGCCCCATGCCCGAGCTGATGATGAACTCCAGACCACTGAAGTCGAAGACCAGCGAAGCCTGATTGCCGGAGAAGGCATCGCGGATCTTGGCCTCCAGCGTATTCACATCGGCGGGATCGACCCGGCCAGAGACAGCGAGAACATTGAAGGTCTCGTAGGATTCCTGACGGACGGTGATGGCCACGACTTTGCTCCTTGGAAAACTGATGCCGAGGTCAACCTACCCTCGGGCCGATGAGTTACACGCCGCTAGAAGTTGGCCCCTATGCCGAGAATGAGCTGGTGCCCCCCCAGGACAGGGTGAAAGCCCCGGCCGTATCCCAGGCGAAACTGGGAGGGAATGCCCTGAGCGAGGGTGACGTGGGTCCGGAACTCGAGACCGGCCCCCACCATGTCCTGGGACTGCGCCCACACGTTCCAGACACGCGCCCAGTCGATAAACGGTGCCAGAGACAGACGCTCGAGAAAGACCGGGACCGTGCCGGGACCTGCCATGAGCTCACCCAGGGGCACGCGCCATTCAAGCGAGGCCATGGCGGCGTGCCGGCCTACCGGAGTTTCATTCCGCACCCCGTAACCCCGCAGCGGTAGCCTGCGGTCCGGGGAGTCCTGCAGCACCCTTAGATCCTGCAAATCAAACAGCGCCGTACTGGTCGCCCGCCCCAGGAGCAGGTTGGTGTTGGGGTCCTGGGTCACGCCGGCCCCGAGGTCTGCGGCATACCAGCCGAAGTTGTTGAGCGCATAGGGCACATCGTCCCTATCGTCGAACAGGGTACCGGCAAAGCCTCGAAAGGCAACGACCTGCCTCCCGGGAAGCGGGAGGTATCTGCGCCAGTCGGCGAAGGCCCGGCTGTAGCCCAGCGTGCTGCCGAGCGAAACCGCACCGGCCGCGAGCTGCGGCAAGGTACGTTCGAGCCCGACGTTCCAGAGCGTTCCGTCCGTGGTGCTGATCGGCCGACCCGGCCTGAAGGCGGAGTTGCCCATAACGTTGAAGCGGGCAAGGTAGAAGTCTGTCGGCGGAGTCGTGACCGGTACCAATGCGGCGAATGCATCGCCCGAGGTCGTGTTCAGGCGGCCCTCGACAAGCACGGCATCCGGCACGCTCTGCGAGGCAATCATCACCGAGCTGCCGATGCGTTTCCACTCGACACCGAACTTGGTGGTGAGCCCGTCCATCCACGGATTGATGAGGGGCGAGGGCGGCGGATCGAGTTGCACGCTTCCCACCAGCGTATGCGTGGTGCGAACCTGATACAACGTGGGAGTCGTCAGGTCATTGGGTTGGTATTGGGCCAGCAAGCCACCTTGGCCGTCGACCAGGAGCAAGGGCTGGTTGATGCGTCCGCCGTTGACCGTGAGGGAGGGCTCGGAGACTTGCACATACGAAAGCCCCAGGGTCGGGTCGAGGACGTCGTTCTGGTACGCCGCCTGGATGAAGGGCGTGACAGGGGTGTCCGGCACGAAGGACGACGTCAAGCCAAGGCTTGCGAACCAGAAATGGCGGCGAAGGGCATCCTCGCCGTACCCTCTGACGGCCATGTAGCTGCCGAATCCCCCAAGTTCACCGCCAGGCAGGCGCAGGTCGCGCAACAGTGTATTGTTGCTGTGGTCGAAGAAAGCAAAGGGCCATACGAGTCGGGGCTGCAGCGACTGCAGGGGGTTGTAGTCGCCCTCTGCCAAAACCGGCGAGGCGACGGTGGCAGAGGCGGCAGTCGCCGGACGCAGAGGCCGCACCACGGCAGGATCTCCAGCCAGCTTCCTGAAGACTCCCTCCCCCCGCTCCCGGGTCTCTGGCTGGAATTTCGCCGGGAGAAACGGCATGACGTGGATGTCGTAACCGGCGACCCCATAGTCCACGTATGCCAGCTGCCGGCCGTCCGGGCTGACCTCGGGATCAAAGGCCCCGCCCAGCACGTTGGTGACCTGAAAGCGAGCACCGTCGGCCAGTCGCAGGGCGTGCAGATTCATGACCCCGGTCCGGTCGCTGGCAAAGAGCAGCCACTTGCCGTCCGGCGAGAAGGATGGGGCAATCTGCACGGCATCATCGGGAGCAACCGGCTTGAGTGTGCGTGTCTCGGCATCCAGCCACACGAGGTTGGTCCGACCCTCCGTCCATTGGACCACCACTGCACGCCGACCGTCGGGGTGCCAGGCCGGACTGGCGAAACTTCCAAGCATGGGCCCCTTTAGGCGCCAAAGGAGCTTGCCGTCAGGGTCCAACATCCCAAGATCGTTGCGTCCCCCGCCATTGAGCACCACGAGCGTCCGCCCATCAGGGTGGGGTGCAGGACACGAAGCACGCAAGCCGCGGGTCAAAGGCTTTGACTTGCTCTCGAAGAAGTCGTGCCTAAAAGAGTCATTGAAACCCGTCAGGCGGGTGTTCTCTCCCGTCCCGTACGACACCAGACCCTTGCCGCCCGGGACAATCCGGAAATCCTTGCGTGATGACTTGGCCAGCACGAACTCTTGGTTACCACTGGGAAGGTGTTGACGTACGACTCCCGCATCCCCTTCGAGAGGAGATTGCGTGAAGAGCAAGGTCTCGGCGTCGAGCCAGTGAGGGTGACGATGATTGCGTCCGGTCGTGGTGACGGCACGCGACGTGGTCACGGGACGACGGCGGATCGCTTCGACCTGGGTCTCGTAGCGTTCCCTGAAAAAGGCGATAGCCTCGTCCCACAGCTGGTACATCGGCTTGCCCGTGGCCCTCAATGAGGCCAGGTTGATGCCCCCCCAGGGAAACTCCCCCAGCCGATCACTGATGCGGACCGCCTGTTCCACGCCCCCCTTGGCCGAAAGGTACTTGTGGAAGATGGTTCCGTAGGAGTACAAGGCCCCGCCTGGTGCCCACTCCAGTGCGTAGTTTCCAGAAGCCTTGTCGATGCTGAAGGGCGCACCTTCCAGAAACTGTCTCCGCAGGACCATGTCGAACTGGCCTTCGAGGGCACGACCACCCCCGGTGAGCGCGCTCTCCTGGAAGACGGCAAGGCCTTCCTTCAGGAAATTGGGCAGGAAGTCCAGCTGCAACAGCACGGCAAACTCGGGAAACAGGAAGCGCAGCAAAGAGGCATTGATCCAGCCGTTGATCTGCCCCGGCCCCGTGGCCGACCGCAGGTGCAGCACATGCGTATACTCGTGCGCGATCACCATCTTGAGCCAGTTGTCGTAGCGCCCGACATACCAGTCTTCCTCGGGGCTGGGCGGCGTCACCCAGAAAGTCAGCGACGAGTCCGGGTAGGGTGTGGCAAAGCCATTGGTGGTGTCCTCGGTATCGAGGATGGTCACGTGGGTCCGATCATCTTCACGCCGGAACAGCGGACCCAGGACCTCATGGCTCTCTTCGGCGTACTGGGCGGCCTTGAGCGCGACTTCCCGGAGCTCGGCCGGATAGTGAACCCAGAAGTGGGCCGTCGTGAGGGTGCGCCACTCTCCTCCGGCGGGCACGAAGTCTGCAGCCCAGGCCGGCAGGGATCCGAGACACGAAATCACAAGGGCCGCGCCCGCGATGACGGGCCGACACCAGGACCTGCGCACCCGGGACAAGGGCAGTTCTCCCAATCAACCTGTCCAGTTTAGCCCTTCTCGAGCATAACGGCGCATCCACGGCGAAATTGACCAATCCTTGATGTCCTCTTTACCGCTTCGAGTCCAGCCCGCAGGTACAACACCTCCATGGATGCCGCTCGTTCACGGCCGACCGCAGTTCCCCCGCTGCTGGCGCAACTGCGTGACGCGGTGGGCCGTCCCCGGAGCACCGGGACGACCCGATGGCAGACCGAACACGCGAAGGACCGCCGCTCGGACGGAACCATCCAAACTCCCGCACCCGGTGTCCTGATGGCGTCGGGGCATCTCGAGGCCTGGCGCCATGACGGACTTTCGGCCCGTGCAGAAGGACGGCACGAGGGCTCGCTCGTTCACGCGGAAGGTACGGCTTGGGCCAACGCGACCTTCGATGCCGGGATTCGTCTCGTGGGCGCCCTTGCTGCGGTGCCGGGAATGGCCGTGGCGGCAGGAGCCGCCGAGGTGCAAGCCACAGCGAAAGTCGAAGGCGGTGCGGTCGGCAAGGCCAAGGTGGGCCGCAGCCTGTTCTCGATCGATGGTTTCCTGCACGCCGTGGGCGAGGTGGGTGCGAGAGCCCGAGCTGCCGGGGTGGCCCTGCTTGGCATCGACAGTCTGGGCCTGCCGGGCTTCGAGTTCGGCGGGGCCGCCGAAGGCATGGCCGGGGCGCAGGGGACGGGGCGTGCGGGCTTGGCCGTCTCGTTACTGGGCCTGATCCGAGTTCAGGTCCGGGGATTGGCCCAGGGGATCGCCGGGGCAGCAGGTGTCGCGGGCGGCCACCTGAAGTTCCGGGACGGCGACCTGTCGGTCGGCTTCGGGGCGGGCGGAGCCGCGGGGGTGGGCGGCGGCCTTGGAACCGAGGTGACAGTAGGCCTAGGCAAGATCCCCAAGGGCATCCTGCAGACGACCGTGGCGCCCATCCTCCAGTTGCCGATGTTTGCCCTGAACACCCTCGGCAAGGCGCTCGGCATCAAACCGCCCGAAGGCCGCGAAATGCCCGTGCTGGGCGACTGGGGCCGCTGGGCGGCGCATAGCGTCGAACAAGGAACAAAGGCCGTCGGCGAGGGACTGACGGAGATCGTGGAGGATGTCGGGGCCGTGGCGAAGGTCGTGGGGGGAGCCGTGACCGAAGGAGTCACAGGCCTCGCCAAGGGCGTGGGCCAGGCGGCCGAAGCGCTGGGTGGGGCGGTCGTCGGAGTCGTCGAGGGTATCGGCAAGGGCCTCGCGGCCGTCGGTGGGGGCATCGCAGATGCCTTGGGCAGCCTCTTCGGGAGCAAGAAGAGTCCGTCATCTGACAGCGCGAAGCAGGAACGCCGGCCCCCGGTGGCAGGGCAGCACGCCAGGACCGCCGATAGCCTTACGACGCCCGAGGCTGTTGCACCGGGACACGTGTTGCTGCTCGGGGAACGTCGAACCCTTTGACTTCGTAACGACAACCACTAGGTCTACTTTCTTTGCCTACGGGTATGGACCCCTTGGAGGACCAAACGTGGGCAACAACATTTGGAATCCATTTGCCGGATTTGGTGGTGCCAGCCGTCCAGGGACCGGCAGTCTGGCCTCCCGGACAGGCTTGCCACAGCTGGCCGGCACGGCCCAACCGGAAAAACCGGAGGCACCAGCCACCCGCGACAACGTGAAGGTGAACAAGTCCACCACAGGGCCCCTTAGTCGGCCCGTCAGTCTCAATCGGCTCTTGACGATTTTCCAAAATAGACCGCAGGTTCTTGAGCTCTTGGTCTCGTTGGAGAAGCAAGGCGTTCTTTCGGCCAATGACATGGCGGGCGTCTCGGTGGCTCAGAACCTCGCCCTCTTGGTGGCGACCCCAGCCAGCAGATCAAGCAAAATTACAGGCCCCTTGGGCAAGACGGCCGGCCTCGACTTTGCCAGCCATGTCATCGAACATCTCGCCAAACCAGATGACATATTCCAAGGCGAGGCAACCAAGACCTGCACGGTGACGGTCGCTCAGGCCGTCTTCGCGGCGAGACATCCGGCCGACTACGCCCGCATGGTTCGCGAGCTCGTTCAGGACGGCCAATCGAAGACAAGGAAAGGTGATGTCGTCACGACGGATGGAAGAGGCTTCAAGACAAATGAAGGCAGGGACCCCGTCGAGGATTTGCTGCAGGAAAGTCTGATGACCTTCGCCCAGAATAGGTTTCCGGCCGAGGGCGAACAGCGGGCCGGCAGGGTCTACTCTTCTACGGCGAAGCGGGGTGGCACGGAACAAGCTTCACTCTCAGACTCCCAACGCAATCTGGCACTTACTGACCACCAGTACGGTCAGGTCCTCAAAAGCCTTACGAGTGAGAATTACTTGCCCGTCAGTTTCAAGCCTGTAGGCCCTTTGCCCGATCGAACGTCAGAGGCCCGTCACCTTCTTCGCCAACTCGACGTGATGAGAGAAGCGGCGGAGCGAGGCCCCGTGCCGCTGGGTGTCGCGGGTCACTCCTTGACATCGCTGGATGACCTGGGTCACGCGGTCGCACTCAAGTCCATGAAGATCGAGCCCGAGACAGAAACGCGGCTGCGCGCACTTCTCGATGCAGGAGAGCTGGACAGGGAAACCTTCTGGGATTTGTGGAGCGAGGGGAGTCAAGCAGAGATCTTTGACCCGGCCACGGGCGAAACCTCTCTTGAGAAGGGCAGCTTCCTGAAGGAGGTGGAAGTCTATTTCATTTCTCATGACAGTGCTGTTCTTCTGCCGGATTACTCTGCGATTGAGCGTCACAAACGATTGGGCTAAGGGGAGACTGTCCGGTCTTGGGCGTTGCTGGAGGCGCCGGGCCCTGCTTGGGGCACGTGTAGGGTCTGGCCCTGGAGCAGCCTATCCCTCCAACCGCACCACCGTCTCCACATGGGCCGTTTGCGGGAACATGTCGAGGGGGCGGACAGCATCGACCCGCCAGCCCGCCGCGACGAAAGCCGCGAGATCCCGGGCAAGGGTCGCCGGCTCGCAGCTGGTATAGACGATGCGGCGCGGCCGTACCTCGGCCAGCGTGGCGATGACCGACGATTCGAGGCCCTTGCGCGGCGGATCGAGCAAGACGACATCAGGGCGCCACCCCGACGCCACCAACTCCGGCAACAGACCCTCCACCGTGCCCTCACAATAGCTCGCGTGGGCAACGCCGTTACGGCGCGCGTTGTCACGTGCATCGGACACCGCCGAGGACACGACCTCAATCCCTAGCACTTCCCGGGCCCCGGCTGCCACGGCAAGTCCCAGGGCCCCGGTGCCGCAATAGGCATCGAGGACCCGCTCCTGCCCCGTCAAGCCAGCGAGTTCTCGCAGAATCGCGAACAGCACCGCCGTCTGTCGCGGATTGACCTGAAAGAAACTCGTCGCGGACAGCACGAACTCAAGATCGCCCACGCGTTCGAGGATTCGGCCCGTTCCATACAGGACGCGGGTCCGACTTCCCAGCAACTTGTTGCCATACTCCGGATGTACATTGAGTACCACGGTCGCTGGACACGGTAGAGCCTTCCGCAAGCGATCCACCCAAGCCCCCCCGTCCGGAGCTTCATCCGAGAATCCCACCACACCGACCAGCACCTCACCCGTCCCCGCCGCCAGGCGAGCAAAGGCCGAACGCAGCCAGCCACGCCCCGTACGCTCGTCATACAAGGCATCCCCGAGCGGTGCCAACGCTTTCTCGAGAACTTGGCGAACCTCCTCGAGCGGATCGGCCTGGATCAGGCACGCCTCCGGCACGACGAGGTCGTGACTGCGGGGGGCATACCAGCCCAACCGCAGGCGACCGTCCACACGGCCCAGCGCCCAATGGGCCTTGGCCCGGTAGGCCCAGGGTTCGTCCATTCCGACGACCGGGGCCACGTCGAGTCCGTGCAGACCACCGAGGCGCTCCAGCGCTTCGCGGACCAACTCCCGCTTCGCCGCCAGCTGGCCTGCGGGCGAAAGATACTGCCACGTGCATCCCCCGCAGCGTCCGAAGACCGAACACGGCGGGGCCACACGTTCCGGGGAAGCCTCCAACACCCGCTGAACCAGGGCCCGTGCATGATGCTTCTGCACGGTCAGGACCGAAGCCTCGACGAGTTCACCGGGCATCACGCCAGGCACGAAGACCACCCGACCGTCCACGCGGGCGAGGCCCTCGCCTCCCGCAACCAAGGAGTCGATCCTCAAGGTGAGGGTTTCACCGGGATGGAGCGTGGCGCGGACCTCCGTCATGGCAGCATGTTAGCCCAGATGAAGCGAATCGATATCCATGTCCATATGGTCGACCGGGGCGGGGCCGGCTGCCCATGCCACGTCTCGCGCCACATGCGAGGCTCGTGGCAATTCCGCATCCTCGATCGGATGCTGGCCCGTCACGGAGTCGTGGATGGGGCCTCGTGGGTCGCTCGGCTGGGACGTTGGCTGGACGAGGCCCACGAGATCGACATGGTGGCGCTCTTTGCTCTCGACGGGGTCTATCACGCCGATGGCACGCTCGACCACGCCCGCAGTCCGATGGTCATACCCAACGATGTCGTGCTCGCCGCCTGTCAGGCCCATGCCCAGCTGTTGCCCGTGATCTCGATCAACCCCGACCGGGCCGATGCCGTGGCAGAGCTTGAGCGTGCGGGCCCCCTCGCCGTCGCCATGAAGTGGTTGCCCCCCATGCAGCGCTTCGTGCCCGACAACTGGCGCCATGCCCGATTTCTTGACTTGTTGGCGGAGCTGAAGCTACCCGTCATTGCCCACACGGGGGCCGAGCACACGTTCCCGGGGGCCGTCCAGGAGCTGGGCGATCCGACCTCCATGACCCCCCTGCTGGACCGAGGCATCCCCGTGGTCTTTGCCCATTGCGGCACCGGTTCGTTCCTCCACCCTCGGGCTGACCGCATCAACGCCTTTCTCGCACTGCTGGGCCGTTACGACCATGCCTTCGGCGACAGCTCGGGCTTCACCAGCCTGGTCCGGGGGCGATGGCTGTCCGACCGACGACTGGAAGCGGTACGTGATCGGATTCTGCACGGGTCCGATCTGCCGGTGCCCCCCATCCCGCTGGCCCTCGCGCCATGGTTGGGCGTGGAGGAGGCCGTGCGGCTGCAAGGCGTGGCCAACCCGCTCGACCGTGATGCCTTGGCCAAGCGAGCCATGGGTATGCCAGACGCAGCCTTCCACCTTGCCGACGAACTTCTGGGACCGGTGATCCGCCGCGTGAAGGGAGTTTGAGCGGCGTCACGGCTTCCGCGGTATCATGCCCCCCTGAGAAGGGGAGGAAGCCGTGGCCGCCTACCAGTACGTCTATACGATGCACCGCCTGTCCAAGGTGGTGCCGCCCAGCCGCAAGGTCCTCGAGGAGGTGACCCTTGCCTTCCTCCCGGGCGCCAAGATTGGTGTGCTGGGCGTCAATGGGGCAGGCAAATCGACCTTGCTACGCATCATGGCGGGCAATGACCCCAACTACCTCGGTGAAGCCCGCCTCGCGGAGGGTGCCACGGTAGGCTACCTCGAGCAGGAACCCCAGCTGGATCCCGCCAAGACGGTCCGCGAGAACGTCGAGGATGGCCTTGCGCATCAGCGGGACTTGCTACGGCGCTTCGAGGATCTGTCCGCCAGTTACAGCGACGAGACCGCCGACGAGTTCCAGCGGGTGCAGGATGAGATCGAGGCGCTCGACGCCTGGAGCATCGATACCAAGATCGAGATGGCCATGGAGGCCCTGCGGGTGCCCGATGGCGACTCGGACGTCACCCGGCTCTCCGGTGGCGAGCGCAGACGCGTGGCGCTGTGTCGCCTGCTGCTGTCCGCGCCGGACCTGCTGTTGCTGGACGAGCCCACGAACCACCTCGATGCCGAGTCCGTGGCCTGGCTCGAACGCCATCTGCAGGATTACAAGGGCACGGTAGTGGCCATCACCCACGATCGCTACTTCCTCGACAACGTCGCCGGCTGGATTCTCGAGCTCGATCGCGGCAAGGGCATTCCCTGGGAGGGCAACTACTCCTCGTGGCTCGAGCAGAAACAGCGGCGGCTGGAGCTCGAAGAGAAGCAAGCCTCGGCGCGGCAGCGTACGCTGGCGCGCGAGCTCGAATGGGTGCGGATGGCCCCTCGAGCCCGGCAAGCCAAGCCCAAGGCCCGCGTGCAGAACTATGAAGCCCTGCTGGCCGAGGAACAGGCGACTCGTGTCGACGAGCTGGAGATGCACATCCCGGCCACCCGGCGTCTCGGCAACCTGGTGGTCGAGGCCAAGGGGCTGACCAAGGCCTATGGCGACAAACTGCTCTTCGAGGACCTCGACTTCGAGCTGCCGCCCGGCGGCATCGTCGGCGTCATCGGAGCCAACGGCGCCGGCAAGACGACCTTGATGCGCATGATCGTCGGCCAAGAGCAGCCTGATTCGGGCACCCTGCGCGTGGGCGACTCGGTGGAGCTCGCCTACGTCGATCAGTCCCGTGACGATCTCAAGGCGGACAAGACCGTTTGGGACGAGATCAGCGGGGGCGAAGAAAAGCTCAAGGTCGGCACGCGTGAAATCGCCTCGCGGGCCTACGTCGCCAGCTTCAATTTCAGGGGCACGGACCAGCAGAAGAAGGTCGGTGCCCTGTCAGGGGGCGAACGCAACCGCGTGCACCTCGCCAAGCTGCTGCGGCGTGGGGGCAACGTGCTGCTGCTGGACGAACCGACCAACGACCTCGACGTCGACACCCTGCGTGCGCTCGAGGAAGCCTTGTTGCGGTTCACCGGCTGCGCCGTGGTCGTCAGCCACGATCGCTGGTTTCTCGATCGCATCGCCACGCACATCCTCGCCTTCGAGGGGGACAGCCGAGTGGTGTTCTTCAATGGCAACTTCGAAGCCTACGAAGAGGACAAGCGCAAGCGCCTCGGGGCCGATGCGGCAGAACCACGCCGCATCAAGTACCGGCCCCTCGTTCGGTCCTGAACCATGGGCAAATTGCTGGCCGGCGTCGACGTCGGGGGAACGAGCTTGTCCGTGGTCCTTGCCACGCCCGGAGGCAAGGTGCTTGGCAGGGCCAAGGGCGTGACGCCTCCGCCCCAGGAGAATCCGCAGCCTGTCCTGGATCTGCTGGATCAGCTGCTCGCGCAATGTGCCGAGCGCAGCGGCCGTTCCCTGAAGGAACTCGATGCCATGGGCCTGGGCATTCCCGGAGCCGTGGATCGGAAGGGCGGCAGGGTCACCCGTGCAGTCAACCTTGGCTGGAATGACGTGCCGCTGGTCGACCTGCTGCAACGCCGTCACGGCGTTCCCGTGACACTAGCCAACGACGTCCAGGTCGCCATCGAAGGGGAGCACCGTTTCGGGGCGGCCAAGGGCGCAGAGGCGGCCTTGGGCATATGGATTGGCACGGGCATCGGCGGTGGACTCATTCAGGACGGTCGGCTTTATACGGGGGCCTCGGGCGCCGCCGGCGAGATCGGCCACATGGTGGTGGCATCCACCAGCGAGCCCTGTGGTTGCGGGCGCATCGGCTGTGTCGAGGCCTTGGCGAGCAGGACGGCGATCGAACGGCACATCCGGGCCTTGATGGCCGCCGGACGAGCCTGCGCCGTCCCTCGCCTGCTGGAAGAACGAGGGCGCATCCGAATCACGGCCGGCATTCTGAAGCGCGCGCTTCAAGAAGGCGACAGCGTGGTTCAGGAAGCACTGGCAGCCGCTCAGATCCATATCGGCACACTGGTGACCAACCTGATCAACCTGCTTGACCCCGAAGTCATCGTGTTGGGCGGGGGCATTGTCCAGAAACTGGGCGACTCCTTCGTGCAACCCATCCGCGAACGCTCGCGTGCTGCCACGCTGCGGGGCTGGACCGGAGACGAGGGCCCCCGGGTCGTGGCGTCAGTACTCGGAGACGATGCAGGCCCGCTCGGCGCCGCAGCACTTGCGGGACAGGCGCTCAAAAGCAGGGACTGAAGACCGATCAGGAAATGGGCGACGCGCCAAGGGCCTTCGGTCCTGCCTGCCACATGCCGAAGCGGCGCCTTGTCTCGCCATCGGCCTTGGGGTCGGGGCGGAACTCGTGGCGGACGCCCTCCCTTACGTGAATCCGGGTCGCCACCCGCTCGCGAGGCCGCTCAAGCTCGATATCCCAGACCCTCCCCGCAGACAAGCCGGCCAAGGCCGCACCGACGTCGCCCCCGTCGTGGAGGCGAAGGCGATCGCCACGTTGCACGCCAGCCTCTTCGGCCGGCGAACCCGCTTCGACCGACGCGACGCGGCCCTCCCTTCCAAGCCGCAGGCCTACGTGGGGCACCTTTCGGATCTTGTGCGCAAGGCCCGCCCTACGCGCCAGCACGCGCCAATCAGGGTCGCGGGTCGTACGCAACCACTCCGTGAAGAACGTCTCAAGACCGGGGACAAGCTCGCACGCAAGACATTCCACCTCGTCCGGCTCCCACGGGCGATGATCCCCGTGGACCTGCCACAGGCGCCGCATCAGATCATCCAGAGCCACACGATCGCCCGAGCGTTCGCGTAGCTCCATGTCGAGCGCCCACGCCATCAGAGCCCCCTTGAGGTAGTAGTTCACAGCACCATTCCAACGGTCATCCATGAAGTTCCAAGTGATGAAGCTGGATTCGGCCAGCGTCGTGATCTTGCGGCCGGGGGTGGCTTCGAGGGCCGAGACCAACCCGCCAAGCTGACGAGACCAAGCCGCAGGAGTCATAAGGCCGGTCCTTAGCATCAGCAGACTTGCGTAGTACTCCGTACAACCTTCCACCACCCACAGCCCCCGGGTGTGACCGGGCCGCCAATAGTCCGTGCCCCGCTCGAGTCCACGCGGGGATAAGCGCCGGCCATTCCAGGCATGGAAGACCTCATGGGCCACCATCGTGAGGAAACCCTCGAGGTCGCCGTCGAGGCCTAGCGGCCCCTGCATCGTCATGGCCTCGCGATGCTCGAGACCATTCAGGAAGCCCGGCTCCTCACATTCGTGAAAGATGGCTTGATACCGACGGAAAGGAAGCTCACCGAAGACCTCGGCCGCAGCAAGACCCAAGGTCCCCATCGTAGCCGCCAGTTGCGGAAGCATGGCCGAAACTCCCGGGTGACCGGGACCCAGGACATCGTGGTGCACCACCTCCCACGTGACGCCTCCGGCTTCGACCGAGGCCTCCTCGTGCCACGGGCCAGCCTCGATCGGAGCCTCAATCAGGGTATCCCAGTCCGCTGCATGCCATTCCCCCCCTCGGTGGGGCAGATTCCACGCGACCCTCCATGTCTCGGGCAGCTGCAGGGTGACGGTACAGGGAGAGCGTCGCTCTTCGAGCACGCCCAGCCAGAGGACCTGGCCGCAGGCATGCAGATGACCGGCATCGAGCTGGCCTTGGTGGATCATCAACTTGTCGAGAAATACCTCATACGTGATGACCAGGCCCGCCCCGGCATCTGCCACCCGCCAGCGATGGAGATCGAGCCGCTCCACGGGAACGGACTCTCCGTCCGCATCTGTGACCGAGAGCCCCCTGACGTTGCGCGCGTGGTCCACGAGCTTGTAGGCCCCACCTGTCCAGGAGGCCATGGCAAGGACGCGTGGCCCGACGCACGGCGGCACCTCCATGCGAACGCGGACCCGGTGCGTATGAGGCGCGGGTGCCTCGAGGAAATAACGGACAGTCATGCCCTGACAGGGTACCGCAAGGGGCTGGCGTGCTACCATGGCACCTCCCCATGGCGACGAGCGGTCCCCCCCCGGCACCCGGCACCTCCACCGCGGTTTACACTTTGCTTGTCAGCATGGTGCCCCGCAAGCTCGAGGGCTATTTTCTGCGGCCTCATTGCCTGTGGCTGGCGGTCGACTTCGCCCGGGTCCATGAAGACGGCATGCCGGGCCAACCCAGGCCATTGCAGATCTGGGCCCCCCCGTCGGCTTGGCAGATTGCCGAGCATGAAAAACCCCTCGTCCAGTCCCTTCTTCCTTTCTATAACCAACACAAGTCGGCCATCGCGGATGCCCGCTGCCGGGGGCTGCCCGTACCCGACCCCCTCGTGCCGGAAATACTCGAGGGGCTGGGCCATTGCTGGTTCGTCGGCACCGAAATCAGGCCGGACCTGCCTGCCATCCTGCAAGCGCGCGCCGTCTATGACCTTCCGCAGTTGTTCGAGCCCGATGGCACCGTGATCCCCGGAGGTGCCCTGCTCGGTCCGGAACCTGCCCCGTGGGCGTGGATCGAAGGAGTCCTGCGGCCTGTCAGTCCTGGCGCGGCCCCGCTACCGCTGCCCGAAGCCACCGAGGAGACACCGGCCCTTGTGACGGCGCCTGAATCCATTCAGCGTCGTCATCCGAAGGTCGCGCCCGTTCCACGCCTCACCCTCCTCGAAGACGGAGATCGGCTCGTGGCCCGGCTCACCTTCCGATATGCCTCCGCAACCCCGGTGGCTCCCGGTGACCCCCGCCAGGCAGTCCCGGGACAGGACGGAGACTTGTGGGGCCACTGGCTGCGACAGCCCGACGAGGAGGCTGCGCTCATGCAGCGTCTGCTGGACACCGGACTCGATCCGAGGATGGCAGGCGTGTACGTCGCCGAAGACGACGATGCGCTCGATTTCCTGCTGGACCATGCCTCCAGGCTTGTGGCCGAAGGCTGGGAAATATACGGGCGGGAACGGCTGCGCCGGATGCGGGTCGCGGATGAACGAGCCCGCGTCAGGGTCTCGGTCTCCACGGGCATCGACTGGCTCGAAGTCCGTTCTGACGTCCTCCTGGGCGATCAACTACTCGATGAACTGACGCTTCTGGAGGCCCTGAAGGGCCGCAGCCGATATGTCCGACTTGGCGATGGCAGCCACGCCCGCTTGCCCGAGGAGTGGTTGCGCCAACAACGCAGTTTGGGCACGGCGACCTCGCTGACCCGCAGATTGCCAGGCTACCTCGCCACGGTGGTGGAGGACATGCTGGCTGCCGCGGACGAGGCTGAACCCGATCCGCGCTGGGTCGCCTTCCGAGATCGGCTGCTGCGGCGTGAAGAGATGGCAGAAGTTCCCGTGCCCACAGGCCTCGAGGGCGAGCTGAGACCCTATCAACGCAAAGGGCTTGATTTTCTGTCCTTCCTTTCGGACCACGGCCTGCACGGCATCCTGGCCGACGACATGGGCCTTGGCAAGACCATCCAGGCCATCGCCTGGATGCTGCGAGAACGCGAGAAGGGCATCGATGAGCCTGCTTTGCTGGTCGTGCCCACCTCGGTCATCTACAACTGGGAGCGCGAGCTCGCCCGCTTTGCACCGGCGCTCAGGGTCCTCGTGCTCCACGGCCCCGGCCGTCGACCGCTCATCGCGCGGGCACCCGAACACGACGTCGTCATCACCAGCTACAACCTCTTGCGACGAGATCTCGGCTTCCTGCTCAACATTCGTTGGCATGCGCTCATTCTGGACGAAGCCCACAACATCAAGAATCCCCACGCCCAGGCGGCTCAGGCGGCGCGGACGCTGCAAGCCACCCATCGACTCTGCCTGAGCGGCACGCCACTCGAGAACCACCCGCTCGAACTGTGGAGCCTTTTCCATTTCCTGATGCCGGGACTGCTCGGCACCGAGCGAGAGTTCCGCCAAGCCACCACGAGTGCAGCAGCCACAGGGGACACGGCGCGATGGGAGCGTCTGCGCAGGCGCACGGCCCCTTACATCCTGCGGCGTCTGAAGCGGGAGGTGGCCACCGATTTGCCGCCCCGCACCGAAATGGTCACGTGGTGCGAGCTTGGCGAGGACCAGCGACGTCTTTACGACCAAACGCTGCAACTGCTGCGCGGCGGAGTGCTGGAAGCCGTTGAGCGTCGTGGTGTCGGGGGGGCACATCTCCACATCCTCGAAGCGCTCCTGCGGCTGCGACAGATCTGTTGTGCGCCTTCTCTGCTCGGAACCGAGTCCGTGCAGGACATCCCTTCCGCCAAGGTGGACACCTTGCTCGACATGTTGGAACAAGCGGTTGCGGAGGGGCATCGGGTACTTGTCTTTTCGCAGTTCGTGAGGGTCCTGCAGCTGCTGCGACCTCGCATCGAGGCACTTGGCCTGGCCACGGAGTATCTGGACGGCCAGACGCGAGATCGCATCGAACGGGTCGAACGCTTCAACCAAGGCAACACTCCCGTCTTCCTGATCAGCCTCAAGGCCGGAGGCACGGGCCTCAACCTTACGGGTGCCGACTACGTCGTGCATTTCGATCCCTGGTGGAACCCTGCAGTCGAGGACCAAGCCACGGATCGGGCCCATCGCATCGGCCAGACGCGGCACGTCTTCAGCTACAAGCTCATCGCCCGCGGGACCATTGAGGAGAAGGTCCTGCAGTTACAGGAGCGAAAACGCCAGATGGTGCAGGAAGTCCTGTCCGAAGGCGCGGTGACCGCAGGCTTGTCTGCGGAGGACGTGCGGTATCTTTTCGAGGTGGAGGCCTGATGCAGGCCCGGGTGCCCGTGGGGCATGGCCAGCTGGAGGCCTTGCACTGGTCTCATCCTGCGCCTCGAGCTGCTGCCGTCGTGTGCCATCCTCATCCGCTCCATGGCGGCACGATGCACAACCACGTGGTCTTTCGCATCGCGGATGCCATGCGCCAGGCAGGGCTCGCCGTACTGCGCTTCAACTTCCGCGGCGTGGGTCAGTCGACAGGACGCCATGGGGGGGGGGCACCCGAGCGGGAGGATGTTCGGGCCGCCTTGGACTGGATGGCCGAGCGTTATCCTCGCCTGCCACTCTGGGTCGGGGGCTTCTCCTTCGGATCGGTCGTCGGCTTGACAGAGGGCAACTCGGACCCCAGAGTCCTTGCCTTGCTGGGAGTCGGCGTTCCCTTGATGCGAGGTTGGGACATCAGCGCCGTCGAACAAAGCCCCAAGCCCCGCGCCCTGCTTTGCGGCACTCAGGACGAGTTCGCCCCCGACGTGGAGGCATGGTTTGCCACCGTTCCACCGCCGGTCCGCACGTGGCCGATTCAGGGGGCCGATCATCTCTTCACGTGTGAACGCCCGGCACTTGAACGCGCCTTGGCCGAGGCCGTTGCATGGCTAGGCGCGAAAACCTTGCCTGAAGTCTCGTAACGACGGGCGTCATGCCAGCCGCTTGCCGGGTATGATGCTCGGGTCCCGGAAAGTGCCTCCTTGAAGTCTCCCACCCGTACCGTCCAGCTCGACCCACCGGGTCGCCCGCGCCGCAGCGGGCGATTGCTGCTGTTGGGTCCCCTCCAGATCGCATCGCTGAACCGCTCCCGCACGGTAGCCGTCTATCTGCCGCCGGGCTACGACCCCAGGGGCACCGTCCGCTATCCCGTGACGTATCTGTTCGACGGACAGAACCTTTTCGACCCCTACACCTCCTTCTCCGGCGACTGGGAGGTCGACCTCACGGTAGATCGTCTGACACTGGGGCAGGAAGTTCAACCCGGCATCACGGTCGGCATCTACAACGGCGAGGGCCATCGCATCAGCGAACAGAGTCCTTGGCCCGACGCTCACTATGGTTGTACCGGCGAAGGAGATCGCTTCATCGACTGGGTGGCGGGACCTCTGCAGGAAGAAATCAACCACAGGTTCCTGACGCTCACCGGCCCCTTGAACACGGGCATCGGCGGGTCTTCGATGGGTGGGCTGACGGCGCTGTATGCGCTTTTCAGTCGGCCGGACGCCTTTGGGCGGGCCTTGGTGATGTCCCCCTCGCTCTGGTTCGCTCGGGGAGCCGTGTTCGACCACGTGGCCGCGGTCGGGATGCGTCCGCCAGGTTCCAGAGTCTATCTGGATTTCGGCGGGCGGGAGATGCGGGCAGGTCCAGGCACTCGCTTGCTTCGTGATGCGCGCATCATGAAAGAGCTGCTGCTGTCGGTAGGTTTCACGGCTGGTGAGGATCTGCTCTGGGTCGAAGACCCGACGGGTATCCATAACGAGGCCTGCTGGGCCGCGCGACTTCCCCGGGCGCTCTCCTTCCTGTGGCCGCCCGTCGCTGATTCGCGCTAAGGGTGAGGAAAGGGGGTACCATGGTGCCCTGCCATCCGAGGTCGCATCGCATGTCCGTCACCACTCTGTCCACGTCCGCCCTGCTTGAAGCAGCATTGGCCACCTCCCCGGCCGATGCGACGGAATTCATCCTGACGGATGCACAAGAGGACCTGACGCGTTTTGGCGACAATGCGATCACCCAGAACGTCTCCAAGCGCGTCCGCAGCCTTTCGGTTCGGATTCAGCACCAAGGGCGCGAGGCACGTGTCGATACCACTCAGCTTCACGAAGCGGGTGTACGCCAGGCAATCGCAGACGCCATGCGGCTGGCCGCCCTGCAAGAAGCCGATCCGGCCATGATGCTTATGCTGGAAGGTCCCCAGACATACAGAACTCTACCTGACCGGGGCATGCGCGACGGGACGCCCGAAGACCGGGCAACCCATGCCGAGTTGGCCGTCCGCCTTTGCGAAGAGGCCGGTGCGAGAGCCGCCGGCATCTCGGCACAGACCCGCACGCACGTCATCGTGCTGAACAGCAGGGGTGTCAGGGCAGAAGGCACGACCCAGCGGTGCGAGTATTCCGTCACAGCCGACAAGGACGACGGATCCGGCTGGGCGAAGCAGGTCGTCAGCAATCCCGATCTCATCGACTCCGAAGCCATCGCGCGCCGCGCCGTCGACAAAGCCTTGGCCAGTCGTCATCATCGTCCGCTGGCTCCCGGTCACTACCCCGTGGTCCTCGAAGCGGCAGCCGTTGCGGATCTGGTGCGGATGTTTCCCTGGATGGCCTTCAATGCCCTGGACTACCTGGAAGGGCGGCACTTCGCCCTCGACCGCGTGGGTGAACGTTTCTTCGACCCGAAGCTGACCATTGTCGACGACATAGTCGAAGTACCAGGCTTGCCCTTCGACTATGAGGGTGTGCCTCGCCAGCGCGTGCCCCTGATTGAGGAAGGACGCTTCGTAGGACTGGTGCATGACCGCTCGACGGCCGCCCGTGCCGGTGTGGCCCCGACCGGCCATGGAGGTCCGGCTCCCAATCCGTACGGAGCCTACGCCTCTCATCTGGTCGTGTCTCCCGGAGTCGCACGCGAGGAAGACCTCGTCCGAGGCATGAAGAGCGGTCTATTGGTCACCCAGCTGCACTACTTGAATGTCGTCGACCGTATGGACTTGTCCATCACCGGCATGACCCGAAGCGGGACCTTCTGGGTCGAGAATGGAGAGATTGCCTACCCCGTGGAGAATATGCGCTTCACGGATTCGCTCATTCATCTGCTTGGCTCCATCGACGCCCTGTCACGCGACCGGGAATGGGCCGCGGCCTTCTGGGAAGGTACGTCGCTCGCGCCCGCGATGCGCCTCCCTCGCATGCATTTCTCCAGCCCCGCGGGCTTCTGATTCGCCGGAAGGAACAGTTGATGACCCTTGCCACTCCACTTCCCGTCCCCGCTGAACAGCTGGTCGTCCACGCGCGCGAACTTGCCGTGGCGGCATTGAATGCAGCCCAGATCACCGGAGCCACCTATGCGGACGTCCGTATCGTGCATACCAGCCGAGAGCGCGTCATCGTCAAGAACGGACGTATTGGCGAGCTGGAGCGCAGCCATGATCTGGGTACCGGCATCCGCGTGCTGGCGGAGGGCGCATGGGGCTTCGCCTCGACACCCGAGCTGACGGCAGAGGCCTTGGCGGAAGCCGCCAAGCTGGCCGTGCGCGTGGCGCGCGCCAGCGCCACCGTGCGCAGGCAGGCGGTGCGGCTTGCTCCCGAAGCGCCGGTTCGCGATCGTTGGCAGACCCCCTACCAGGTGGATCCCTTTTCCGTCCCACTTGAAGAAAAAATAGCCTTGCTTCGCCAAGTGGACGCCATTTTGCGGGAACGACCCGAGATCGCCGTCGCCGAGTCCACCTTGGAGGCCATGCGGGAGCGCCAATGGTTCGCCACCACCGAGGGAACTTTCATTGACCAGGAAATCACTCGCTGTGGCGGAGGCTTCGAGGTCACGGCGGTAGGGAACGGCGATGCGCAGACCCGGTCGTTCCCGGCGTCCTTCCGGGGCCACCACAAGACCATGGGTTACGAGATCGTGGGGGCACTGAAGCTGGTCGAGAACGCTGCCCGCATTCGGGACGAGGCCATTGCCCTTCTCACGGCTCCGGCCTGCCCCAGTGGCAAGACCGATCTGATTCTCCTCGGGGGGCAGCTTTGCCTGCAAATCCACGAATCGGTGGGCCATCCCAACGAGCTGGATCGCGTCCTTGGGATGGAAAGCAACTACGCGGGCGTATCCTTCTGCACACCCGAGAAACAGGGGAAATTCCGCTACGGTTCCGAGGTCGTGAACCTGGTGGCCGACGGCACGGTCCCAGGCGGACTCGCGACCGCAGGCTACGATGATGATGGGGTGGCTGCCCAAAGGTGGCATGTGGTGCGCGAGGGCATCCATCAAGGCTATTTCACGAACCGGGAGCTCTGCGAACGCATTGGCGAAACCCGCTCAAATGGCTGCAATCGGGCAGAGGGTTGGAGCAACATCCCCATCGTGCGAATCCCCAATTTGTCGCTGATGCCCGGAACGTGGGACCTCGACGAGCTCATCGCGGATACCAAGGATGGCATCTTGATGGACACCAACCGTTCGTGGTCGATCGACCAGATGCGTCTCAACTTCCAGTTTGGCTGCGAAGTGGCCTGGGAGATCAAGGACGGTAAGCTGGGCAGGCTGCTGCGCAATCCCAACTACCAGGGCATCACTCCGGAGTTCTGGAACAGCTGCGACGCGGTTTGTGACAACCGCTGGTTCGACCTCTGGTCCGTCATCAATTGTGGCAAGGGCCAGCCTGGACAAACCGCCGAGATGAGCCACGGCTCCAGCCCGGCACGCTTCCGTGGAGTCACCGTTGGCGTAACGGCATGACTCGTACTTAGCCTCAAGTTAACCTTTCCTTAGGAATGTTCCTTGCTCGGAGGGCGACAACCTCTCCAAGATGCGTCAGCTCCGTCCCCAATCCGCCTCCAGGCTCGCCTGGGTGCTGGCCTTGGTGGTCACGGGCTGTGGCCGGGCCACTCCCACCCAGCCTGTGTTGCGGACCAACCCGTCGATGACTCCAGTGCCTGCGGCCCGTCCTGTCCCGCCGGCACAGGCACCCGCCGCAGCAGGAGATAATGGGGACATCGCCAAAAATCCATTTGTCGTGTGGGTCAAGAAGAGCTACCCGCGTGAAGCGGCCCAGATCATCACCAGATATTTGGCTGATGATGGCAGCCTCGACAAGGATCGTCAGATCTTCCGGGAGCAGGCGGTGGGGCAGGTCGCAGCAGAAGTCCTCAAAAACTGTGCCAAGGGACTGCCTCAAGGCCTTTCGGCCCGTCGTCAAGGACCAGCCGTCGTCTGCACGGGGGTGGTCGAGCAGCAGGGACATCGCATCGCGGTGCGGTTCGAGTTCGTGGTCTACACCCGCAGCGATGGCATGATCGTCATCGATCAGCCCGTCTCCTCCATCGGTGCCGAGGTCCAAGGCTTCGATCTGCTGGTCCGCCTCTTCGGCGGAGACTTGCGTGCCAAGGTCAGGGAGGAGATTATGAAGCAGCTGCTTGTCGAGGGCCCCAAGGCCGTAGCCGCACAGCCCGGCTTGGCGTGGTACCCCGAAGGCTACTTCGTACTCGACCCCGGCTTCGCCTTCGTAAACCTGTGATTTCCAGTATGCCGTCCTCCTGACGGTCCTCGCAGCCCCGCAACTTACCGAAAGCCTCTGACGATGATGGCATCCCGAGATCGCTTCCACGCCCTGTTGGCCGAGGGCGTTGGCATCCCTACCGTCAGCATGGACCCTGCCCGAGCCGCCGACATGGCAAGGGGCGCGGAATGGGCAGCATCAACCATCAGATCCTTCGGAGGACAGGCAGAGATCCTGCAAACGGGGGGCTGGCCGACCGTCCATGGCTGGTTCCGTAGTGCCGGCGCGACCCGTTCCCTTGCGATCTACAACCATCTGGACGTCCAGCCGGCCAACGAACCCGAATGGCTGACGGATCCCTTCACCCTGACGTCCCTCGGAGACACGTGGTTCGGCCGGGGTACCACCGACGACAAGGGTCCTGCGCTGGCGGCCTTGTTTGCTGCAGCGGAAGCGCACGCAGCGGGGGTCCCGCTCGACATCCACTTCATCTGGGAGTTTGAGGAGGAGATTGGCAGCCCCCACTTCAAGGAAGCCTTGGCTCGAATCCCTGGTCCCTTCGATTCCGTGCTGGTCTCCGACACCATCTGGATCTCGAGGGATGTTCCCGCCAGTCCCCTTGGCCTTCGCGGCATGCAGACCTTCACCCTGTACCTGCGGACGGCCGACCACGACACTCATTCGGGTCTGGTGGGCGGTGCCGCGCGCAATCCTTTGCTTGAGCTTGCCGAGCTGGTCGCAGCGATGGTCGACTCGGAGTCGGGTCGCGTCAAGATTCCGGGATTTTACGACGCCGTTCGGGCCACCGAGGAAGCCACCCTCGAAGGCTTCGTTCGAGCAGGCTTTGACGTGGACAGATTCTGTCAGGCCCATGGCCTCTTCAGTTTAAGAGACACCGACCCACGAACGGTCACGCAAAAGCTCTGGACCCTCCCCACTATGGAACTCCACGGCCTTGCCGGTGGCTACCACGGACCCGGTGTAAAGTCGGCCGTGCCGCCGTGGGGCGAAGCGAAGATGAGCATGCGGCTGGTGCCCGACATGACGGCAGCAGCCGCGATGGACCGCGTGCTGCACTTCGTGGCGGCCCATCACCCTGAGGTCGAAGTTCGCGCCGGCCAAGGGCTCGAACCCTATCTGTGCCCGCCCGACGCTCCCCAGATCTCTCTGCTCGCCGACGCCTTGCGCGAGGCCTTCGACAAGGAACCTGCCTTCGTGCGGGAAGGAGGAAGCATCGGTGCCGTGGTGCAGATGGCCCGACATTGGCAATGTCCCGTGTTGTTCATGGGACTGTCCTTGCCGGAACATGGCTACCACGCGCCCAATGAGAACTTCGACTGGGCCATGGCGGAAGGCGGGATCCGGGCCTTCGGGCACTATTTCAGGGCACTGGCCCAGCGCTGAGGAGCAAGGCGCGGATCGGACGCCAGAATTTCGTCCACCGTCGGATAGTCAAGTCGTCCCGTCAAGGACCGCAAATCGACGACCGGATAGCGAAAGTTTCGCCGCGCCAGGCAATGGCGATCCCACGCCGTGAACTTCCACGGCAACACCCTCGGCAGTAGCTCGAGCCCCTTCGTGATGTCCCACTCCGGGGCATCGTCCGCCCCCAGTGCCCGTGCCACCGCGGAAGCCACCTCTCGCACCGTCAGCGCGGGCAGGCCCACGACAAGGCGTCCGGATGGCGGCGGATGATCGATCAGCCAGACCGCGAGGCGGGCAAGGTCTGCGGCGTGGATGACGTGAAAAGCTCCCTCGAAGGTCAAACGTGCAAGCAAGCCCCGCCAAGGCCGGAGAGCCGGAAGCCCCTCCATGGCCGCTGACCTCGGATGTCGATCGTCTCCTCCCAGCACCACCGTGGGGAAGACGGGAACGATTCGTGGGTCGGGCGGCATCGTGGCCAGCGCAGCGTGCTTGGAACGGATGTAGTCGGTCCCGAAGTCGGGTGCGGCCGCATCGAGCGAGCCATCGGGATCGAGCACGCTGGCCGTCGAAAAGTACACCAGCCGCCGCGCACGTCTCAGCCCCTCTACCAGGCGATGCGTGGTCTCGACATTGACACGATGCGCCAGAGGCCCTCCCCAGCTCGTGGCGACAAGTATGGCCGCCTCCACCTCGACGACGTGGCCCAACCAGGGTTCAGGATCTGCAAGATCGCCCTTGATGCACGTGACCCGTGCTCGCAAATCTTCACGCAGCCTACCGGGGTCGCGCAAAAGAACCACCGGCCTGACATCCCCCAGCTCGAGAAGATGCTCGATCACGTAGTGACCGACGCAGCCGGCCGCCCCCGTCACGAGAACCTGCCGCATCCAAATGAGCGTAGCACGTACAATAAGCCCATGCGGCTGGTCGAGCTTGTGGTCGGAGAGAAGGAGGCTCTTCTTCCGCTTCACGCCTTGTTGCGGGATCGCATGGGCATGCCCCGTCGGCTGCTGCGCAGGTTGTGGACGGAGGGTGCCGTCCTGGTCGATGGCCAGTCGGCTCTGCCTTGGCAGCGCCCACGACCCGGGGCCTTCATCGAGGTTCACTGGAATCCACCTCCTGCTTCAGGTGCAGAGGACTTGCCCCTTTCCGTGGTGTGGGAAGACGAGGACGTCCTCGTCGTTGACAAACCCGCTGGGATGGTCTGCCACCCGACCCATGGCGTGGGGTCCGGCACGCTGGCCGGTGCCTTGAAGCAACATTGCGGTGCTGCTCATCTCGTCCAACGCCTGGACCGCGAGACCTCGGGTCTCCTCCTGGCGGCACGCCACCCGTGGGCCGCCGCAAGGCTCGGCGAGGCCATGGCACGACGCACGATCCGGCGTCAATATCTCGCCTTGGTGCAAGGCACACGCGCGTCGTGGCCCCAGATCATCGAAGCCCCCATCGGGCGCAATCCCGAGACCGGCGATCGTCGGGTGGATCCGACCGGTCAGTCGGCCCTTACACGCATCATGGCCGACGAAGCGTGTGAAGGAGGAACGTGGTTGAGGCTGGCTCTGGAAACCGGCCGCACGCACCAAATCCGAGTTCACCTCGCTCACTTGGGGCATCCTGTGGTGGGGGACCCTCGCTACGGTTCCGGACGCGCATGCACACGGATGGCACTGCACGCAGCCCATCTGGTCTTTCTCCATCCGCGAACCGCCGCGTGGGTGACCATCTCGGCGCCATGGCCTTGCGATCTGCCCTCAGAGCCGACGGTTGGCCGAGAACTTCAACCGTATGCGTAGTTTCGACCTGATTCTGGACCGGACCTGGGCCGGCGGGATTCTCGTTCCCGGAGCACCGGTGGCTCTGGCCCCGGACGTGTTGGCCGTAGATGCCCAGGGGACGCTGCTCGTGGCCGAGGGCCTCGCTGGCCTGCCTCCCCGCCATCCCGTGCCCAAGGCGAGCCCGCTCCGCGTGGCGGTGCTGGATTCCGGCTTGTCGCTGCTGACCCTTCAGGAGGCGGGCCGCGCGCTACGTTCCGCGGGTTGGTGGTTGACGGATGCGGGAGGAGCTGCTCTGGGGCGTGTGATCTACGAATGTCTGGCCACTCCAGGCATGCTCATCGTAGGCAATCACCCTGGCCTAGGGATAGCCGGGGCGGCCGGATGCTTGGTGCTTCCGGCCCGACCTGCCGATGCCTTGCTGCTGGATCGGGGTTTGCCGATGACCCTGCCGACACCAGAGGCCTGGCCCATCTGGCTCGCGGCCGACTCGCCCGAGCCTCCCGATGGAACCGCCTTGGGCCTGAGCCTGTGGGCTCAGGGCGACTCCCCGGCATGGCGAGGACGTGTCGTGCTGCTGGAAGGTCCAGGTGCAGCGGCATTGCCCCTTGATGATCGACTGCGTTGCACGGCCGTGCTCTTGCGAGCGGGCGCGCTGGCCGCGATCTTTCCGGGCGACGGCATCGTGCGTACGGAGCTCGAACTGCTGGGTCGTTCGCCAATTTCGCTGGAGTGGTCCGAGGGTTCGGACCATCTTCAGTCCTTTGCCTGGTCGCAATGCCACGATTGGATTCTGCCCCCTGGTCCCGACTCCTCTCCACAGCCCGCCGAGGTACTGGAAGACCTTTCACGCGCGGGCATCCTGCTCGGTGGCCCCGTCTCCGGCACCTCTGAAATGCTCGCGAGATGGGGCAGGGGGATGCCGCTTCACCTCCCGTGGCAAGAGAGTCCACTTCTGCTCGACCCCGCAAGCCCGCTTGAGCTCCGGCGCATGGCCGCGACCGGTATGCTGGACGGATGGCTGGGCAGCGGGGGACGGCTCACCACGTCTGACACTCCGCTTCCGGCGGTTCACCCCGAAACACCATGGCTGGGCACCGAGGCGTGGTCATCGCGACACTCCTGGTTGGTGTCCCCCGGTTGCCTTGCTCGCTGGATGCATAAGCGGTGGCCGACACTTCCGCCGGCGTCAGGCCTGCCCGTCACGACCCTTGATGCGTCCGTGGTCGCCCGAAGCGACACGCTGCCCGCGGCCGCTCCCTTGCCCGAAGGCGAACATCCCGTGGCTTGGTCGACGGGTGCCACGCTGGCCGGGCTGCAGACCTCTTGCTGGCTTCCTGTCGAGGAAGCCCTGACACGACTTCACGCAGCCCTTGGTCTGCCGCCGGGGCCGGCCTGCGCCCTCGTGCTTCAAGGAACGGGAAGCCTCGGCTCGGTGCCGGAACCGTGGATCCGTGCCCTGGTGCAGCTGGGTGTGCGTGTGGTTGTGGCTGAGGCGTGGGACGACGTGTTACCTCTCGCGCTGGCCGAGGCAGGCATCCGGCCCTGGACGAGAGGCGGCACCGCGGAACTGCGGTTACGTCGGCCGGAAGGTGGCATGCCCGAGCGGCTCGGCGTTCGAGACCCTCTCGACGACCTCCATCGGGCGATCCTCGAGTCGGGAGGATTGTCCGGGTGGCTGCGCCTGCATTTGGAAGGACACTCGAGTTGGACCTTACCCGGTACGCACGGGGAGAGCTGACCCCCCTGGCCGCCTGCCTTGGTGTACAATCCCAATCAGTGATTCCCCTCTTGCAGGAGCCAAGCCCCATGCGCCACATTCTAGCCGCCAGCGGCCTCGTTGCCTCGCTGGCCGCCGCCTTTGCCCTGACTGTCCAGCCGGCTGATGCCGCGGGTGGCAATGTCGCCAACGGCAAGAAGGTCTTCCAGGCCAACTGCGCCACCTGCCACGGCACCGAGGCCACCAAGAAGCCCGTACTGCCTAACGCGGCCAACTTCTGGAAAGGTGAGTTCAAGCGGACCAAAGGAATCCCGGCGAACGTGGCCAAGATCGTCGAAAAGGGCGGAGCTGGCTACGGTGGCGGAGCCTCAGCCCAGATGCCTGCATGGGGCTTTCTGAAGGCCGAGGACCGGAAGGACGTCGTCGCCTACGTCTTGTCCTTCAAGAAGAAGAAGTAGCTCGCAGATCAGAAGGGCTCCCTGCCTTCCGGTGGGGAGCCCTTGGTCTTGGTAGCCTGTCTACGAGAGCGAGGGTTTCAGTCAGCTGGCGTCGTCGGCGAAGAATTCGTCGATCCGGAAGGAATCCGGCTTGTCGAACGTCCGATCCGTCACAGCCAGACTCTTGATTCGGTCCACTCTGAACACGCTTCGCTCACCTCGCTCATGGGCATAGGCAACGACCCAGTACAGGTCACCCACCTGCTTGATGCCGTAAGGATCGAGGTGCACCTTGCCGACATCCTCGCTCGCCATCGAGTAATAGTCGACCGCAACGGTCCTGCCTGCCGAGATGGCATCCATCAGAACCGGCAACGTCCGTTCGATGGCATACATCGGGCCCGGGAAGTCATCCTCGTCATCCTGGGAAGGACGACCGCCCTCGTCCCAGTGGCTGACGAGGATTTCTTCGATGATCTCGCCAGTGATGCGCTGCAGCTCCTGCGGCACCACCCCGGCGAGTTTGTCGATCAAAGCAGGTATCAGGCGCTCCTGTGAGCGACCGTTGATCTCGATGGTCTCGACCATCTCTCCCAGCAGCCGCACGCCAATCAGAAGAATCACGGCCTCGTCGAGGTTAAGGCGCAGCGGGGACGGGGCGTCACTCATTCCGGGCATCGTAACGAGCCGGGGAGCCCGCGTCAATCAGGATGTGACACCGTACCACGAGGAACACTCAAAAGAAGGTTCCGATCTCGAAGTAACCGCGCAGCCCCTGGCCGCCCGCGACAGGCAGCGCCGTCCCAAGGCGCCATTCGAAGGGCAGGTAGGCGATTTGGCTCTGGAGACGCAGTTCGGCACCGATTCCGGCCAGGATGGATCCCCCGAGCTCACGCTCGGATCGGTGCCAGCCTGCGTCGGCGAAACAGACGCCGGCCAGCCGGTTTGCATACAGCGGCCAAGGCCCCCAACCCACCTGCAATTCCTCCAGGGGCAATCGCCACTCCACGTGCCCACCGACCACCCGGGCTGCGGCCTCGGGGGCATGACTGCGCACGGGCAGCATCCGGATCCCCCCGAGGGCCCGGACGTCGACATTATCGATGAGCGAGCTGCCACCATATCCGCCGATCACCAGCTGACCAGCCTCGACACCCTCGGTCATCGCCGCAAGGCCCCGCAAGGCCAAGACATGATGGGGCCATGGCAGGGGCAAGAACAGCCGACCTTCGACTCCCATTCGCAGGAAGCGACTGACAGAACCCCACATCGGGTCGGACATGGCGAGCTCCGCTACGGCCAACCGGCCTCCCTCAGGGGACACCGATCGCAGGAAACGCCACGTGTTCCCGTATTGATAACGCAAGGTCAAGGTCGACGTTTGACCCGGAGCAGGCAGGCCAAGCGCGGGGTCCACGAGCCCGGCCCTTCCCGGCAGCACCTGGCTGCGCGCGCTGTCGAACGCCACCGTCGCGTAGCCACCGTCAATGCGCAGTGTACTGATCAGGCGGCTGGGCAATCCGGGCATCGTAAGCGATACTCCGACGCGGTCCTCACGACGCGCCCCCTCCGTCGTCCCGGGATACAGCCTCGTTCCGGTGGAAGCCCAGACACCGATGGTAGGCGGCAGGCCATCATAGGTCCACGACAATCCTGCGAAGGGCCGTCCGGACTGAATTCCAGCTCCGAGGGACAAACTGAGAGCGTGTTGCAGCAGGGCATCGCTTCCCAGCAAGGTCATCCCGGCCCCCCACCCCTGTTCGTCGGCAGGTCCCAGGATGCCCACCCAAGCCTTGGGCAGGAGGGAATCCAGGGGCGAGTAGGACCACAAGCGTGGAGCCGGCGCCGGCGCGGCCGGGAGTTCGAGGTCACGCAGCACATGGTCGGCCAGCAGTCGGGCTGCCTCGCCACCCGGCAAGGGCACGAAGTCGCCCTCACCGTCCGAAGGGACGAGAGGCTCTGGCCGGGCGCGCCGCCAATTGGCGGGTTCGATCGACATGGTGGCGATGTCGTGGCCCGTGGCACCGTAGGTCACATAGGCCAAAGTCCTGCCGTCGGGTGAAACGGCCGGTTCGAAGGCTCCCCCGAGCATATGGGTGACCTGCCGGATGGCGGCGGCCCCGGGCTCCATCGCATACACGTTCCAGACGCCACTGCGGTCGGATGCAAAGTACAAGGTGCCGTCGGGACCCATTGCCGGATCGATCTCGACGGCTTGGTCCCGAGTCACGGCCTGCCAGACACCACGTTCGGGCTCCAACGTCCAGAGGTCCCGCCCACCAGCCACCGACAGCGACATCACGAGACGCCTACCCTTACCGTCCCACGCCAACCCCTCGGCCTGCTCCGCGCCGACCGGAAGCTCATGCCACCCCAGCAAACTTCCTCCGGCATCCATGCGTACCAGTGCCGGTCGTCCTTGACGTGTCGCCACACCTACCAGCTCCCCCGAAGGCAGCGGCAGGACATCCGTGACCCTGAGCCCCACGGTCAGGCGCCGGGTCGTCCCATCATCAATCCTGGTTACAAGGACATCATTGTAGTTCTGGAATCCGTCCAAGGGCAGCATGCCCACGTGGTAGAGCCTCTTGCCGTCGGTCGTGGGACGAAGAGCCGTGAAAGGAGTTTTGTTGAACGAGGTCAGAGCATCGGGCCAACCTTGCCCGCCTCTGACCGCCGCAAAGCCGTGGCCATCCCAGTCGTGCCACCCCAGCGTGCCGTCGGGCAGGAAGAATGGGTGCCGCTGATGGCCCCCCTTCGTCGTCACGGGGCTGATTCCGGTGAAGGGTCCCTGCTCCAGCAACTGCCTTCGTTGGCGTTCGGCTCTTCGCAGGGCATCCGTCCGCCAGGCTTCCCACGCCTCGGTCAGCGTGCTACCCGTGACCTTGCGGAACACCTCATCGATCCCCCACCAGGGTTCGGAGCCATAGGCCTCGGCCAGCTTGCGCGGAAAATCCGGGCCCCAGCGCAGCACACCCCATTCCATGAACATCGTTCCAAAGGCGTAGACCCCGCTGCCGCCGGGCCAGTGGGCGACATGGTAGCCCCCGATGCGATCGAGGCCCGGCAGATCTCCGGCAAGTGCCGCCATCCGTGCCATCATGTCGTACTCTGCCGTCCGGCCCCTTCCTCCAGGGGTGAAGGCCGTCTCCCCGAGTACGGCCATCCCCTCGATCAGGCCGAAAGGCAATGCCAATGCAAAGTTGGGGAACAGCGCGCGCCCGAGAATCCTGTCGGCAAGAGCCACCAGTCCCCCGGTCGTCTCGAAGTGCAGAAGATGCGTATACTCATGCGTGAAAAGCGCCTCGAACCACGCTTCGTCGCGGGCAAACTCGCGCACCTCGGGGCCGGGCGGCGTCAGATAGAGATAGACGGCATTGTTGGGCAAAGCCAGAGCGAATCCATTGGCAGTATCTTCGTGGTCCAGCAGCACGACCTGCGTAGGTCTTTTCGGTGCGTGCCCCAGCCAGGCCACAAGGCGACCATGCACCCGCTCGGCAACTTGTGCAGCCTTGAGCGCACGCTCACGCTCGATGGCGGGGTGGTGGATCCTGAAATGTTCGGTGGCGAGCGTCTGCCAGTCCTGTGCCGGATCGAACAGCGTGGCCGAACGAACCGGGGCGGCACGGAGCCACACTCCCAGGACCAGCATCATGCATACGGCCAAGAGGGGACGCGAGAGCCGGGCTTCCGCAGTCGACCTCTTGACCGCCGGTTCCACATCCCCCGGAGCCATCGACATTCTGCATGACATGGCACATCGCAAGTCGGGACCTGTCCACTCGAGGGACAACCTTAACCTCATTTTCCGTCCCGGTTTACCGGTAGTCGCCCTGGCATGGCCGATAGTTCCCCTGTCCCCTGGTTTTCTTTGCTCGAGGGCCCCTGCATGATTTCAGGAACACCCGGCGGCTCGCCCAACCCCTACTACGGGGCCAACCGGACCGTCGCCGCGCAGGCTCCCGCGGCAGCACCCCCGAGTGCTCCCCAGTCCACTCCGACACAAGCGCCGCCCGCGGTAGCCCCGCAAGGAGCCGGTGAGGTCTTCGCCAGTCTGGTCAACGTCGTGGTCTCGTTCTTCCGCGGGATCTTCAACTGGCTTGCAGGATTGTTCGGCGGGCCCGCAAATCCACCTGCCCAACCGACCCAGCCCGGACAACCGACCCAGCCGGGTCAGCCTGCCGCTCCCCCGCTCACCCAGGAGGAGCAGGCCCTCGCGTCCCAGTACAAGTTGTGGCCCAGTCGGGAAAATATCCTTGCCTTCAAGGCAGAGGTCGCATCCTACCAACAGCAGCAAGTGATTGGACCTGGCTCAGGTAGCCCGGAGGTCCTCCGGGACCTGCAGGGCGCCTTGGCCAAGCTGGGTTACCCGTTGCAGGCGACCGGCCAGTTCGACGCGGCTACGGCTGACGCCGTCATGCGCTTCAAGCGTGACAACGGCCTGCACCAGAACTACCGCAGCGCGGACGGCCAGTGGGCCATCAACGAGTACGTCCAGCCTGCCACGATGCAGGCGATCCTGAGCAGGCTCCAAGGGGTGGCCCAGCCCCAGCCGGCACCTCAACCCAGCCCACTTCCCCAGCCGGTCCCACAGCCTGCACCGCAGCCGACGCAACCTCCCGTGACACCCGGAGCGACGGACTGGCAGGCGGTGGCCAAGCAGTATGGCCTCCTTGCAACCTCAGAAAACGTCGAGGCCTTCCTGACAGAGGTCAAGAGCTACGAAGCAGGCGGAGCCCTGGGTCCCGGGACCAGCCAGAATCAGGCCGTCGCCGACCTTCAGGCTGGCCTGCGCCGCCTGGGCTTCCCTGCCCCCGACACCAAAGTGTGGGATGACGCCACCGGCCAGGCTGTCATTGCCTACAAGAAGGCACGCGGCATCCATCAGACCTACAAGGCAGCTGATGGACAGTGGGCCATCAACGAATATGCCGATCCCAATACACTCGCACGACTGTTGCGTGAACTCTCCAGCCAGGTAACCCCGACGGCACCCGCACCTCCCGCACCGGCTGCGCCCGTGGCCACCGCACCGGCCGCCCCCACAACGCCGGCACCGACGAGTCCGGGTGTGTCCGACTGGCAGGCCGTGGCAAGACAGTATGGTCTGCTGGCCACCGTAGAAAACGTCCAGGCGTTCCTGACCGAGGTCAAGGGCTATGAAGCCGAGGGCACCCTTGGTCCTGGCACGGGCAACGCGGACGGCGTGCGGGACCTGCAGACTGCCCTCACGCGCCTCGGCTACCCCGTGACGGTGACCGGACAGTTCGACGGGGCCACCATCCAGGCGGTCATCGCCTTCAAGCGTGCGGAAGGCCTCCGCCAGACCTACAAGGCAGCCGACGGACAGTGGGCCATCAATGAATATGCCAGCCCCATGGTGCTGCAGCGTCTCATCCAGAAGCTGCAAGCAGCTCCACAGCCCCAGCCTGTCGCACCCCAGCCGGCACAGCTGCAAGCGCCCTCGGCTCCCCCTAACCATCCCATGGTGCCGGTTGCCGTGGGGAATGATGCACCTGTGAGCGCCGCGCCTGCCGCTCCCGCCCCGCCGACGGCTCCCGCCCTGCCGACCGCGCCCGTGCAACCGGCCGCACCGCTGCCCCCAGCTCAGCACCCCATGGTTCCTGTGGCGGACTCCGGCATGTCGAGTCCGACGCAGCCTACCTCGCCGGGTCAGATGGCCGGCCCTCAGGCCCCCGTCGTCCCGACCATTCCTGTGACACCTGCCCAGCCAGCGAATCCGGTCGTCCCCGGGCTCGATCCAAGGCAGCAAGCCTTGGCCACCCAGTTTGGCCTGCTGGCGTCACCAGCGAATGTCGCGGCTTTCGAGGCAGAGATCCGGACCTATACCCAAGACGGCACGCTCGGGCCCGGCTCACCCCAGACCGACGCCATCCGCGACCTACAAGCCGCCCTTGGCAGGCTCGGTTACCAGATCACACCCTCTGGCCAATATGATGGTGCCACGGCTCAAGCCGTCATCGCCTTCAAGCAAGCCAACGGCATCCGCCAAACGTACATGGCGGCCAATGGCCAACCTGCGGTCAACGAATATGCCGATCGTCGCACCCTCGAGGTCGTGATGCAAAAGTTGCAGGCTACCCTCAGGTAAGCCGCCCTTCCAACCACCGCCAGGCTTCGTCGGCATCCGTCAGGGTGCCGACGGCCTGCTCCTCGGCCAGTTCCTGCAGCAACTGCGCGAGCCAGCGCCCTGCGGGGCGTCGGGTCACTCTCAAGATCTCGTCACCCCGTACCACAGGGGGCTGGTGCGGCCGCAGCTCGGCCCGTTGCAGCTCTGACGTACAAGCCGCATAGGCTGCATCTCCACCGAAGACGGCGTACAGCTCGCGGGCATGTGCCAGACCCAAGGGTTCGAGGCGCACCCTCAGACGATGAAGCCAACGCAAACGAGACGCGCGATCCGGCCAAGGGCCCCCTGGCCACAGCTCAGCGCCCCGCAACAAGGCTTGGACCGAACGCCCCATCGACCGCGGCCAGCGAAGCCTCGTCGAGAGTCTCTCGGCATCTTGAACCGTCAAACCACCCAAGAGCTGTACCCTGAGGCGTCCCTCAGGATCGAGGGGTTCTGGGAACACACACCAGAGGCCTCCCTGTTCAGGCCAACCCAACACCCGGAGCAGCCCGTCTTCACCGAGCATGTTCCAAGCCTCGGCTGCCGCCTGGCCCGCAACGAGACGCTGTAGTTCGGCCCAGACACGCTCGCCAGGTACCGGTGAAAGCAGTGGCACCCGCGCTCGTACCTCGGCGCGGGTATCGTCGGTTACATGGAAACCAAGCTCCGCCAACAATCGATATACTCGCAGCAATCTGAGTGGATCCGCCTCCCAATTCGCCACGTCTGGAGCGCACAACCGGCCAGCAGCCAGGTCCCCAAGACCGTCACACACGTCCACGAATGGGCCCAGAGGGGCCTCCGATGAAGTCGATACCCGGACGGCAAGTGCATTGACCGTCAGGTCACGCCGTCGCAAATCCTCCTCGAGCGTGTTCCCCTGGTAGCGAGTCACGTCGAGGTTCATGTGACCGCCCCGCAAGACCAGTCGATGACTGTCGTAGGATTCGTCGAGAACGACGTGCGTGGCCCCCAGTGCTCTGGCCCAGGCTCTTGCAAGTGGCGCAACCGGGCACGGCACGGCCAGATCCACATCATGCAACGGTCGGCCCAGCAGGGCGTCCCGGACACAGCCACCGACCAACACAGCACCCTCGGGCATCAGGCCGCGCAAGGCGAAAAGTACGGGTGCGGCAGCAAGGCGCGACAGGCCTGCCGCCAACCAGGCCTCATCCGTGGGCGTGCGCACCAAGATAGGCCTGGCGGACCTCTTCCGAGGCCAGAAGCTCCGAACCCGTTCCGGACACGGTCACACGGCCATTCTCGATGACATACCCCCGATGGGCGATGGCAAGTGCCTGACGGGCATTCTGCTCGACCAACAGCACCGGCAGGCCCTCTTTGTTGATCTCCACGATAGTTCGCATGATCTGTCGGACGATCAGGGGTGCCAGCCCCATGGAGGGTTCGTCGAGCAACAGGAGGCGCGGCCGTCCCATCAGCGCCCGGGCCATGGCCAGCATTTGCTGTTCGCCCCCTGACAAGGTGCCCGCCGGCTGATGGCGACGTTGGCCAAGAATGGGAAAACGCTGCATCTGCGCATCAAGATCACGCTGGACGGCGGCTCCGTCCCTGCGCAAGTAGGCACCGAGTTCGAGATTCTCCAGCACCGTCATTCGGGAGAAGACGCGACGCCCCTCAGGCACATGGACGATCCCCCGTGCCATGACTTCCGCCACACGCAAACGCTCGAGGGGCTGCCCCTCGAAGAGGAGCGACCCGCCCGTCTCGGTGATCATGCGGGTGATGGATCGGAGCGTGGTGCTCTTGCCCGCCCCATTGGCACCGATCAAGGTCACAACCTCGCCCGTCCTGACCTCCAGCGTCACGTCGGACAGCGCCTGAATCTTGCCGTACCGAGCCGTCAATCCCCGAATTTGCAGAAGGGCCATCCGCGCTACCCCTCCTCCCCATCCCCGAGATAGGCCTTGATCACTTCGGGGTTGGCTTGGATCTCGGCAGGCGTCCCCTCGGCAATCTTGTGACCGAAGTTCATGACCGCAATCCTATCGGAAAGCCGCATGATAAGGGGCATGTCGTGCTCGATCAGCAGCACCGTTAGGCCCAGCGCACGAATCCGTCCAATCAGCTCCACCAGGTCCTCGGTTTCCCGGGGATTCATACCTGCGGCCGGTTCATCCAGCAGCAGCAACGAGGGCCTGGTCGCAAGGGCCCTTGCAATTTCAAGGCGGCGTTGCTGACCATAAGCCAAGTTCCGGGCCAGTTCGTTGCGCAGGGAGGACAGCCCCACGAAATCCAGCCACTCCAGAGCTGCAGCCTCCTGAGCCTTGCGCGAGGCCTCGAAGCCCGCCAGCCGCCACATCGCCTGCACAAAGCCAGTGGGTGCTCGAAGAGCCGAGGCCACGGCGACATTCTCCCAGACGGTCGCCGCCCCGAACAAGCGGATGTTCTGAAAGGTTCGGGCCAGCCCGAGACGGGCAAGTTCATAGGGTTTGGTGCCCACGATGGACGCCCCGCGGAACAGCAGTTGGCCGTCACTGGGAGGTACCAAGCCGGAAATCAGATTGAAGGCTGTCGTCTTGCCGGCCCCATTGGGACCGATGACGCTGAATACGCCGCCTTCAGGGACCTCGAAGCTGAGCCGATCCACCGCGACGAGCCCCCCGAATCGCCGGGTCACCTCACGAAGCGAAAGCAAGGCTCGAGCCTGCTGGGCCTGCTCCGTCACGCCCGTGCCTCCTCTCGACCGGGTATGGATTCCGGACGGTCCTCATGAGGATGCAGCTCGGCTCGACGATGGGCGTCGGGCAACAGCCCTTCGGGTCTCAACGCCATCACCACGACCATGGCCGCGCCGTACAGCAACATTCTGTAAGGCGTCACATCGAACTGGCCTTCGAGACCCAGCAGCGTCGGCATGCTCCGCAGCAGCTCGGGTAACGCAGCAAGCATGGCTGCACCGAGTACCACCCCGGGAAGGCTGCCGATTCCGCCGAGCACAACCATGGCCAGGATGGTCACGGTTTCGATGAAGTCGAAGGACGGTGGAGAGACAAAGCCTTGCTTGACCGCGAAGAAAGAACCCGCCAATCCCGCGATGGAGGCCCCCATGACAAAGGCCAGCAACTTGATGCGCGGGACATTGACTCCGGTCGAGGCCGCAGCGATTTCATCTTCTCGAATCGCGACCCAGGCCCTCCCGATGGCAGAATTGTTGAGGTTGCGCACAGACCACCATGTCAACAACACAAACAACAGCAAAATGTAATAAAGCTGCCAACCCGCACGCAGTTCCAGTCCGAAAAGAACCGGCTTGGCGACTTCCATGCCCTGAGGCCCGTTGGTCAGGGCATCCCAGTTGTTTTCAGTCAGCTTCGCAATTTGTCCGAACGCGAGGGTCACGATAGCGAGATAATCGCCCCGCAAGCGGAGCGTAGGCAAGCCGATTAGCAGGCCCGCAAATCCTGCCACGGCAACAGCTGCGGGCACGGCCATCCAGTAAGACCAGCCGCCCGCCGCCGCAGCTTCGGCGGGCCCGCCGTGCATCAAGATAGCGGTGGCATAGGCTCCCAGACCGAAGAAGGCCACGTAACCAAGATCCAGCAGTCCCGCGAGACCGACCGTCACATTCAGGCCCAGCGCCAAGGCGACGTATAGCAGAACGGTCATCGCCACATCCAGCTGGTACTCACCCTGTGGCAAGGACAGAAGCAACGCAGGCAGGACCAGCAGGATGCCAAGGAGCAAAGGCTTGCGCAAAGTGAGGGGCATGAGTGTCAGACCTTCTCCACGACGGGACGGCCCAGCAGCCCGGCAGGCCGGAAAACAAGGACGACCGCCAGGATGACGAAGGCAAAGACGTCCTTCCAAGTCCCCGAGACGTAGCCAGCACCCAGAGCCTCGATCACACCGAGCAGCAAGCCCCCGACGACGGCACCCGGCAGGCTGCCAATCCCACCGAGAACCGCGGCAATGAAGGCCTTGAGTCCCGCCTGGGTGCCAATGAAGAAGTTGATGGAATAATTCAACCCGAAGAGCAACCCACCGACGGCGGCGAGAGCCGATCCCATCGCAAAGGTCAAAGCCACAATCCGGTTGGACTCGATGCCCATCAGCCCCGCGGTCACCGGATCCTGGGAAGTGGCCCGCATCGCCTTGCCCAGTCGGGTGCGTTGCACCATCCACGTCAATGCGCTCATGAAGGCCAGGGCGACGCCAAGCGTCAGCACCTGCTGCCAAGCGACATGGACCGTCCCCAGGTCGAAGCCTTCCTGCAGGGCTTCGGTGAAGCGTTCCGGATAGGTACGATCTTCCGTTCCTACCAAGAGCATGATGCCGTTCTGCAGGATGATCGAAAGCCCGAGTGCCGTAATCAGCAGGGACAGCCTTGGGCTGTGTCGCAGGGGCCTGTAAGCGATGCGCTCGATGGCCACGCCCAGCAGCGCGGCTCCCGACATGGCCACGATCAGCGCCGCGGCCAGCGAGGGCACGACCCCAAGGCCTGGAACCCACTTCTCAAGCGACATCAAGGTGCCCAGCCCGAGGAAGGAACCGATCATGAAGACCTCACCGTGGGCGAAATTGATCAACTGCAGGATGCCGTACACCATCGTGTAGCCCAAGGCAATCAAGGCATACATCGAACCGATGGTCAGGCCGTTAAGGACCTGCTGCGCCAGCAATTCCCAATCCATACTTTCGGGCCGGTCCTAAGGCAACAACTGGAAACGGCCGTCTTGGACCGTCCAGACCGAGAACTTGAAGTTGGGCTGATCCCCTTTGCGATCGAACGTGATCTTCCCTGTCGCACCCGGGTGATTGCGCGTCGAGGCCACGGCCGCGAGAACGGCCTTTCGGTCGGCCTTCCCGGCTCGAGCCATCGCGGCCATCAGAACATGGGCCGCATCGTAGGCATAGGCCGAATAGGCGCCAGGCTCACCAAAGCGCTTGGTATACACCACCTTGAAACCCTTCTGGGAAGAGCCGCCAGGACCGGTGGCAAGGGTGCCCTCGGCCGCTTTCTGCCCTGCCAAGGTCACGAAGGTCCCATCGAGAATACCATCGCCCCCCATGACGGGAACGCGAATGCCGACCCGACGGGCCTGCCGAGCCAGAAGGCCCGCATCCTGGTACTCTCCGCCGAAGAAGAGTAGCTCCGGCCGCCTGGCCTTGATACGCGTGAGCGTGGGGGTGAAGTCCTTGTCACCGGACGTCACGCTGTCCGAGAGCACAATCTCGCCGCCACCGGCCACGAAAGTCCGGCGGAAGACGTCGGCAAGCCCTTGGCCATAGGCGTTCTTATTGTCCAGCACCGCCACCTTACGAATCCCTCGAGCCAAAACGTGGGCCGCGGCGTCCTTGCCCTGCTGATCGTCGCGACCGATGGTTCGAAACACATTCCTGAGGCCCCGCTCGGTCAGCTGGGGGTTGGTCGAAGCCGGGGTCACCATGGCCACCGACGCGGGCGCATAAACCTCTTTGGAAGCGGGAATCGAGATGCCGCTGTTCAGGTGGCCGACCACGCCGAGGACCCCTGACTGCACCAGCTTGCTGGCCACGACCATGCCTTCGCGGGGGTCTCCCTTGTCATCCCCTACGACCAGCTCGACCTTCTGCCCCCGGAATCCACCACCCGCATTGACTTCGTCAACCGCGAGCTGCACACCCTGACGGATATCCGCTCCCATCTTGGCCAGTGGGCCCGTCAAGGGAGCCGCGACCCCGAGCTTGTATGCCGCGGAAGCCGCATCAGCAGGCTGGGCATGCAGGGCAGCCAGGCAAAGAAGCAACGACCATGCCGTGACACGTCTCAAGCGTTTTCCTCCCCGGGGACTCGGGCGCCCCGTGACCTGGACAACGGATGCCGGCTCTCAAAGCAGGCTGGTGATGCGCGCCCGCAACTTGCGGTTGATGTCTTGGCCTTGGTCAAAACCCACTTGGCGCGATACGGCAAGACTCAGACGATCCGCAAAATCCACCATCTGGCTGAAGCCCAGCGCATCGAGGTCCGGATTGGGCATCTCAGCCAAAGTGGACTCCACAAGCTGCCTTGCCGCCTCATAGCCCATGACTTCCATACAAATCAGGGCGAAAGAATCGAAGCGGGTCTTCTGGATGGGAGCATGCGCAGGATCCAGGGCCCCATCCGATGCATGCGCCATGGTGCCTTGGGTGTAAAGCATGGACTTCAGGGCATCGCAGGTCTCCTTGTGGCCTAGAGTCGAAACCTCGAAGAGCTTCGCCATGGAGAAGCTGCGTGGGAGATAACGCATCCAGTGGGGAATCCACTCCGGGGGATCCGCCTTGTCCCACTCGAAGGCATCCAGAGCCTCCTGCGTGAAACTGACAGCCGAAGTCAGGTCAGGGAGCAAATCCTTGAAGGGCTTGCATTCATCCATCCGGCGCATGCCTTCCAGTAGAATCCAGTCGATCTGACGGCTGACATTAGGGGTGGGCACCTCGTCCACATTGCACGACACCACCTTGAAGTCACCCGTGTTCCACCAGCAGATGATCCGGAACATGGCATCCTCGCCGCGCAACGCATTGACGGCTGCATACTTGAGGCTGCCGTTCTGGAAGTACATTTCGGCGTGCTGGTTGACCTCGATGCGGTGCAGCTCGAGGAGGGCGGTCTTGGACTCCATCTTGATGAGCTGAACCAGATTGGGAAAGCTGATTGAAGCGAGGTTGCCCTCGAGGAGGGTATTGCCCATCAGGCCTCCGCCATAACCTTGGCCCGAAGCGCCCGCCCGTCCATCAGGAAGCGTTCGAGGACCTGTGCCGTCGTGAAGAAACGAATACCCACGGCATCCCACGTGAAATGATCGGTGAGCTGATTGCCCGCATCCAGCCAGACGTGGACCACATAGCCCTCAGACACGGCTTCGAAATCGATGGCGAAGTTCGGTTCCTGTGGCTCGAAGGCCCACCGGTGGCGCTTGCCCGCCAGAAGGTCCCCCACGCCCTCCACCAGCAAGGCAAGCTCGTCCCGAGGCGAAAGTCCCAGCCAACACCGCCCCTCGACTCGGCCCCCGGCGGGATCCGAGAGAGAGAGCTCACGCTCCCCTGCACGCAAGGCAAGGACATAGGGCAACCACGTTCCTTCATCAGAAACAGGCGAACCGAACTCGATGACGCATTGTGTCGTCACATCGGGGTCGTCGCTGGCAAGTCTCAACTTCATGAAGCTTCCCCTGGGCCACGGGCGTCCCCACCGCCGGGAAACACCGGCGCCATCATAGCACCTCGCCTGATCCTCGAACCGATGAGCCCGGCCGCCACGAGAAACAAGCCCAGGCCTCCCCCGAGCAGCAGCAGCGCAACGTGACCCCAGAACCCCTGCGGCCACCACGCCCGAGACGCCAGCCAGGAATTCAGGCACCAAGCCGCCCCACCGGCAAGCAGAGCGTTGGCGAGCCCCCGCCTGAAAGGCGTCACCAGCTCACCCAGTCCCAGACCACCGATGCGGCGGTGCAACGCGAAGCCTACCTGCAGGGCATTGGCCCAGGTCACGGCAACGGTGGCGGCAGCGATGCCCGCCAATCCTGCCCCGAAGCCAAAGGTAAGCACGGAGTTTATAAAAATGTTTATCAGCAAAGATACAAGTGTAATTTTTAGCGGAGTACGTGAATCATTAAGCGCATAAAAGCAACGAACCATCAAATCACGCATGGCATAAGCTACGAGGCCTGCGGCCAAGCACGCGAGCACCATCGATGTCCGCCCTGCATCCTCGACCGTGAACTGTCCGCGGACGAAAGCTGCGGAAACCAGAGGCCCCGCCAGCACCACCAGCCCCGCCACGAGTGGCAGGCACACGGCAGACACCAGCGAAGCCCCACGAAACAACCACTGTCGCATCGCCTCGAGGTCACCTCGTGCGGCCGTCTCGGTGAGCTTGGGAAACAACGGTACGAGCAAGGCAGCCAAAAGGGTACCCAGGGGCAACTGATACAGGACATTGGCGTAACCCCAGGCCGAAAGAGCTCCGGTCCCTGCACGTGACAGGAAAAACGTTCCAACCAGAACATTGAGTTGCCCCACGCTCGACGAGAGGATAGCCGGCCAGAGCAACCCGAGGACCTCACGCATTCGTGGATCTCCGAGGCCCACCAGCGTCAGCCGTCCCGAACCCGCGAGACTACGCCAGGCAGGCCACCCCTGCAGGCTGGCCTGCAAACCCGCTCCAAGCGCCGTCCCCCACGCCAAGGCCATGGGGTCACCGGGCCGCAAGAGAACCGCCACCACCACGGCAAGAGAGGAAAGCAGAGGGGACAGACTTGGCAGGACCACATCCCCTCTGTCCTGGGACAACCCGGAGAGCAGGCCAATCCAAGCTCCCAGGGCCAGGATCGGGGCCATCCACCGCAACATCGGCACCGCAAGGTGCAAGACCTCTTCCGACACCCAGGGTCCCTGGAGCTTGAGCATGACGGGTGCGGCCCAGGCAACCGCGACCGCAACCCCAGCCATGAAGAGCCCCACCCAGACCAGCAAGGAAACCACAAGGGAATCTCCCTCCCCGCTGCCGCGCGTCCGACCGCGGGTCAGGGCGGCGACCGCCGCACTGTGAAAGGGTCCATTCAAGCCCCCAAGCATCACCAGGACATAGGCGGGTAGCTGATAGGCCAGATTGTAAGCATCCCTCGCAACGCCCGCCCCATGTACACCCGCGACCACGACCTCGCGCGCAAACCCGAACCCCTTGCTGACGAGCACGAGGCCAGCCACCACGGAGGCAGCCCGCAGCAAACCTCCTCTAGCGGCGGAACTCTCAGCCAAGACGCATGTCCGAGAGAATCCAGTCGATGGCCGCGGGCAGATCCGCCGCCACATGATCGGCCTGGACCGGGTGCTGATACGTCCCAGCCAGTACCCTCTCGCCGTATCCGCTCAGCAACAATACCGTCCGGGCCCCGCACGCCTTGCCCAATTCGACGTCCGAGGCCTTGTCGCCCACCACATAAGACGCCCTCGGATCCAGATTCCAGCGCGCACACGCGTCGTCCACCATGCCGGTCCCGGGCTTACGACAGAGGCAGGTCACGGCGTAGGGAGACACCGTGCCCCCTTCCTCCGGTGGCAAGTGAGGACAGTAGTACAAGTCGTCCAGAATGGCCCCCTCCTCCAGCAGAAGCTCCTGCAGACGCTCGTGCAGGGCCTGAACATGGGCCTCAGGGTAATATCCTCGGGCCGGACCGGACTGATTCGTCACGAGGATGACCGGAATGCCCGCCGCATTGAGGCGAGAGATGGCGCGGCCGGCTCCCGGCATCAAGCGAAGATCAGGAAGGGAGCGGATGTAGCCCACCTCTTGATTGATGGTGCCATCACGATCCAGGAACACGGCGGCCGTCATGCAAGCATGATAACCTGCCACCAGCAGCGGAAAGGGAGGCAAGCATGGCAAGCACCACAGAAAGGGCGTGGGCCGTCGCCGTGCTGGTGCTGGCCATCGGAGGCGCGGTGGGATCTTGGATCCGAGCGCCCAAGCGAAGTCTGGAAGCGGGCGGTGAACTGACGACGGGACGTCCCGACGTGGCTCTCCTAGATCTACAGGGCCCCATCACGGATTCCGGCCCGGCTGGCGGCCTCACGGGTGGAACCAGCGGCATCGGGGCACAGCAAACCGTCAAGTGGCTGCGGCAAGCGGAAAAGGACGGGGCCAGGGCCATACTGGTCCGAATCAACTCTCCAGGCGGTACGGTGGCCGCCTCTCAAATGATTTACGAAGAGCTGATGCGGATCCGGACCGTGGCCAAGATTCCCGTCGTAGCTGCATTCGGGGATGTGGCAGCTTCAGGCGGATACTACATTGCGTCAGCTGCGAACCACATCGTGGCCTTGCCGGGATCCACCACCGGTTCGATCGGCGTCATCCTGCAGGTACAGGAAGTATCGGGCCTGATGGGACGCCTCGGCATTCGGGACAACACCGTGAAAAGCGGCGCTCGCAAGGACGTGGGCTCGCCGTTTCGCCCCATGGATGCAGGCGATCGGGCGAGTCTGCAGGCTCTCGTGGACGACAGCTATGCCCAGTTTCTTGAAGCCATCCGGCGGGGTCGTCCGAAGCTGACGCTGAACAAGCTTAAGCCCTTGGCAGACGGCCGAGTGTTCACGGGGCGTCAAGCGAAGGCCGTGGGGCTCGTCGATGCGCTCGGTACGCCGCAGGAAGCCCTTTCCAAGGCCGCGGCGCTCGCGGGGGTCGTGGGGGAACCCACGGTGCGTCGTTACGCCAAGGGTTCATGGCTGGAAGGCTTGCTTGACCTCGAGAGCCACACGCTCCTGGGTGGCGGCGGGGTAGCAAGGCAGCTGGGACTCACCGCGGGTTCCTGGCCTGCGGGCATTCCGCTGGCGGTGTGGCCGTGACCTTGCTGGACGTTTTCTGGCAGTCCGTCGGACGCCCGTGGTCCCCGCCGCAAGAGCAACCCCTACTGGCCTCCCGTTTCCTTACGGGACTTGCCATCGCTCTACCCACCTTGCATGTGGCCACCATGCTGCGCTTGCCTGCCATGGCAGGATTGATACTGGTTCTGGCCACCCAAGGGCTGTTCCCGCCCTTGATGAAGGTGCATGCGAGCTTAATCCAGCGCCAACTCTTGCGAACGGGGGGACGCGCTCCACTTGAAGCCATCGACGCAGTGCTTGCAACCTCTTCATGGCCTTGGTTGCTGTGGCCGGTCCTTTCGGGATGGCTGCCGGAGCCTGGCACCTGGATGGTCGCACTCGGCCTGCTCGCGTTGCAGCTGGCTCGCGCGGCGCGGGACCTCGCCCACGTCTCGGGCGTCGGTGCGGATCGTTGTCTCGGGGCACTTTTGCGACCGATCATCGGAATGCTCGCAGGTTCAGTCATGATCGCGCTCGCGGTGGGCAGCCTGGCTACCGCCCTGCTTGGTCCTTGACTCTCCCCGGCGACGCATCGCTCCGTGCATCGAATCGCCCTGGACTGCCAGGCGTTGGTGAATGGTGCAGGGGCGCTTCACGCCTCGCCGATGGCTGCGAGCAGGCGCAACCGACCGATGCACAGGTTGGGACACCGTACTGGCCATGGCGTTTTAGCCGTTCCCTCCGAAGCATCCATTTCCCAGGGGGGTTCCATGGCCCGGGACCTTGTTGGCCGGACGGGCCCCACTGACGATGTACGTGCTCGCCTGGCTCAAGGGGTCGATGACTCGTCGGGTGCAACCAAGAGTCGAAAGCTCGGATGACAGCCAGAACTCATATCAGCCTGGCTCCCGGCTTCGAGACCGACCATCGTCGTGCGGGGCCAGCACGGCCCACGGCCATTCTGCCTCAGGAATCAGGAAGGGCTTATCAGGCCTGCTTCAGACGGGAGGCACGACGAGAATGGAAGCGATCGCTGAGGTAGTCCCAATCCATCTCCACCCTGCCCCCTGTCGACTGATGGCGTTGGGACCAATCGAGCATCAGGTCGAGGCAGGCCGGATCGATATACTCGAGGCCTTCACTATCCACACGAAGGCGATCTCCCGGCGGTACCCTCTCGAGCGCAGCCGCCAGAATCGGTAGACGCAGAAACGTCGCCACGCCACGAAGCTGCAACACCTGGCCCCCGGCCGTCTCGTCCCGAGTGAGCTCCACATCGAGGCGGCTGAAAGTCCAAATCAGTTTGGCCAGAGCAAGGGCGATCCCGATAAGCACACCCTCAAGCAGGTTCGTGGCCACAATGGCCCCGACGGTCACCAGATAGATGGCCACCTCGCTGCGCCCATAAGGGAGCAACTCCTTGATGGCCCTCGGATTAAGCAACTTGAAACCTGTGTAGACCAGGATGGCGGCCAAACTGGACACGGGAATCAATTCGAGCACGGAAGCCAGCAGCACCACAAAAGCCAAAATCCAGAAACCGTGCAGGATGGCCGATATCCGAGTACGTCCCCCTGCCTCCACGTTGGCCGAGCTGCGCACGATGACACCCGTGACCGGAATGGCACCCACGAGGCCGCACAGTGTGTTACCCACCCCCTGAGCCAACATCTCCCTGTCATATTGAGTCCTGGGACCGTCGTGCAACTTGTCGACAGCCGTGGCACAGAGCAGAGTCTCGGCGCTGGCGATGATGGCCACCGCCAAGGCCTCGCTCCAGACGCCGAGATCCGCCAACAGGACCAAATCAGCCACGGACGGCCACCGAAGCGCCAAGAGCAAGTTGGCCGGGACGGCCACATGCTTGATGGGCAATCCCACCCACCCGGACACCAGCACAGCCACCGTCACCGCCAGCACAGGGGCCGGCAGAAGCCGCAGTCTGGAGGGTACGAAACGAGTCCAAAGAACCATGACGCCGACTGTCAGGACACCGATGGCCGCCGCGAGATGATGAACGGAACCATCCGCAGGAACCAGCGCCTTGATCATCGTCTCCGGCAGGGCCAGCAAGTTGGAGATGCCGCCCCCCGTGGGGCCGCTGTCCATCACGACGTGCAACTGACTCAACATGATGAGGCAGCCGATGCCTCCCATCATGCCGTGAATCACGGCAGGAGACACAGCCCGAAACCAGCTGCCTACCCGCAACAGACCTGCAGCCACCTGCATCAGTCCGGCCAATATGACGATGACAGCCAATCCAGGAAGGCCAAATTTCTGGACGATTTCCCACACGATGACGGTCAAACCCGCTGCGGGGCCGCTGACCTGCAAGGGAGCGCCAGCCAGACTGCCGACCACGATGCCACCGATGATGCCTGACACAAGCCCAAGGGCAGGCGGCACGCCCGAAGCAATGGCAACTCCCATGCACAAGGGAAGAGCCACCAGAAAAACCACCACGGAAGCCATGAGGTCACTCAAAACCGCAGGGCCCCGACCTGATTCCGGACGAGAATCTGCTGCAACCGAATCCTTCACGCAGACACCCCCGCCGTGACAGGCTTTCTTGTGGGCTCATCGGCCAGCGGCACGAAGGCGCGGGTCACCTCGTCGAAGGCCGAGACCCCGCCCGTCTCGAGGTCATAGACCCAACCGTGCAGACGCAGATCACCCGTGGCGAGCCTGGCAGCCACCGCCGGATGGGTCCGCAGGTGGTCCATCTGCATCAGCACATTGACCTCGATGGCCGCCTGAATTCGAGCGCGACCTTCCAGATGACCGAAATTGTCCCGAACGACCCGTCGGGTGGACTCCGCATGCTTGAGCCACGCACTCACGGAGGGGAGCTCGGCCAGAGTTTCGGGCTTGAGAATCGCTTTCATCGCTCCGCAATCAGAGTGCCCACACACGATGATGTCCTTGACCCCCAGGACGGCCACCGCATACTCTATGAGCCAGCCCTCACCACCGTTCGCAGCACCATGGGGCGGCATAATGTTGCCTGCGTTGCGGATGATGAAGAGTTCGCCGGGCTCAGACTGCGTGACCAGGCTTGGGGCTGATTCGAGAATCCGCGCACGTGATGAACAGGACCTCGGGTGCTTGTCCGAGGGCCAACTTGGCGAACAAGTCCTTGAATCCATGGAAGACCTCGCCTTGAAATTTCTGAATGCCTTCGAGCAGCTTTCTCACAGGAACGACCTTTCGTCACGCGCACCGGGAGTGGGGGGAAGGGCGTGAGCGGTCAATTTCCGTCTGACCAGAGTTGACGAACCGCCTCGATGGCCGACAAGAACTCCTCGGCCGGCACACTGCCCCCCGCCACGAAAGCCAGCCCCGCCACCAACCAGGCAGCCAACTCGGGCTGGGTGAGATGGTACATCACGTTGCGCCCCACCTTGCGCTCCGAGACCAGACGATGTGCCTTCAACACGCTCAGCAGCTGCGACGTCCGGGGCTGACTGAGCCCGAGCGCCTCCTGCAGGGAGGTCACATCCCGCTCACCCGTACGCAACTCCTCAAGAATCTGCAGGCGTGCTGGATGAGAAAGTACGGACAGCAGGCTCGCGTACTCCTTGGTCATCAGCAATCGATGAGGCACCGCACACCCCTGAAAGCATAACAGTATAGATATATGCGCATATTATAATATTTCAAGCCCCATACCCCCGAAACCCACCCGCCCTCACAAGTTCCGGGCATCCCAGATCCCGCTGGCAAGCAGATGCCCGCCTTGCGGACCGGCGGCCCTGCGTAGCGCCCCTGCGGCTCGGGAACGCACTCGAAAAGTCATCTGAGCGGCCGTGTCCGGTGGCCCCTCAAGCAACCAGGCCTTGCCAGTCCAAGCACCTTCGACCACGACGGCCGGCTCGTCGCCCCATTCGACGACCAGCACCTCACCCTCGGGCAGCTCGGCCGTCGCCAAAACCACAGGCCGTCCCTCGAGCATCTCAGGGCGCACGTTCAGCAATCGACGGGCTGCGGCAGCACGGAAAGGCCACCATCGGGAAGGTACGAATCTCACGACGCGTAAGGTGCCTCGAGTGGGGCGTGACCTTCTCTTCTGCCATGGGCTCGCCACGTATTGACAAGCAACATCGCGACGGTCATCGGACCCACCCCGCCCGGAACCGGGGTCCACGCCTGCACCCGAGGTACTTCGCCTTGCCAGTCGACATCACCGGTAAGTCCGCCCTCCCTGCGCGGATGAATGCCGACATCCACCACCACGGACTCCGGGGAGCACCACGCGCCCTTGATGAGACCGGACCGCCCAGCCGCCACGACCACAAGGTCAGCCGAGGCAACCAAAGCCTCAAGGTCGCGCGTCCGGCTGTGGGCCACGGTCACCGTCGCATCGGCGTGAAGCAGCATCTGGGCCATTGGACGTCCCACGATCCGACTACGCCCGATGACGAGAGCACGAGCTCCGCTCAGGTTCACACCGTGTGCGCGCAAGAGCTCCATCACTCCCGCAGGCGTGCACGGTGGCAGGTCCGGCACACCCGTCGCCAGCCTGCCGGCCTGGTGTATGCCCAAGCCGTCAACATCCATCTCCCCCGGGATATCCTCAAGCAGGACGTCCGCATCGAGAGGCGGGGGAACCGGCAGCTGCAGCATCAGCCCATCAATCTCCGGCCGAGCCGCCAGGTCGCGCAGGACCTCCTGCACACGCTCCATCGACGTGTCCTCTGGCAGAACCATGTCTTCGACCAAGAACCCCGCGGCACGAGCTGCAGTGGCTTTCTGCCTCACATAGACGGCCGAAGCGGGATCCTCGCCCACCCTGACCACGGCCAGTCCGGGAGGACGTCCCCCGGTCCCGACCCAATCCGCCACCGCCCGTGCCAGATGTTCACGCCACAGCCCGGCGACGAACCGCCCATCCATCCTGCCCGGTCGCCCGACATCCACAGCAGAAGCCTCAGGCCTTCGGACGCTTGTCCGCAAGCCGCGCCATCAAGCGCTCGGCCTCGAGAACAAACCGCTCCAACTCGCCATCAGCGACCCGGTCGCGCTCGTCATCCACTTCGATCCTGAAGAGAAGACGTCGGCCATCTGCCGCCATGAGCGTGGCACGCACCAGAACGTGATGTCCCATGGGCGTAGCGACCCGATGCTGCAGGGACACCCGGGTCGTCACCGTCGTCATGCCCAAAGGCAGGACATCGGCAAGGGCGGACACGGCAGCTCTCTCTGCTAGCGCAACCAGCTCGGCCGTCGACAGCAGGGGCAAGGCGCCGCCACCGCGAGAGACCGCCGTGCAGTCCGCGGTGACCTGCAGATCGGCCGTGCCGACCCGTCCCAACAAGTGCTCCAGCGCATCCCTCATATCAGCATCATAACGCCTCGAAGGCTCACACCTCCACACCACGTGGCTTGGCTGGGCCACGGCGAACCTCGATGTCAGGGCCGAACTGGCGGCAACGAGACGAGGTCACTTGGCTTGACGCCAATGATCCGGTCAAGATATACAGAGGCAATATCTTTCGTTCACGGCTTGATTTCGGGGGGGTCCAGGTGACCGAGCAGACAACGACCGGAACCGCGGCAACCGCGCCCAGACTCTCCGGCAACCTACCCGTCGTGCTCATCCCCGGCGACGGGATTGGACCCGAGATCACCTCCTGTGTGCGTGAAGTTCTGGAAGCCGCAGGCGCACCCCTTGCCTGGCAGGTGCATCCCGCAGGTCTGTGTTGCACAGCCGACCATCCCAGCGGTCTTCCCGACGCCACGATGGAGGCGATTTCGCGGCATCGCATTGCCCTGAAGGGGCCGACAGAAACTCCTTCGGGCAGCGGTCACAAAAGCGTCAACGTCACCATTCGCAAGGGCTTGGAACTCTATGCGAATGTCAGGCCCGTCCGATCCTTTCCTGGCATTCCTAGCAGATATGACCATGTCGACCTCCTCCTCGTCAGAGAGAACATCGAGGACACCTATGGAGGCATCGAGCATTATCAGACCCCTGATGTGGCGCAAGGCCTAAAGGTCATCACCCGGCCCGGCACGATAGCGGCTTGCCTTCGTGCCTTCGAGATGGCCCGCGATCAGGGTCGCCGTCGCGTCACGTGCGTGCACAAAGCCAACATCCACAAACTGACGGATGGTCTCTTCCTCGAGTGCTTCCGCGAGGTGGCGGCTCGCTTCCCGGACATCGCATCCGATGACATCCTGGTCGACAACCTCTGCATGCAACTTGTGAAGGACCCTTCGAGGTTCGATGTGCTGGTGCTTCCCAATCTCTATGGGGACATCGTCAGCGACCTGTGCGCAGGGCTGGTGGGAGGATTGGGAGTCGCACCGTCCGGCAACTTGGGAGACCGAATCGCGGTATTCGAAGCCGTGCATGGATCGGCACCGGACATCGCGGGCAAGGGTGTGGCCAATCCGACGGCCCTGCTGCTCGCGGCCATCCAAATGCTGCGGCACCTCGGTCTCCTGAAGGTGGCGAAGCGGATCGAACTTGGATTGGAAACCGTGTTGGATTCGGGGGTACGCACGGCTGATCTTGGTGGCAAGGCAGGATCCGCAGAGTTCACGGCCAGCCTGATCGCAGCCTTGCCGCCGGCGGAAGGCGAAAGCGAAACCCCCGTGGTCCCCGGAAGCGTCTCGCAGCCCACAGACTCTACTCCCCCACTTGGGGCCACCTTGGAGACGAGGGGCCTCGATATCTTCGTCGAACATCATGATCTCACGACCGTCCCGCCGGTTCCTCACGAGGCAGGCGGCATGCGCCTCTCCATGATTTCCAACCGCGGCACGAAGGTCTGGCCGGGACAACTGCCCGACATCAGAATGGTCAATTGGTATAGGTGCAGATACATGGCAGAAAATGCCGTCTCCGACGCCGCTGTCCTCGAAGCTCTCCAAGCCGTCGGGCAGCAGTGTCCGTGGGTTCACGTCGAGCGCCTACGGACCCTGGAGGGTCGGCCGATGTACTCGAAGGCCCAAGGAGAGTAGGGCGGCCGCGGCGAGGAGCGAGGTGGGCGCTGCGTTCAGCGCAAAAGTGGCGCTCCGCCTCCCGACCAGCGGACAGAAACACGACAACCCTCTTGCAGGGTGGTCGTGAACTCGGCGGGTTGACCATCCACTTCCAGCACCAGTCCACCCCCGGCCTCAGCCCCTTGGGTCACGTCCTGCTCGACCAATGCCAGCAAATCGGCAAGGATCGGAGCCTTCGGCGGGCCATAACGATAACTCGCCCCTTGGCGTACGGGTTCCGCAGGATCCACGGCTACACCCGAAGCCTCACGAATGCTGGGAGTTCCCGTAGGAACCTTCACGACCCGGCCCTCCCAGGATACGGCAATGAATCCAGCAGCCGCCTCTGGCATGACATCCCGGACCAGAGGCCAAGGCCGTTCTGCACGCAACCGAGTCAGAGGCTCACCGGGCGACACGGCGTCCCCGGGGAGAAGCCTGCGTCCGCCAGACGTCCAGGAAGTCTCGCCCAGCTCCAGGCTCTGCCGAACGCCCTCCACCTCGAAAACCACGGAATCTTCGATAGCCGAAACACCGACGTGCTCCAGCAATTCTGCCAAGGACGGCAGAATCTGATAGCTGCCACCATCGGAGACCGCCGTCTCCCAAGGGACCGGACGGCCGTCCCGCCGGGGAATCAATACATAGTCAACCTTCACCTCATCCACGTGATACACAAGGCTCCTGCCTGCCCCCCACAGATCTTCGAGAGTGGTAGCAGGTCCTTCGCCAGCCACAGCAAGACGCACGACCAGACGCGCATCCTCTGGCAGTGGCTCCTCCAAGGGCAAAGCCTGGTCACCGTGACGGACCTCTGCCAGCCTTCCTGGCAGGGCAGGCACCAGGCGTAGCTCACCATCAATGGTTACCGTCAAGCCAAGACCAGGCCGCCCCGTCAGTTCCCGTGCCGCAAAACCTGCTGCCAGCAAACCATCCAGTACGGTGGCCGCTCCCAGATCAAGCACCTGCACCCGCCGCTCCTCCCGGTATCGCTCCGCGAGCGGATCCTCGTCACGCCAGGGGGGCGACAGCCGAACACCAATCTCCCGCAGCCTGAATCCAGGCCCCGAGGCCGCCACGGCCGCGATGCCAAGCGGCGTGACTCCGGCAGGTCCGCGCAGAAGCTGCAGCAAGGGAGTCCCCGCCACGAGACGACCCATATCCACCTCGCGTACCAAATCACTGCCTCGAACGCCCACGCGGGCGGCCGGAAGGCCAAGAGCCGCAGCCAAGGACGCCGCAAGACCCGGAGTCTGGCTTGCTCCGCCGATCGCCAACACCGCCGCAGGCCTTCGCCCCTCATTCAAGGACAGAATCTCTTCCGCCACGGCCTTGGACCACCGCTGCAGGTAGGATTCCAGAAGCTCTTCGATCTCTCCCGCACGAGGCTCTACCGGCAATCCCAGGACGTCGGTCGCCCGAAGCGTGGTATCCGCCCGCTCTTCAAGTGAACACTGCCAGGACACCTTGAGGGCTTCAGCCTCGGGAAAATCAAGGAGATGATGCTGCGCCAAAGCTTCGGTGAAAAGATCCCCCGCCAGCGGAACCATGGCATAGCCAACGACGGCGCCTCCGTAAGTCACCGCGATGTCCGAGGTACCCGCCCCTACATCGACCAAGGCCAGATTAAGAGCCCTCATGGTGGGCGCCATCGCCACCTCGGCTGCCGCAATAGGCTCAAGAGTAAGGCCACCAAGAACGAGACCTGCCTCGTGCACGACCGCCACCAGAGCGTCCGTCACCACGCGCGGCAGGAAGGTCGCGATGAGCTTGGCCTCCAACCATGAGCCGGCCTGACCCACCGGCTGCTCCAGAGCGGCACCATCCAGCACGTAACGACCGAGGGAATAGCCGACGCAATGAAAACCTGAGCGAACCTCTCCCCCCAGGCGGTCAGACGCCTCGCCTATACCCTGAAGTACCAACTGGCGGAGCAATTCCGGGGCAACCCGACCAGGCCGCGGCACCTGAATCCGGACCGCGGATTCGACCGTTCGAAGTGCTCGCCCGGCCGCCGCCACCGTGGCCGACATCAGAGGGACACCGTTCCGCCGCGCCAAGGCCTGGACGACCTCCCGGACCCGCTGACCCACCCGGGCAATGTCGTGAACCTGGCCATCACGCATCGCCCGATCCTCGTGCGCCAACACTTCGCCGTCGAGAATCAGGAGGCGACCCTCGGCGTCTCGCTCAACCAGAAGGCCCACAATGTTGCGGGTCCCGATATCGAGCGCGAGCTTTGGGGTCATGGCAATGCCGACATGGTACCCCAGCGAAGCACGCCCACACGCCCCGGGCGCACAAGGACGGCAGAAGCCCTAGCCCCCGAAAGACTCGCGCGGGGTCTGTACCTCGAACACGCCACAAGCTCCGAAGTCGCGAGCCTGACGCCCCCATCCACTCCCATGACCCGTCCGGGAGAGTCCAAGCTTCCGTATGTCCTTCTGCAGGCGGGCCCCCAAAGCATCAACCCCCCGCTTTCCAGGCTTACGCCGGGCTGCGGGGGGTTGCTTCGACCACTGAGGGCAAGAGACTTTGCAGGTGCCAAGAAAGGCCCTGATCGACCTGTGAGTCATGGTGACGCGTCATAAAGACCGGCACCGTGTCT
>JAYKGV010000060.1:0-7779 GCA_035285595.1 Candidatus Sericytochromatia bacterium
CGAGCCCCATCTGGGCCCCGCAGGATCCGTCACCGTGCCTAGGTAGTCGCCATACCGGTCCCAGCACCACTCCGATACGTTTCCTGCCATGTCGTACAAGCCCCAAGCATTGGGTTGTTTCCGGCCCACGGGATGGGTTCCCACGTTGCTCTCGTCGCCGAACCAAGCATGGGTCCCCAGCAGGTTGCTGTCGGAACCGAAGTACCACGGTGTCGTCGTCCCTGCCCGACACGCAAATTCCCACTCTGCCTCTGTCGGAAGGCGCCAACCCTTCGCGGCATAGGGGCTGCGGGCCGTCAGGCTTACTTCGCTGCAATCATAGCTGCCCGTCCCCGGCGTGCCGGAACAGGACGACAGGTCAAAGGCCTTGGGCAGGCCGTCCTTGGCCGACAAAGCGTTGGCATAGGCGCAGGCGTCGTACCAACTGACTTGCTCGACGGGACGGTTGTCGTCGTCATTGAAGCGGGACGGGTTGTTGCCCATGAACGCGCGCCACTGGCCCTGAGTCACCTCCGTCGTCTGCATCAGGAAATCACGGGTCAACGTCACTTGATGAAGCGTCTCATCAGCATAGCGACCGGATTCACCGGGCCATGACCCCATATGGAAGGTGCCGTGGGGCAACCGTTGCAGGGTGCTGCCTGAGGCATCAATGCCGGCCGGAGAAGCACTTGACCGTTTCGCGACGGCAGGCTGGACAGACGCCACCGAAAGCAGAAACAAGGCCAAGGGTATTGCCTTCATCTCGCCCTCCCCCCATATGAGCCCGCCTGTCACTGTAAGTCAGCCTAGCCTCTTCTCGTCAAAATCCAGGGACCCCTCGCGAAAATTTTTCTCGGGAATTTCTTATTTCTGACCCCGGTGGTTCAAGGAACGCGTTGCCGCATCTCTCCCTGAACAAACACGGCTAAATAGCGAAAAAGCAGCTTCGTCGGACCTGCGGTGGTTTGTATGTTGGCGCTCGGGATCTCCGAGCGGCCGCACGAACCAGCCCACGGGCTTACAGGAGGTACGAAGTCATGTCCCAGATTACCCAGGAGATGCTGCTCAGGATGTTGCGAGAAGAACTCGACAAGAGCGAGCAATCCGCCAAGAAGCTGACCGATGCGCTCAATCTGCGGGAGCGGTTCCTGCGGCAGGTCGCCTCGGGCAAGCGCAGGTTCCCTCAGGACCTGAACTTCTACGAGACGCTCGCTCGGTTGTTCGCAATCGAACCCATGAACCTCGCGGGCTATGTCGCGCTGACGGCGGGATTTTCGCCGGATCAGCGCCGGGTCCGAACCCGCCTTAAGGAGCTGGGCTGGGGTGTCCGGGATCTATATGAAAGGGTCCGCGGCACGATCAAGGAAGGTTACCTGCGGGGGATGGTGAACGGAACCAACGCGATACCGACCATGGGACCTGTGCGTGACAGGCTTGCTGCGGTCCTGGGGCTCGAACTCGACCGCTACTACACGCTGCGGGAGAGCGTCCATCGGGAGTGCAAGACCCTGATGGGAGGAGAAGTGGCTGTTCTGACCACGCTGGTGGATGCGGTCCACGGTGCCCTGCCCGTGGAAGATGCCCGCAACTGCCTGATGTATGAGGCCCAGTTGACCTGGGTCCAGCATCGCCTGGGGCTGCTGCCTGCCGACTTGAGGTTCATCTTTCGAGAACAGCGACTGCGGGTGAAGGAGATGGCCCGCCTGCTGTCGGTGACTCCGAGGGAGGTTCTGGAGTGGCTCCTCAAGGCCGAGCGGGTGGACGACCATCTCTTCGTAGACCAGCTTAGGAAGATCTGCGCCCCGCCCGATGCGCTCCTGTCCACGGACATGGTGGCGTTCACTGAAGGCGGGATGCAAAGTCATCCGGCGACTTAGCGGCCAAGCGGTCCGCCTACACGCGTATGCGAGTCAGTTAGTTTTGGGCGGAATCCTGCGATTCGGATTCCGCCTGAAAATTTTTCTTATCGGGCTTCACAAGGTGCCCGGTGTGCCCGGAGCCATCGGGATGGCCCGTCAGGAGCCAAAGCAGGTCGACTTGCAAAATTTTTGCAAGCGCGATGAGTTCGTAGTCCATCACCGGTCGGTGGCCTGACTCCAGACGGCTGATGGTCGTGCGTCCATAGATGAGACCAAGGGCCGCCGAAAGGCTTGCTGCAAGGTCGATCTGGTCCATCGCAGGGTGCTTTGCCACCCGCGCCTGACGCACCCGATCACCCACCACATTCCTGAGTGCGTGGGGATCCTCGCGCCTGGGCCGGACCATCGCATCCTCCCGACAGGGGGAACGTTAGACCGGCTTGATTGGGCCCGCGTGCATTAGATGCACATTCGGTGGTAAGAATGATCCCGTGACGCACCTGTGCGATTTCGTACGCTCATCGGGAGATTGGTTGATGGACGTGGCTTTCGGTGTACTGGGACTCGGATTGCTCGCTGCCGGCTCGCTGGCCGTGCTCATCCGGCTGCTTGCCAAGCGGGGGCCGGAACTCAAGCGAGGGGGGCAGCTTCTCGGCGGTGGGGTCGCAGCCTTCCTCGTGGCAGCCGCCATGAGTGGTCCGGACAGCAAGGCCGACGCCCAAGGTGCTGGTGGGGACAAGCCGGCAGCCCAGACAGGGGCGGCCTTCCAGGTCGCGGCAGCCCCGAAGGCCACGCGAAGCCATACGGACTATCTGGGCTTGGTTCGGACCTTTCGTGAGTCCACCGAGTTGCAGCAAAAGCGCTGGAACGAGAAGAACGAGGGCAAGTACTGGGTGCGCGGGCAGGGCAAGGTCGCTGAGGTCGGCGAATCGAATCTGTTCTCTGGCATCACCGGCGACTACTACGAGATCACCATCGAGGTGACCGACGAGACCAAGGCGGTCCTGTTCTACCCGAAGACCGAGGCCAACGAGAAGTTGGCGAATCTCCGCAAGGGACAACGACTGAGCTTCAAGGGCAACCTGAAGAAGTTGGTCGATTTGGGCTTCTGGGTCTCAGGTGACATCCTCGTCGAATGACGAGGACAAGATCCTCCCCGCACATCTTTCACTCACCAAACTCAGAAAAGAGCAGCAATCATGGGCAAGGCAGGCGGCATCATCGGCATCATTGCCGGGGTCTTCGGATTTATCGCGGCGATCGTGACCGTCCTGTTCGGTGGGTTTGCCGGAGCCGTGAAGGCCGAGGGGGCCGATACGGTCATCGGTCTCGGGTTTGGCGGCATCCTCTTCTCGTTCCTCGTGATCGTGTCGAGCTCGATTGCCATGGGACGGCCGAGGGGCGGGGGCATCGCGACCATCCTCTTGTCGATCGCGGGCGCCATTCTGGGCGGGACGCCGGTTGCCGTCTGCATGACGCTCGCCTTCCTGGGCGGCGTCGTTGCCATGTTCGGGAAGTCCAAGCCCAAAGAAGCCGTGTCGAACTGAGCGGGTGAGGTGTCCGAGAAAATTTTCTTGAAATCGCGCCCTTGAGGTAACGACCTGAATCTGACTCGGCCGGATTGGCTTGACGACGCTCGCTATCTGCAACTGGAGCGGGAGCGTGACCGCTTGCTTCCCACCGGTCGATGGACCCGGCTCATGCGTCATGTGGAACGGGAAGCCGATGCGGGAAGTCCGGCTGCCATGGAGACCCTCGGACGAGCCTATCTCGGGGGTTACGTTCGGCCGCTCGATGTGCCGCGAGGCCTCAAATGGCACGAGCGAGCGGCAGAGGCCGGCAGCGAAGGATCCACCGAGATCATTCGCCTGGCACGGGACGGCTACGGGCGAGGGCTACCGGAGGCTGTCTTCGAGATGGGGGAGCGGCACCTGTTCGGGGATGGCCTCGCCAAGGACCAGAATCAGGCGGAAGAGCTCTGGCGCCAGGCTGCGCTGGACGGGCATTCGCAAGCCACCGACCGAACCGCCATGGCCCTGCTGCTCGGGAGGGGGCCGGAGGATAGCCTTGCTTACGCTGCCTGGTGGATCGCAGCCAACACGGAGCGGTCGGGAAGGGGAGACCTGAGCCGATTGCTCTTGCGGGCCGCCGATGGCTGCATGGACAGCAAGCAGCGTCTTGGCCGAGAGGCCCTCGAAAGCAGGCAGGGGCGAGCAAGCATCCGTGAAGGCATCGGCAGGAAGCTCCTTACGGAGGCCGCCAAGTCAGGCAGCGCGTCTGCTGCCGGCTACCTTGCCCACCAGCTTCAGACGGGTCTGCTGCTTCCGCTCGACACGTCTCGGGCCAGATATTGGGCCGAGGTCGCGATCCAGCGTGGCGATCCCGAGGGCTACGGCCATCTCGTGATGGGCTACCACGGTCTAAGGTCCGCCAACGTGCTTGCCGACCGGCAGGCGTGGGCGCTGCTGGAGCGCACGAGAGACCTCACGATGCTGCCCGAGCTCAAGGCCGACTTCCTGAACGATCTACATCACCTGCCCGACAAGACCGTTCGCGAGATACCCGACCTGTTGGGCGAGGTCTTCATGGGCGGGGATGTCGGCTGTATCAACCCTGTGGCTGCCCGAGCGTTCTTCCACGAGGGACAGATCGTCGGGTCGGAGCGGTCGACGTGGTGGCTCGACCTCCAGCGAGGCCTGGAGCGTCGGGATGCCGAGGCGAGTGCCGAATATGGGGCCTGGCTCATCAATCGGGGGTCCAGCATGCTCGGTTGCAATCGAGGGGTCGAATGCTTGCTCGGGGCGCACCTGGCAGGGGCCGCCAACGCCTGGGGCCTGATCGCGGACCTTCTTGCGACGTACGCCCTGCCGACCCAGCATCACCTGACGGACATTTTCTTGCGAGGCCTGCCCGAACAGGACGGACCTACGGGGGACAAGTACTTCGACCTCGTGACGGCCCCCCTCGAAGTCGCGCCCATCCCGTTCTGGGACCGTCAGCTATCCGCCGGCAGAAGACCGTTGCCTTGGAACCGGCCACAGCTCTCGCGGGCTGCCCGGGACGGGCACATGTGGGCAAGCGACTTTCTGCATCTGGTCGATGACGCCGAACGGGGTGATCCAGATGCTAGCTTCGAGGTGGGTAGGGCGCTGGCCGATGGGATGCCGGGGCGTATTACTTGGCGGGACGGAGTTGACTACCTGCGCGTGGGGTTAGGATAGGTTACGGGATCGGGGTCGCGAACGGGATCGGGGTCGGAGTCGTGGTCGGGCTAGGACTCGGTGTCGGCTGCGGGGTCGCGAACGGTCTCGGGGTAGGACTCGGGGTAGGACTCGGGGTCGGCCGCGGGGTCGCGATCGCTTCCCGGACCGGGATCGGGGTCGGACTTTCAACAAGCCACGCCCCCCCCTCCGCAAACACCTCTTCATGAACGTCTCGAACCAAAACCCTTACTTTGGGATTAGTAAGAATCTTATCAATGTTTCCCGACCGGGAAAGATCAGATTTTATCGAATAAATTCCATTTTTGACTTCTAAGGCCGAGACAACTTTTGAGCTATACCATTTTTCGTTGCCATTGCTCACCTGTAAGTCGAAAAACTTTTCTTTAAGGCCAGAAACGAAACTGCCATCTGGCCTGCTGATTGCTACGCTGGCCTCAACGGAATATGTTGCACCAATAACGTATAAGGGGTCCTCTTTGTAGAGCCTTACCGAATTTTGCAGTTGAGCAGCAGCGCAGCGGACAAAAAATCCCCGCCTCAGCCTGACCGTGGCGTCAGTGGCCACCTCAGGTTGAATCAGGCCAATCCATTGACCTCCTCCAAGCCTATTCGCAAGGCAACCATAGTAATTAGTTGATTCCCTCGTTATATTCAGATCAGCTCCGAGAACTTCAAAGTCATCTCTTGCGGGGGAGAATGAGTAGACATCATCAACCTTGGTTCCTCTTGAGTATGGACTGTAAAGAAAGGAAGCTGCGCCCAAACCCATTGAAAGCTCGAGCATGTCCGTCGGCGTTCCGTCTAGAAGTATCTGATAGAACTCTCCGACTCTTGTAGACCCGGCAACGCTTTCGGTCGACACGATAGTTCCGCTTACCATTACCTCATAAGTGCTACTCGCAATCTTGGCCGCTGTAACTGTAGAGATAACTGGCAACCCGAGAATTGTCGTCGTTACCGTAGACCCTGATGGCAAGACTACAGGCGTTGTCTTGGGAGTCGCCGGGCCTGATCTTGCGGAGGCATCTGGTCCACCGATCTGGGCCACCGCACATCCAACCAAACCTACAAAGACGGCGGATATCAGAGCCGCCAGGCTGGTGCCGCGAGAACCGGTTGACATCATCAGCCCCCTCTTTCTGAACGATCTATGGCAAAGGATGCAGCTTGCTCAATATACGTCATAATGCCTGGCCGAGGAATCGCCTGAATAAACTTTGCCCCTAACCCCGACTTCCAACCAGTTCCCCCGCCTCGTCCAACCAGCGCTTCCGCGTCTCGTAGTCCGGTAGCACCGAGCGCACCAACATCCAGAACTCGTTGCTGTGGGTCCGAAAGCGTAGATGGCAAAGCTCGTGAACGACGGCGTACTCAAGCACCGGCCTCGGGGCGTGGATCAGGCGCCAATTCAGGTAGATGATCCCGTCTTTGCCGCAGCTTCCCCACAGGTGCTTCTGCTCACGAAGGCGGAGGCCCTTGGGCTTTACCTCGATTTGCCGGGATACCTGCTGGATCAGTGCCGATGCATCTTCATACAGCTTTGCCTTGAGCCAGGCGGACAATGCTGCCTCGACCTGACTCGACTGTTCAGTCGGCGAAAGACCATCGGGAACCTCAATGAGGAAACCGTTTCGGTAGCGGACCTGCACCGTCTTCTCGGTCCCGCGTTCGATCCGAATCTTCATCATTCGACCCCGGAAACGAATCTTGGAGCCGCTGGCCTCGCCTGCCCCGCCGCCCCATCGCTCCGCCGCCTTCTGCGATGCTGCCGGCGCTGCCCGCCGGAGATGGCTACGTCGCCGCGATGCGGCTGGGATTCGCGGGCATCGGCGGCCTGCTGGTCCTGAGACTGGGGGTGGCACCGTCCGCTGCGGGCGGGGGATATGGCTGGCGGCGCATTCGCGTGGAGGCACCCCAGATATTGCTGGATGATCTGGCTTCTGCGGTGGACGCCCCGGATGTCGAGGCGGTCAGTGACCGCTCGTGGCTGCTTGCGCGGGAGGTCTGCGAGCGCTTGGTGGTCGTCCAGACGGACGGCACGCTCTTTGTGGCGGCGCGGTTGGCCCAGCGCGAGGACGTACGCGCCTGGGTCGGACCGGGGGGGCCATATACGCGGGTGCTTCGGGGTGCCCTTCCTTGGCGCCGGATCGGGCTTGTTGGACACGCATCCTCGCCGGGGCGTAGCATTCGGGCATGCAGCGTCATCAACGATGGATTCCGGCCCTGGCACCCGTTGCGGCCACCTTGGCCCTGGCGGCGTGCGCGCCTGCGGCGCAGACCCTGCTGGCTACCTTGGCAGAAACGCCTACGGCTTCCCCGACGGCCTCGGCCCTGCCGACAGCTTCGCCCGGGCCGACGCCCCTCGTGACGGCCTCCCCCGGCAAGACTCCCGATTCGATGGTGGGGGCTCTGGCCTTCGACCCGGAACGTGACGGCTTTGGTTTCGAGAACTATGGTGCTGAGGCGGGTGTGGTCAATCTCACGGCGGCCGAGATGGTGCGGCTGTTCGGGACGGGCGTCTGTGGCTCCGGTACCGGGGACGACTGCGTGCTGACGCCGGCCGCGCAGTCGTGGATGGACGAGACCAACCAGAGCATGTCCGGCGGGCATTGCGAAGGCATGGCCGTGCTCAGCCTGATGTTCCACAAGGGGCTTGCCAGTCCGGCGGATTTCGGTACCGTCGACACCACCTACGCCTTGCCGTTCGCCAACAA
>JAYKGV010000061.1:0-101221 GCA_035285595.1 Candidatus Sericytochromatia bacterium
GGCAAGCCACTTCATCTGTCCTGCGGTCCACGCTGGACCCCGGGCGACACCTTGTGCCGCCATGCGGCCGAGGGCCGTCCCCCGTGGGTGTCTTCGACCCTCAAGGGGCGGAACACCCTTTCTCAGACAGTGGGGCGCCTCGTTGCCGCGCGCGTGTGCGGCCGGAAAGGTGCACGGCCGGCGTGAGATCCGAGATAATGCCTTCTGTCCATAGACTGTCCTTCCCGAATGGAACCGTGACCATGCCTGTCCGACCGGACTCCCTGACCTCGCGGGCTCTCCTCTGGGCGGTCACAGGCCTTCTTCTGCCCGCCATCCTTGCCTTCGCTCCGGCTCGGGCAACGACCCAGGCCGTGGTCCCGGTCGCAACTGCCTCAATCGAGACCGATGTCGTCATCGTGGGTGCAGGCCTCGCCGGGCTGACCGCTGCCTATCGACTGCATCAGGCGGGTTTGTCCGTGATCGTGCTCGAGCTGTCGGATCACCTGGGCGGTCGCATGCGCTCGGCCAGCTATCCGGAGGGTGTAGGTGCCGAGGCAGGGCTCGAGGAATTCTGGAACAACAACCCGGCAGTTCACCTGCTGGAAGAGCTGGGGATCCCCACGGAAGGTGCAGCGACGGCTTTCTCGAGCTTCGTGCACAAGGGACGTCTCTATCCCTTCGTCCAGGACACCAATGAGCAGTTCGTCGCCGCCACTCTGGGGTCGCGGGACTATGCGAGGTTCAGGGCGTGGGATACCCGCATGCAGGCCATGTACAGGCGTCTTGAGGACGCGTGGCATCGCAACGCTCCTGTGCCCAAGGACCTTGCACCGCTTCAGGACGTGTCATTCGCGGATTGGCTGCAGCGAAAGAGCGGTCTGTCCCCGCTGGCCATCGCGATGGTGAGGGCCGAAACTGAGCCCGAATTCGGCACGGGTGCCGACCGGATCTCAGCGTTGGATGGCGTGGCCGAATGGCATATCTTCGCGGGAAAGGGCACGGGCTCTCGTCACGTCATTGGGGGCAACCAGAGGTTGGCCGAGGTCCTGGCTGACCGAATTGGCCGTGAGCGTGTCCTGCCTGGCCATCAGGTCACCCGCATCCATCAGGACAAGGAGGGCAAGGGCGTCGAGGTCACGGCCCTCCGTACCAGAGACTACGCGATCCAGCACGTCCGTGCCCGGCACGTCGTGACCACCATGCCTCTGTTCCGACTTTACGAAGTCCAGCTCGAACCCCCGCTCTCCCCCACGGTCCAGCAGGCGATAGGGACGCAAACCTGGGGGGCCTACTTTACGGCGCATGTGGTCCTTGATCGCAAGGCCCGTCGCTACTGGACCCGCAACGGCGAAGAGATGCTGCCGATCCTGACCGGGGGGCCCCTCGGGGTCATCTATGGGGGCCATGACCTAGTCGCCACCCCCGACCATGCGGTCCTGAACCTGCTGGTGACGGGAGATGATGCCGAGCGTTTCAATGCGCGGACGGGTTCGCTCGACGACGTGCGACGCGAAATCTCCACGGCGCTCGAGCAGCAGTGGCCGGGCATTGGTCCGGCCATCAAGTACATGAATTTCGTTCGTTACCATCCGCGAGCCATCGCGGCCTGGCCTGTCGGACGGTCTCGCTACGATGCGTTGTCCCGTGCATTGCGTACTCCCCAGGGCCGCTTCTATCTGGCTGGCGATTTCACCGAAGGCAGTCATTCGGACGGCGCCTCCTGGTCCGCCATCAGGGTCGTCAAGCAGATCTGCAAGCGTGAGGCCAAGCCTTTGCCACCCAATCTCGAGCCCCAGCCGTAGCCGCTCGGGATAGCCAGGGCGCTTGGATACGGTGGTCTCCTGGATCGTGGACGGGTGGTTGCTCCCTGCAGCTGCAGTCAGCCGCGCCCGCGCCCGCGGGTGAGATCACAAAAGGAAATCTCTCGATGGTGATGCGGCCGTGCGTCCAAGGATGACCGACGCTTGGACGTGTGGCTCCGTCGATCCACAGGACAGGACTGGTAGGATGTCTTACGCCCATGCACGCATCTGCTTCGCCACCCGGCTCTTGCGCCCTGCGCGACGTCACCCTCGTCATTCCCAATCTGAACGGGGCCGCTGTCTTGCCAGCCACCCTTTCTGCCCTGCCTGAGGCTGTAGGCTCGCTTTCGACGGTCACGGTACTGGTCGACAACGCCTCGAGCGATGACAGTGTGGCTTTGGTCAGGGACGGTTTTCCCGAGGTCTCGGTCTTGCAGAATCCCGAAAACCTGGGATTTGCGGCCGCTTGCAATCGTGGAGGCCGCCACGCGACGAGTCGATATGTTCTGTTGCTCAACTCCGATGTGACGATGCTGCCGGCATCCCTCGAACGGTTGGTTGCGGTCATGGATGGCGACCCTACGCTCGGGGCGTTGTCGCCCCTGATGCACTGGCCGAACGGCCGGGTCCAGGGGCCTCCCATGCCCCCTTGGAGACGACGGGGCCCGGGCCTTGTCCGGATGAACTGGCTGCCGGGAACATGTCTTCTGCTTCGACGCGAAGCGCTGGACGCCATCGGCTGGCTCGATGAGGGCTTTTTCTTTTACAACGAGGATATTGACCTTTCGTGGCGGCTGCGCAAGGCGGGTTGGACAATCGCGTGTGCGCCCATGATTCACGTCCGTCATTACGAAGGCGCGGCGACGCGATCGGACCCTGCAGTTCTTGCCAGGGCCATTCGTGAGGGCTACGCAGGCAGTGTGCTTTTGGCCCGCAAGCACCACCCGTGGGCCGTGCCACTCGTGCGCTTCGGCATCAGTCTTGAGGTGCGCGGGCGTGCCTGGTGGGTGCAGATGCGAACGCGACGAGGCTTTAGGCCAACTCTACGGGAACAGGCCATCGTGGACTTGCTCCCGTCCCTCGACACGGCACTCCTCTGAAGAACGGTGCGCGCATCCGCTCACACACTTCCAAAAAGCTCCCGCGCCCCGTGTTCCATCAGGAAGGCGGGGCGCGGGCGCATCGACCTCAATGGTCTCAGTTGTTCTGGACGGGAACCTTCACGATACCCGGCTTCTTGACATCGCCGAAGGCAGCATTGATGACGTACACCGCGCTGTCCTTGGCGCTGTAGGCCACGCTGGATGGGAACGCGAACAGTGAGCCACTCGCCACGACACTGACAACTCCGGCTGAGGTGACCTTGAGCAGCGCGTTCTGCTGATTCGAGGCCACGTAGAAGCTGCCGTTGGGACCGGGAGCCACTCCGTCTGCACCATTGAAGGTGGCGCAGTTCGACGGGACAACGAAGGAGCTATCCCCCGCGGTGCCATCGCCCTTCCGGGCAACCTTGACCATCTGGGCCCGATCGGAGTTGGTGAAGTAGACAGCTTCGTCGGTGGCGTGGATTCCATTTGCTCCGATGCCAAAGCCAGTGGCGCAGGAAGAACTGGCATCACCGTCGGTAAGGCCCGGTTCGCTGAACCACGAGGAGACATCTCCTGATGCAGAGACAGTTTGGATCTGGCCAAACGAGTTGCTGACGAAGCAGGTGCCATCTGGGGCGAACGAAAGGCCGTTCGGAAAGCCTGCCACCTGTGTCCGCAAGGCTGCAACCGAACCGCCCTTCGCCAAGCGGTAGATACCAGATGTATAGGCAGGACCGAAGGAGGTCACCGCGATATCCAGGTTCTCGGCTGCATCGAAGGCCAGTCCGACGACATAGATATCCTGACGCCCCTGCGGAAACTGAGCCAGGACGCCAACTTCCGTGGTGGTGCCATCTGCAAGGCTGACTTTCAGAATCTTGCCTGCGACCGTGGCGGTGTAAGCAAAAGCACCTGCCTTGTCCAGCGTGAGGCCCTCTCCGAGCTCTCCCTTGTTCACGTCAAAATTCGCCACGATCGAAGGCGGCTGCAGCGTGGGAGCCGGCGTGGGGCTGCTTGCAGGAGCCGGCGAAGGCGTGACCTGTGCCACCGGCGTGGGGCTGCTTGTAGGAGTCGAGGACGGGGTGGCGGTGGTTGTCGAAGCGGGAGCGCAGGCTGCCAGCCCAACGGAGTACGCCAAGGCAAGCGGTACGAAACCGTGAATGGCTTTGGAAACTAACTGCAAGGGACTCTCCTGTAGGGTCACGGACAGTATACAAACGGACCTAACCGATAGCACGCAGATCCAAAATTGGCGAGAGGCAGCTCAATTGGAACACCCCCTGCTCCCGAAACCGGAAACAGGGGGTGTCTTGGTCCGAAGGCGCGCTACCGCCGCCCGGAAACCGCCTCCCGCACCGGGCTGGAGTGGATCTCCCGGGGACGCCGGGGGAAGCTCTCCTTCGGGAAGCTGTCCACCTGGATGGCGTCGTCGCGGAAGGCATCCGCCCGGTCCATCAGGGCCTTGTCTTCGGCCGTCAGGATGCCGGCCTCGAGCGCCCGTTCCACCTGCGTCTGCTCGGGGAACTTGTTCAGCTTGCGGCTGCGCAGGGCTTCCTTCAGCTTGCGGACGGCAGGTTGTGCGGCCACGACGGCGTCAAGCGCCTCTTCGTACAGCCCAAGCCCGGGCTCGCCCGCCTTGGGGATGTAGATATCCCGCGTCAGATCCAGCCGCTCCTGCCGGTCGTCCAACAAGGCACGGGCCACCTTGCCTCCGACGCGATCGGAAGGCAGCTTGTAGCGACGGCCAGTTGGGAAGACGGCGAGCCGCAGCGCCCAGGCGGCCGGTCGGAACGGCAGGTTGGCGAGGAAACCATCCAGGGCCTCCTGGATTTGATAGAGTGCGTACTGCACGCTCCAGTCTAGGAACGGCTCATGTTCGGGCTTGCTGCCCTCATCGACGAACCGCTTGACCGCGGCTGTTGCCATGTAGTTGTAGGCCAAGGCATCCGCCAGGCGTCCCGACAGTTTCTGCGCACCCTTCAGCGAACCGCCCAGCGTGCCCATCGCGGCATCGGAGCACAAGGCGAAGGCGGCTGACAGGCGAGTCAGTTGGCCCAGATAATGGGCCACCTTGGGGTGCCGCGCCTGACCTGGTCGTGCCCAGGCGCCATCCACCAAGCCCAGCAGCAGCGATCGGATCCCGTTGCTGAAGACGAAGTTGATGTGACCCCAGAAGGCTCCGTCGAACTTGGCGACGTTCTTTTCTGCGCACGCCCGCATTTCCGTCTGGACAAAGGGATGGCAACGAATGGCACCCTGCCCGAAGACAATCAGCGTCCGGGTGAGGATATTGGCCCCCTCCACCGTGATGCCGATGGGCGTGCTCAGGTAGGCTCTGGCGATGACATTCCGTTCGCCTTGACTTATGCCTGCGCCCGCCACGATATCCATGGCGTCGTTGACGATCTGACGCTGCGTCTCCGTCGACCAGCGCTTGGCAATCGCCGAGATGACGCTGGGCTTCTCGCCCGAATCCACGGCTCCCGCGGTGAGCCGCCGCATGCCATCCATCAGGTAGGTCAGGCCGCCGATGCGTGCCAAGGGTTCCTCGATGCCCTCGAAGCGGCCGATGGGCATGTCGAACTGCTCGCGGATGGTGGCATAGGCTCCCGCGGCCCGCACGCAGCCTTGTGCCGCGGCGCTCGCGGAAGCAGGCAGGGAGATCGATCTCCCGGCAGCCAGGCACTCCATCAGCATGCGCCAACCTTGGCCGGCCATCTTCTGGCCGCCGATGATGAAGTCGAGCGGCACAAACACATCCGTGCCGAAGGTCGGTCCATTCATGAAGCTGTTGCCCAGCGGGTCATGCCGGTCGCCGATCTCGATGCCGGCAAGGTCCGCAGGTACGAGGGCGCAGGTGATGCCCAGATCGTCCTTTTCGCCGATCAGATGGTCGGGATCAAGCAGCTTGAAGGCGAGGCCCAGCACGGTGGCGATCGGCGCCAGGGTGATATAGCGCTTGCGCCAGTTGAGCCTCATGCCCAGCACTTCCTTGCCTTCCCACATCCCACGGCAGACGACGCCCGTCGACTGGGTGCCGCCCGCGTCCGAGCCGGCCTCGGGCCCCGTGAGGGCGAAGCAGGGGACCTCTTCGCCGATCGCGAGTCGGGGTAGGTAATAGTTTTTCTGGTCTTCGGTGCCGTAGTGCAGCAGCAGCTCCGCCGGACCCAGCGAGTTGGGCACCATGACCGTGACGGCGGCCGTACCGTTGCGGCTGCCCAACTTGACGATGACGGCCGACTGCGCGGCCGCCGAGAACTCGAGGCCGCCATAGGCCTTGGGAATGATCATCCCCAGGAACTTTTCGCGCTTCAGGAAGTCCCACACCTCCTTGGGCAGATCGCCTGACTGCTCGGCCTCGAAGTCCTTGATCATGCTGCAGACCTTTTCGACCGGACCATCCAGGAAGGCCTGTTCCTCGGCGGAGAGTGGCTGGACGCGGAAGTCGAGCAACTTGCCCCAGTCGGGGTTACCCGAGAAGATCTGCCCGTCCCACCATACCGTCCCGGCCTCGAGGGCAATGCGCTCGGTCTCGCCCATGCGGGGCAGGATGGTCGTGACGAACTTCATGATGCCGCCCGACAGGAGGGAACGCCGTACGGGCGCCACACCAAACAGCACCGCGGCCGAGGCCCATAGTCCGGCGGCGACCTGGAAGCCCGTGGAATCGGCGCCGCCCTGCGACCACCATATGCCGAGGCCTGCAGCACCCGGTGCGACCCACGCCCAGTATCCCTGCCGCGCATAGAGAAGTGCAACGGCCAGCACGGCCATGCCTCCCCAGGTCGCGGCGACCCAATATTCCGTCATGACTGATGGCCTCCTAGGGGCATCGTTTGGGGAAGAGAGGTGCCGTTGCCGTCCGTGCGGGCGGCTGCGGGAGCAAACCACTGCCGCAGGCTGCTGCGGAAGAGGTCGTATTCGGAACTGTCCTCGAGGGCACGCGCCATCGTGAGCGCTCCCTCGTACAGCCAGAAGAACATCCGGGCCAGGACCTCGGGTGGCAGGTCGCCGCGAACCTCGCCCAGCTCCTGGCCTCGGGCAAGGTGACGAGCCACGCGCTCACGCAACACCACCATGGATTGCCGGGCCATGTCGGCCACGGCCCGGTCGGCGTGGCGCGTCTCCATCGCGACGTTGGTGAACAGGCATCCGACGAAGGTGTCCGTGTCGTCGACGAACAGCCGCCGTAACCTACGGGCAAACTCCTCGAGGCTCGACAGAGTGTCCGGACCCTCCGCGAAGGACCGTTCCATGACTCGCTCCTCGACGTAGCGCAGGGCCTCCTGCTGGACGGCTTCGAAGAGCTCCCGCTTGCTGGGGAAGTGGTAGGTCAGGTTGCCTTTGGAAAGTCCAGCAGCGGCCGAGACCTGCTGGATCGACGTTCCTGCATAGCCGTGCTTGCGAAACAACTCGGCCGCCGCGGCGACGATGGCGGAAGGCGTCGCGGAAGGGAGCGCGGAAAGACGTGCCATTTGTACGAGCGTCCTAATAGGACAACCGTACTAGGGTGTTCGGAAAGTGTCAAGCCCTTGGTTCAGGAACGCCAGCCGCGACCACAGAACCCTCCGCCACCCATGGGCAGGGGTTCGGAGCGGTCAGGTCTATCAGGGCTGGGAGGGCGGACGCGCGGGAGTCGTCTGTGCCGAACTGGAAGCCAGGATGGCGGCCGCCTCGGCTGCCCGACGGACCAATCCCTCCCAATTGACAAGGATCGCTTCGGCACGTGCGACGCTAGCGGGCGAGATGGCGTTCAGCTGTTGCGCCCCGCGCAACGTGGCCGCCTCGGGAATCCACGCGGTATCCCGTGCCGTCAGGACGTAGCTTTCAATCGAGTTGTCAGGCCGCTTGCGGGTGACCTTGCCCGCCATCGCGGAAGGATCATCCTCGAACTCGACCAACACCACGGCCTCGCCGGTGTTGGACAGTCGTTGCCGTTCATGCACCCTGACACGGATGTCCCTGGCGGGCACCATCTGCCAGAAGATCAGGTCCGTCTGGCCGAGCTCCTCTGCCGTGCTGGCGAGCCGGATGGGCTCGTTCGGACGCTCCGGGATGATCACCACGTCCAGTCGCGGAATCGGCGTGAGTGTCTGTGGCAGCTGCATCGCAGGGTTGGGTAATGCCTGCGGCAAGCTAGCGGAGGCACCCGCCTGTGGCAGGCTGATGGGCCGCGGGGGGGGGTAGTAAGTGGCCACGGCCGTGACGGGGCTGTTGGGATCCTGAGGCACGACGACACTTTCCGTAGCGGCCACACTGTCCGTTCCACCCTGGACGGCGACACTGTCCGTGGCAGGGCCCGGGGTCACCAGTGGCGGGGGCGTGTCGGTGGGAATCGGCGGCGGAGCGAAGAACACGCTCTGGATCAGGAGATACAACCCGAAGACCATCGCCCCGATGGCTCCGATGGCGACCGGAATCAGCGCCGGAAGATTCTTGGGGTCAAGCGGGTTCAGATTCTGCTTGCGTCGCTTGCGAGGCCGGGCAGGGGCGGGTTCCGGTCGCTCCTCGCCTTCGGACGCCGGCGGATTCTCCTCGGCTTCCTTCCCCTTGTTGGCAAGGTTCTTGAGCTGCTCCAGGAAGTTCATGGCTTCAATCTAGCACGTTCACGCGTGACCCGTCCGTCAGGCGGGCCAGCGCCCGTAGGTTCGGGTCAATTGCCCGAGGTGGTGGGCGATGCCCTCGGTCAGGCCCGGCTGCCCCAGACGCCAGCCCCAGTTGCCCTCGGCTGCCCCGGGCAGATTCATCCTGCCTTCGTCTCCCAGCGACAAGAGGTCCTGCAGCGGCACGATGACCGTATCTGCGGGAGAACGCATGGCAAGCTCGATCAGCGCCCACGCCGGGTCGTCCACGGGCTTGCCGAGATATGCAGCCACACGCTGGCGCTCCTCCTGACTCGCCCCCTGCCACCAGCCCCGGGTGGTCGCGTTGTCGTGCGTCCCGGTGTAGACCACGCTGAGTGGGGAGTGTCGATGAGGCAAGAAATCATTGGTCGGCTTGCCATCCCAGGCGAATTGCAGGATGCGCATCCCAGGCAGGGCATTGTCATCCCGCAGGGCGGCGACGGGAGGCGTGATGACGCCCAGGTCCTCCGCAATCAGCGGCAGGTGACCGAGGTGCCCGCGCATGGCATCGAAGAACTCTTGCCCCGGGCCAGGTTGCCAAGAGCCACTTTCGGCGGTGGGGGCACCTGCCGGGACGGCCCAGTAGGCTTCGAAGCCTCTGAAGTGATCGAGCCGCAGCAAGTCGCACAACGACAGCGCATGCGCCAGCCGGCGTGCCCACCAGGTGTAGTCGTCCTCGGCCATGGCCTTCCAGTCGTACAGCGGGTTGCCCCACAGTTGCCCCGTCTTGCTGAAGTAATCGGGCGGCACTCCTGCCACCGCGGTTGGCCGGCCTTCGCGATCGAGCAGGAACATGGCTCGGTCGCGCCAGACATCGGCCGAGTCATACGCCACGAAGATCGGGATGTCCCCGACCAGCCTCACCCCGTCTACCGCCGCTCGCTGCCGCAGCGCATCCCACTGCTCGCGGAACAGGAACTGGCACAGGATGTGGAAGGCCACGTCATGGCCCAGCCGATGGCGGGCTTCGGCCAGTGCGCCGGGATCACGATCCCGCAACGGAGCAGGCCACTGGGGCCAGGGCGCACCTTGGTGAGCCGCCTTGAGAGCCATGAAGAGCGCATAGTCCTCGAGCCAACCGGCCTGGGCGCGACCCCGGGTGAATCGCGCGAGCCGCTCCTTCAGCGCCGGATTCGCGCGTTGGTCCCAGTGGCGTTGCACCTCACGCAGCAAGGCCTGCTTGGTCTCTATGACGGGCCCGAAACGAATGCGCCCCTCGTCGAACCGAGGATAGGCTGCCAACTCTCCCTCGGTCACAAGCCCGGCTTCGGCCAGGGCCTCCGGCGAGATCAGATTGGGATTGCCCGCGAATGAGGACAGGCACTGGTAGGGGGAATCCCCGAAGCTCGTGGGGCCCAGAGGCAAAACCTGCCAAAGGGTCTGGCCCGACAGTGCCAGGAAATCCACGAAGCTGTGGGCCATGGGACCGAGATCCCCGATCCCGAAGGGACCGGGCAGGGAGGTGGGATGAAGCAACAGGCCGCTTGAACGGGGATGACGCATGGTGCCTCCGGCTTTGGGTTCAGCGGATCGTAGCAGACGACGAGCCGTCCCGGCAGGCCCGTGCATGGACTGCGGCCGCCCGCCCCGCGAGGAACCCCGTCGACCAGGCCGCCTGCAGGTTATAGCCCCCCACATAGCCATCGACGTCGAGGATTTCACCCGCCAGATAGAGTCCCGGCACACGCCGCGAGGCCATGGTCTTCGGGTCCACCTCGCGCACGTCCACCCCGCCGGCCGTGACTTCGGCGGCCTCGAAGGAATGCCAGCCCTCGGGCCGGAAGGCCCAGCCCTTGAAGGTCTCCGCAAGGCGCCTGCGTTCCTGGCGTCCAAGCTCCGCCAGGCGGCGGTCTCCGGGCACTCCCGCGGCGTCGAGAAGGTCAGTCACCAGTGCACGTGGCACGGTCTCGGGGACCAGAGACCGCACGGTCCGTCCGCCTTCGCGCGCCATCGTCCCGAGGAGCCTCTTCAGCACGTCCTCCTGGCTCTCCCCGGGCAGCAGGTCGAACAGCAGGTCACCGGTGGTTTCCCCTTGGACCCACGAGGCAGCGAGTGCGCGACTGAGTTGCAGCACCACCGGGCCAGAGAGACCGAAGTGCGTCCACAGCACGTCACCGTCCCACGGCACGGGCCCTGCCTGTCCGGCCAGGCGGACCCTCCCTCTGATGCCGCGCAGCGCGACCCCGGCATGGGGGGCCGTCCCCGATAGCCGCAGCGGCACGAGCGAAGGGAAGGTGGGCACGACGGTGTGGCCAAGACGCCGCAGGATCGGGTAGCCGTCACCGGTGCTGCCCGACTTGGGGAACGACCGCCCTCCGGTGCACCAGACCACGCTGCGGGTCGGCAGCACGGCTCCGCCGTCGAGCCCCAGGCCCCTCACCGAACCCGCCCCGTCCCGCAGGATGTCTCTGGCCGGAGTTTCCGTCGCCAGCGTGACGCCTGCCCGGCGCATCGCGCGGACCAATGCGTCGATCACATCGCCAGACTTGCCGCTGTCCGGGAAGATCTTGCCATAGGGAGCCTCCACGCGGGTCGGGACACCTTCGCCATGCAGCAAATCCAGAAAAGCCCGGGGCGGGTAGCTTCTGAGCGCGTGGCGAAGAAACGGCCCGTTGCCGGGAAACATCCTTTCCCACGCGCGGAGATCGTCCAGCGCATTGGTGACATTGCATCGACCCCCGCCCGATATGCGAATCTTGGTACCGAGCTTGACGGTTTTCTCGAGCAGCAAGGTCCGAGCTCCGGCCCTGGCAGCCTCGAGTGCGGCCAGCATGCCGGCCGCGCCGCCCCCGACGACGGTCACGTCCCAGGTGTCGTTTGCCATTTTGGCCCGGCTCACATGGGCATGGTAGCGTGAATCCCCCATGACGCCCCCTCGCTCGCCCCGCAAGCCGGCACCGCCCGGCCAGATCCTCAAGGGGCCCGGATTCACGATTCCGGGCCTGCCCGTTTCCTTGCCCAGCCGTATCTACACGCCACCTGGATACGGTCATGACGACCGTCGCTGGCCGGTCGCAGTCATGTTCGATGGCCAGAACCTGTTCGAGGACGAGGGGACCTTCGCAGGAGGATGGCAACTCCATCGGGTCCTCGATCGTCGTGCCCAGCGCGGGCTGCGCGTGCCGGTGGTGGTCGCCTTGCATCACGGCGGCGTGACACGGGTGGAGGAGTTGTCACCCTGGCCGGTGGAGGAGGGCAAACAGGCGCACGGACTGGCTCTGGCCGACTGGATCGCGGCGGACCTTTCGTCCTGGATCCGAGAGCACCTCAGGATTTCCGAGGAACGGGACGACTGGCTGATCGGCGGTTCTTCCATGGGAGGCCTGGCCGCGCTGGTCACGTTTTTCCGCCACAACGACCGCTTCGCCCGGCTGCTGTGCATGTCGCCCTCGCTCTGGGTCGCCGATGGCGAGGCCTTCCCCTTCGTCGCGCGGGCACCGGCGTGGGGACGGCCGAGGATCTGGATGTGCTGCGGAGGACGCGAGGCCGGCGGCTATCCCCTCGAGCATGCGGGTTGGATGGCGCAGCTGTTGGAGCGCAAAGGCTTCAAGGCCGGGCGCGATCTTCTCTGGCATCCCGTCAAGACCGGACGCCATGATGAGGTCTCCTGGCGAAGGCGCCTTCCCGCAGCCCTGCGTTTTCTCTACGAGGATCCTGTGCCGGCGAGGCGTTAGGACCGGCCGCACGGAAGGCACGGTGGAACCTGCACGGACGCCGTTGGTGTCCGGGGGGGCACGATGGAGTCATGGTTGCCAAGCACCTGCCATTGCTGCCCTGCCTCTTTCTTCTTGTGTCGGCTGGCGCGTGTGCAAGCACGGCCGAACAGAGCCCCCCGGCCCCTCTTGCGCACCCGAACGCCGCTCCGGCTTCTCCGGAGTTTCGCCGCGATCCGGGGGCGGGGCGATCCCTCGTCATCGGAGGTGCCGGGATGCTGTTCCTCGGGGAAGGTCAAGGCGGGGGGTTCAACGCTGGCGCCGCTGACTCTGCGGGCGAGCGCGTGCGGCGGGCATTGCGTCAGGCTGACCCTCTCGAGGACGAATTCCTGGCCCGGGTGGCCCGGCAACTCGCCATGCTTCCGTTGGCCGCTCCTGCGGCCGGCTGGCTGTCCCTGGCGCCGGCCGAGCGCTTGGTAGGCAAGATGTTTCTCGAGGCGGCCGCCAGGCGCTGTGCCTATCTGGCCGGTGTGGCGGATCACGGCGACCCGTGGGCCAAACGCTGGCGGGACGGCCCGGATCATGCGGCCGAATGGCACTGGTGGGCCGGCACGGTATCGATGCTTCAGGGGCGTCTTGAGGAGGATGGCAGCGTCAAGGCCGTACCTTCGGCTGCCGGGACTTCGCAAGGAGGCCAGGGCAGGACGTGAGTCGGCGCAAGATCCGGCACCAGGCGCCGAATCGAAGCCAGGAACTCCTCTTGAGGACCGCTTGACCAGAACTCGAGGAGACCCGCCTTCCCCTCGACTGCGGGCAGGAGGTCGCAGATCGCCTTCGCCGCCAGCGGAGCCGGGTCCACCAGCAGTGGACCACCCGGAAGGGCCTCCTCGACGAGGGATGCAAGGAAGGGAAAGTGGGTGCAACCAAGGATGACGGCATCCAGAGCGGGCAGGCGGAGCCAAGGCGAAAGCGCACTGCGGACGCGTTTCTTCGCCTCGGGACCCGAAAGCACGCCGTCCTCCACGAGGGGAACCCACTCGGTGCAGGCGAGCTCAAATACTTCCGCGTCGGCCCGAGCTGCTCGAACCGCTTGACCATAGGCTCCGCTGCGGATGGTGCTCTCCGTGGCGAGGATTCCGATGCGTCGGCCTGCCGCCGTTGCCGCCCGGGCACCGGCCTCGAGCAACCCGATCATCGGAAGCCGCTGCTCCATGCGCACGGTCGGCACGGCCAAGGCGCAGGATGTGTTGCACGCCACGACAAGGTGCGTCGCTCCCAGGGCCGCAAGGCCCGAGGCCATCTCGCGGTTGAACCTCAAGATGTCCTGGGCAGGGCGCCCCCCGTAGGGCACCCGAGCCGTATCAGCCACGTAGATGACGTCGAGGTCAGGCCTCAAGGAGCGCAGCTGGCGCAGGACGGACAAGCCGCCGGACCCGGAGTCGTAGACCCCGAGCCGGATGGCAGATCCGGACTTGCAGGCTTCGTCGTGCATCTGCTTCCAGTCTAGGCAGTCCGGGCGCTGTCCGTCGATGGGTTAAGCCTGCGTGGGATTGGTATGATGAGCATGCCGTCCCTACGTGAGGAACCCCATGGAGACGTCCGTCGCGCTCGCACCGGCCCAATACGAGAGTCTGGTACATCTGGCCCGTGCCGTACCGGCCAGCAGTAGCCTCGACTTCGTGCTGGGTCGCCTGGCCGAGGCTCTGTCCGAGCACCGTCCGGGCGCGGCCTTGGCCTTGCGCCTCAATGGACCCGAGGGCTTCATGCCCGCCGGCGAGCACGCCGACCGGATCTTCCGCGTGGCCGCCGAGCGGCTGGGCGACGTGACTCAGGTCGACCCTGAACCTGTCGCCCTGGCTGAGGTCCCGGGTGGGGTTCGCGTGCCGCTTGCCGCCAACCGACAGGTCTACGGCGCGGTACTCGCCGCCGATGAGGACACGGCGTTTGCGGGTGCCCTCGCGCGGCTCCTGGCTCCGCTCCTTGGCATGGCGGTCCATGCCCTGCGCCTTGAGGAGGAAGTCAACAAGCGAACGAGCACCGATCGCCTGACGGGTCTGTGGAACCGCGTCTACTTCAATGAACGTTTCCGTGAGGAGTGCGAGCGTCTGGTTCGCAGCCGCGAAACCGGATCCGTAGCCGTCGTCGGTCTGCCCGAGTTCGCGGCCGTGGCACGGACGATGACCCCTGACGAGGCCAACGGTCGGTACGGTGAGGTCGGTCAGGTCGTCCGCCAGGTCATCCGCCAGACGGACTGGGCGGTCCGTTGGGACGGCCATGACATCCTGCTCTACCTTCCCTCGACCTCTGCCGAAGCGGCCGTCGAGGTGCTCAAGCGTCTCACCCGTCGGCTGGTGCAGCTGGCTCCTTACCTGTCACCTGTCATGGGGGTGTCCTCGACCACCGAAACGACGTCCCCGAGGGCGCTCGTGCAGATGGCGACCCGGCGACTGGATCTGGCCCGCAAGGAAGGCGGCAGCAAGGTCATATGCTTTGCTTTGCCTGGTCAAGGCATGAATTTCCACCACGTCGAGATCTAGGGCCGCCTGGTGGGTCCTCCTGCCTGGTCCGAAGGGCTGCTGCTGCCGGCGGCGGTGGTGCGGCGTCTGGACGCCGCGTTGCAGGACCCCCATCACGCGTGGCTGCTCGTTGGTGCCAAGGGGGCGGGCAAGCTGACGACGGCGCGACGCTGGGCGCGAGCTTTGCTTTGCGAGCGCCGCGTGCCCGGATCGGCCTGTGGACCTGCGAGTCCTACCACGTGCAACTCGTGCCGGCGTTGGGATGCGGGCAATCATCCCGATTTCCACGAGTTTTTGCCGCTGCCCGAACGCAAGGGAGTCTCGATCGACCAGATCGCGGGGCAGTTCCAGGTCAAGCGGGGCGACGGGCCATGGTTGCCCGGGATGATTCCTCGCCTCTCCGTGGCGGCGTGGACCGGCGGGCTGCAGGTTCACATCGTGGCGCTCGACGGCATCAGCCTGCCCGGGGTCAACGCGATGCTGCGTGTCCTGGAGGAGCCTCCGTCTCCCTGTGTCATCATCCTGCTGGGTTCGGCACTCTCCGACATCTTGCCCACGGTGGTTTCACGCTGCCAAAGGGTGGCCTTCGACCCGATCGATGACGACGTGCTGGCCCGATGGCTCGCTGCGCGGGGGGAGGGAAGTTCGTCGGATCAAGCACTTGCGGTCCGGCGGTCTGCGGGGCGGCCGGGGCTTGCGCTCTCGGCGCTGCGGGGTGAAGGCATCCCCGCTGCGTGGGACGAGGGTCTCGGCGAGTTGCTGCAGACCCGTGATCCCATCCGTCGCCTGCAGCTCTTAGGCTGGATCCAGGATTGGCCCGGCCAGCATGGTCTCGAGGCCGTGCCTGCCCATGTCGGGCTGGTGGACGAGGCGCTCGACCGCTTGGCCGAGGCTTGGTGGTGGGCGCGAACCGGTCACCTTCCACGGTCGGGCGAAGCCAAGGGCGTGTCTGCCCTCGTTCAGGCGGCGGGAGGCGAGCAGGGGATGTGGTCGTGGATGGCTGTTCTGCTCCAGATCCGGACGCGTCTGGAGGCGGGGGTGTCTGCGAAAAACGCTTGGCTGGAAGGTGCTCATCATTGGGCCCGTTTGCCTCGGAGGGCCTGAGGACGTGCCGGTACCTGTCGTGCGTTTGCGTCCCGGGGACTTGCGTCCCCTCGAGGTTGCAGAACCCGGCATCGTGGCCGGGACCTTCGTCGTCTACGAAACCGACCGCGGCCTCGAGTGTGGCCCAGCGCTGCTGTTGCCCGAGTCCATCGTCGAGCTGCGGGTAGATGGGCCAGCGGTCCCCTTGGTGCGGGTGGCTACCCAAGCGGATCGTTTGCAGCTCGAGACCAAATGGCGTGAAGAGGCCAAGGCCTTGCGGACCTGTGCCGAGCGGGTGGCGGCCCACGGCCTTGGCATGGACCTTGTCGATGCCGTGTACACCTTCGACTTCGTGAGGCTGACCTTCCACTACACGGCGGAGGGTCGGGTGGACTTTCGCGAGCTGCTCAAGGATCTGACGACGGTCTTTCGCAGGACCCGCATCGAGTTGCGCCAGATTGGCGTGCGCGACGAGGCACGCATGTTGGGCGGCGTGGGAGCGTGTGGCAAGGAGCTGTGCTGCAGCACCTTTCTCAAAGCTTTCATGCCCATCACCATGAAGATGGCGAGGGACCAGAACCTCCCGGCCAATCCCTCCAAGAACAGCGGCATGTGCGGCCGTCTCAAGTGTTGCCTGTCCTACGAGCACGCCATGGTGCTCGAGGTTCGGCAGGAGTTGCCGATGGTGGGCACGCCCGTCGTCACGCCGCAAGGCCCCGGGGTGGTCACGGCGGTCGACCCGGCCAATATCGCCGTCCGTGTCGAACTTGACGAGGATGGTCGTGAACTGCGGTTGCCTGGAGAGCGGATCCTGGCGACGGACCACGGGGGACGAGTCACGTGAGACCTGACTGGCTGTCGGAGGGGACCTTCCCCCTCGTCGGCGTGGTGCATCTGCCGGCTTTGCCGGGTGCTCCCGATGCCACACTTTCTCTGGACGAAGTCGTGGCTTGGGCAAGCAGGACCGTTTCAGCTTTCCGAGAGGGGGGCATCAGGGTTCTCATTCTCGAGAATTACGGAGACCGTCCCTTCGTCCGTGGGCGCGTGCCCGCCGTAACCGTCGCGTCCTTGACCGTGGTGGCCGAGCGCCTGCGGGCTCTCTTCCCGGACGTGCGCTGGGGGATCAACGTGTTGCGCAACGATGGGGCGTCGGCCCTTGCTGTGGCCCATGCGACAGGGGCCGATTTCGTGCGGGTCAACGTGTTGGTGGGAGCCGTGCTTGCGGACCAGGGCGTGATTCAGGGAGAGGCCTGGGAGCTTGCCCAGTTGCGGCGTCAGTTGGCGACGAAGGTTGCCCTGTTCGCGGACGTGGTAGTGAAGCATGCGGTGCCGCTGGCACCTTATGGTCTCGAGGACCAGGCAAGGGACGCCGTCTCACGAGGGGGTGCCGATGCGCTCATCTTGTCCGGGGTGGCCACGGGGTCCGCGGCCGACCCCGAAGACTTCACCCGGGTCCGGGCTGCGGTGCCTGGCGTGCCTTTGCTTGTGGGTTCGGGTTTCTCGCACGTCAACGTCACCGACTTCCTCCCGTGTGCATCAGGAGCCATCGTTGCCTCCGCGCTCTACGATCAGAGGGGGTGCATCGCCGTAGACAGGGTCGCTTCCCTCGCCCGCCTCGTCCAGGCGGGACAGCCTTGACAGGCCGTGCCTGACTGAGGTCGACGGGCCGATCGAGGGCAATCTGGTGGGCGGGGGGGCCATGCCATGTCCTTGTCGCCGCAGGCAGGGTCGCCGGGTCGCAGGCGTTGGCTGACGCTGATGTTCGCGGACCTGGTGGACTTCTCGTCCCAGGCACGGCAACTCGAGGCCGAGGCCTTGCTGGAGCTTCTTCATCAAGTCTTTGCGGTGCTGGTGCCGCCGATAGAGGCTGCGGGCGGGCGGATCGACAAATTCCTCGGTGACGGTCTGCTGGCCTGCTTCGGGGATCCTGCCGGTCACGAAGACGATGCGGAGCGGGCCGTCGGTGCGGCCTTGTCCATGCAGCGGGCCCTGGCGATCTCGCGGTCCTGGACGGCCGGCGGTGAGCCTCTCGCGATGCGGATCGGTCTGGCGTCAGGGCTTGTGGTGAGCGGCCCCATCATGGCAGGTGCCCGAGAGGAATGGACTGTCGTCGGAGCGACCGTTCATCTGGCCAAGCGGCTAGAGTCTCTGGCTCCCCCCGGTTGTGTCCTCGTCGATGAGGCGACCCGCCGTCTCGCGAGAAGGCGTTACGCCTTCCAGCCCCAGGGCGAGCGTCCTCTGAAGGGTTTCCCGGTGGCCGTGCCGTCCTTTCGGGTGCTCGGGCCGCGTGCAGTGCCCGCAACTGGCCGTGTCCGCAACGAGTTCGTCGGTCGCGAGGCCGAGTTGGCCTTGTGGCAGGATCACCTGCGAAAGGTCGGTGCCACGGCCACGCGGTTTGCTATCACCGGCCCGGCGGGTATCGGCAAGAGTGCGCTGCTGGATCGGTTTCATGCCTTGGCCCGTCGTTCGGGTTCGGGGAGGATCATCCGCCCGGGGCGAGGCGTACACAGGCCGGACGAGCCTGGTGCTTATCTTGCGGGCTTGTGGGGGATGCTGGCGTGTGGGCTCGCCATGCCGGTGTCTAGAGACGGTGAGCTCTTGCTTCGTCTGAGAGCCGTCACGCCGGCCGAGCCCGTGATCTGGTTGCTGGACGACGGTCACGCGATGGATCCGTGGTCCCGTAGGCTGCTTGCCTCATGGGCCGCCGGCCTGCCCGTCGGGCACCTGCTGGTGGTGGCGGGACGAGACGAAGGCCTTGCCGAGGACTTCTCGGCTACCTCCGTGGTGCTGTCTGGACTTGCCGACGATGCGGCCATGCGGTTGCTTCATCTTCTCGAACACAAGGACGGCACTCCGCCGACGCCGTCGGAACTGGTGCGCTGGCGGCGCATCATTGGCCGTGCCGGAGGCAATCCACTGCATTTGCGCGAACTGTGGCGCGCTGATGCCGAGGGACGCTCAGGGATGACGGGCCTGCCCCAGTCTCTCCACGGCCTGCTGCAGGCCCGTGTCGATGCCCTGCCGGAGTCCGAGCGTGCCCTGGCCCGGCTGGCGGCGGTCCTGGGGCCTCGCTGGCCGATGGGCTTGTGGGAACAGTTGCTGGATCGAGACGAGGCAGAGGCAGCCCGACTGCTGTACGAGCGGGGCATCCTGCGCGCTTGGAGTGAGGACGAGCTGGGCTTCGCGGATGCCTTGCTGCAGGAGGTTCTCTATGGGCAGCTGCTCGCACCCGAGCGCCGACAGCACCATGCCAGGGTGGCCGCATGCCCCGCCATGGCGGGCCTGTCCCCGGCGTGGCGGGCCCGGCAGGTGGAAGGCGCCGGCATGCCGGATCTAGCCAGGATGGCGTGGCGCGAGGCCGCCTCATCGGCCCTTTCTGCGGGTGCTCCGGTGGAGGCTCTGGCCTTTCTTGAGAGAGGCAGGGCACTGGAGGATCCGGCCGGGTGGACGTTGTGGCTCAGGGCTCGCCTTGCTGCCGGTCAGGCGATGACGGCAGGTCCCGAGCTGGTCGGGGCCCTGGCGCTTCTGAACGGTCCGAATCCTGACCCGGATTTGGCCGTGGCCGTGGTCCGCGTGTTCGACGCACTCGGCCGTTACGACGAGGGCATGGCCATGTTGCTTGAGGTCAAGGAGCGTCTCGGGGAAGGATTTGGGGGGGCACGAATAGAGGCCGATCTGGCTTGGCTTGCGATGAGGCTCGGGCGCTTGCGAGAGGCAAGACGACGGGCCGCGGGCGCCCTGCGTCGGATGTCGGGACGTCCGCTCGAGTCCAGCGATCTCGATCTGGTGGCTAGGTTGCACCATGACCTGGCGGTGCATGAGCGCCTTGCCGGTCACATGGGCTCTGCGAGAAGGCACGCCCTCAAGGCGCTGAAGCTGCGGACCATGCGAGGGGATTGCCTGGGCGAGGCCGACGCGTGGCATAACCTCGGGACCATTTTGCATGCCCGCGGGGATCTCCGCGCTGCCATGCGGGCTCTCGGCCGAGGGCGGAGCCTCTATCTGGAGTCGGGCGCGACGCGCCGGTGGCTTGCGCTCGAACTCAATGTCGGAGCCGTTCGCCTGGACTTGGGAGAGGTTTCCCCGGTGCTCCATCAGGCCCCTTCATGGGAAGAGCGCGCCGTGCACGAAGGAGATCGCCTGACGGCGGCGTGTCTCGCGTTGCTGCAGGCTCAGGCGGTCTTGCTCCTGGGTATGCCGCAAGATGCGGGTGCCCATCTCGAGAGGGCCGAGGAGATTCTCGCCTCACTTGGAGATTCGGCTCCGTGGGCCGAACTTTGGCGCCTGAGAGGGATTCGATCGGCGATGTCCGGAGACCTGGGCGAGGCCGGAATCCAGCTGCGGCGCGGAGCCTTGCTGGCACAGTCCGGGGAGGACCTCCATCAGGCCGCCTTGCTACATCGTGCCCTCGCCCGCCTCGCGTGGGCCCTGGGGGAGCTGGACGAGGCTTTGCGCGAGGCAGGTAAAGCCGTGACCTGGCACGTGCGCCTAGGCACCTTTCTCGAACAGGCCCGCAGCTTGAGGCTCCTGCAAGAGGTTTCGCGAGAGGCGGGTCGGGATCTTCCGGGGAATGTCATCATGGCATGGGAACCACTCGAGAGAATCCGCAAGTCCGGAGCCGTCGAGGAGGCGCGCAAGCTGGAGAGCGTGGAGGGTGTGAAAGCATGGCAACCGTGAAGCGGCCGGTGCCCTGGGCGGCCGGGATTGCCCTGTGCCTGTGTCTCCTCGTCGCGGCGTGCGAATTTCCTGGTTTCGTCCTTGGAGATCCCACCTTGGTGCCCACGCCGACGCCCAGTCCTGCCTCGATACCCGGTGCACCACGTCCGATGGGAGCCCGTCGATGACCGAACCAGCCGTCCGCATGACGGTCCTGGCCAGCGTCGGCGCCGCCAGAGCGGGTATTCTGCATACTCCTCACGGGGACATTCCGACGCCAACCTTCATGCCGGTGGGCACCCAGGCGACGGTCAAGGCCCTGTTGCCGGACCAGGTCGCATCGACCGGGGCGGGGATCGTGCTGGCCAATGCGTTTCACTGCATGTTGCGTCCGGGTTCCGACCGGGTGGCGCGGGCGGGCGGCCTGCATGCCTTCATGCGCTGGTCCGGGGCGGTCTTGACGGATTCCGGGGGGTTCCAGGTCTTCTCGCTCGCCGCGTTGCGTTCCATCACCGAGGAGGGTGTGCACTTCCGGAGCCCTGTGGATGGCTCGCGATGGTTCATGGACCCCGAACGATCGATGCGGGTGCAGATGGAACTTGGGGCGGACATCGCCATGGTCTTCGACGAGTGCATCAGGTTGCCGGCGACACCCCGCGAAGTGAGGAGCGCCGTGGATCGCACCACCCGCTGGGCCGAGCGCTGCCTTGCGGTTCACGATCGTCCCGACCAAGCGCTTTTCGGTATCGTACAGGGCGGCATCGATCCCGAGGAGCGGAGACGCTCCGCCGAGGCACTCGTGCCGATGGACTTTCCTGGCTATGCCGTGGGCGGATTGTCCGTCGGAGAATCCCGCGAGGACATGGCACGGACGCTAGGAGCCACCACGCCGCTGTTGCCGGAATCCAAGCCTCGCTATCTGATGGGTGTGGGGACTCCGGAGGACCTTCGGCTAGCCATTTCTCATGGCATCGACATGGCCGATTGCGTCCATCCGACACGGATGGCCCGTCACGGTACCGTCTGGTCGGGCGAGGGCCGGTTCCACCTTAAGGCGGCACGTTTTGCCGACGACGAACGCCCTATCGACCCCGAATGCGATTGCTTGACGTGCGCCCGCTTTGACCGTCGTTACCTGCATCATCTCGTCCGCTCGGGCGAACTTCTGGCACATACCCTTCTCTCCCTGCACAACCTGCGACATCTGCAGCGGCGTGTCGAGCATTGGCGTGCCGAAATCCTGGCCGGTACGTTCCAACCCAACCTGATGCCTGTGGAAAGGGTCGCCGCCGGCGGCGCAGGTTGATGCTCGCCTAGGGTGGACCTGCCTTGACCGTCGCATCGACGATCAGGATGACCAGGCCCATGGTGGCTGCGACGGTGCCCAGCCATAACCCTTCCCAGATCAGTTTCCAGCGCTGCTCCTCGCGCGCGGCTTCCTCTCGCGCGTCGGGTGCCTGCGGGCGAGGAGGCGAGGTCAGTGCGCGAAAGCCCAAGGCATCCTCAAAGGCCCGGACATCATAGGCCACCTGGGCCTGCCACGCGCCGGGGCCACCCGCGTAGCGGACCTGACGGATCGCCCCTTCGTCGAAATGACGTCGCAGACGCAGGATGATTTCATCGTGGCTAGTTTTATGTGTATCTGAAATTGTTGATGGGTCATGCTGATTTATTGCTATGATGCCAAGCTTGATAATGTTGTCTTGTAGATTTGGCAGGATGTTGCGTATGGCCGCAGCCTCGGGTTCAGGAACGGGATATGCACTCCACAGCCACGTCCCGTCCCACCACACCGTTCTCTCGGACCACGGAGAGGTCGATCCGGACGGTCGCTCGGCAAGTTCCCGGCCCCCCCCATCTTCGAGCCAGACCTGTTCGGTGGCCGCGACCGCGCGCGAGGGGCCCCAACCCAGAATGGTCATGGCCACCAGCAGGGAGAGCCCGGTCCTCGGTCGGACCCTCATACGCGTACGAACCTGAGCATCAGCAGCACCATGCCCACTCCGGCCGCCACGACACCCACCAGGTCGGGCAGGCCCACGAGCGGAGAGAGTTCTGCGATCTTGCGGAAGAACAGGGTGGCGGTCAGTCCCGCCACGCCTCCGAACAACAGGCCAATCAGGAAAATCGTGTTGAACTCTCTTCTTGCCAGACGACGCTTCACGACGTCCTCGATGGCCGCCGGCTCGGCTCGCATGATGCCCGTACGCACCATGTCCTTGAAATCCAGGGTCTCGGCCACTCGGTGGGCCTGTGCCCGGATCAGGCTCTTGACCTGCGTCGCAAGCAGAAGCTCGAGACGGTCCGTGCGCTCCTCACCCAGCCACTCGGCGGGGCGACCGATGGGCAATCCCATCAAGGCCTCGAGGCCTCGGGCTACCCAACGCTGCAAGGTCTCGCGGGCCAACGGCTCCGCCGTCAGGTCACAGGCTCGATCCACAGCGTGACGCAATGGCGTGCGTGGCCAAGCGCCCGCGACCGCGCCGGCCTCGAGGGCTGCGGCATAGGCGAGGACCTCCGCCGTCATTTCGGGGTCTCTAGGGGGATTCTCTCGCAGCCAGGACGCCAGCCGGGCAGGACTTCCCGCCGTGGCAGCGGTCACCAGTTCTGGAGCGGCCCCCCCCGCAGGATGAAGCTCTTGCAAGCGGGGCAGCAGGATCTCTGGCCAAGAGGCCAGAGGCAACTCATCCAACTCCGCGAGCCGCCGGCCGACGGGATCGGCTTCACGCCACGAGCGAGGCAAGAAGCGCTCGATCGGGGTCGCCAGCAAGCGGTGTACCCCCAGTCGGGCAAGTTCGGTGGCCAGCGACAGGGCAATAGGGCTGCGCAGCACGGTAGCGATTCCCTGGATGAGTTCCTCTCTTCCCCTCGCTCCGAGCCGTCCATACCAGGCGCCGACCGGAGTGACGCGCATCTCGGCAAAGGCCCGGTCGATGCGGTCGCGGACGAAGGTCAGGGTATCGGGGTCCTCGAGGGCCCGACGGAGGCGGGGCAGCGTTTCGTCGACGAACTGGTCGAGGCGTTTGGAGAAGTCTTCCGGAAAGAGCTGCCGCCAAGCTCCCAGTAACCCTTCCACGGAGAACAGGTTTGGACTGGTCGCGACCAGGCGGTCGATCACATCGAGGAGGTAGGTCTTGAGGAAGGCCTTGACCCTGGGCTCACGCAACACGTCCTCAAGAATGCGCGCCAGATCCGGCAGACGATCCTTGAGGCGCTGCTGGATGAGGTCCACGGTCTGCTGGGGGACGAGTTCGGGTAGGGGACCCAAGCCGGCGAGCCAGGCATCCAAGCGACGCGCCTCCCCCTCGGCATCACCCGTCCAGTCCGAAAATCTCCCGGAGAGGTGCTGGACCAATCGGTCGGCCAGATCGGGTGGCAAGGTGGCGTCGAGCGCTCGCGGGCCCCATTGTGCCAGCAGATCTTCGGCCAGATTGGCCAGACGGGCCCTGAAGGAGGGGCGGGCCAGCAGGCCGGCCAAGCCTTCGGAGGCCTTCTCCGCCAACATGACGATTTCGGCATCGACGTCCGCCGCGGCACCCAGATGGTGTTGCAACAAGTCCCGAGCCGAAGGATGCTCGCCCTGCAGCACCTCGCGCAGGATATCCCGCACGGTGGTTTCAACCTTGCGGGAGACGTCACCCGATTCGAGGTAGGCCGATAGTCGTTCCCGGGTGATCAGTCGCTCTTCGATCAGCAGGGCCACCTGGTCGGCAAGTGCTTCCTGACGCCGCGGAAGGACTCCGAGTTCACGGATGAGCGGCAGGTTGATGCGGCGGTAGGGATGGAAGAGGAACCATACTGCAGAAAAGTCGACAAGCCTGCCCGCGATGGCCGAGGCGAAGACCACAACCAGGATCTCGGTCAGGGACATGGACACGTCAGATGTCGTCCCCCGGAAGACCGGTCGCCCGCTTGCGGGCTTCGTCTTCCTTGGCAGCTGAGACCACGGAGCCCACGAGGTAGAGCGGGAGCCCCAGTCCTAGCCCCCACATCATCATCGGCCCGGCATAAGGACCGATGGGCAGAGCGGCGAGACCTGCACCAGCGCCCGAGGAGGCTGGCGTCGCGCCGGGACTGGTGTTGCCCGTGCCCGTGGAACCTTGCAGATTGGTGGCGAGTCCCAGTAGCCCCACGATGACGCCTGCCATGCCTACGGTTCCCACCCAGACCTCCCAGCGATGCCACGGCTCGGATGGCCCCGAGCCGGAGGCAGGAATCGACGTGGCTCCCAGATCCCGGACTGGGGGGGACGCGACCTCTGAGCTCTTTTCTCGCCAAATCTCCACAGAAGGTGATGGAGAGGCGACAGGTCGGGTGGCACCCTCGATCCGAACCGCCTCTTCATCGGGCGCCTGTGCCATGGCAGGTGTCTGCATCGTGCAGGTGAGGGCCAGCAGCGCCACGAAAGCTGCCACGGTGTCACGGCTGGAACGTGAGGCCCGGTCAGGGCGGGGCGGGAGGCCGGGCACGTTCGGGTCGGTCCTGAAACCCGGTCAGGCCGCGGCTGGCACCTTGGTCACCGTGGCGGCCAAGGTCTGGCGTGCAGTGACCAGGCGCCACGAAAGGGCGACCAGCAGGGCGAAGAGCAGGTAAGCGTTGCCGTGGTGGGCCGCCGTGACGACAAGGGGTAACTTGTACAGGACATTCAGAATACCCAGAGCGACCTGCAGGGCCAACACACCCACCGCAAGCCGGGGCAGGGTGCGCACCCATCCGGCTGCGTGACGGGTACGCCAGGCAAGGACGACCACGAGGCCCGTGACGAGGTAGGCCCCATAGCGGTGAAGCATCTGCAGGGCCACGTTGCCCACCATCGCCGGAAGCCACTCCCCGTGGCAGGTAGGAAAGTCCGGACACGCCAAGCCCGCCTCGAAATTGGCGACGATGCCCCCCGCGAGCGCCTGTAGATAGATGGCCGCCGTCGTACCCAACGCAAGACCGAGATATTCCCGCCCTTCCTCGCTCGGATCCTTGTCTCCGTCGGCCAAGCGAAACGCACGCAGTCCCAGCGTGATCATCGTGGCGAAGAAGGCCAGGGCAGTGGCCAAGTGGGTGACGACAAGCTCGGGCGGGACCATATGGCGAATGATGAGCGCGCCCCAGCCGATCTGCACCACGAGCAGGGTGCAAGCAAGGGCCATGTGCCCCCCCAGTCGGCTGCGCAGGCTGGGGGTCCAAGCCAGCCATCCGACGGCAACCAGCATGCCCGTACTGACCACGGAAGCGATGGCCCGGTGGGTGAACTCGATGACGGCTGTCATCTCTCCCGGTGGCAACAGCGCCCCATGGCACAACGGCCAATCGTGCCAGCCACCTGCCGTGCCGCATCCCAAGCCCGAACCCGTCGCGCGAACCACCACGCCCGCGAACACCAGAAGCACAGTCAGGCCTACCAGGCCCATAATCAACTGCCCGAATCGCCTGAAGGTCAATGTATCCGACATCGTGGGGTGTCCTGTGGGCCAAACTTGCGCCCCGGTGGGGCGTCGTAGTGTGCGGTGGATGGGCCGGGACAGGCATTGAGTATAGCAGTCCTTCGTGAGATATTGGGAACGCTTGAGCGGCCTCTGGCGTTCGTGCAATTCGTGATGAGTCCTGTCGATATTTCGGAGAGGTTGACCTGTCCCCATGAGACATTCCTGGCGAGCGAATATGATGGCAGCCGCGTGCGCCGCGACGGTGCTTGGCTGCAATGTGTCCCCCGAGACGCTCCAGCAGGCGGTGCAGGAGGCGGCGACCTTGCTCAAGGATGCCGGCGTCAAGCTGGAATTCCTGGATGCCGACGGACAGGCCGTGGTGCTGGCTGAAGAGGACATCGATGCGGTCTATCTCGACGGCAAGGAGCTGTCGGCGGCGGACTATGACGTGGTGGAGGGTGAAGTTCGCTTCAAGGGCCTCGAAGCCGACGACAGGACCCGCAAGGTCGAGATTCGCCTGAAGGATATCGAGCAGCCACTGACCACCACGCTCGTGGCGAAGGACGGGCGCCAGAAGCCCGCAGAGAACCGCTTGGCCATCGTGCAGGACAGCCTCGGTGGGGTCGTGTTCCAGCCCAACGGTGATTTGGTGAAGTTGCGCGAGGAGCAGCGCCGCAAGGACGTCCTGTCGCGGGTGACTCTGGACATACGCTACATGGGTTTGCTCAGACCACCGCTGCATGCGGGCTTTTTCACGCAGGAGGGGTCCTGGAGTCATTTCCCGCGGCCCGAGCAGCCCGCGGCGACCTGGTCCGCCAAGGTCGTGGCCTTTGATGTGCAGGTCTTCAATCTACTGGCCCCGAAGCAGCCCCCTACCGCTTCACCCTCGGCCGATCCTGCCCGGCTGCCCGGTGCCGGCCTGTGGGTCTTGGCAGAGCGGCCCGATGGCAAGGCTGTCATCTATTCGGTCAGATTCACGAAGGCCGATGGCCTGAAGCTGTATCAGCAAGAGCCTCCGATGCCTCAGACGCTTACCTTGGCCAACCTCGCAACCAACAGCCCCGAGGTCTTCGACAGCGTCCTTGCAGCCACAGCGGCCAAAAGGATTCGTGAGGTCCCGGCTCCGCCCCAGCCGAACTGAGCGTCCTCGGCCCGGCGTGTCCCGACCCTCAGGGATACGCCGGGTGCACCTTCCCGCGTGACCGTCGGCCCCTTGCCGTGCCCCAAGGCCGTATGATGGGGCCGATGAGACGCTTTTCTTCTCTTGCCGTGTTGGCCGCTTTTCTGTTCCTGACCATGGCCGGCTTTGCCCTGATTATTCCTGTCCTGCCGCAGCGCGTGGCGGATATGCCGCGGCCTGATTTGGCCCCTGATGTCGCGATGGGGATTCTGATGGGGAGTTACGCGGCCGTGCAGTTCGTGATGGCTCCGTGGTGGGGGCGGGTCTCCGACCGACGAGGGCGCAGGCCGGTGCTCCTGATTGGGGGGGTCGGCTTTGCCCTTGCTCTGGCGGGCATGGCCGCGGCCGAAACCTTTTCCATGCTGCTGGCGGCCCGGTTGGCTGGCGGCTTGATGGCCGCGGCCCTGCTGCCGGCGGCTCTTGCCGCAGTGGATGATCTGGCCGGGGAGGTCGGGAGGGGTAGAGGCATGGCTCTGGCGGGCGCTTCGCTAGGCCTTGGCTTCGTACTTGGACCGGCACTGGGGGGCTGGTTGTCGATGGGGGGGGACCTGCGTCTGCCGTTCGTGGTCGCGGCGGTCTCCTGTACCGTGGTGGTGGCCCTCGCGGCCGTCGTCCTGCCCGAGACCCGGCCTGCCGATGCCCTGCCGAGGAGCCGTAGTCTCAAGCAGGCGCTTGCGCTGTCCTGGGAGCGAGGCAGGCCCTTGTTCCTGGCCGGTCTCTTGCAAATGATGCTCTTTTCAGGCATGGAGGCCGTGCTCGGCATTCATCTGCTTGAGCGTTTCGGCATGGGGCCGGCGGCTCTGGGTGCCACCTTGGGCGTGATGGGTCTCGTGTCTGCGGCCGTTGCCGGAGGGGGGGGCGGTCGTCTCATCGAACGCTTGGGTGAGAACCAGACGCTCACCTTGGCCTTCGTTGCTTTCGCCGGGGGGTTTGCGCTCATGGCTTTCCCACTGGGCTTTCCCGGCGTGGCTGCTGGACTCTTCCTGTTGGGCGTGGGCTCGGCCCTGATGCGTCCGTCACTGTCCGCAGGCGTCGGGAGGCGCCTGCCAGGGGATGCGGGCACGGGCCTGGGAGCGCTGCAGTCCTTTGAGGCCCTCGGAAGGGCCGTTGGCCCCTTGTTGGCAGGGTTGGCCCTTCATTCGATGGGACGTGGGGCGTGGGGCATCTCGGCACTTCTCGCTCTGGGGGGCATTGGCCTCGGACGCTGGGCCGCACGCGAAGGGGAAGCCTGAGGCCTTGCTCCCCGTTCGTCCCATGGTGCTGGTGAATCCCGCCGCCCGAAGGGGAGGGCGTCGTGGCTTGCTCGAGGACTTTCTGGCCGGCTTGGCCTTGCCAGGCGCCGTGGGTATCGTCCCGGCCAGTCGCGAGGAGGCTGTTGCCCGGATGGCCGAGGCAGGGGCAAGGGGACACGACGGCTTGATCGTACTGGCTGGGGATGGAGGACTCAACGCGGCTCTGCCTCCGGCGCTTGCGCAGAACCTGCCCCTGGCGGTCTGCCCGGCAGGAACGGCCAACGACTGGGCCCGGCACGTGGGGATGCCCCGGCATCCTTGGCAGGCGGGGGCGGCGCTGCGCTCCGGTCGTCTGGCCCGTGTCGACGTGCTCGAGGTGGAGGGGCGTCCCTTCCTGACCGGCGGAGGCCTGGGCGCCGTAGCGGCCGTGGCCGAGTCCGTGAACCAGGCCAAGGCGAGGTCCGATGCCCTCGGGGCTTTCACCCGCGCACTCGGGGCGGCTGTCTACTTGGTTCATACGGTCGGGGTCGTGCTCGGGCGTCAGGATGTGTGGTTCGACTGGACATTGACCCATGAGGACGGCACCGCGCGACAGTTCCGCAGCTTGGCGGTCTTCGTTCACAACGTGCCAACGATCGGACACTTCGTCCGCGCCGTGCCTGCGGCCCGTCCGGACGACGGACGCATGGACCTGATGGCGCTGCTGGGAACGGGGAGGCTGGGGATCTTGCGGGATGTCGCACGGCTGAGCGCCCCGTTCGTCCCGCGCCCCTTTCCCGAGGCACTGCTCGAGGGAGGCCACGCATGGACCCTGGCCGCGGAGCGTCCTTTCGTCTTTCACGGAGATGGCGATCCCTTGGCGGAGGGAAAGGTGATGCGCTTCGCCTCGCGGCCTGCGGCGCTTCTCGCGTGGTTGCCGGGACGGGCGGACTAGATCCAGCCTGCCCCTCAGGGGTCGACACGGGCGATCTTGAAATTGGTGTAGATGAATCGGTCCTGGCGATGCAGGACGACAGCCTCGTCATCCAGCGAGGTCAGGCCCGGCAGGTCGGGCATGGGGCGCTCCAGCAGCGTATTCCACCAGCACAGGCGGGCTCCGGGACGCGCGGAGGCCGTGAGGTCCGCATGCAATGCGACCACGTCGGTCCACGGCATCCAGTCGAAGACATTGGACAGATTGAAACGGTCGAAGGTGTCCGGATGAAAGGCATCCTGCAGTTGGCCATGGCACATCTTCAGCCTCACCAGCCGGCTGGCGAGGTGCTCCTGGTTCTCGCGCGCAAGGTAAGGCGGCAGGGCGACGTCATCCGCGGGCAGAGCTCCCTCGAGTATCAGGCGCATGAAGAAATTCTCCCTCATGGGCAGCCCCGTCAGGATGTGTTCCGCACGGGCCCTCAGCGCGTCACCCAGAGCCCCGCCCTCCACTTGCCTGAAGTGAGCGGGATCCTTGACACGCTCCAGCACGGCTCGACTGAAGAAAGTACGGAAGAGGCCGCGCCAAAGCGCTCCTTGCCAGTGCTCTGAAAACCGGCGCGCCTGCTCGGCTGGGTCGTCAAGCGTGGCGAACTCCGCAAGGAACCTGTGCCCCAGCACGAGGCGCAGGAGCCTGCCGAAGGCAAGCAGGTAGCGTTCCAGCTTTCCCGACAGCAGAATCCCCTCTTGCAGGTCACGTCTCTGTTCGTCGAAGAACGCACGGGCATCGGGCGACAAAGCGGTGCGAATCTGCCGGTACAGGCCCAGACGATCCCGGGCGGCACCAAAGCCGAGGAGCGCCAGCTTGTCCTCGTGCCCGAGATGGGCCAAGGCTGCCATCTTGAGTTCGAGGACGTGAAGCTGGCGGATATTCATGTCCACCACCACGAGTTCTTCGGGATCCTCTGCCAGAAGGGCGAGGCTGTTGCAGCCTCCCGAACCCACGGAAAGGATACGCTGGCCGGGTCGGGGAGCCAGGGCCCGGAGCATGACCCGGGCATCTTCCCAGCAGTTGGCGTAGCCGATCCCCTGATGGAAGGGACGGGCGGCGATGGCGCGGTTCGGGACAGACGCGGAGGAGGGCGAAGTCGGCTTCAAGGCATGACGGACGGGTGGACCGCCGGGGCGGCAGGGGGTATGACCAAAGGATGAGCCAGGCAACTTTGCCCCAGCATACCCGAGCTCCCGCGTGGCGGCGCTGGTGGGAGTATCAAGCGGAGCGCTTTCCACTTGCCACGCATCTGGTAGGCATTCTGCTGTTTTTCGGCTTGGCGCATGGCGGAGCGGTGGCGCTGGCCACAGAAGGACCGGTCCCGGTGGGCGGCCGCACGGCCCTTGCGTTCTTCCTGACCTTTCAGGTCTTTCTGTTGCTGCGGGTCATGGACGAGTTCAAGGACTTCGCCGACGATGCGGTCAACCATCCTGAGCGGGTCGTCCAGCGCGGGGTCGTCACGCTACCGGAGCTCAAGGTCCTCGGCATCGGCATCGGTGTGTCGATGGCAATCCTTGCTCTGGCGCTGGGACGCGAGGGGGTGGTGGGTTTTGCTGCGGTGACGGCTTTTTCGGGGCTGATGCGCGTCGAGTTTTTCATCGGCCCATGGTTGCGCCAACGGGTCCTGACCTATGCTCTTCTGCACCAGGGCATCGTGCCACTGCTCTGCGTGGCCGTGGGCCGCCTGGCCGCGGGACCCGCCGGTCTCGGGGCGGAGTACCTGCTGGTGGTGGGAGTCGCGGTCGGGCTTGGCCTCGTCTTTGAACTGACACGCAAGGCGAGGGCACCGGAAGAGGAGCTTGAAACGCTTGCGACGTACACCCGGGTTCACGGCCCGTTCGGAGCTTCCTTGGCGGCTTTCGTGGCGTTGGCCCTGGCTGTCCTTGCGGCCAGCTGGTTGGCCCTGCGTCTCGCGCTGCCGGTCGGAAGCCTTGTGCTGGTCCTGCTGTCGGGATTTGCGGGTACTCTGGTTCTCGGGGTGTTCGCGGTGCGACCGTTTCCTGAAACGGCCAAGGTCGTCCGCATCATGGGCACGGTGGTGTTCGTCCTGATTCAGGCTGCATTGGTCTTGGGCTTGTGGGTGCAGCGAGGGTTTGCTTGGTGAACCGAACATCTGGACCCTCGGCGTTCGAAGCTGCTCATACGCTTGGACGGCTGTTGTTGACCGATGAGGATGCCGCCAGCGGAGAGCGCGCGCTTGCCGGGGGCAAGGCCGCACAACTGTCCGTCCTGCGCTCGATGGGATTGAGGGTGCCCGGTTGGCTGGTGTTGACGACCCATGCCTACGAGCTGTGGCGCCTGGCGGACCAACCCGATCAAGTTCCCCGAGACCTGGCGGAAATCCTCCGGCGCGGCATGGAGGGGCGCTGGGGCGAGGCGGCGAGCACCATGAGATTCGCTGTCCGTTCCTCGGCCGCAGGCGAAGACAGTGGCTCCAGCTCCTTCGCCGGCCAGTTCCGCACGATTCTGGGTGCCCTGGGCATCGACGGTGTCCTTGCCGCCCTGCCTGGAGTATGGGGCGCCGCCGCGTCCGAAGGCGTGCTGGCTTATGCTCGCCAGCGGGGGGTGAGTCGAGAGGCCCTGCGCCTTGCGGTGGTCATTCAGGAACTCGTGGTCCCCGAGGCCAGTGGGGTCGTGTTCTCGGCACATCCGGTCACGGGGGATCGCGAGGAGGTCGTAGGACGGGTGGGCTGGGGCCTCGGCGAGGGCGTCGTGGCCGATCTGGTCCCCTCGGACGGGTTTTCGGAGCGCACCGGCGAGGTGCGTTACGAAACGGCAGACAAGGAGTCTGCCGTGGTCCTTGAGCCAAGTGGAACAACGGTGCTGGGACCCGTCGACGAGAATCGACGCCTTGTTCGCTGCCTGACCGATGCCGAGGTGCGTGAACTGGCTTGCGAAGCCCGCAGGATCGCCCGTCTGGCCGGCCATCCGCAGGACATCGAATTCGCGAGGATGGCCGACGGTTGGGTGTTCCTGCAGACCCGTCCCGTGACCACGCTTGAACCCGGCTTGCCCTCTTCCGGGAGGGCAGAGGTCCACGTGGGGACGCTCGAACGGCTGTGGGACAACTCGAACATCGTCGAGTCTTACAACGGCGTCACGACTCCCCTGACCTTCAGCTTTGCCAGCCAGGCCTATACCATCGTCTACCAACAGATTGCCGCCTTGCTTGGGGTGCCGCCGCAGACCCTGCAGGCCAATGCGGCGACCTTCAGGAATATGATTGGCTTCCATTCGGGTCGTATTTACTACAACATGAGGAATTGGTATCGCATCGTCGCCCTGCTGCCGGGTTACGAAGCGAACAAGGCCTTCATGGAACAGATGATGGGCGTCAAGGCCACGGCGCAGGTCGGCGCGGACACGGCGCGCGCAGGCATGCTGGCCAGGTTCGGGCCGGTCCTCGTGGTGGCGGGTCGCTTGCTCTGGGCATATCTGACCATCGACCGCCGAGTCTCGGCTTTCCAGCACCACTTCAACCAGGTTTATGAGGCGTGGAGGCACAAGGATTGGGCGAGCATGCCGCCCGATGCCCTGGCCGAGGCTTACGATGAGCTCGAACGTTCCCTGTTGTGGCGTTGGCAGGCGCCCATCCTGACAGATACCTTCGCGATGGTGGCCTACGGTCTGCTCCGTCGGCTGTGTGATCGCTGGTTGCCGGGGGCGGACTCCTCCTTGCAGAACGATCTGCTCTCGGGAGAAGGTGGCATCGAATCGACCGCGCCGACGCACTGGTTGCTCCGAAAGGCCGCCGAGCTGGCTTCCCAGCCCGAGCGAGCCTCAGCGCTGCTGGCGCGGGAGGCAGCCGACGTGCCGGCATGGGTCGACCAGGGCGATCCCGTCCTGGCTTCGGAGGTGGCCGGATTCCTGGATCGATGGGGGTTTCGGTGTATGGACGAGCTCAAACTCGAGGAGCCCACGCTCAAGGACGAGCCTTCCTTTGTGTATGCCATGTTGCAGAACTACCTCAAGCTGGCCGCCGTAGGCCGATTGCCCTCAGCCGATGCGGAATCTGACCTGCGCAAGGCGGCCGAGGCCGAAGTCCGCACGCGATTGCGCGGTCGTCCCCTGCGTGCCTGGTTGTTCTTCCGTGTGCTGGGCGAGGCTCGCAAACACGTCCGGAATCGCGAGAACCTGCGCTTCTCTCGGACGCGAATCTTCGGCGTATGCCGCGAGTTGTTCCGTGCGATGGGCACGCATATGACGGCCAGTGGCCTCCTGTCGCGGCCCGGCGACGTCTTTTACCTTACCGTTCCTGAGGTTTGGGCTTGGGCAGAGGGTCGTGCCGTGACCACGGACCTCAAGGGGCTTGCGGCCTTGCGCGCGAGGCAGTTCGAGTCCTGGAAGACCATGGAGGTGCCCGAGCGTTTCACGACGAACGGCGTGCCTTCCCTGTCACGGAGGGACATCGCGCGGTCCGAACGGCGCGCGGGGCCTGACGACGAGGGGGTTCTGCACGGGGTCAGCTGTTGCCCCGGCAAAGTCACGGCACCGGTTCGTCTGGTGCTGCGTCCTGCCGACGCTGAGGGATTGGCCGGCCAGATCCTGACAACGGTTCGAACGGATCCCGGATGGATCCCCCTTTATCCTGCTTCGGCTGGTTTGCTGATCGAGCGGGGCAGCATCCTCTCTCATTCGGCCATCGTGGCACGTGAGATGGGCTTGCCGGCCATCGTGGGCATTCCCGGCCTGTCCCGGGCCGTGATGGAGGGGCAGACGGTGACGATGGATGGCAGGGCCGGTACCGTGCGGCTCCGCGACCCTGCGGAATCGTGCGTATGAACTCGTGGACCGGTGATGAGCCCGCTGCCCTGGAGGCCTGGGCCGAAGTGGCCGGGAGGGTCTGGCGTCATCGACCGGTCTTGCCCCCGCCTGATCCGGGCCGCTTGGGGGCCACGCTCACGCGATTGTCCAACTGGGCCCTGCCCCGGCATTTTGCCGTTCCGGGCAAGGCAGCCTTGATGGCGTGGCATTTGCCTGACGGGGTGACGGGGCATTTGGGTGCCTTCGAGGCGATGCCTGAACCGGAAGCTGCAGGTCGAGTCTTGCAGGAGGCTCTCGCCTGGCTGCATGAGCGTGGCGCCAAGGTGGCTCTTGGCCCCATCGACGGGGATGCCTGGGAGCGTACCCGCTTCAGTCTTGGGCCGGAGGACGAGCCGGCCTTCCTGCTCGAGCCGGAGAATCCGCCGGAGTATCCCTTGTTCTGGGAGGCGGCCGGCGGGAGCATCAGTCATCGTGTGTGGACCCAGGTGCAGGAAGATCCTCGGGCCGCGGCGGAAACTCTTGCGGATCACGTACGCTCTGTGAAGGAGGCCGGGTACCGGATCGCCCCGGTGACCGGTCGTTCCTGGCGGCAAGATTTGAAGGATCTCAAGGCGCTGGTCCCCGAGGTCTTCGCCGGCGGACTGCCCCTGGCGCCCATGGCCGAGGCGGACTTCGTCGCCCGATTTGCCCCTTTCTCGCCTCTGTGGCGCAGCGGACTGTCCTTTGTGGCCCGTGACGCAGGGGGCAAGGCTGTCGGATTCCTGCTGGGCCTGCCCGATCTGCGGCCTTGGCTGGGAAGGGCGGGTGGGCTGGCGGGACGGCTGGGCCTGGCTTGGCGGATCACGCATCCTCGCCGTGCCGTCCTCAAGACCTTGGGGGTTGCCCCCGCTCATCGGCGTGTGGCCCTCGGACATGCGCTCGCGTACGCTTTTCATCGACGGGCGGCGGCACTTGGCGTTCCGACCGTCCTCCACGCACTGATGGCAGAGGGCAATCCCTCGCGCCATATGTCCGACAAGCTCGGGGCGAGGGTCTGTCGTTCCCACGCATTGTTCAAGTGGGACCTGCGTTGACGGGGAGCCTTTGCGGTATCCTGGCCGAGCATGCTCGCGAGCGGCCGCAGGCACCGGCGCTGTTCGTGCCGGTCGGCCGAGGAGGGCGGCAGCATAGGCGGGTGACCTTCGGGGAGCTGGCCGCGTCCGTGCGCCGGCGGGCGGAGTGGTTGCAGCACCGGGGCGTCAGGCCGGGTGACCGAGTCCTGCTGTTCATACCGATGTCCGAGGAACTCTATGTCTGGTTGCTCGCCTTGTGGTGGGTGGGCGGAGTGGGTGTGTTCCTGGATCCGTGGATGGGCTTTCGGGCACTTGCCGAGGCCATCGAGCGGACGAGCCCCGTGGCGATGGTCCTGCCGCCTTGGGGACGTATGCTTCGTCATGTCCTGCCTGTTTGGCGAAAGGTGCCAGCGTGCTGGCCGACCGGGGAGCCGCTGCCGGTCAGGGATTCGGTGAGTTCCCTGCCCTTTCCTGCACCCGAAGGACACCCGGCGCTCGTGACGTTCACCACGGGCAGTTCGGGCCGCCCCAAGGGCGCGGTGCGGTCCCACGGTGTCTTGCTGGCCCAACACCAGCTGCTCTCCCGGGAGCTGGGAGATGGCCCGGGGGATGTGGCGATGGCCACCCTGCCCATTTTTACCCTCCATCATCTCGCGGCCGGAGCGGCGGCCATTTTGCCTTTGCGCCATCGTCTGGCGGGTGACGAGCAGGGCGCGGCAGCTGCTTGGAGGCAGATGGCTGCCCTCGGGGCGACCTTGGTCGTCGTTTCGCCGGCGTTGCTGCGTTCGTGGTTGGAATTGAACCAGACCTTGCCGGGCTTGCGGGCCGTGTTCGTGGGAGGCGGGGGTGTCGACCCGGAGTTGCCTATTCGGGCGGCGAAGGTTTTTCCTGCTGCCCGCGTGGCCATTGGCTACGGGTCGACAGAGGCCGAACCTGTGTCCATGGCCAGAGGAGATGGCCCCAGCCACGCGGAGGCACGTGAGCGTACCCTGGCCGGCGAAGGCCTTTGCGTCGGGTGCCCGGTACCGGGGGTCGAGATCCGCTTGCGCGAAGACGGCGAGGTGCTTGTTGCCGGACCCCATGTCGTGACCGAGTATTGGGGCGTCGACGGCTTGCCCCCTGGTAAGTCCCGGGATGGGGCGGGGAACTTATGGCACGCGATGGGCGACGTGGCCCGTCAGGACCCTGACGGATGTCTGTGGTTGCTGGGGCGGACCGGAGACCCGGTGCTCCCCCAGGGCAGCGTGCGGCACGCGCTGGCCCTCGAATCTCTCGTCACGTGCCGGGGCTGGTCGAGGGGGGCTGCGCTCGTTGCGCTGCAGGGTCGGCCTATCCTGGCCGTCGAAGGCGGGGTGGAACCGGTCTTGCGCGAGGGCTTGGCGGAGCTTGGACTCTCCGACCTTGCCGTGGTGGCGGTTCGTCGGATCCCAAGGGATCCAAGACACCGGACCAAGGTCGATCGGGTGGCCCTGCTGCGGCAGTTGGCACGCAAAGGGTACACTTGGACCCCATGAATGCGCTTTCTCGTTTCGGCATCCTGGCCGCGGCCCTTATGGCGGTTCCCTTCGTCGGCCTCGCGCTCGCAGGACTCCTGGGTCCCAAGGTCGTCACACGCTCCTCGGAGCGGGTCATCGAGGCTCCCCCGTCCAAGGTCTGGCTGGCCATCACCTCATGGGACCTCTGGGCCGCCAAAGGGGACCCGATGATGCCTGCTGTCGGCACCCGTTCCGTCTCGCCGGCCACCGGCAGCCCGGAGGTCATCCGGTATGCGATTGGCGCACAGGGCCAGACCTGGGAGCAGGAGGTTGCGGCATGGGAGCCCGAGCGTGTCTATGCCTTCCGAAATCGGCCCAAGGTAGGAGCGCCCTCTGCTCCCATGTTGATGCGCTTCGATCTGGAACCTGTCGGCACGGCGTCCGTGAAGGTTCGCTTCGCAACTCGGCTGGAGCCCAAGACCTTCCTCGATCGTTCCTTCGGGGTGGTTTTCGGTCTGGGTATCGGGACCCTCGAGGGCTATCAACGCGCCTTGCTCGATGGACTGGAAGGTTGGGCCGAGGGCAAGCCGGCTTCAGGCTCCGCCAGCTGACGCTCAATCGGTCGAGACCGGGCTGTCCCACGGGACGGGCCGCCCATCCGGCCCGATGGTCACGAAAATGGCCTCCGCCGTGGTGACCACGACGGGATCCGCATCACGGCCCCTGCGTCGTGCTTCGACCCTGATACCTATCGTCAGGCTTGTCCGGCCTCGATGCTCGAGCCGAGTATAGAAACTGACGGTGTCTCCCACGTGGACCGGTTGTTCGAACTTGACCTCTCGCAGGGCGACCGTCACGAAGCGATGATCCGTGTGGCGACCTGCCTCGACGGCCGCGGCGAGGTCCAAGTGGGATAGGATCACCCCCCCGAAGATCGTCCCGTGCTCGTTGGTGTCCTTGGGCAAGAGCAGGACGCGAATCGAAGGTTCCTGGGGCCAGGTGTCAGGTTGAGCGGTCAACATCAGCGGGTGGTTTCCGTGAGAATGGAGGCAGGAACGCGGGACTTGTGTTAAGTATAGATGAGTAAGGCGTTATCACAGGTTTGTCGAGGCGCGGCATGTATAGGCATTTCACAGGCATCGCCACGTTGCTGGCGCTCTTTGCCTGCGGTCGTCTGCCCGGCACCCTTCCTGCCGCCGCCGGCTCTCGCACCAGTTCCGCACAGGCTGTCGAAGGGGAGGTCGTGGTGCGGCTTGCCGAAGGCGCTTCGTTGCCTGCGGGCTGGGTCGTGCGGCGCCGGATGGAGGGTCTGGGCGCCGTCGTTGCGGCTCTTCCTGGCGGCATGGGCGTGCAATCGGCCGTGGACAGCCTTGGACGACACGCTGGGGTCTTGTGGGCCGAGCCCAACGTGCGGTTCGACTTGCCTGATCCGCTGCCAGCACGTTCGATTTCCCTTCCGGGATTTTCCGTTCGTAACGAGGAGCCGAACCTCTGGCACTTTTTGCGGATCCAGACGCGGGAAGCCTGGAGTACGACCAAGGGAAGGGGCGTCCTCGTCGCGGTGGTCGACACCGGCATCGACGCGGCCCATCCCGCGTTCCTGGGCCGCGTCCTGCCGGGTTACGATTCGCTCGATCGGGACAATGATGCCCGCGATGACAACGGCCACGGCACCCACGTGGCGGGTATCATCGCTGCGCAGACGTCCGACATGACGTTGCTTGGCGTCGCTCCCGAGGCACGCATCCTTCCGGTCCGGGCGCTCGGTGATCGCGGCGGGACCGCCGAATCGGTGGCGACTGGCATCCAGTGGGCCGTCGGTCGGGGGGCGCAGGTCATCAACCTGAGTCTAGGGTCTCCGGTCCGCTCACGTCTGATCGAGGATGCCATCCGCGGGGCCCTTGACCGAGGCGTGGTGGTGGTCGCTGCGATGGGCAACGCCGGCGACCGGGGCAATCCGCGCATATTCCCGGCCAGCTTGCCGGGGGTGGTGGCTGTGGGCGCAACGGATCCGCTCGATCGCAGGACCCCGTGGTCGTGCTTCGGTCGCTGGCAGTCGCTTTCGGCTCCGGGGTTCGGTATCTGGTCCACGTTTCCGACCTATGAGACGTCGCTCGTCCGCTTTGCCCGCGAAAATCCGGCGGCTTTTCCTCCCGAAAATCGCGTCGACACTTTTGCGGCCGCATTGTCCGGAACGAGCCAGTCGGCCCCTGTCGTAGCGGGCATCGTCGCTTTGGTGCGCTCGGTGGCACCGGAGTTGGCACCTTCCCAGGTGAACAAGGTCTTGCAGGCCACGGCGCGCGACCTCGGTGCACCGGGCTTCGACAGTTATCATGGGCACGGGCTGGTCCAGGCGGCGTCCGCGCTCAGGACGGTACGCGCGACCCAGCCCTGAGGGATGTCCCCTGGGCCATGATCTTCCTGTCGCAGTACCTTAATCGCCCCGTGAGGGGGGTCGCCGGTGCGCGTCTGGGGGTCTTGAGAGATGTGACCTTCACGGAGGATGGGGATTTTCCGGTTTTGACCGGACTCGTGGTCAGTCGTGGCAGACGACGGGTCGTGGTGCCATGGTCCGATGTCGATCGGTGTACGCTCGACACCTTTGTGCTGCGGGGTACGGGACCGTGGCCCGAGGTGGCTGGAGTGGACCGACTTCTTGCCTTGGACGTCATGGACAGTCAGGTCGTTGATATCGACGGGGCCCACGTCGTACGGGTCAATGACCTCCAGCTCGCGTGGCAAGGCACGCGCCTGCGTGTGGTGGGCGTCGATATCGGGCCGTGGGGACTTGCCAGAAGACTTGGATGGGCGCCTGCCTTGGCGTGGGTCAGCAGGACCCTTCGCTGGCAGCCACCGGAAGGCCTGATCCGTTGGGACACGGTGGAACCGGTGGACAAGCAGACCTCCACCGTGCGGCTTCGGGTCTCCAGCGACCGGCTCGCGCGCCTGCACCCGGCCGACCTCGCGGACATCGTGGCCGAGCTGGGCCACGAACAACGCAGTCACGTGCTCGAGCGGCTGGATGATGCTCAGCTGGCAGACATCATGGAGGAGGCGAGTCCGGAGTTGCAAAGCGCCATCCTGGACAATCTTGACGAGGATCGAGCGGCGGATGTCCTTGAAGAGATGGAGCCCGATGAGGCCGCCGACCTGCTCTCCGAATTGAGTGAAGACCGCGCACGGGATCTCATCGGTCGCATGGATGCGGAAGATGCGAGTGACGTCCGGAATCTTCTGGCTTATCAGGAAGGCACCGTAGGAGCCTTGATGACGACCAGCTACTTGGAGATACCTGCAAGCTGGACGGTAGGGCGGGCCTTGGATTGGGTTCGTCGCGAGGGTGCCGACGACGAGTTGTGCAGTTATCTCTATGCGGTCGACGAAGCGGGCATCCTGACCGGTGTCCTGTCGTTCCGGCACCTGGTCCTTGCCACGGCCGACGCACCCGTGACTGGCCTTTTCCCGGATCACCTCGTCACGGTGGGTGTCTTGGAGCCTGCACGCGCGGCCCTTGAGAAACTCTTTCACTACAATCTGCTGGCCGTGCCGGTGACTCGCGAAGACGGACGCTTGCTCGGCGTGGTCGGCATTCTGGATGCCTTGGCACTCGTCCACGAACCGGAGGAGGACTGATGCCGGGCACCGGTAAGCTGCACGCTTCCGAGGCCGAAGCAGACGCTCTCGTCACCATTCGTTTCAACAAGCGACGATGGCTGTTGCTGCTGGGGACCCTGGGGCCAGGTATCCTTGCCTCGAGCGCGGGCAATGACGCGGGTGGCATCGCGACCTATGCCACGGCGGGCGCACGATATGGTTACGGTCTCCTGTGGGCCTTGCTGCTCATCACCGTGGCGTTGGCCATGATTCAGGAAATGGCTACGCGGATGGGGGCGGTGACGGGCAAGGGCCTGTCCTCACTCATCCGCGAACGCTTCGGCTTGCGGGCGACAGTCTTCGCCATGGGCTGCCTCCTCGTGGCGAATGTGGCCACGACGCTGGCCGATTTTGCCGGCGTGGCGGCCGCCGCAGAACTCTTCGGCGTCCCACGATGGGTGGCGGTGCCGCTGGCGGGCGTCGGCCTGTGGTGGTTGGTCGCGCGAGGGAGCTTTGCCCGGGTCGAACGTACCTTCATGGCACTGGCGTTGGTGTTCCTGACCTATGTCGCGGCCGCCTTCCTGGCGCGTCCGGATTGGACGGAGGTTCTGCGAAGCCTCGTGGTACCCCGGGTTCCCGCCACTCCCCCCGGCCTCGCTTTCCGTGACCACCTTCAGGGCTACTTGCTTGTGCTGATCGCCACCATCGGCACCACCATCACTCCGTGGATGCAATTCTTCCTGCAGGCGACCGTCGTCGACAAGGGTGTGACCATCCGGCAGTACGGATTTGCGCGCTTTGATGCTTTTTTCGGGGCCTTCACTGCAGATTTGGTCTCGTTCTTCATCATCGTGGCGACGGCTTCCGCCCTGTTCTATCCCGAGATGCTGCCGCATCCCCTCGAGGATGCCGCTGCGGCGGCCTCTGCGTTGGTGCCCGTGGCGGGCCCCCACGCCGGTTGGCTCTTCGGGGCTGGCTTGCTCGGGGCCTCGTTGCTTGCGGCCTCTGTCGTGCCGTTGGCCACGGCCTATGCCGTCTGCGAGGCCTTCGGCTTCGAGGCCGGACTGGGCAAGGACTTTCGTCGTGCCCCGGTCTTTCTCGGCCTCTACACCTTGCTCATCGGGGTCGGGGCATGCGTCGCGATGTGGCCCGGCCTTCCCCTTCTGGCCGTGATGCTCGTTGCCCAGGACATCAATGGAATCCTTTTGCCCGTCATCCTCGTCTACATGCTGGGACTGGTGAACGACCGTCGCCTCATGGGGCCTCATGTCAACGGCGTGGTCTACAATGCGGTGGTTTGGGGGATGGTGATTCTGGTGTCCTTGCTGACGGCCACCATGGTGGTGACCAGTTTCTGGCCCGTGTGACGGAGGAGGCGAATATGAACCGGCGAGCCGTGGCGGTCGTGATGGCTGCTGCCCTGCTTGCGGGCTGCGGGGGCGAAAGCCGCACGTCCGATGAAGGTGATCGATACGTGTCTGCACAGGTGTCCGGGGACAAGGACGCCATTAACCTTGACGCCGTCCACGAAGCCTTCTTCAAGACGCAGGGGAAGGATTTCGATGGTTGGATGCAGGCGTTCGAGAAGCGCGTGAACGAGATCCATGAGGGGGAAGGGGTCGTGGCCATCGATGCCCGGCGCAAGGACGGCATGGTGAAGGTCACCGGCTACCTTGACGAGGACAGCCAACCTGGATTCGACGAGCGCGGCGATCGGAAGCTTTTTGCCTTGGAGCAGACAGGGGCTGCGGAGGGGGCGAAGGGCTTTCCCTACCAGGTGACCGGAGCTCAGGGACAGCCCTTTTTTCAGGGCTATCCGCCCCCGCAGTATCACTCGGGAAGTCTGCTTGACAACCCATTCGTGCAGTTCATGGTCCTGAATCAGATCTTCAATGGCGGGTTCGGCTACAACACGCCTTGGCGGCGAACCACCGTTCTGCGCAACCATCGGGACACGTTCCGTTCGTCCCCTTCGTGGCGCCAGCAGACCGCCCGCAACAAGGGTTTCGTCTCCCGCTGGTTCGGAAAGAAGGAGCCGGTCACCAGCCGACGCGGCTTCGGGTCCTGGGGCTCCGGGACGTCCACGAAGAGGTCCGGTTCGGCAAGCAGCCGGCGTAGCTGGTTCGGAGGCTCCGGCGGAACCGGATCTTCGTGGGGTGGGCGTCGGTCCTCGGGATACTCGGGTGGCGGGGCTCGGCGGAGCTGGGGTGGTCGCCGTCGATAGTCCTTGAAAAGGGGGAGACACTTTGTCACGCTTGCCAACGCTTGTCTGGACCGAACCAGCCGAGGGCTTGAGGCTCACCTTGGTGTTGTCTCCGGCCGAACTGCAGGGCACGGCGGCCGACCTGGTTTTCGGCGTCCTGGGCGAACCGGAGGAGGCGACGCGGCGGTTCGGCCTCGATGCTGATCGTTCCGTGGTGCTCCGTACATTGCACGAACGCGTGTTCAGCCGCGAGGGGAGCGAGCTCGAGATTCGAGAGGGCATTGAGATCCTGGCGGGGGAAGAGCCCCTTGATCCCGATGCGCTGGTGAAGGGCCTGTTCGATGAGGCCCAGGGCCCAGTCGTTCTGACGTTGCGATCCGATGACGAGGCCTCGCGGCGGGCCCGCCACATGCAGGCCTATGGCTTGATGGGGCTGGTGTGGGCCTGTCGCGATGAGGGCCTCGCCCTTCCGGCCGATCGGACCGAAGCGATGCGGTCTTTGTTGCTGGAAGCCGAACGGCGCGACCTGCTCCGCTTGGAAGCCGCCAAACATCGATTTGTCCTGACTGAAACCGGCCGGCGCATGGCGGAAGGGCTTGCCCGTGAAGCCGCCGATCTGGTGGAACGCTTTGACGTCTTCGGTGATGTCGAGGGTCTCGGCGGGGGAACTCTCCGCTTCCACACGGGTCACGGGGTAGATCTTCGGGTGCCCATGTGGGAACGGGCGGGCGTCGAGCCCTTCCGCGCGAGGTTCCTGCTGGGTTTGCATGATGGCGAGTTCGAGCAGGAGCCGGATTTCCCGCTGGTGCTCCTTCGGCCTTCCTGGTATGGCCGGATTTTCAATGTGGTGGAGGAAGCCCACCATCCCGACGACCTGCCCCACGGGGCGTTGGACAGGGTGGCTGCTGCGGCGGCTGACGAGGGTCTGGTGGAGGAGACGGTCGTGACCCACGGGGGAGGCATCTCACCCTGGTGGTGGGCCTTGCTGCTGCTATGAGGCAACGCCGACACGGGTACAGTCCTTCAGGAGGATGCCTGCCCGTGAACCGATGGTCGAACCGCCTGACGGGTCTCGTGCTCGTCTTGGCCATGTTTTTGGGCAACGTTGCCCCGGCTAGCGCCGAGGAGTCTCAGGGCGCGGTGTTCGTACCCTATGCCTTCGAGATGGTGGACTTCACCGAGGCCGATCCCAGTTCCGATGCCTCCTTTCTTCCCAGCAAGGGGACCCTGTCGTCAGCAAGAGATGCAACGACCAAGCATCTCGTATTGGTCACGGTCCGGATCACCAACCTGAACGATCTTGACGCGGGCGAGGGACGCAAGTTCGAAGCTGCAGAGTTCACGCTCGAAGGGGTCAATGGCGGAGTACATCGTCCACACCCCTACTCGCGTGCGACCACGAGGGTGCGGGCCAAGCCCGGAGAGACCGTGCAGATGACCATGGGGTTCTACATTCCAGCGGGTCGATATGTTCTGGTCTTCAGGGATCCTGACATCGATGGCAAGATTGTCGAGGCTGAAATCGGCCCTCCCTTGCAGGTGGACGACGATACCCAGACGGCCGTGCTCTGGGGCGTGGGTAACTTCCTGCTGGCAGGTGCCATGGTCGCCCTGCCCGTCGTGGCGGCCCTGCTGCGGACCAACTCGCTTTTCCGCTAGGACGCACCGTGACGCTTCGCAACGCGCCGGCGGCCTCCCGAACGGCTTCTTCCAGCCCGCAGAGATCCTAGCTCTCTGGAGTTGGGGTCGGCGTGGGCTCGGGTGCCTCTGATGCCGGAGTGAGGGCGGCTTCCTCGGCAGACCTCACGGGAAACGCCTTGGTGGGGCTACCTTGCATCACTTTGCCGGCTGCGGTTCGCAGACGCAGATTGAGCCGTGCGCTCGTCGGCGGTGCCTCGTTCACATCGTCTGCGAGCGAGAACCAGAAAACGCCGCCGATGCTGCAACTGGATTCGGGCGTACCTGAGCACGGCTTCAGGGTCAAGGCAAAGGACTTGGAGGCGACGGCCGTCCAAGGGGAGGTGGCGATGATATCATCGGTAGCGGAAGGCGTGGTTTCCGTACTCAATTCGAGAACGACCGTAGCGGGGCTCTGCCCCTTGTGTTCGTAGTCGACCTCGTAACGCCACGCGTAGGTTCCGCCCGGCAGAAAGGGGCTCTGGGAGCGCGATGCGGGTTCTTCGCCCGCCACGGCTTCGACCAGGTCCGTCACAAGGTCAGGTGCTGCGGCTGGGACCAGGTCCGCCAGTCTGAACTCCGAAGGCTCACTGTCTGGGGCAGGGGACGCCACCGCGACTTCCTGGCCGTCCTTGAGGGCCTTGAGTCTGAAGGTCCCTGCCGACTCACCCGCCTCAAGCTTGAGCTGGGTCCAACGCACCGGCGCTTCTGCCGCAGCCGCCGGGAGCAAACGTAAACCATCCCCCGAGGCACAGGCCGTCAGCAGCAACGAGAGACCCACACAGGCTCGACGCATCCGTCAAGGCTCCTCAAAGGAAGATCCGATGGCCCCGACCAAGCAGAGGCCTCGCCCTTGCGTACCCTTTCGCCCACAGGCGATAACCTGTGTTTGTCCCGGGTGACCGAGGGGTACGAGCAGCATGCCATGAATCGCGCCATACGTCGTCTACTCGCATCGGGCGTGCTGCTGGCTGCCGTGCCTGCTCTGTCGCCGGTCCTGCCCGCGTCGGCTGCACCTCGAGCCCAGCCCGGGTTCTCCGATGTTCCCCCGGATCATTGGGCTGCCGAAGCCGTGCGCGACGTGGCCGTGAGGTCGCGTCTTATGCCCGCAGAGGGGGGAAGGTTTCGCGGCGAACTGCCCTTGACCCGTCTCGACCTCGCTCGAACCGTCGGGGCGTTCATTCGCGAGATTGAGGCCAAGTCCGGCAGGAAGCTGTCGGACAGTGCCGTCGCGTTCGTCTTCAACTTCGGGGACATCGATGAGGCTTCCTTAAGGAAGCAGGTCGAAGCTTTGGCCAACCAGTACAACCTTTTCGACTACGTCCCCGAGGTCGAGGTGTCGCGGTTCCAGCCTCGTCGGCCCGTGGTCCGGACCGAGCTTGCCGCCGTATTGGCCAAGATGGTCGACCTCCTGCAAAAGCAGGCCTTGCTTCCGCGGTCAACCGTGGTCGAACCGACCAATCCCTTCTCGGACCTGTCTCCCTTGGACAAGGGATACGATGCCGTCCTCGCGACCGTGGTCAAGTACCAGATCCTGACCGGCTATTCCGATGGCCTGTTCCGTGGGGATCGTGAGGTGACCCGCTATGAGTTTGCCAGTGCGGCGGCCAAGGCGTTCGATGCCTTGCGTGAGCAACTTTCGGGCAAGGTACGCTCGCGGCTGCCGGAACAATTGGTCAGAGATCCTGGACCACGTTGGCGGCGCGAAACACCGTGGGCCGTCTCTCTGGGGGCCTTGGTTCCCACCTATTTCCGTCTGGCCGGAAATGGCGTGTCAATGGGGGTGGGTGCCGTGGCGGATCCCACGGCGGGACCCCGTTTGGATACGGGTGGTCTGGGTGTGCTGCTCGAAGTGAGTCAGACGCGTTATGGCAAGGGAGCGACCTGGGGCTCGCGCGCACCAGCCGTGTCTTTCACCGACTGGTTCGTCAATGCTGCTCCGATGCTCGCGGACAACGGAGCCTTCGCACTCGGTGGCTTGCGGCTCGGCTCCACGGGATCAAATTTGGGGGGCAACGGGCAGTTGCAGTTCTATGGGGGCCCGCTCCTTATGGGCCGCTTGGGCTGGGGCGGAAAGGTGGTGGGAGGAGGGTCCGCCGACCGTTCCAATCTGTCCACGGGATCGGACTTTGGTGCGGGCGGTGGTCTGCTGGGGGGCATGATGATGCATTTCGGTCTAGGGCCAGGCACGGGGCTGATGTTGCGAACCGAGCTCGGGCCGGCTGCCTTGGCCGGCAGCCAGACGCTCGTGGCCAATCCGGCCTTCGATGCCGCCTTGCCGACGTCGTTGGGGGGTGAAGCTGGCCAGTCGGGGGCCATTGTCCAAGCCGGTGCTTTGTCGGCAGACGGGACCGTGGCGGATCAAGCCGCTTCAGGGTTGCGAACCGCCGTCGGGGTGTATGGGCGTGGCGAGCTCGGACTGAGGCTGGGACCGGTCGAGCTTACCCTCTTCTCCCTCGTGCTGCCTGCGGGGTTCGTCGCCCCTGGCCGTACGGCGTCGGGCGGATTGGCCGATGTATCGGTAGGTGGTCGGTTTGGTGCGGCTTTCTGAGCCATGACCGTTCCCGTGCCTGTGGTGCTGCCTCTGTTTCCTCTCAATCTTGTGCTCTTTCCGGGTGTCCCATTGCCCCTGCATATTTTCGAACCGCGCTACCGAAGGATGGTTGAGAATTGTCTGGAAAAGGGCCAGGGTTTCGTGGTGGCGCTGACCCGTGAGGACCCGGATCGAGAGGACGGGGCTCACGATTGGGCGACGGTGGCCAGCATAGAGGATAGCGTCAGGCTAGATGACGGACGCTACAACATTCTTACGCTCGGGCAGTTTCGCGTTCGTGTGCTTCGTCAGGTCGAGGGTGCACCTTATCCACAGGCTCTGGTGGTGCCTGCCCCTGATCCCGAACCGCAGGTAGCTTCGGCGTGGTTGGAGTCACTTCACGCCACCTACCGGGAGTATGCAGGACTCCTGGGGCGCTTCGCTGCCGTGCCGCTGCCGGAGGTTCTGCCGGAAGACCCGGCACAGGCGACGTGGGTGGCCGCTTGGGCGCTGCACGTCGATCACGCTGACAAGCAACGCATGCTCGAGTGCCCTGGCGTCCCTGAGCGCGCGGAGATGGTTCGGCGCAGGATGCTTGAGGAGCTTTCCCGCTTGCGGGACTTCGCCGCGGCGCTGGAAAACAACGGGTACTTCTTCCATCGGGGCATGCGCTTCTCGCGCAACTGACCTTGAGGTGGCCCGCGCCTTGTGGGGCCGTCTGCCGGGAGCTAGGATGGAGTCGTCGGAACGCTTCGAGGAGGTGTGCAATGGCTGGTAGGAACGGCTCCGGGGATTTGCTGGCAGGCTTTCTGCTTGGTGCGGTGGGCGGATTTCTCGCCGGTGTCGTGATGGCGCCGCAGTCGGGCAACCGGACGCGCGAGCAGGTCGCCGAGCAGATGGGAGACCTGCGGACCCGGACCCAGGAAGTACTTGACAAGGTTCGCGGCAATACCGAAGAAGTTCTGGATCAGGTCCGGGTCTCTCTGGATGCCAAGCTATCGACCATTCAGGGAGCGCTCGAAGAGGCCTATGAGGCAGGCCGCAAGGCCGCGGCCTACAAGCGTGAGGAACTTATCGAGGCGGAACCGGGCGTGCAAGGGTAACGGAAGTCCCTGAGACTTGGGGGGTGGGTTTTCCCGCCCCCACGCAAAAGAAGGGGCGTCCCGCTTGCGGGATGCCCCTCTTTCACCCCTAAGCCGGGTGGATCAGGCTTTCAAGGGCACATGGGCCATGAAGTCTTCGGCAAACCGTGCGGCATAGCGGTTGACCAACTCTTCGACCCGCCGGGGATCCTCGGAGCGGACAATGACTCCCGCGTGGTGCTTCTTCTTCTGCACCCAGACCACTTCCGGGTCATTGTAGGGGCTCATGTCAGGGGTTTCCTGCCGGGCAAGACACACGACAGCCCCTGCGTAGCCATTGCTGACCTTAGGTAGGACATAAGTGGACTGAGTTTCGATCTTGGCCCACTCAAACCAAAGACATACATCGGTGGCATACCAGGCCACGTCGGGAATCTTGGCCGCACCCACACGTGCCCCGGCCTCAAGGAAGTAGAAATTGCCGTCCTCGCGGCCCTTGATGTACTCGATATGGGTCACCCCACGCACCAGGCCCAGGCTGGCGACCACCTTCTTGTTGAGTTCGACGAGTGCTTCGTGGTCGGCCGATTCGCGGTCAATCGTCCGAGTCGTGAAGACACCACCGGACTTGTTGAGGTCCAGCATCGGCGTTCCATACCTCGACACGGAGGCAAAAACCACCTCCCGCTCCGAGACCACCGAGTCTACGTGATAGACGTCGCCAGGAGTGTACTTCTCGAGGAGGTAGTGGGACTGCTTGTCGCCCAGGTCCATGATCTTTTTCCAGACGGCCTGATCGTCGCGCAGTACCTCGATACCCATCGATGCAGCTTCCTGCCTTGGCTTGATGACCCAAGGTGCCGGCACCCGCTGCATGTATTGGTACACCTCGTCGTGGTTGAGAACGTGTACGAAATCCGGCACAGGAATGCCGTCTTCACGTGTCTTCATGCGCATGGCCAGCTTGTCCCGGAAGTAGCGCATCGTCGTCTCACCCATGCCGGGGACACGCATGTGCTCGCGCAGCATGCACGCGATCTCAACGTCGAAGTCACCCATAGGAACGATGCGGTCAATCTTCCGACGCTGCGAGATGTAGGCGATGACATTGCGAACCACCTTTTCGTCGAAGATGTCCGGAACCGCAATCACCTCTTCAAGAATGTCGCGAGGCCACTCGTCCTTCAGACGCTTTTCGCCCGTGAGGACGATGACCTTATGGCCGGCCTTGGCGGCCTCTTTCATGAAGGGGCGCCCCGAAACGACACACGCAATGCACAAGATGCGCTTGGGACCGTCGCCTTCGGCCAGGATGGCCTGCTGTTCGTCCGCTGCCGTGAGGTTCTTGGTCGAGCGAGCCTTGCGGGTCGTGACCCGGGCGTGAGTGTCTTGTACTGCTTCCGCAGGGCTTTCGGTCACGGTCGATGTCTTCCCCCGGGTCGCCTTCCGGGCAGGCTTGTGGTCTCCGGATCCAGGTGTGGCGTGCGCATCATCCGCCGCCGCAGGTACGGTGGCCATGAGCTCCGTTGCGGAGGCCTTGGCGGTTTTTTTGGCGGCAGGGGTTTTCTTCTTGTCCAAGGAAGGTCTCTCCAATTCAGGAAGGGAAAATTCAGGGCTATCTGACGTCGAGCAGCTCGACGTCGAACACGAGGGTGGCGCGGGGGGGGATCGGACCCGTGCCACTTTCACCGTAGGCCATGGTGTGGGGGATGGTCAGCTTGCGCTTGCCTCCGACTTTCATGCCCTTCACGCCTTCATCCCAGCCCTTGATCACTTCGCCCACGCCAAGGACGAACTCGAAAGGTTGCCGCCGATCGAGGGACGAGTCGAACTTCGCACCGTTTGTAAGCCGACCCGTGTAGTGCACCGAGACCCGCATCCCGGGACGTGCTTCCCTGCCCTTGCCCACGACCAGGTCCTTGATCTCGAGACCATCCGCGCGCTTGGCCGGGGCCTTGGTGGTCACGGCAGGCTTTCTGGCCGCGAGGGCCTGTTGTGCCGGTAGGAATCCAACTGCAAGGAACGCCAAGGCGAGCAGTCGATGGCCGGGCCTGCGGATGGGAAGCAAGATGGTGGACCTCGCGTGGGGCCAGAGCCCCTGACAGGGGGGAACGCCCCAGTATACACCCCAGCATGGCGCGGCTCCGGATGACCGGAGCCGCACCTGGAACCTTGCTCGCTCGAGCCGGGCACATCCGGTCCCGAAGGCAAGTCGACATGGCACGTCGCCGCCGAGCCCAAGAGTGTCAGAGGGGAGACGTGCACGAACGGGATTTCTGGCCGTCGTGCCGTTCGGAGGCCGCCGATGGGGTGGGCGCGCCAAGGACAATCGGGGAGTCGAGAAAGGAGCCTGCGGTCCATGAGTCGTTCGGGATGCAGGCTGGCGCAGGTTCCTCGCGTCGTGACAGGACGAATGCCCCGTGGGTGCGTTCCCGCCGGCCATGATTTCCTCTGAATGTCGCCTGGAGTCTCCGCAAGGCGAAGGCTTCTGGCACCATGGAACCAGGGGCCGCCTCTTTCTGACCCATTTCCCTGGTCCCGCTTGCCGACGAGGTCTCTCGATGTCGATGACCCGCTCACTTGTGCCTGCGCACATCGCCGCCTTGGTGCCCTATCAGCCGGGTCGGCCGATCGCGGAGGTCCAGCGAGAGCTCGGCCTCGACGACGTGGTCAAGCTCGCCAGTAACGAAAATCCATGGGGTCCCTCGCCCAGAGCCCTCGAAGCGGCACGTTCGGCACTGGCGAATGTCCATCTCTATCCCGACGTGGCCTCGCGTGAACTGCGCGAGGCCTTGGCGCGCCGTTATGGCGTGGCCTTTGGGAATACCATCGTGGGGGCAGGCTCGGAAGGCATCATGGCGAGTGTCGTTCGGACCTTCTTGCACGGCGACGACGAGGTCCTGACCAGTGAAGGCACGTTCATCGGGTTCATGGTCCTCGCCCGGGCACAGGGCGTGCGTATAAGGACGGCACCCCTCAAGGATTGGGGATATGACCTCGAGGCGCTTGCCGACGCGATTTCCTCGAGAACCAAGCTGATTTATCTCGCCAACCCCAACAATCCTACCGGCACGCTTTTCACCCGCGCCGAGTTCGAGAGGTTCTACCAACGGGTTCCTGCGCACGTGCTGATCATCCAGGACGAGGCCTATCACGAGTTCGTGCCCCCTTCGGACACCTATCCCGACAGTCAGCTCTATCGCTATGACAATGTCATCACGCTCAGGACATTTTCCAAGGCCCACGGCCTTGCTGGTTTGCGTGTGGGTTATGGTCTGGCCGCCGAAAGCCTTATCGAGCCGCTTTTGAAGGTCAAGTTGCCTTTCGAGCCGGGCACGGTCGCCACGGCGGCTGCGCTCGCGGCGCTCGAGGACACCGAGCATCTTGACCGGACCGTGGTCCAGAATCGTCTGGGCCTCGAACGGATGATGCTGGCTTTCAGGGATTTCGGACTCGACCCTGTGCCCAGCCATGGCAATTTCGCGATGGTGCCCATGGGTAGTGCCGGACGGGCACAGAGGCTGACGGATGCTCTGTTGCGGATGGGACTCATCATTCGTCCTCTGGGGGCGTTCGGTCTTCCCGACTGTGTGCGGATTTCCGTCGGTACGCCCGGAGAGGTCGATTGTCTCCTGGCAGCACTGCCCGATGCGCTAGCCGAGGCTTCTTGAAGGCCCGGGGCGGGCGGGTTATCCTGCGATTGGCGCCCTTGTGAGGGCATGGAAGGCCGTGATTGTCCCTGTTCGTCCCTGATGGCTTTGCCGACGCGTTGGCCGAGGTCTCGGCGGCGTGGCTCGAGGCGCGCGGCGTCAGGGGAATTCTTCTCGATCTCGACGACACCCTGGTGCCTGCCGATGGTCAGGGCCTTGACCCTGCGGCGGCTGCCTGGGTGCGGGCTTTTCAGGAGAAAGGTGCCGTGGCGATCGTCTCGAACAACAGCCGTCTGGAGAGGGTGGCAGGAATCGCCCAGCTTCTGGACGTGCCCTACGTGCATCTTGCGCTGAAGCCCCTTCCCGCAGGTCTGCGCCGCGGCGTCAGGCTACTTGGCCTTTCGCCTCGCGAGGTCGCCGTGTTGGGTGATCAGATTTTCACCGATGTGCTGGGTGGAAGATGGCTTGGCCTGCATACCGTCTTGGTCAGCCCCTTGTCCGGTCCACCCCGTCATCCCGTGCGTCGTGCCGTACGCTATCTCGAGCGCCGTCTTCTCGCGGCTGCCCCGTCGCCCCCTTCCCGAGCAGGAGGTCCCTCGTGAACCCCTCGTCCACTCTTCCCGATGCCTTGGCCCGGCCCATCGCGGCGCTTGGCGGCATAGATCACGTCGTCGTGCTGGGCAGCGGCCTGAAGCTGCTCGAGGATCTTGAGGATGCCGTCCACGTAACGTATGGCGAGATCGAGGGTTGGTCCGACGCGACAGTGGCCGGTCATGCCGGCGTCCTGACGATCGGCCGCATCCCTGGGAGTGGCACCCGGATGTTGGTGGCCAGAGGCAGGCATCACGTCTATGAAGGACATGGCGTCGCGGAGGCCACCCGAATTGCCCGCCTGGCCGCTGGACTGAAGGCCAGAGGGCTCGTGCTGACCAATGCTGCCGGTGGCTTGGTTGGCACGTGGAGTCCTGGGGACTTGATGCTGATTTCGGACCATATCAACCTCACCGGGCTCGCTGCGTGTGCTCCAGGTGAGGTCCCCAGGCATCGGCAGGTCTATGACCCTGGGTTGCGTGTGCGTTTGTTGGCTGCCGCGTTGCGGTCGGGCATCGTGGTGCGTGAAGGGGTCTACGTCGGCCTACTTGGGCCTAGTTACGAAACCGAGGCCGAGATTCGTTTCCTTCAGGCGATTGGTGGGCACGCCGTGGGCATGTCGACCGTGCTTGAAGCGGTGGCGGCTGCGGTCAGGGGGGTGCCGGTCCTGGGCCTGTCGTGTATCACGAACATCGCGGTTCGTCCGGAGGACCTGGCTGGGACGAGTCATCAGGATGTGGTGGATGTGGCGGGGGCGGCGTCGGAGCGCCTCGACGTGCTCCTCCGTCTGGCCCTGGAGGACTGAAGTGCCCGGTGCCCGGTCTGTCGACGGGGCCGAGCGGGATCGCGAACCCCGACCGGCGCGCCGCAAGACGTCCGTGCGCAAGCCCCGCAAGCCCCTCGGGCGGGCGTGGAAGATTGCAGGTTTCGTCGTGGTGGTCTCTGTCAGCGGAGCTTGCGGGGCTGCCTGGGGCGTGGCCAGAGCCTTTCGCTCCCTGCCTGCCGTTGAAGATCTTCAGCGTTACGTCCCGTTCGAGACGACCGTCGTTCTCGATGCCTACGGGGGCGTCTTGGCCAAGGTTCATGGCGAAGAAAACCGGACCGTCGTGCCCTTGGGCGAGGTGCCGCCGCTCGTGCGCCAGGCGGTCATCGCGGCGGAAGACGTGCGGTTCTACAGGCATCCGGGAGTCGATGCGCGTGGCATTTTGCGTGCGCTCATCAAGGACATAGCTGGACGCAAGGCAGAAGAAGGGGCCAGTACGCTGACCCAGCAGCTCGCCAAGAATCTCTTTCTGTCTCCCTCCCGGACCCTTGCGCGCAAGCTTGCCGACGCCTGGCTCGCCATCCGGATCGAGCGCCGTTACTCGAAGGACCAAATCCTCGAGCTCTATTTGAATCAGGTGTACTGGGGCCATAATGCCTACGGCATCGAGGCGGCCTCACAGACCTATTTCGGTCGAGGGGTCAGGACTCTGGGCCTCGCTGAGGGGGCCTTGCTCGCCGGACTGCTCTCCGAACCCGAGCGGGCCAGTCCTTACCGGCGTTACAAGCGTGCTTTGCAGCATCAACGGAATGTCCTGCGCAAGATGGTGGCGGCCGGTTTCATCACCCAGTCACAGGCCATGGCGGCCCAGGCCCAGACCCTGCCCATCCTGCCGCAGCCCCCCCGTAAACGCGAAACCTTGAAGGCACCCTACTTCACGTCCTATCTGCTGGATGATCTGCGGGAACGATTCGGGGCTGATTATCTCCAGAAGAGTGGACTGAGAATATCGACGACCTTGAACCCGAATTGGCAGGCGAAGGCCGAGGAGCTTGTCACCGAGGTCCTGAAGCGTGACGGCAAGTCGAACCGCTTCAGTCAGGCGACCTTGATCGCACTGGAACCGCAGACGGGGGCGATCCGGGCCATGGTCGGCGGAGCCGACTGGAGTCGGTCCCAGTTCAATCGGGCCGTCCAAGCCCACCGTCAGCCCGGAAGCTCATTCAAACCGGTGCTGTACCTCACAGCCTTCGCGCAGGGCATCGCCCCGACTCTGGTCTTCAGTGACGAGCCCCGGACATGGACCGGCGGAGACGGCAAGCCTTGGACCCCCCTCAACTATGGGGGAGAGCGATATGGTGCCCTTCCCTTGCGGCGTGCGCTCGAAATTTCGAACAATGTGATTGCCGTCAAGTTGATCGAGCGCGTGGGCGCCTCCAAAGTGGTGGAGACTGCGCGTCGCCTTGGGTTCCGCTCGGATATCCAGCCCAATCTATCGTTGGCATTGGGGACCTCCGAAGTGACCCCGCTCGAGTTGGCGGCAGCTTTTGCGACCTTTGCGGCCGAAGGCAAGTTCGCTCCGCCGCAGGCCTGGACCCGGCTGACCGATCGGACCGGAACGGTGTTGCAGCGGCGGGTCCCCCGGGCCGTACAGGTGGTGCCACCCGGTCCGATAAGGATCCTCAACGATGTCTTGCAGGGGGTCATTCTCAGGGGAACGGGTTATGCCGCCAGAATCGGCAGACCCGCAGCGGGCAAGACTGGCACCACATCGGACCACAGGGATGCCTGGTTCGTCGGGTATACGCCGGAATTGGTGACGCTGGTGTGGGTCGGAAATGATGACAATTCCACGATGACAAGCGGGACGACGGGGGGAGAGGTCTGTGCCCCTTTGTGGGCCCGCTTCATGACCCACGCACTCAAACAGGCCACTCCCTCGGCCTTCGTGTCGCCGGAAGTGCCCAAGCAGGCGCGTGCCAAGGTCGCCCTGCCCAGTCGGACGTCCCCACAGCCGGACCTTGAGGGTGCCAAGCGCCCCCCACGAGCCACTGGACTTCCGGCAAAGGGAGAGCGGGCCACACCTTCCGCCGCTGCCCCTATCTCTCGTCCGATCCCTCAGCCTCCGTTGCGACTACCGGAGCGACCGGGCAAGCCCGCAAGCGGACTCGACGACGAGAGCCTGTGAGCGCGGTCTGAGTGCTCAGGCGCCCCGCGAGCGCAGGCGCGCAATCTCCGCAGCTTGTCTTCTGACCGTGTCCTCGAGGGAGTGGACGCCCTGGACCAGCTCGTCAACCTGGCCCCGTAGACGGTCTCGCTCTTCTTGAAGCCCCAGCACCGTGTCGGACAACCGATCAAGCGAGGCAGAAGGCGCAGCAGCGAGTTCGAGGATGTCTTCTGGCTCTTCATCCAAGTTCGGGATGTTGTCCAAAGTCAGGCTGCGGCGCAGGGAGCGAATACTCCGTTCGCTCTCGCGGATGTTCCGCAGTTGCTGGAAGAGGGCGACGATATCGGGGTTCTCGCGATCCAGAATCCCTGCGTCCTGCAAGTCGTGGATGCGGTTTCTCTCAGCCATGACCCAGCCCTCCCGGTGAACAGACGCTGCCGAATTTTCGTCCTTTCAACGCTTGCCGGGCAGTGAGCGGGGTCACCAACCTAGGGTCGCGAGAGAGTTCTGGTGACGTCTTCGAGGACGAGATCCCCTATACGAGGCATCATGCCGGTAGTCCGTTCTTCGATGTCGCAAAGCGAGAACCATTCTTCTGCCCGCTGGACCCGGGCGAGGGCCACCGTATCCTGCCGGATACCCACGATTCGCCGTATGACCACCCCGCTTCCACGCGTCAGGCCGGACCGGGTGCCGAGATCGATGTATAGTTGGCCGTCTCGCAGATCCCGTACCCGCCCCGTCAAGGGATGGCTGGTCCGGAGGTAGCGTCGTGTGCGTTGGGCGACCTCAGCGGGTGTGCTGCCGGTCGCCTCGAAAAGCGGTCCTACCTCACCCAGAGCCAGATCCACCACCCGGGCCGCAAGTCCCGGACCACCCTCCGCGGCGGCTTGGCTTCGTCCTACGAGGAGGTAACGAACCGGTGTCCGGGAGCGTAACTGGTCTCGGGCCGCTACGGTCAAGGTGGGGTCCAGCTGCATGTCCGGACCTTTGAGTGTCATGCGGAGATTGCCTGTACCCGCCAGGTGGAACCGTCCATCCTGAGCAAGCACCCGGGCCAATGTGGCATTCATGGCCAAGGGATCAGGGGTGATGAGCAAGGTCAGCCCTTGAGGATCCAAGCGTGGTTGGGGGGCGGGAGAGGGGGCTTGGGCGGCGGCCACGGGCATGAGCCAGATGGCCAGCACCGTCACGGCGACAAGTGTCGTTCCTGCCACTCCTGCCCGAAGGGAGATCGAGGGTTTCACGTTGCGGCCATCCTGTTGGCCCGAATGCGGGCCAACTCCGCCAGTGTCAGTTCGAGGCGCTCGTCACGACCCAGCGGGGTATCCGTTCTGGCTCGCCTGAGCGCCCACGGATCCAACTCCATCTCGAGCAGGGCCGCCTCGATCAGGGGGGCCTCGGCTACGACCTGACCGCGGGGATCCACCACGGCCGAACCACCCCAGAAGCAAGTTCCGTCCTCGAACCCCACCCGATTGGCGAAGACGAGATGCACGCCGTGCATCCTTGCCAAAGTCCGGTTCAGCTCTCCCCAGGCTCGAGCTGCCGCAGGTTGGTCTCCCTCCAACCCACGGATCGGCGAGGCCGCCGTGACCAGCAGGAGCGCTGCGCCGTCGGCCACGAGCAGACCGGCTGCCGACGGGTGCCAAGCATCTTCGCAAATGAGCATACCGACTCGTCCGATGCCAGTATCGAAGGCACGAAAGGCTTGTCCGGACTCAAAGTAGCGCGCATCCTCAAAGAGCCCGTAATTGGGCAGATACACCTTGTCATGACGATGCAGTACCCTGCCTGCGGATAGATACAAGGAGGAAAGACGTACTTGCTCTTCTGTCGTGCGGCACACGGCACCGATGACAATGTCGCTTCGCATCGATCGCTCGAGGAGCGGAGCAAGCCTGCTGTCGCCCTCGACTAGGGCAAGGTCTGGAGCGAGATCCTTGACGAAATAGCCCGTAAGGGAGAGCTCGGGAAACACGACGAGGTCTGCGCGTCGACCCGCGGGGCTGTCGAGGCATTCGAGATGTCGTCGCAGGTTCTCTTCGACATCGCCCAGTGCCGGGGCCATCTGCGCCACGAGGATGCGAGGCGCCTTCATCCTCAATTCGCCTGGATGTGCTGACGTCCTGCCTGGACGGTAGAGAGTACTCTGCTTACACGGTCCTCCAACGTGCCGAGGACCTCGTCCGCATAGCGGTCGGCCCCGTCCTGCTGGGTTTGCAGTTCCGAATCGAGCGCTGTCCGGATCCTGGCCGCCTCATCATGGGCGGCCCGCACAAGCTCATGCTCCTGGACCAACGCCTGCGCCTGACGTCTCGCGTCCTCCACCAGGGCGGTCGCTTCTTCGCGTGCTTCCGCGAGCAGCTGCGCTTGCCGCGCCAGAATGTCCTTTGCCTTTTCGAACTCGCCGGGCAAGGAACCTTCCAACTCCTCGAGCAGATCGTAGAAGCGGTCGTCCGGCACCATCGTCACCCGCGCAAGCGGGATGTGAAGACTCTGGGTGAACAGATCGCCCATGGCGTGGACGAGGTCGAGGGCCTTCAGGGTCGGGCGACGATGAGTTGAGGAGTCGGGAACATTCAGGGGCATCGGGCGTTACTCCTGGGATGCGGAAGGGGGCGAGAAGCGATGAGCAAGGTGGCGAGCCACCGCAGGAGGGACGAAAGCTGAGATATCGCCTCCCAGGGAGGCCACTTCCTTGACCGTGGACGAGGCGAGAAAGAGATTTTCGGCACGCGTCATCAGGAACACGGTGTCGAGGTCAGGGTTGAGTTTGCGGTTCATCAACGCGATGCGCAACTCGGCATCGAAGTCCGACACGGCCCGTAGGCCACGGATGAGGGTACGTGCGCCCCGAGCAGCCGCAAAGTCGGCCGTCAGGCCTTGAAAGCTGCAGACCTCGACCTTGGGCCGTTCTTTGCACACTTCGCGCAAAAGGGCCACCCGCTCCTCAATGTCCAGTAACCCCTTCTTGGTGGTGTTGTTGAGGACGGCAACCACGACATGGTCGAAAAGTTCGATGGCGCGATCGATGATGTCGAGGTGTCCGACCGTCACCGGATCGAAGGAGCCCGGATAGATGGCCGTACGACCTTGCGGCTCAGCCATCAGGCCTTCACCGGGGGGATCTTGCGCAGCCGAACACTGGCGGGAGTCACTTCCACCCGTTCATCCTCAGCGATGTACTCCATGGCTCGCTCGAGGTTCATGTCCACGGGTACGTGGAGGCGGACCAACTCGTCACCACCAGCCGCCCGCATGTTGGTCAGCTTCTTCATTTTGCAGACATTGACGGTCAGATCCTGCGGGCGATTGTGCTCGCCTACGATCATGCCCGGATAGACCCGGGTGCCGGGCTTGATGAAGAACTCTCCCCGATCCTCGAGGTTGCCGAGAGCATAGGCCGTGGCTTCACCCTCCTCGTGCGCTACCAACACCCCATTTCGATCAGCAGCCAGATCACCTGCCCAGGGACGCCAGCCCGAAAAACCGTGGTTCAGGGTGCCTTGCCCGCGTGTCATACGGATGAAGTCCGAGCGGAAACCCAAGAGCCCGCGCGCAGGAACCTCGAAGGTCAGCATAGTCTGCTGTGTCTGCTCCATGTGACGCAGTTCCCCGCGTCGGCGCCCGAGTGCCTCGATGACCGTTCCGGCATACTCCTGCGGAACCTCGGCGTGAACCTGCTCGAAAGGCTCGTGCAAGGTGCCGTCGAGCGTGCGGGTGATGACCCGGGGCTTGGAAATTTGAAACTCATAGCCTTCGCGACGCATGGTTTCCACGAGGATGCCCAAGTGCAGCTCTCCTCGGCCCGAGACGAGGAAGGCATCCGTGCTGTCCGTGTCCTGGACGCGCAAGGCGACGTTGCTTTCGAGTTCGCGGTAGAGCCGCGCGCGCAGCTGGCGGCTGGTCACGAACTTTCCTTCGCGTCCGGCGAAGGGGCTGTCGTTGACGGCAAAGGTCATCTGCAAGGTGGGTTCGTCGACCGTCAGCCGCGGTAGGGCCTCGGGAAGCTCGGGGTCGCAGAGTGTATCGCCGATGTTGGCCGCAGGAAATCCTGCGACAGCCACGATGTCTCCGGCGTGGGCCACTTCGGTCTCGACACGTTTGAGACCCGCGAAGGTGAAGAGCTTGGAGATCCTGCCCTTCTGCACGCTGCCGTCTTCCACCACCAGCGCCAAGGGCTGGCCGGATCTGATCTGGCCCCGGTGGATACGACCGATGACCACACGGCCAAGATACTCGTTGTAGTCCAGGGTGGTGACCTGAAGTTGGGGCGTGCCTTCGGAGTCCACCGGCGGTGGCGGGACATGCTCCAGAATGGCCTCGAAGATGGGCCGCATGTCCGTGCCGGGTTCATCGGGATCCTGCGTGGCAATCCCCTCAAGTCCGCTTGCGTAAACCACAGGGAACTCGAGCTGGTCGATGTCGGCCCCGAGGTCGATGAACAGATCCACGACCATGTCGACCACTTCGCGAGGGCGGGCGCCGGGGCGATCGATCTTGTTGATGACCACAATCGGCTTCAGGCCGCGCTCGAGCGCTTTGCGCAGCACGTAACGCGTCTGAGGCATCGGCCCATCGAAGGCATCCACGATCAGCAGGCACCCGTCGACCATGCCAAGGACCCGTTCGACTTCACCGGAGAAGTCTGCGTGACCCGGCGTATCCACGATATTGATCCGCGTGTCTCCCCAGGAGACGGCGGTGTTCTTGGCAAGGATGGTGATGCCGCGCTCGCGCTCAAGATCCAGCGAGTCCATGACGCAGGTGGCAACGGCCTGATTCTCGCGGAAGACCCCGGACTGGCGAAGCAGGGCATCGACGAGGGTCGTCTTGCCGTGATCGACGTGGGCGATGATGGCGACGTTCCGCAAAGAGAGAATCATATCTACATGCTAGGGTGCCGTCCGAGGGGCGTCAAACGTGGCCCCCGGCCCGACTGCGGCGTCTGACAGGCCCGTGTTATGATGGTTGCGTGACGTTTTGTGAACTTACATCCCGGCTGGGGGCGCGTGCATCTGTCGTCCTCCTTGCGTGGCTCATCGGGGTCGCTCCGTTGCCCGCGTGGGCCCGGCCGGATCACGCGCTCCCCGCGTCCGGGTCTGCGCGAGGGCTCGAGGCCGCCCAGTTGCCTGGAGCCGATTGGCCGGAGGCGACGGTCGTGATCGGCGGAGCGTCGATGCTGCGCTTGACGGCTGCCGACGAGGCCCACCTGGCCAAGCGGCTCGCGGAGGTCCGGGCACGGTTGCGGGCGGCGGTGACCCGAGACGAGACGTTCAGGCCCTCCGGTTCCCTCAAGGTGCTAAGGTCTGGGCACGAGCCGCTCATCGGCCTCGGGCGCATGCCGATCGTCACCGTGACGATCGTGGACGCTTCGAGAGTCCAGCGTCCGGCTTCCGATCTGGCCGAGCGTTGGATCGAGAGTCTTGGAGTCGCGATGAGCCGACTTCCCGTCGGTGACGCGTGGGACGAAGCTTGGTTTCGGGTCGAAAGACCCTCGGGTAAACCTTGGGAGCCCAGGTTGCTCGCCGCGGCCATCTTGGAGGTCGGAGAGCTGGTGCCCTTCGGGGGAACCGGGATTCGGGCCTCGCTGCACGGCCATTTGTTGCGTCTGACCGGCGAGGTGGCGAGCCTCGGGGAAAAACTGGCTCTTGGCCGGAACGCCCGCAATCTTCCCGGAGTGCGTGACATCGACAACCGCCTGCAGGTCCGCGGCGATGCTCCCGGCAAGGACCTCCCTCCGGAGGCCAACTGGCTGCCTGCGGCCACTTTGTCACCGGCAGGTCTCGCCACCGGGGGACATCGCTAGATGGCGGGGGATCCCGTCCGCGGCACGGGAACGCCGGCGCCCGCTCCGGTCGTCTCCGGGCCTTGGTCCCGACGCTACTTCGTGGCGGTCACTTCGGTCGGCTGGTTGCTCGCCGCGGGCTTCCTCGCGGATCTCATCTGGAAGGGCGAGGCCCTGCGGGCTCTTTCCGAACCGCTCCTTCTGCTGTTTCTCGCGCTCGGCCTGTTCTCCGAGTCCTTCCAGATTTCGTTGCCACGCGGAGGGCGCATGTCACCCTCTTTCGCCGTCTTCTTTTCCTGTTTGCTCGAACACGGGCCCTTTCCCACGCTGCTGGTGATTTTCGCTGGTGGATTAGGGGCGGCGCTGTTCCAGGCACGTCCGCTCGCGGCCGGACTCTTCAACACGGCGCAGTACGTCCTTGCGACCGTGGGAGCTCATCTCGTGCTGACGGCCGGGGGTCATGTCCCCGCCGCCTGGCAGGCGACCTCGCCGGGGGTGTTCGCGGTCGCCGCGCTCGTTTTCGTGGGGCTGAACGCCGTGCTGGTCGACGGTTACTTCGCCATCGAGCGGCGCCAATCCCTGTGGACCTTGCTTTGGCGCGACGATCGCTGGGAGTTCATCTTCACCTTGCTTCAGGCACCCATCGCCATCATGGTGCCGTGGCTTCTCCACACCTACGCCTGGCAGGTTTCCGCGTTGGTGCTCGTGCCGTTTCTCGCTTCGACGATCCTGTTCCTGCAGGTCATCCGAAGCCGACAGATCCGTCGTGAGTTGGCCGAACGCAATACGTCGCTCGCCGAGGCGGTCGAAGGGTTGGATCGCACCAATCGGCAGCTGGCCCGGACCAACGAAGACCTCGATGCAGCCAATCATCAGCTGGCCCGGACGATTTCCGATCTCGACGGGGCCAATCGTGAACTTCGCGTCCTTCACGGAGTAGCTTCGGCCATCTCGGGCAGTACGGACCTTGCGGAGACCTTGCGCGAGATCGGTGCAGGCATTCGTCAGGTTTTCGATCCCGGCGCCTGCCTGCTAATCCTTGGCGACAAGGAGAGTGGCGAGCTTGCGCCTGTCGATCTCGACGGTCTTACACCTGCGGAAGGCACGCTCCCCGAAGGCTGGGTCCTGCGCGTGGCCAACTTGGTACAAGCCCGCGAGGATGTTCTTCTGATCGAGGACCTGCGAGAGAGTGAGCTCGGTGAAGGGTTACCTCCGGGTATGCACGCGAGTTTGTTGGCCGCTCCGATCCGGACCGACGAGGGATTTGCCGGGCTTCTTTGTCTCCTCGACCCAGAGCCGGCGGCATTTTCCCCGCGCGAGGGCGAATTGCTGGCTACACTGGCCGCCCACGCGACTTTTGCGATCCGCAAGGCTCAGCTCTACCAAGCCACCCAGTTGCTGGCGATCACGGATGGCCTGACGGGTGTCTACAACCGGCGTTATCTTCAACGACAGCTTGAGTCTGAACTGCGACGTGCCTCCCGCCTCGGCCATGGCACCAGTGTCGTGTTGCTGGACGTCGATTTTTTCAAGGCCTTCAACGACTCCCATGGTCATCTCCTGGGCGACCAGGTCCTGCGTTCCCTCGCCCAGGTCTTGCGGGATTCGGTGCGAGAAACGGACGTGGTGGCACGCTACGGAGGCGAGGAGTTCGCCGTCATCCTTCCGGAGACTCCCCTGGAAGCGGCGATGGCCGTGGTGGCCAGATTCCGCACCCGCCTTCGCCAGCATCCTTTCTGGGGGCGCAGCCAGACCCCCGTGCAGGTGACGGTCAGCATCGGCCTCTCCCACCACGTCACCAGTCGGACCACCGCCGACGAGCTGCTCGACCGGGCTGACCAGGCTCTTTACGCGGCCAAGCACGGAGGACGAGACAGAGTCTTCGGGTGGGACTCCGAAGCCGAATCGCCGCTTCAGATGGCGTCTCCCGAGGCTGGCTCCCAGCCTCGCCAGCCCATACGGCAGTCGGCGGTTCTGGACAGGGGCCGCTGGGCCTCTTGGCTGGCCGAAGGCGTGGCGCCCGCTGCCCAGCGTTGCAGCCAAGCCATGCGGTTGTGCGGGGCGGTCGGCCAGATGGAAAACACGGCGGAAGTCCTGGCAGGTCAGGCACGCCAGCTCCTGCTTCTCCGTCTCGAAGCCGGGGCAGCGGAAGCAGGTGATCCCGAAGAGGCCGTTGCCTTCTATCAGGCGCTTCGGGCGGAGGCGGTGGGTTGGTTGACGGCGGGCATCTCCTTGACTCAGGCCGAGAACGTCATCTTGGTGCTGCTGGGAGCTTTCCAGGAGCACGTCCGGCACGGGCCCTTTTCCCCGCAGGACAAGTTGATCGTCCTGTCTGGTCTGGAATGGCTCTCCCGGCAATCCATGCTGGCCCTGTCTCTTGTCTGGCATGAGAGCTACCAGCAGGCCAACAGGGATCTCCTGTTGCTCGAGCGGATGGATCGGGTGACCGGTGGTCTGGATCCGTGGCTCGAACAAGCTCTGGACGTCTTGCGCGAGGCCTTCGGGGGCTTGCCTGTCCTGCTCATGGCACGCGAGCCGGACGGCATGGTCCTCCGGGCCCGTTCGGGCGGAGACGGCGTCTGGCGCGTGCCCGCCGATGTGACCTGGCCCGAAGGCCTGGCCACGGCCGACGCGGCGTTCACGGTGTCCGCACCTTTCGGTGTCGGCGAGGAGGCCCGTGGGGAACTGATGCCCCAGGCTCTCGTTCTTCCCCTTCGTCACGAAGGTCAGCTGCTGGGGGCCGTGCTCGTGGGTTTGCGCGAGGGACGCAGGGTTGGCTCCCGTGAACGTCGCCTTGCGAGGACCGTCGCGGGTCGGGTGGCGTCGGCGCTCGGGCGCGCCCTGCTCGAGGAGCGGCGACACGAAGCCTACCTTTCCGCCATCGGCGAGTTGGTGGGAAGTCTGGAGGCTCAGGACGGCTACGAGCAGGGGCATGCCCATTTCCTCGAGCACCTCACGGCTGAGATGGGTCGGCGGCTCGGCCTGCCGGATGGTGATCTCGAGGCGCTTGCCCTGGCCTCCCGCTTTCATGACCTCGGCAAGGTGGCGGTGCCTCCGCAAGTTCTCCACAAGCCGGGTACCCTCACCCCCGAAGAACGGGCTGTCGTGGAGGTCCATCCGGAGGTGGGTGCACGCCTGCTGGCCCCCGTGGCCCGTCAGCCCGCTGCTGTCGCGGCCATCCGTCACCACCACGAGCGCTTCGACGGCACGGGATACCCCGCGGGTCTCGCAGGCGAGCAGATCCCCTTGCTGGCGAGAATCCTGGCCGTGGCCGAGGCCTGGGATGGCATGACGTCTCCCAAGGCTTGGCGACCCGCCTTGCCCCCCGACCTTGCCCTGGCCGACATGCGAACGTCGGGACATTTCGATCCGGCGCTCCTCGATGCCTTGGCGGGGATGCTCGACGCCGGGGCGCTGATCCGGCACGGACGTTTGCCGCTGACGGGGTCTGCCCCTGTCTGTTAGGATAGGCGCCTGGAGGTGGCTTCCTTGCCCCGACTGACACCCTTGTTCCACGCGATCCCCTTTGTGGTCGCGACGGCGCTGCTGGCTGGTTGTTTTCGCGGGACCGACCCCACCGGTCCCGGGGCCGGTGGCGCCCCTACGCTACGCGCCTATGTGTCCACCGGGAGCTCCGATGAGGTGGCGGTGATCGACACGGTCCTGAGGCGACCCGCCACGGACCCGATCAAGGTGCCAGGCTTCCCTTCCAGGATGGTGGTGGCTCCTCCCGCTACGGCCAACGAGAAGAGCAGGGAGCTGCTTTTTGTCCTCTGCCGAAATACCAGCGGGTCGGTGGCCTTCGTCAACCGGCGTAGCAACAATGTTGAGGCGACGGTCCAGGCTGGCATCAACCCCACGGATCTTGCCGTGACGTCAGATGGGGCCTATGTCTATGTGGTCAGTCCGGAGGAGCGGCGCTTGCGGCGCATCGATGTCGAGAGCCGGCAGGTCGACAGGGAGGAAACCTTGCCCGAGGACTTCGAGCCGGTCTCCGTGGCTGTGCGCAACTTCCGGCAGGCAGCCCCGGACGCGAGGGGTCGTTATCCCCATGCGGTCCTGGTCTTGTCCCGCAAGCCTGTGCTCACGACGACCGGCGCGTCGGCGAGTGTCAAGGTGGCACGCATGGCGGTCTTCAACGTAGCTGGGACCAACGTGGCCCGAACGGGACAGTTGCTTGATGTCGGGCTAGGGCGGGACCCCCAGCAGCCCTCTCGTGTGATGGTGTGGGAAGATGCCGCAGGGACGTCGGCCTTCGCTCACGTGGTCGACTTTTCCAACGGTCAGTGGATGTCGGTTAGAGATCTGTCGGCTTGGCAGCCTGGCAACCTGCCCGTCCAGCAGGAGACGGTCGTCATCCTTTCCGCAACGGGCGGCGTGGGCGGTATCGCTCTCGACTCCAATGGCTGGCAGTATCTCAGCTACCCTGCCGAGGGTGGCATCATGGCCATCCAGCCTCGAGGTCAGAGTGGCAACCTGACACGGTTCTCCCCGGTGGGAAGTTTCGTGCCCACGGCTCTGGCCGTCAACGGTGACAACTCGGAGCTCTGGGCGGTCTCGCCGGGCAGAGGAAAGGTCGTGGCGTGGGATCTCGTGCCCACGGGAGGATTGGGTGCGAACTCCGGTTCCGTGCTCTTCAGTCTGCTTGCCGGTGCGGCGCCCGTGCCTGAGGATGTGGTGTTGGCGCCCGGCATCGGCCGCTAGGAGGTTTCATGACCCGTCGTGTCGGCATGGTCAGCCTTGGCTGTTCCAAGAACACCGTCGATTCCGAGAACATGCTGGGTTTGCTCACGGAAGCCGGTTATGAGGTGGTCGGGGACGAGAAGACGGCAGATGTCGTCATCGTCAATACGTGTTCCTTCGTCGGTGATGCCACCAAGGAGTCGGTCCGGACCATTCTCGAACTGGGTCAGGAAGGCAAGAGACTGGTCGTCGCGGGCTGTCTCGCTCAGCGGCATCAGGCCGAGCTACTTGAGGAGATGCCTGAAATTTCCGCGGTCATAGGCACGGGCGATTTCGGGGGCATTGCCGACGTGGTCCGTCGGGTGGATGCGGGTGAGCGGTTGCAGGGGGTGACGCCCGTTCCCGATGCGAAGACGGTCCTTGTCGATCTGCCCCGCCGTCTGACGGGCCTGGGCCCCTCCGCTTACCTCAAGATCGCCGAGGGTTGCGATCACGTCTGCACCTTCTGCATCATCCCCCAGTTTCGCGGCAGGTACGTCTCTCGCGAAAAACCCTCGATCCTGGCAGAAGCCCGACGCCTCGTGGATCAAGGTGTGCGTGAGATTGTTCTCATCGCCGAGGACACCACTCGTTATGGCCAGAAGGAGACGGGGCAGTTCCGTCTGCCGCAGCTTCTCGAGGATCTGAGTGCCATCGAGGGCCTGCAGTGGATTCGCATTCTCTATGCCTATCCGAACTACATGACCCACGCGCTCCTCGAGGCCATCCGTGATCTGCCCAAGGTCCTGCCCTATCTGGATGTGCCCTTGCAGCACACGCATCCGGAGATGCTTCGCGCCATGAAGCGCCCGCGGCACGAGCCTCCTGCCGAGCTGATAGCTCGCATGCGCTCCATCGTGCCAGACATCGTCCTTCGCACCACGTTCATCACGGGCTTTCCTGGAGAGACCGAGGAGCACGCAAGCCATGTCCTCGATTTCGTCGAACAGGCCCGACTCGATCACGTGGGTGCGTTCGCCTATTCACCGGAAAAGGGCACGCCGGGCGCCACCATGAAGCCCGTCGTACCCAAGCGTGTGCGTGAGCAGAGGCGCAGAGGGATCATGGAAGTTCAGCAGAGGATCTCGCTGGCTCACCACGAGGCTCTGGTGGGCAAGACCCTCGACGTCCTGATCGAGGGTCTGGACGAGGCCCGTGGCCACTGGGTGGGCCGCTCCCATCGCGATGCCCCCGAGATCGATGGCCTGACCTTCGTGACTTCCGACCGTGAGCTGGAACTCGGTTCCATCGTGTCGGTCCGCGTGACGTCCGCTGCTCCCTACGATTTCCATGGCGTTGCCCTCTGAGTCCGGGTCGGTCGGACCTCTCCGTCGAGCGCCTTCTCCGCTGACGCTCGCCACGTGGGTTACGCTGTTCAGGTTCGTGTTGATTCCGCCCATCGTGTTTGCCATGGGCTGGGCGCCCACCCAGACCGGACGATGGGAGTCCTGGGTGCCGCTCGGACTTTTCAGCCTGGCGGCCGCCTCGGATTGGATGGACGGTTTGCTCGCTCGAAAGATGGGACAGACCTCGGCCATGGGAGCCTGGCTCGATCCCTTGGCTGACAAGGTGCTCGTGGCGGCTTGCCTCGTGGCGTTTGTCGAGATGGGCCGTATCCCGGGCTGGAGCGTGAGTCTGGTGCTTGCCCGCGAGTTCGTCGCGACGGGACTGCGGATCGTCTTGGCCGACATGGGTCAGGGCATCCGTCCGGCCGCGTGGTCGGGGAAAGCCAAGGCGATTGCCCAGATGTGTTCTATCTCCGCCTTCCTTGTGCCGTGGCCCGGTCTTGACCCGTGGGCCCACGGTCTTTACGCCATGGCGGTCCTGCTGACTGTTTGGTCGGGAGTCGCCATGATCTGGCAGACCCGTGCCATCTGGAGGAGTGCATGACCTTGTCGTCAGACCCCTTGGTTCATGAGCTGGACCACCCGCTGGTCCATACCGCCGTGGCCGAGTTGCGCGCGCGTGAAACCACCGTGCCGCGTTTCCGTCAAAGGGCGAGGGAGCTGGCGAAGTTCCTCATTCTGGAGGCGACTCGTGATTTGCCGACGACCGAGATCGAGGTCAGGACTCCGTTGGCTGTGGCGAAAGGCCGGACGATTGGCGATCTTCCCATCGTCATCGCACCCATCTTGCGCGCGGGCCTGGCTTTGGTCGAACCCGCGATGGAGCTGCTGCCCGAGGCCGAGGTTCGGCACATTGGTTTGTACCGTGACGAGGAAAGGCTTGAACCCGTCACGTACTACGCAAAGCTGCCTGACCAATTCCCCCCCGAGACTCTGGTGCTGGTGATCGACCCCATGCTGGCGACTGGTGGATCCGCATCTGCCACGATGGATCTGTTCCGTGACCGAGGAGTGACGCAGCTCAAGTTCCTCTGTCTGATCGCCAGTCCCGAAGGGGTGGCGCGCTTGCGTGCCGATCATCCCACGGTGCCCATCTACACCGTCTGCATTGATGAGGGTCTTGATCCTCGTGGCTATATCATGCCGGGCTTGGGCGATGCGGGAGACCGGACGTTCGGCACCCACAGATGAAGGTCGCTTTTCTTGCCGTCGGGGACGAGTTGCTGACCGGCCGACTTTCTGACCAGCACTTGCCCAGAGTGGGGCGCGACCTGGCTGCCCGGGGATACTTTCTGGTTCGTTCCGGCTTGGTGCCCGATCGCGAGGAGGACATCGTCCAGGCGCTGGATGAAGCCGCGGCGGCGGGACATGAGGTGCTGTTGGTGACGGGGGGCCTCGGCCCGACTCCCGATGACGTGACCCGCCAGGCGATCGGCCGTTGGGCGGGTGTCCCATTGGATCGGGATATGGGGGCAGCCGAAGACATCCGCAAGCGTCTGCGGGCACGCGGCCGCGAGGCAACCGCGGTGGACTTGCTTCAGGCGATGGTGCCGCGGGGGGCCGAGTGTCTGTCCAATCCTGTGGGTACGGCCTGTGGTTTCCGTCTTGCCCTTTCCGGTCGTCCCGAACTCTGGGTCCTTCCCGGAGTACCTGGTGAGTTCCGACGGATGTGGCAAGAGCTGGTCCTGCCACGTCTGGCAGGTCCGGGCGGGGGGGCGGGAGCGCTGGCCGTCCTGAGGACTTCCGGGGCGGGGGAGCGCGAGATCGCCGACATGCTTGCCGAACTCGGATCTCGCACCGGTGTCCGTTTGGGGACCTATGCGGGAGAGGGTGAGGTGGAGGTTCATCTCGCTCTCAGGGATCCCGGAGGTCCCGAGGTCTCGCAACATCTGTCCCAGCTTGTCCTTGAGGCGACAGATTGCCTCGGGGATCTGCTCCATGGTCACGGGGAAGATACGCTCGCGGATGCCGTGGCGCGGCGGCTGCTGGCGCGCGGCGAGAACCTCGCGACGGCAGAGAGTGTGACAGGCGGGCTGCTGGCCAGTTTGCTGACGGACGTTCCGGGTAGTTCTCGCTGGTTTCTCGGCGGTGCCGTGGCCTATTCCGTCGCCCACAAGGTCGATCAGCTTGGTCTTTCGGCTGAACTGGTCGCCCGGGAGGGCCATGTGAGTCCTGTCGTCAGCCTCGAGATGGCCAGAAGGACGAGAATCCTGCATCAGGCCACCTGGGGACTCGCCAGCACGGGCTGGGCCGGTCCGTCGGCCGGAAAACCCGGTGAGGTGCCTGGTCGGGTTCATCTCGCCTGGGTCGGCCCCGGGAACGTGACCCGAACCTGGACGCTGGACTTTCCCGGTAGCGATCGCTCTGTGGTGAAATTGCGTGCGGCCAAGGCCGCCTTGCGTGGATTGTGGCTGGCTCTGGGTGAGCAGGGATGACAGGAGGCCGGCCTTGGCGTCCCAAGCCTGCCGAGCGTGCCCGCGTTGGCCGGATCTGGGAAACCCTTGCAGAGCTGTATCCCGACGCCCGGACTGAACTCGAGTATCGCAACGCCTTCGAGTTGCTCTGTGCGGTCATGCTCTCCGCCCAGTGTACGGATGTGCGTGTCAATCTCGTCACCCCCGGTCTTTTTGCACGATTTCCGGATGCGGATTCGCTGGCCCGTGCCGAGGTGGCCGAGGTGGCCGACCTCATCCGTTCGTGTGGTCTTTGGCCGGCCAAGTCGCGGAACCTCGTGGGGATGGCTCGCCAACTGCTCGAACGGCACGACGGGGCGGTTCCTCGGCGTCGCGAGGATCTCGAGGCCCTTCCCGGGGTCGGTCGTAAGACCGCCAATGTGGTTCTGGCGCAAGCCTTTGACCAGCCTGCCCTGGCGGTAGATACCCATGTGTTTCGTGTGGCGCGCCGTCTGGGACTTTCGCGCGCCTCGGACGTGCGGGGGGTGGAGGAGGATCTAGGTCGTCGTCTCGCACCTGAGTGTTGGGCGGAGGGACACCATTGGTTGATTCTTCATGGACGGCGCGTCTGTATGTCGCGGCGACCGCGTTGTGCCATCTGTCCGCTGCGAGGGGACTGTCCGGGGGCGGAGGCGTGAGTCGGTCGCGCTGGTCCTGGGGGCTCGTCGGTCTGTTGCTGCAGGCCGCTGAGCCTGCTGAGGCACGGATCGGACGGGATGTCGCACAGTTGGAGCGTTTCTTGAAGGGATTACCCCTTGCCTCGTTTCAGGACGTTCCAGGCATGGCCCCTGATCGGATGTGGGCTGGAAGGGTGGCGGGTCTGGTCGTGGCCGTAAGGGCACGGCCAGAATCGGGATTGCTTGAGGAAGAGGGCATCGAGGTCGAGTGGCCGGAGCGGGTCAAGGACCACGTCCCCCTGGGGATCATGGCGCGGTTGCTCACCGAGGCCACTGGGCTTCCCCACGGCGAAAGCATCAATTCCATGTTGCTGGGCATGCGGGATCGAATTCGTCACGGGGGCGTGCGAGTGCCAGCCATCGAGCTGCGCGGAACGCGTATCGAGCTCGAGTTGCTGGAGGAACCGCCGGTATCGCTGGCCGATGGTCTCGAGATTCATCCGGGAACCTTGTACTGGCGGGCCACGGTCCGAAAACTTTCGGTTCGCCCCCGTCGCCCCACGTCCTGAAGGAGAGTGCCTCGATGCCTGTCGTGACCCGGATCCACCGCATGTCGCTTCCGGAGTTGGCGTACCAGCTTTCGTGCGCCCCTGCATTCTTCCGTATTCGGGAAGACTTTGCGGCAGGAGTCATCGACGATCAAGAGGCACAGGCACGTTTGTTGGATTTCGTTCTCGCTGGGCGGGGCATGGTTCACGCCTATCAAGGGGAGGAGGAGTTGCGTTGGGCGCTGTCCGAGGCCGAGTCGGGCAAGCTCACGAGCATGTTGTATCTGGAGCACCTCAAGGGAACTTGAGATGTCCGGGTAGGATAGGGGTGACGGAGCATACCGCCTGCATGCCGCCGCTTCCGCAAGATGGGGGAGTGACCATGGAGGTGGGGTGATGGTGCAGCGTCGGTCGGTCGGAAGGCTTCCAGGCCTGGCGGTGGCAGGCTGGTTGACAGCAGGCACCGTGACGGCGTTAGCCTTGCCCGTTTCGGCGGAACCGCTGCGGCCCGTGCCAGGCTCCGGGGCGTCCGCCTCGCTTCCTGCATCGTCCTCCGAGTCGGTGAAGGCCGCCACGACACTCTCCGTGCCGGCCGCTGAGGCTACCGATACCGTGAGCAAGACAGATCCACTTGCTGAGGCGGTCAGCACGTCATCAAGGCGGTCCGAGGTGGCGTCGGCGGTTGGAACCCGCTCGTCTGGATCCTCCGCCGAGGACCTCGAACCGAGAACGGGAGCCGCGCGCGTGGCCGAGGAGCTCGATGCCTGGATACGGCGAGTGGCGGCCCGCTTGCAGCAGGCCGCGGCGCTTGGGGCCAAGGGATTCGACAAGCGACAGCCCGGTCTGTCGGGGCCCTCCGGGGAAGGCCTGTCGATGTCCCTTCATGTCAAGGTGGATGGCAAGTGGCGAGCCCACCCGGGTCACGCAGGCGGACTGGAGGACTTCGCACTTGAGGAGGCCTTGGCGGGCACGACGGCCCTCCCGTTGCAAGATGGTCTGCTCGTGGCGGCAGCGGGTTCCCGGACGTCCGTCGTCACCGTGTTGGTGCCGTGGGCCGAGCTGGCCGCGACATTCTCCCGCTCGGAACTCGGAAGGCAGGCGGTCCTGTTCGATCGCAAGGGAGAGGCAAGGCTCCATGGCGAACGGCTCTCCTCCGACCAAACGGCGGTTTTCCGGGGCTTGTTGCCTTCGGCGCAGACGGAAGTCAAGGTGACGGGCCGGCGCTTCGTGGTGGCCTCCGCGCCTGAGCTTGCCATGTACGTCGTGGTCCCTGCCGAGGTGTCATCCGTGGCTACAGGTGAGGTCCTTGCCTTGCCCGAGCCGGCCGTGCTGGAACGACCCGCCGGTCTGGACCTGCCCGGGGTGATCCGGGAAAGGTCGGTGATCGCCGGTCCTTTGGCCATCGGTCTCGTGGCCGGTGCATGGTTGTTCATCCAAGGCCGCAGGCGGCAACGCAAGGTTCGTCGCAAGCGTCAGGGTCGGCCTCAAGTCCCCGATCTCGGGGCCGTGGACTATCTGGATGCCCTCGCACGTGATACGGAGGATCCTTTGGCCGGCTTGACCTCGCCTGAGGTTCCGCTGGATCGCGATCCGACGCTGGCCCTGATTCCCGAGGGTTCGGACCCTCCGGCCTCGCCTGTGGCGTCGGCACCCGAGGTGGATCTGGCCGACCTGGTGCTGTCTGCGCCTCCGCCGGTGAGGACGGTGCCCGAGGAACTGCGGGCCCGGGCCCGTGGCGAGGAGGTTCCGGTCGAGGTCAACCCTCGCAAGGGTGTTCGACCCGAGGATGTCCTGGTCACCAGGGGGGATCTGGATCGCATTCTCGACAAAGGCCTGGATCGTCTGTTCCAGCGCATGCTGGCTTCGGTCGAGGATCTCGAGCGCAAGACCCATGAGGCGGTGCAGGCCCAGAGAGAGGGCTTCAAGGAGCTGCTGGGCCGCTTCCATGACTTGCAGGAAACCCGTGAACGGGATCTGGCCGAACATCATGCCCGGATGGGCCGATTCGACCAGGACCTGGCCGCCGTCGAACTTCGCTGGCGGGGCACGGATGCCAAGGCTGCGGAGGCGGACTTGCGGTTGCGAGAGCAGGCAGAGGGGCTGCTCCGTCGGATGGGTGGCCAGGAGGGGGCGATGGAAGCCCTTGGTGCACGAATCGAAGGGCTCGGCCAAGCCCTGCGTCAGACTACGGAGCACGGCAGGGCGGAGTTCGACCTGTTGCGTGGGGAGCTTGGGGAGGTGCGCAAGGCTCTCGATGAGGCTCGGCGTCAACTGCGTGCAGAGCTTGGTGACGAAGCCGCACAGCGGCGTCAGGGCATGGAGGATGTGCGCGACGAGGACCGTGCGGCTCGGCGCGAGGTCGAGCGCCAGGTGCAGCAGGTGGCCACACGCCTCGAAGAAGTTGCGACTCAGGTCTCTGGGCGGATCGAACAGTTGGGGCGAGACCTCGACGGCACGGGCCAGCAAATCTTGCAGGCCGAGATTCATCAACGCGAGTCCCTTCGTCAGGTCCACGAGCGCCTCGTGCCTCAGGGCCAGATGGGACAGCTACGTCAGGAAGTGAGCGACCTCAAGGCACTTCTCGTCCAGCGAGACCGAGAAGTCGAGGATTTGCGCCTGCGTTTCGATCAGATGGTCCGGGACCAACGGGACGACAGGCAACAGCTTTTGCAGCAGCTGCAGCGCGAGCTGGGGCACGTTCACCAGGCCACGCCGTTGCTCGAGCAGCAGCAAATCCAGTTCATCACGCTACAGCAGGAGAACCAGCGTCTGGCGCAAAGGGTCCAGCAGGTCCTCCAACTGATGCAGAGCCTCAATCAGACCGTCCATCAGGCTGAGACGCGCACGCTGCAGGAGATCGACTGGCTCAAGAGTCAGGTTCGCAGCACCCCGGATCCCCGATATGTTCCGATTGCCGCCCCAGTGCCTGCGGCGGCTCCCGTACCCGTTGCGGAACCGGTCCTTACCCCTCCCCCCTCGCCTCCCTCGCCGCCTGCCGGGGATGATCGTCCCATCGACCTATGGGGGCGACTGATGGGACGTGACCGGGAGAGCGTGGAGGATACCCTCCGCAGGCGTCGGCCCGGGGGATAGGATTCTCCGGGGCATGGGCTCATGAGGGCTTGGCGACAATCCATCGTGCCCCCGATTGTCTTCGGGGTGGTCTTGATTCTCGTGGTCATCCTGCTGGGGACCACGTGGAATCTGACCTTGATCGTGGACCCCTCGCGCTGGCAGCGTGCCTTCGAGCCCGGAGCCTGGGGGCGGACGCTTTTGTTGGTCGCGGGAACCCTGCTGTTTCTGGCGGTCATCGTCGGGCTGGTGCTCTACGTGGTCTTCCTCGCCCAGCAGATTCGCGTCAATCAACTGCAGCAGAACGTGATGGACGCCGTCACGCATGAGTTCCGCAGCCCGCTGACCTCTCTTAGACTGTCACTGGATACCTTGCGGCGAAAGGAGGTCCCACCGGAAGAGGCGCGTAAGTTCCTCGATATGATGGCTGCCGACTGCGACCGTTTGCAAGTTCTGGTCGAGCGCGTGCTGGAAGCCGGTCGGTTGGAAGCAGGTTCCCGCGCCTATCGTCTCGAGGAGATCGCCCTGCGTGGGCTGCTGACCGACTTGGCCGAACAGATTCGGCACAGGCATCGGCTTTCCGAGGATTCCATTCGTCTGCCCGATCGTGAAGCCAGGGTCCGCGCCGATACCGAGGCCCTGGGCATCGTCTTGGCCAACCTGCTTGAAAATGCCGTCAAGTACAGTCCTGAAGACCGGATCCGTGTGGACTTGACCTTGCGCCCGGGGACGGTTCCTGGGCAGATCTCCATGGAGATTGCGGATCAGGGCATCGGCTGGGCACCGGGAAGCGAGCGGCGTCTCTTCCGGCGATTCGTCAGGCTTGGCGATGAGCTGACCCGCAGGCGCAAGGGGATTGGGCTCGGGCTCTACCTCGCGAGGTCGATGGTTCGCGGAATGGGAGGCAGTATTTCTGGGCACAGCCCGGGCGTGGGGCAAGGAGCGGTGTTTACGGTGAATTTGCAGGGGAGGATGGATGGCCAGGATCCTGATCGTCGAGGATGAGGACCATATCGCCCAGGGCCTGCGCTACAACCTCGTGGCGGAAGGCCACGAGGTTCTTCTGGCCGGGGACGGAGAAACGGCCGATCGCTTGATCCGCGAAGGTGACCTGCCTGACCTCGTGGTGTTGGATGTCATGCTGCCCGGTCTGTCCGGCATCGATCTGTGCCGGGGCTGGCGGACCCTCGGGATCCGGACCCCCATCTTGATGCTTACGGCAAGGGGCTTTGACAAGGCCAAGGTAGAAGGTCTCCAGGTCGGGGCCGATGATTACGTGACCAAGCCCTTCAACCTCGAGGAGTTGCTGGCACGCGTCGACTCGCTTCTCAGACGAGAGGCTTGGCGACGTGAGGAAGCCTCGCCCGTTCGGGGCGTGCAGCGTATCGGCTGCTGCGAGATTGACTTCGAGCGTGGTGAAGCGTGGCGTGAAGGCGAACCGGTCCGCCTGACCTCGCTCGAGTTCAGGATGCTTCGTCATCTTGCCGAGGCCGGAGGGCGTATTGTAAGCCGGGACGAGCTGATGGCTGCCGTCTGGGGATTTCCTTCCGCCGGGGCCACCCGCACCGTCGACAACTTCGTCATGCGCCTGCGGCGTCTGATAGAGCCTGACCCCGCCCGTCCCGTGCACTTGCTCTCCCTGCGTGGACAGGGGTTACGTCTGGAGCCCGGGCCACCGGGCATTGGTTAGTTTCGGCGCTGATTCCAAGCTGAGACGGCATCGAGCGCCCGTGTGGCAAGACGTCGGATGGTGGCGGCGTCACGTCGGGTCACGGCGTCAGGGGGATAGAGCGTCTGTCCCAGCGAGACGACCTGCGCTCCTGAGTCCAGATGGTCGGCGATGCTCTCCGGGCCGATGCCTCCCGAGACAAAGGCACGCAGCTCCGGATATGGGGCCAGCAGGTCTCGCAGGTACTCGGCCCCTCCTACACGATGGATGGGGAAAATCTTCACGAAGTCGGCGTCCTCGGCCAGGGCCTCGTGGACCTCGTGAGGGGTCAACGCTCCCAGCACCACGGGCAGGTCGTGATGCCGGGCCAAGGCGGCCAGTCCGGCCGGACGCGCGGGACTTACGAGGTAAGAGGCACCTGCAGCGAGTGCTTCAAGGGCGCTTTCTCTCGTTCGCAGCGTTCCCGCTCCCACAAGGGCCTCGGTCTGCGAGGCGGACGATACGAGGCGAGTCAACACTTGAGCCGCATCTGGCACCGTCCACGTCACCTCGAGGGCGGGCCAACCTGCGTCGAGCAAGGTGTGGCCAATCCACAGGGCGTCTTCTGCGGTGGACGTGCGCAGTACCGCCACGACGCGCCCCCCGGTCAGCCGTGTGCGTATGGCCATGCGACGATCCATGCCAGACATGATACCTTCCGGTCATGGGAGGTGAAGATGGAAGCAGGCATCAGGGTGGTGCTGCATCAGCCGGGCATCCCGGGCAACCTGGGCTCGATTGCTCGGGCGGTGGCCCATCTGGGGTTGGAGGACGTGGTGATCGTGGGAGCGGCTGGCCTCAAGCATCAGCCCGAGGCACGGATGATGGCGGTCCATGTGGGCGACGTGCTGGATCGATTTCGTGAAGTCGACCATCTCGAGGAGGCCCTCCTGGGTTGTGAACTGGTGCTGGGTACGTCTGCTCGCCCTCATACCGACGGCCAGCCTCCGCTCGGCCCGGAGGAGGCCCTCGCGTATGCGGCAAGGCGCCCCGGACGGGTTGCCCTGCTTTTCGGATCCGAAAAGTATGGGCTGCCGACGGAAGCTTTGCGGCGTTGTGACCATGTGGTGCGGTTGCCCTCGCGACGGGACGGGGAGTCCTTCAACCTGGCGCAGGCCGTCCTGCTGCTGGGCTGGGAGTTCACCCGGCCCGGCAGGACACCTGCACCCGCCGTCGATCGATTACATCGATTCGAAGTCACGCCCCCCGTTTCTCGTGCCCTCGAAGAGCTCGGGGTGCTCAAGGCACATCATCGGGACAAGAAGTTGATGACCCTTCGACGTTTGCTGGCACGGCTGGACTTTTCGGAGGAGGAAGCCGCCCTGGTGCGTCACGTTGCCTCCAAGGTGGCGCTCCTGCTGGGGCTCAGGCCGCCCCGCCCGCGCCCCGCAGCGCCACGAGGCGGGCAAGCAGGAGATGAAGATCCCGCCGTTCGTCCGCACGCCCAAGCTTGAGCTCCAGCTCGAAGGTCACGAGCGCCTCTAGACCCTGCTCGAGTGCCGGAAGGCTCCACGGGCGCAAAGCGACCAGATCATTCTGGACGCGGTAGGGGTGAATGCCCAGGATCCTTGCGGTCTCGTCCTGTGACACGCGAGCTGCAGCAAGTGTCTTCAGGGAGAGATGCAACCGCCACACTGTCCCCATCGCCGCCAACGTTTCCAGCACATGGCGGCGTCGGGCCAAATCGTCGGCCAGGCGCAAGGCGACCCCCAGGCGACCTTGCTGTACGGCCTTCAGCATGGCGAAGACGTCCGCTTGATCCGAGCTGGCCAGCAAAGCGACATCGTCGACGGTCACGGCCCGATCTCCGGCATAGGCTGCCAGTTTGCGCAGCTCCTGGTCGAGGACGGCCCGGATTTGCCCGACCCGCTGGACCAACGTCTCTGCCACCTGTGGGGAGAGCGTGATCCCCTCCTCGCGTGCATGTCCCTGCAGCCAGCGCACCTCTTCCTCGGGCTTGAAGGGATTGGGGCCTGGAAAGGGGATGATCTTCACGCGACCTGCTTTCGCCGCACCGTCGAGAGCTTTGCCTTGCTGGGTGTTCATCCCGGGCTTGCCGGTGCATATCAGCACCAGATGACCGGGTTCGGGCGTGGTGGCCTTCAGCCACGCGACGAGGTGCTCCTTGTCTTCGGCCGAGAGACCGCCCTTGCCTTTGCCTGAGTCCTCCGCGGGGGAAGGCGGTCTGTCATCCGCCGCTTTCGGCTCGACATCTTCCGAATTCTGGCCCGCTCCTTCCGGTCCGGCCTTGGTGTCCTTGCCGGTGCCCTGACCTTGACGCCCTGAACCGAACCAGCCGCAACGGCGGATCACCACCACCCTCTCCCCGAAGAACGACGGGGTGCGAACCGCTGACTGCACGGTCTGAACGCTGGCCGAGGGACCCTCGAAGGTTTCGAGGTTCAGCGTCCTCAGCTCTTGCGGGACCCACGCGTCCAGCTGTTTGGCCAGCCAACGGCGCCGGGTGAAGTCGTCTTCGCCCCAGAGGACGTGGATCATGTGCCGCCCCCGAATCTTCTGTGCCGGCCCTGAAAGTCCAGCAGGGCCGCGACCAGTGCCGCGTCGTCGAAGTCCGGCCAAAGGACCGGGGTGATGTGGAGCTCGGCATAGGCCAGCTGCCAGAGCAGGAAGTTGGAAAGCCTGCCTTCACCGCTGGTTCGAATCAGGAGGTCCGGGTCCGGCTGTCCTGCCGTGTCGAGACACGCGGCGAAGGTCTGCTCGTCCAGTGCGGTGGGCACCAACTGCCCGGCGGCCACTTCTTCTGCCACTCTGCGCACGGCACGCAGGATCTCGGAACGACTGCCGTAGTTGAGGGCGATGTTGAGCGTCAGGCCTCGATGCCCCGTGGTCCTTGCCTCAGCCTCCTCGATCATGCGCCGGACGTCCGGCGGCAGGGCATCGCGCTCGCCTGGAAAGCGCATCCGCACCCCGGCGGCGTCGAGCTCGCGGAGCTCGCCCCGCAGGGTCTCACGGAACAGGGACCACAGGAAACCGACTTCTTCCTGGCTACGGGACCAATTTTCCGTGGAGAAGGCGTAGACCGTCAGGTAAGGAATCCCAAGATTGCGAAAGGACTGCACGATGCGCTTCAAGGCCCTGCGGCCAGCTTCATGCCCTGCACCGCCGGGCAGCAGGCGCTGCTTTGCCCACCGGCGGTTGCCATCCATGATGATGGCGACGTGCCGGGGCAGGCGTGCCCGATCAAGCTTCCCCCACGGGTCGTTCACGGTTTCGAGCTCTCTGGCTCGGGCCAGCAGGTCACGCGGTCGGGCAGCACCTCATAGGTGAGACCCTCCGCGATTTCAACCTGTACCGGTACCCGATCACCCGCGCGAAATCGCGCCGGAACCGTCACGGAAACTGTGGGAGCCCGCTCCTCCAGCTCCTGGAGCAGGTGATCCGGGCCCTCGAGCCGGACATCTACCCATGCCGGTTCCACTCGGGTGGCCGAGGCAGGGCCTCCCGAAGGGGCGTTCAGCTGGACCGGCAGCGTCAGTCGTCGCTGATCACGATGGCCTTGGAAACGTTCCTGGCTGATGCCGACGAAACCCCACATGGCGACGGCCATGAGGAAGGCCAGCAATCGCAGGCCTTTGGTGTCGTCTTCTTGGCGCGGCAAGCGGATCATCGGCGGCTCAGCAGCAAGCGGCCAAGAGGGCCTGGGCTAGGGGGGCGGGGCAACAAGAGGGCACCCTCGAGTCTGGAGCGAAGCTCTTCTTCGGTCAGGAATCTGTACAGGTTGCCCTGTTCCGCCAAGGACATGGCGCCCGTTTCCTCTGAAACGACGATCGCGAGGGCATCGGTGGTCTCCGTGAGGCCGAGGGCTGCGCGGTGGCGGGTGCCGATGGGGCGCCTGGCCGATCTGCGAATGGATTCGGACAGCGGCAGCAAGGCACCTGCGGCCACAATCCGGTTGCCACGCAGGATGACGGCGCCGTCATGCAATGGGCTACCTGGCAAGAAAATACTGGTCAGCAGCTCCGCGGAAATCTGCGCACCTATGGCGGTGCCCGTCTCGGCGAATTCCTTGAGGCCGGTCTGACGTTCCACGATGACGAGCGCGCCTACCTTTCTGCTGGAGAGCACCTTGGTCGTGGCCACCAGTTCGGCGACCAGATGCTCCACCTCTTCGTCGGGTCTGGCGGCCGCGAACCGCTCCGCACGAAAGATCTCTCCTTGCCCGAGCAGGGCGAGTGCACGCCGCAGCTCAGGCTGAAAGACGAGAGGCACGGCGACAATCAGCATCGTCGCCGTGCTCTGGACCAACCATGTGATGGTGTGGAGCTGAAGGGCATTGGCGAGCAGATAGGCCGCAAGGAACAGCAGCAGGCCTCGCAGCAGCTGGACGGCACGTGTGCCGCGGATCAGGAGGAACAGCCGGTAGAACACGAGCGAGACCAGCGTGATGTCCAGCAGGTCTTGCCATCGCAGGACCTGGAGCAGGCGCAGGATTTCCTGCAGGGCGAGCTCGGCCGTCATGCCGTGAACCAATCGGGTCGGGGAGACTCCGTGGCGCTCAGGTCCGCTTCCGTCTCCCTTCGCGAGGCCACGGCCACGCGCCCGTTGTCGACGAGCACCAGCGGGGGGCGTGGCAGGCGGTTGTAACGGGAAGCCATGGGGTAGTGGTAGGCGCCGGCGCACCAGCCCACGACAAGTTGTCCAGGCACCGGGTCTTCGAGGTTTACGGTGCCCAGCTCGTCTCCTTCTTCGCAGGTCCTGCCTGCCAGCCGCCACGGACGGAGGTGGCCACCCTGCGGGAGCACGGGTTCATGGACGTAGTTGGCATCGTACAAGGCGATTCTGGGATTGTCGGAGAGTCCGCCATCCACGATCACGCAACCGTTGGCGCTCTTCACCGACAGGATCCGGTAGACGGTGCAACCGGCATTGGCCACCAACCATCGACCGGGCTCGAGGACCAGCGTGGGCCAGGGCCCCGTCCGGTCAGGCCAGCCTCGGCGCAGGCCCTGCGCGAGCGCCCTGACCCAGTTTTCCGGTGTGGGCGCAGGATCGTCAGGCAGGTAGGGCACTCCAAGGCCACCCCCGAGGTCAAGGACTTCGGGGGACCATCCGAGGCGGTGGAGCAACGAGGCAGACACCTGCCCCGCGACGGCCGCGGTCGCCTCGAAGGTCCCGAGGTCGTGGATCTGCGAACCCACGTGCAGTTGCAGTCCCTGAAGATGGAGGGAGGGCTCTGCCCGGACCATCCGGATGGCCTCATCGAGTACGGGGCCCTCGGGCAGGCCGAACTTGCTTTCCCGAATCCCTGTCGCGAGCGCAGGGTGCGTAGCCGCTGTGATGCCCGGAAGAACCCTCACCCGCACGTCGACCCTCGCCTCCGCCGTTCGGGCCGCAGCCGCGAGAGCCGGTATCTCGTCGAGCGCGTCGATGTGCACGGTCCGGACCCCGAGAGCCAAGGCCCTTCGGTAATCATCCGCGGAGCGTCCGTGTCCTTGAAGGACCAACTTGGCAGGAGCGATGCCTGCGGCCAGTGCGGCCTCGATTTCCCCGAGCGAAACCGCTTCGATGCCGGCCCCTGCCATGGCGACCAGTCCCGCGACCGCCGGATGCCCGTGGGCCTTGCTGGCGAAGACCACGCCAGCCGGGCCCGGCCAGTAACTGCCACAGGCTTTCCGCAGGCGCAACGCCCTGTCCCGGATTTCCCCTGCATCGAGCACCCACAGGGGGGTGCCGAACCTGTCCGCGAGGTCGCCAAGTGCGAGGCCGCCCACCGTCCAGCCCCGGGGGCCGTCGGCCGCGGAGGCCGGCCGGAAGGCGTTTGGCACGGATGGGGTCGGGGACGGGGATGCAGGCATGGACGTACGTTTCATTATACCGGGACGATCCCCGGCTCGAAGGACCGTGCTAGCATGACCGGATGGAACGTGCGGAGCTGCTCGGCTGGCTGGATGTCCTCGCGCCGCCTGACCGCGCCGCCTCGTGGGATCGCGTGGGCTTGCAGGTCGGTCGGCCCGACGGCGAGGTCCGCGGGGTCTGCGTCAGTGTGAATCCGTCCCTTGCGGCCGTCAGGGCCACCCGGGCGATGGGCGCGAACGTCCTGGTGACCCATCATCCGCTGATCTTCAAGCCTCTTACAGAGGTGCGGAGGGATCGAAACCTTGGCATGGTCCTTGCGGAAGCCCTTGCGGGTGACATCACCCTCTTTGCGGCACATACCAACCTCGATGTCACGGCCTGCAACAAGCGTCTGGCCGATCTGATGGGCTGGTCGCTCGACGAGGTGCTGGTCCCTCAGGGGATGGATGCGGCGGGGATGCCCTGGGGGCTGGGCCTGCACGGTCGTCTGCCCGCATCGGTCTCGATGGACGACCTGGCTCGAGCCGTGGGGGGGGCGCTACGTAGCAGATCGCTGCGTCTTGTGCGGGGACATGAGCGCCAGGTGTCCTCCGTGGCCGTCTGTTCCGGATCGGGTGGTGACTTTTGGCCGAGGGTGGCCGAGCTTGGCCTCGATCTCTACGTGACGGGGGAAATTCGTTACCACGATGCGCTCGAAGCTGCTGCCCACGGGGTGTCGGTCCTCGAGGTCGGACATCAGGCTTCGGAAGAACCCGTGGTGGATGTCGTCGTGGGGTATCTGCGGGAACGCATGGCCCCAAGCGTGCCCGTGGAGGGATTCCGCGAGCTGGAGCCCTTTGAGGTGTTTTCGTGAACCTGCCCATCGTGGCGATCGTCGGCCGACCCAATGTCGGCAAGTCCACCCTGCTCAATAGATTCGTCGGTTCCCGGGAAGCTATCGTCCACGGCGAAGAGGGAGTGACACGGGATCGTCTGTATGCGAGGGTCGAATGGTCCGGCAGGCAGTTCTTGGCCGTCGACACGGGTGGGATCGTGCCGGGTACGGATGACCAGATGTTGGCCGAAGTCGCCGATCAGGCTCGGCTTGCCGTGAATGAGGCGGATCTCGTGCTTTTCATGGTCGATGGAAAGGCCGGACGAATGCCGGCTGATGAGGACATCGCGCAACTGCTTCGCAAGTCTCGCAAGCCGGTCATGGTGGTGGTCAACAAGTGCGACCGGTATGAGGATTTCGAACAGATTCTCGACTTTCACGCCTTGGGCTTGGGGCAGCCCTGGCCCGTTTCAGGGGTCCACGGCACGGGGACGGGAGACCTGCTCGATGAAATGCTCGGGAAACTGCCCGTGGTCGACGCCCACGAGGAGGATGACGCCATCCGCATGGCGGTCGTGGGACGCCCCAATGCGGGCAAGAGTTCGCTTGTCAACCGCCTGATCGGCGAGGACAGGATGATCGTCTCCCCGGTCTCCGGTACCACGCGCGATGCCATCGATACCGCCATCGTCCACGGGGACAGGCGTTTCTGGCTGGTGGACACGGCGGGTATCCGCCGGAAGTCAAAGGTAGATTACGGCGTCGAGCAGTTCTCCGTGGTTCGTGCCTTGAAGGCGCTTGAGCGCGCGGATGTCGTGGTGCTTGTCATCGACGGTACGGTCGGAGTCACGGACCAGGACAAGCGCCTGGCCGACATGGCCGTGGAGGGGGGCAAGGGCCTCGTCCTCGTCGTCAACAAGTGGGATCTGGTGCCGAAGGACCAGCACACGATGGAGCCGTTCCGCAAGTCTGTGCTCGAGGCCTTGCCACATGCAGACTTTGCCCCGGTGCTTTTCATATCCGCGCTGACGGGACAAAGAGCCTTGCAGGTGCTCGAGACGGCCGTGCGGGTCGCCGATGAGCACGGCAGAAGGATCACGACCGGAGTGCTCAATGAGGTGGTCTCCGAGGCTACGGCGATGCAACCTGCACCGGCGCGCCATGGCAGGCGCCTCAAGATCTACTACGCCCAGCAGGGTCCAACCCATCCGCCGACGTTCATCTTGTTCTGCAACGAACCCGAGCTTTCGGTGCCTTCCTACACGAGGTATCTCGAGCATCGGGTACGAGAGGCCTTCGGGTTCTCCGGGGTCCCCATCCGCTTCATCTACAGACCGCGCAGGGAGCGCCGCCCGGGGTGAACCAGGCCTGGTTGGCCGCACTTCCCTTGGCGTGGCTCCTCGGTTCCATTCCCTTCTCATATCTCTTGCCGAAGTGGTGGGCAGGCCGGGACGTCCGCACCGAGGGCAGCGGCAACGTGGGGGCCACCAATGCGGCCCGAACGGCAGGACCTTGGGTCGGAGGCTTGTGCGTGCTGCTGGATGCGGGGAAGGGTGCCCTGCCCATTCTGGTCCTGCAAGGTTTTGCCGCCCCGCCGGAGATGGCGCCGATGGCGGCGGCCTGCAGCGTCCTCGGACACGGTTATCCCCCTTGGCTCAAGGGGATCGGGGGCAAGGGCGTGGCGACGACGGCCGGTGCCGTGCTTGCCCTGCATCCGTGGGCGGGTGGAGCTTTGCTGGGTGCGTGGCTGTTGCTGCTGGCGCTCGGTCGCAGGGTTTCTGTAGCCAGCGTGGGAGCGGCGGTCCTGCTTCCCGGCCTGATGGTGCTGTGTCCTCTCCCGGGTTCTGCTCCTCTTCCACTAGGAGGCCTGGCCTTCGGGGTCGGGGCAGCGAGTTGGATTGTCCTGAGACATCGCCGAAACCTTTCCCGCTTGCGGGAGGGTACCGAGCCCATGATTGGAAGGAAGAGCGCGTGAAGAGCCGCCCACCTGTTCCCTTGCTGCGTGCCAAGCGCAGCTTGGGCCAGAACTTCCTGCAGGATGCTTCCGTGCTGGATCGGATCCTTGAGGCTGCGGCACCTGGACCCGGCGACACGGTGCTTGAGATCGGCCCGGGTAAGGGCGCCTTGACCGAACGTCTGTTGGCGACGGGAGCCCGGGTGGTGGCCGTCGAACTCGACGAGCGCCTACGCCCTCTACTGCGTGTGCTCGAGGCCAATCACGCCAACCTGCGGGTGGTCTGGGGCGACATCATGGAGTTGTCGTGGGCGGAGCTTGGTGTGTCCGAGGGAGCGCTGCTGGTGGCCAACATCCCTTACTACCTGACCTCCCCGCTGTTGCTCAGGACGCTCGGGGCCGAGGACGCGAACGACGCCGTCGGACCCTTTCGTCGGCTGGTCCTGATGGTCCAGGAAGAGGTGGCCGATCGCTTGCTGGCTCAGCCGGGGACCAAGGCTTGGGGCGCCCTTACCGTTGCGGTGCGTCAGCGGGCGGATGTCGCCAGGATCTGCAGGGTGTCGCGTGGTGCCTTCAGGCCCGTGCCGGGCGTGGATTCGGCGGTCGTAAGGTTGGATCCGCTGCCCGCGTGGCGCGTGCCGGCCGAGCGGCCGGCAAGGTTCCGGCGTGTGGTCCGAGCCGTCTTCGCGCAGCGCAGGAAGACCCTCCGCAATGCCTTGAGGGCGGGTGGCTGGTCCGTCGATGCCGTAGAGGCCGCGTGCGCGGAACTCGACCCTCTCGTACGGGGTGAGACCCTTGATCTCAGTCAGCTTGTGAAGGTGGCGGATGCCTTGCCCGACTGAGTTGGAGGGTGCCTGGCTCGTCCGGGCCAAGCTCAATCTCGGGTTGGCGGTCGGGCCTCCGGATGGTGTGGGTTACCACTCGATTTCCACGCTGCTGGTCGCCATCGATGCCGCAGACGAGCTGCATGTGGCGCCCGTGTCCGGTCCTGCGTGCTGGGAGGTGGTCTGGGCGAAGGGGGCGCCGGCCACGGATCTCGGTGACCTGACGTCGAATCTTGCGTGGCGCGCGTGGCGCGAGGCGGGTGCAGAGGAAGGCTGGTCCTTCCGACTGGTCAAGCACTTGCCCGCCGGAGGCGGATTGGGAGCGGGCTCTGCGAATGCGGCGGCTGTGCTGCGCTTGCTGTCCATGGCTCACGGGGTATCACCCCTGGCAGGGATTGAGGTGGCGAGACGGCTCGGATCTGATGTCGCCTTCTTCCTGGGAGAGGAAGCCGCGTGGGGGACGGGCAGGGGGGACGTGCTGCAGGTCTTGCCGCCGGGTCCCGTCCTGCACGGGGTGTTGGCGTGTGGTCATGCCAGGGTCCCCACGGCAGAGGCCTATCGCTGGCTTGATCAGGTGCCGGATAGAGCCACGGCGAATCTCGTGCGGCTGCGGACCGCGTGGGAGCTTGGCGAAGGCGCGGCCGTGCTGGATGCCTTGACCAACGACTTCGCCGAGGTCGTGTCCCGCCGCGCCCCGGAGGTTGCGGAAGCGGCCGGGGCGCTCCGACGGGCGGGGGCCAGGTCCGTTTTGTTGGCAGGAAGTGGCGCGACATGGGCTGGCTTCGCAGACAGTGAAGCGGATGCTCGCCGCCTGCTGGGTGCCATGGGCGATTTCAAGGGCTGGGTGCGCTTGTTCAGAACGGAGCGTAGCCCTTTTCAGCGGATGACTTGAGTGTGCGCCGGCGGCGCCGCCCTGCGCACGGAAGAGCGGCCACGCACCCAGGGGAACACGGCCAGGAACCCCCATGCGAGGACCATTCCGGGTAGCGCGGATGCTTGTCCCGCGAGGATGGGCCACGGGGGCACGCCCTGCAGCGCGAGCCAGAGCGCCCCCGAGCCCCAGCCCGAGGCTTGGCCGACGGCGAGGGCAAGGAAGCGGCGGCGCGGGCTACCGCCGCGTGCGATGCTTGCGACGATGAAGGCCTGGGCCACGAAGCCCGCCTGGAACCCGAAGGCTGGGCTTTCCACCATCCCGAATCCGCTTGAGGATTCCGCCCAAGGGGCTCCGATGAGACAAGCCAGAAGCCACAAGGCTTGGGAGATGGCCGCCGTCCGTGGCCCCAGCATCATTCCTGCGGTCCAAGGACCGAGGGTCTGCAGCGTCCAAGGAGCCCACGCCAAGGACCACCCGAAGAGTCTGGCCACGCCGGTGGCGTCGGCCGGCAGGGTGCCCTCGGGGCCGACCACGGGGCACGGAACCTCAAGGTAGAGGCCCAGCACGGTCAGAGAGAGGCTGACCAAGACGAGCAGGAAATTTGGCATGAGTGCCATGCTAAGACGTCTTGACCCTCCCCTGCCACCGTCTTAAACTGAGCCGACCTTTGCTCCCTTCTCGGAGTCCCGCCACTTTGAAGATTTCCCCTCGCCAGCTGCTGCTGCTCTTGGTCGTCGTGTTGACCGTGGCGTCGATGTGGGTCGTGCAGGACAGCATAAAGTTCCCTTTCCGGCTCGGGCTGGACATTCAGGGTGGGATGCATCTGGTCCTTGAGGCCAAGGACACGGCCACCGTCAAAGTGGACGACAAGGTCATGGCTTCGGTCATCCAGGTCATTCGCAATCGCGTCGACCAGTACGGTGTCACCGAGCCGTCCATCCAGCGCAAGGGTGATCGGCAGGTGGTGATCGACCTTCCAGGTCTCAGGAACCCGGAGGAGGCCCGTAACTACCTTGGAAAGACGGCTCAGCTCGTCTTTCAGGAGCCGGTGGTGACTTCGCCGATGCGTGATGCGTCGGCTTCGGCCTACGCCGATACGGCGCTCACCGGCAAGATGTTGGTCGATGCGAGCGCTCAGCCTGACGGGGCAGGGACGGGCAGAGGCTGGCACGTGGCCATCAAATTCAACGCGGAAGGTGGCAAGCTGTTCGGCGAGTTGACCAGCAAATATGTGGGGCAGGCCATTGCCATCAAGCTGGATGACAAGGTCGTGTCGGCCCCGCGCGTCAACGAGCCGATTCTGCAGGGGGAAGCCATTATCACGGGGAGCTTCACGGCACGTGAGGCTCAACTTTTGGCGAGCCAACTCAAGGCGGGTGCCCTGCCGGTTCCCCTGGTTGAAATCGAGAACCGGGTGGTCGGCGCTTCGCTGGGCTCGGATGTGGTTCGCAGTGCGGTTCGGGCCGGCATCGCCGGATTTGTCATGGTGGTGCTGTTCATGGTGGCCTACTACCGGTTGCCCGGCCTCGTTGCCGATATGGCGCTTGCCGTTTACGCCGTGCTTGTGCTGGCCATCTTCAAGCTCATTCCCATCACCCTGACGGTGCCCGGGATAGCGGGGTTCATACTTTCTGTCGGTATGGCGGTGGATGCCAATGTCTTGATCTTCGAAAGAACCAAGGAAGAGCTCAAGGCAGGACGAAGTCTCTATTCCGCTATTGAAATCGGTTTCCGCAGGGCGTTCACGGCCATTTTCGATTCAAATTCCACGACCTTGTTGACCTGCTTCATCCTCTACGCGCTGGGCACGGGTCTGGTGCGCGGATTTGCGCTCACACTCGCCGTGGGCGTGCTATGCAGCCTCTTTACGGCGATTACCGTCACCCGGGCGCTGCTGCATCAGGTGCTGGAGTCGCCCTCCACGAAGTCCCCTACCCTCTTCGGAGTGCGTATCTGATGGCCGTCGATACTCCTGCTGCCCCCGGTGCGCCAGAGCCTGCGATCGTCGATGTCATGGGGCGAAAGTCCCTGTGGTTCGGGATCTCAGTGGCGCTGATGCTCCCCGGCATCATTGCCATAGCCGTGTGTCTCTCCCGGTTCGGTGCCCCGGTCAAGTTGGGCATCGACTTCACGGGCGGATCCTTGTTGCAGTTGCGATTCGAGCAGGCGGTGTCCGTCGAGCAGTTGCGCGGAGCCTTGGCGGGTGTTCAGCTGGAAGGCCACAAGGTCGAGGGCGAGATCCAGGAGGTCCTCGAGACCGCCAAGCGCGAGGCAACCGGCAGCGTGGCGGGTTCCACGTTGATCCTCCGGACCAGGACGCTGACTCCCGCCGAAGTGGGCAGTTTGAAGACGGAGTTGTCTAAGGTCAACGCTCTCGGTCCGTTCGTGCCCGAGCGTGTCGAGACCGTGGGTCCCAAAATTGGCGCCGAGTTGCTGCGCAATGCCCTCTTGGCCTTGGGAGCTGGCATTTTGGTGATCTTGGGTTACATCGCCGTGCGGTATCAGTTCGACTTTGCGATGTGTGCCATCGCCGCGATGGTTCACGACGTGGTCGTGATGCTTGGTGCCTTTGCCATCTTGAGTCTGACAATGGGGGCCGAAGCAGATGGCCTGTTGGTGACCGCGCTGTTGACCGTGATGGGCTTTTCGGTACACGACACGATTGTCATCTTTGACCGATTCCGCGAGAATCTCGGCTCGGCCCGCAAGGGGGATACCTTCGCTGTCGTGGCCAACCGCAGCGTGAATCAGACGTTCGCCCGCTCGATCAACACGAGTTTGACCGTGGTATTGACCTTGATCCCCTTGGTTTTCTTCGGGGGCTCAAGCATCTTTTTCTTCTGTCTGTCCATGTTGATTGGGATTGTGTCCGGAACCTACAGCAGCATCTTCAATGCGGCTCCGTTGCTCGTGCTTTGGCGAGAGCGCGCGAATCGTGCGGAGCCTCCTGCGCCTGGGCAAATCCCGGCCCCTGCTTCAGTCTAGCCGCAGGGGCGGAACGGCAGCCCCTCTTTCCCCGGTCTGCTTGCCGTGGTATCCTGTCGTTTTAGCCTCCCCTTTTGTTTGTCCGCCCGGTTAGCGGGTTCTTGTCCTGACGGAGAGTGTGACGTGTCCAAAGCTTACGAGTCGATGTATATCCTTCGCCCCCAGCTCGAGGATGAGCAAGTGGATGCCGTGATGAAGCAGATCGAGGATCTCATCGCAAAGTTCGGTGGATCCCTCGTGCGTCACGAGAAGAAGGGTAAGCGGCGCTTGGCCTACGAAGTCAACGACCAGCGTGAGGGTACTTACTGCTTGGTCAATTTCGAGGCGGGTCAGGCACTTCTGGACGAACTTCGTCGGCTCTATGCCATCTCCGACGATGTCCTGCGGTCGATGATTCTGACCCAGGAGGAGGCCGGTCCTCTGCAGGCCAAGGCTGCGCCTGCTCCGGTCGAAGCCTAGGTTCTTCGGGGGAGTCATGTCGGTCAATCAGATCGTCCTTGTGGGTACTGTGGATACGGATTCCCAAGGTGTGCCTCACAAGGGGACGACTCCCTCTGGTTACGACATGACTCGTTTCCGGATAAAGGTGGTGAAGGCGAGTCGGTCGGACCAGGACGTCCCTCGCTACGATCTTTTCCAGGTCGAGGTCGTTGGCCGTCAGGCCGAGTTGGCGGCGGCCTTGCGGCCCGGCGGTCTCGTGGCGGTGGAGGGGCGTCTGCGGACGTACAAGGATGACCACAACGCGACGCGAGTGTTGGTCGACGCGTCATCGGTCCAGCCGCTTGCTGAAGGAGTTGCCGTGGCTTCTCCCGCCTCAGTCCGTCCTTCTCAGGTGTCGGCCGCTCCGGTCCAGGGTTCTGAGCTTTCCGGTTTCGGGCCGGATGATGCGGGCGATTTCGACGGACCTTATCCTTTCTGATGGCCCCTGACGCTCAGGGTGTTCGAGGCGATTGATGACCACTGCCCAAGAGGCTCTAGGCTCGTTGGAGCATGAGGCGCTGCTGGCGCTGGATGGCGTGGAGGTTTCTGTCGGGCTGGAGGCTTGGCAGACAGAGTTTCTGGGGCGGGAGCGGGGACGCGTGACCCAGGCGCTCAAGGCGATTCCCTCCCTGCTGCCAGAAGAGCGCAAGCCCTATGGTGCCGCGGTGAACAGGATCAAGGTGAAGCTGGAAGAGGCGCTGGAGCTTCGGCGGTTCCAGTTACGTGCCCGAGAGACGGCTGCTCGGATTGCCTCCGAGGCCTTGGATGTCTCGATGCCTCCGGTGGGTCGGCCGGCTGGACATGCTCACGTCCTCGGGAAGGTGCGCGACGATCTCGTCGCTCTATTTCGAGGACTGGGTTACACCCTTGCCGAAGGCCCCGAGGTTGAGGATGCGTGGCATAACTTCTCGGCCCTCAATACTCCTGAGGATCATCCGGCACGAGATCCTCGAGATACCTTCTATTTGCCGGACGGGTTGCTGCTGCGGACGCAAACGTCCTCCGTCCAGATTCGCCACATGAAGGCGCATCGGCCTCCGATCCGGATCATTGCTCCAGGCCGTGTCTATCGCCGTGACGCCGTGACCCCGCGGCATTTCCCGATGTTCCATCAGCTGGAGGGGCTTCACGTGGACGAAGGGATCTCCTTCGCTCACTTGAAGGGGGTGCTTCAGGCCTTTGCCGACGGCGTCTTTGGTCCGGGGACCGTCATGCGGTTGCGGCCCAGCTTTTTTCCTTTTACCGAACCTTCTGCGGAGATGGATGTCCGTTGTGTGTTCTGTGGTGGGGAGGGTTGCAGGATCTGCTCGCAGACCGGGTGGCTGGAGATTCTGGGTTGTGGCATGGTCGATCCGGCCGTTCTCGAGTCCGTCCACATCGATGCGGAGCGCTATTCCGGCTTTGCCTTCGGACTAGGAATCGAGCGGATTGCGATGCTGCGACATCGCATTCCCGACATTCGCCTGCTCTGGGAAAACGATCCCCGCTTCCTGTCTCAGTTCTAGGAGCCTCTCGTGCGTCTTCCCCTGACCTTGCTCCGCCGGCGACTGTCGGGCACGTGGACATTGGAGGAGGTCGGCAGCGTCCTCGCTCGGTCCCCTCTCGAGCTCGAGGGCGTGGAGCGGCATGCTCCGGGTATGGAGCGGGTCGTCACGGGTCGTATCCTCGAGGCTCTGGCTCATTCCGACGCCGATCGCCTGAGAGTTTGTCAGGTGGATATGGGTGCTATGGGTGCCGTGCAGATTGTCACTGCGGCCACGAATGTCCAAGCCGGTGACATCGTTCCTGTTGCTCTGGATGGCGCGGTCCTGCCCACGGGCAAGGCAATCTTGTCTTCAAAGATGCGAGGGGTCCTCTCTCAGGGCATGTTCTGCTCGGTCGAGGAGTTGGGGGTCTCCCTTGCAGCCGAAGGCGTCTGGGTGCTTCCGGAGGAAACCTCCCTCGGGTTCGGTGTCGCGGAAGCCATGGACCTCGGCGAGGTCGTCCTCTTGTTGGCCGTGCCGGCTCACCGTGGTGATTTGCTCTCTGCGCACGGCGTGGCGCGTGAGTTGGCCTCGTTGGGTCTTGGGGAGCTGGTGCCTCTCCCCGCATCGGACAAGGTAACGTCCACTTCGGGTGCTGCGGTCGAGCTGGGTGTGATGCCCGAGGGTGTCGAGGCTTATTCCGCTCAGCTCATCGAAGAACTCGACGTTGTTCCGCCTTCCGATCCCGAGGTTGCACGGGTGTTGCTTGCGGCTGGCTTGAGACCGGTGGACGCGGTGGTGGATGTGACCAACATGATGATGTTGGAATTTGGACAGCCTATGCATGCGTTCGATGCTTCCAAGGTTCGAGGAGGCCGCGTGCGGGTTCGAGAGGCGCAGGCGGGCGAGGAGCTTCGATTGCTGGATGGCCGGGACGTCCGTCTGCGACCCATTGATCTGGTGATCGCCGATGACGTGGGTGCCTTGGCTCTTGCCGGCGTGATGGGGGGAGCGGAATCCTCGGTGGGGCCCTCGACCCGGTCTCTTCTGATCGAGGTTGCTGTCTTCGATCCTGCGAGGGTTCGTGCGACTGCGATTGCCCACCAAGCGGTCTCAGAGTCTTCGCAAAGGTTCGCGCGTGGAGTCGATGGTCTGGCGATCTCGGGTCTATTGGCGGAAGCGGTGCGTCGCATCATCCTCGTAGCCGGGGGGCGCGCGGGTGCGGCAGTCACGGCCGAGCTGTCGGCTCCGCCCGCTCGCTGCGAGGCGATAGGCTATCGCCCGGAGCGCACCCGACGCCTTCTGGGGGTGTCCTTGGACGACAAGGAGCAGCTTCGAGCCTTGGCTCGGATGGGTGCCCAGATCGAAGATGGCGCTCCTGCCTGGCGGGTGACTCCTCCCTCGTGGCGGCGCCGTGATGTGTGGCGCGAGGTGGATCTGGTAGAGGAAGTCGCCTTTCAAAATGGGCTCGATGCTGTTCCGGCGCTCCTTCCGGCGGCAGAACTGCCGGTTGATGTGATCCAGCCGGATGTGCAGAGTCTTGTCCGTCGGTGGGCCACGGCTCAGGGCTTGGACGAGGTGATGTTGCCGTCGCTCGTTCCTGCAGGCCGGGATGACATCTTCACCGCGCGGACACCCGTCGATGTCGCCGAACCGATGGGTGAGTTTCAGGTGCTTCGACGTTCGTTGTGGCCCGGTCTACTCGAACTCGCATTGAAGCGCCGAAGAGAAGGTGCGGACCGTTGCGGTCTCTTCGAATTGGGTCGAGTGGCTTGGCGCCAGGCGGACGGTGTCCGTGAGGAGAGCCGGTTCGCGGCACTTCTCGCGGGCTCCATGGTCGACGGACCCTGGTTGCGTGGGCCCGAGTCGTTGGCTCCCGATGTTCGCTGGGGCCAAGGATTGCTGAACTCTCTGGTCGCATCCCTCGTTCCGGGAGCCCTCCTCGAATGGCGTTCCGAACCTCTCGATGGATTGCAGCCGGGTCGTACCGCCGTGGCGGGGGACTCCGCCGAGTTTGTGGCGGCTGAGGTTCATCCCGACGTCCTCGACGCCATGGGGCTCGGGGGATGGAGCCGAGTGGTCCTGCTGGAGGCAAGGGTTGAGTCGAACCCGAGACGGCGACCGGCGGTTGGCTTTAAGGTCTTCGATCGTCATCCGGCGGCGCGACGCGATTTGTCCCTTCTGGTGGACGAAGGCGTGACGGCAGCCGAGCTTGGTCGCGTGATCCGAGAGACAGCGTCGGATCGTTTGCGCGAGATGAGGGTCTTCGACCGCTACTCCGGACCGGGAGTGCCAGAGGGCAAGGCCAGTGTGGCGGTGGCTTTGGCTTTTGGTGCTTCCGAACGCACGCTCAAGGAGGTTGAAGTCGAAGCCATCGAAGGCGAGCTTCTGAAGGCCCTTGAAGAAAAGCTAGGTGCCCGGCGCCGCTCCTGAGACGGGTGAACCACGTGCCTGCGTGAGATTCGGCAGGGCCCGGGTACCATACCATGTCGCCATGGCCCTGATTGGCTCTGCCGTGGCGTTTTCGACGGGGGTACCCCATGGCAACGAAGTCCAAGGGCAAAGGCAAGGCCAAAGGCAAGGCCAAGGCGACCAAGGCCTCGTCCGGCGGCCTGCTGGGCCTGCTGGCCCGGTTGTTGCCCGGAGGCAAAGCCAAGGGGCGGTCGACCAAGGGGCGTAAGAAAAAGGATGCTGCCGATGCGTCCCCTCCCGTTGAGGAGGCATGGAACGAAGATGAGCCTTCGCTGGCTGCAGAGGCGGGCTGGGATACCTCGGCCGATGCCTGGGGGCAGGATTCTTCGTGGGGGGATGGCGGGCAGGACGGTTGGAGTTTCGAAGGCGGTGCCGGTGAGGGGGGACAGGAGAGCGAAGCGACGTCGTGGGCCGATGCAGGACCTGTGGGCCAGGACTGGTTGACCGGGGCTCCGGCCTCGGAGCCCACGGCACAAGTTGAACCTGCGCAGGACGAAGGATGGGGTGGAGCGTCGGGTTGGGATGCGACACCCACGACGCCTGATTTGGTGGCTCCTGCATCGCCCGCGACACAGGCGCCCCCGCCAGCACCCGCCGCCGGAGCGGATGCCAGCAAGCTTTTCCCCGAGGGTGTGGATGCCTCGCTAGATAGTCTCTTCGACAGTTTCGAGGCACAGCCTGCGCCACCGCTGCCCGCGGGCCAGACCGCGTCGACCCCGCCGATGGCGCCCCCGGAAGCCGGATCTGCCGTCGAAGTTCAACAGGGCTCGCCGGCCAACTCTCCGGCTGCCGATCTGATGGGTGAGTTCATGGGCATGCTGCCGGGTGCTGCCGACGTGCCGGCCGTGGCGGCCGAGGCCCCATTGGTGGAAGGCTGGTCTGCCTCGGCGGGTTCTGCGGAAACAGGCTGGCAGGAGCAGCAGGTTCCTGATGCCGGCTGGCAGGCGCCCGGGGCCGAGGCCGGCTGGCAAGCCCCCGCGGAACCTGCGGCAGAGTGGCAGGCTCCCGGGGCTGAAGGCGGCTGGCAAGCCCCCGCGGAACCCGCGGCAGAGTGGCAGGCTCCTGTGGCCGAGGGTGGCTGGCAAGCCCCTGCGGAGCCCGCGGCGGAGTGGCAGGCTCCCGGGGCTGAGGGGGGCTGGCAAGCCCCTGCGGAGCCTGCGGCGGAGTGGCAGGCTCCCGGGGCTGAGGGCGGCTGGCAAGCCCCTGCAGAGCCCGCGGCGGAGTGGCAGGCTCCGGTGGCCGAGGGCGGCTGGCAGGCCCCTGCGGAGCCCGCGGCGGATTGGCAGGCTCCCGGGGCTGAGGGGGGCTGGCAAGCCCCTGCAGAGCCCGCGGCGGAGTGGCAGGCTCCCGGGGCTGAGGGCGGCTGGCAACCGCCTTCCACGGAAGCGGTGCCTGACCTCGTCATGCCTCCTGCGCCGGCAGCGGCAGCCCAGGAGCTCAACATGCCTCCTCCGCCCCCCGTGGAGGCCTTCGTGCCAGAGCCCCCATCTGCCCCGCCGGCACAGCCCTCGAGCCCTGCGGGCGTCCCATCTCCCCCACCGGGAGTACCGGAGCCTCCACGGCCGGATGGATTGGTGTCGGTGGGCAAGATGCTTGTCGACCAGAATCAGCTCAAGAAGATCATCGACCGAGGTGAGGGTGGGGATGGTCGGACACGTCTGATCACGATGGCTCGCGGCGAGGAGCTCGATCAGATGCTGCAGCGCATCCAAGCCGTGCGAGGTGCGTCGGGTGCCTTGATCGTCGGGCGAGACGGGCTTGTCATCTCGGCTCAGCTTTCGACGGATCATGATCGTGAAATGTTAGGGGCTATCGCCTCTTCCATGTTTGCGAATCTTGAGGTCCAAGTCCGCAAGATGCAGGTGGGCAAGCTCAGCTGGGCCATGATGGACAGCAGTGGAGGCTCCTTGATGATTGTTGGCCTCGAAATCGGTGTCTTGGTGGTCTTGGCCGAAGGCGTGGCCGAGCTGGACATCGGTGGTGTCTGGGAAGTCATCTCTTCCCGCTCTGAGTGAAACAACGCCGGCAGGTCGGGTACGTAGAGGTTATCAGCCTGTTCCCGTCTGCTCTTTGAGGAGGTTTGTAACCCTTGGCCATCGCCAAGTTGAAGCTCGGGGAAATCTTGCTGAACGCCAATGCGATCACCGAGGCCCAGTTGGCCCAGGCGGTCGAGGTCCAGAAGGCGACCAAGGAGCCTCTCGGCCTTATTCTCATGACTCGGGGCTATGTCACCGAGGCCACCATCAAAGATGCACTCGAGCTGCAGTATGGCTTGCGCTATGTCAGTCTGCGCAAGACCAAGATCCCGCCTGAGGTCATCAAGCTGATTCCGGAGAACGTCATCCGGCAGCACATGATGGTGCCCATTTCACTGACCAACAACCGCTTGCAGCTTGCGATGGTCGACCCGCAGAACTTGATCGCCTTGGATGACGTGCGGTTCATGCTCAAAGGGATCACGATCCAGCAGGTGGTCATCACCGAGGACGAGTTCTTCTGGTTCCTGGATCAGCTTCGCGGAGAGAGTCCTGAGCAGGTCGCTGCGCAAGGATCGGCCGGCCCAGTTCCCGACATCGCGTCCGTGCTCGGTGATCTCGCGGGAGATGACGAGCTGGAGATGGTCGAACAGAAGGATGAGAATCTCAAGGTCACCGACCTCGAGCGCATGAGCGAAGAGTCGCCCATCATCAAGCTTGCCAACTCGATCCTGACGGGTGCTCTTGGGGGCAAGAAAGTTTCAGACATCCACATCGAACCCTTCGAGAACGAGGTTCAGGTTCGGTATCGTATCGACGGCCTGCTGCACAAGCAGTCCCTGATTCCGAAGAAGTTTCTGCCGGCTCTTGTCAGTCGCTTCAAGATCATGGCGTCCCTCGACATCTCCGAGAAGCGTCTGCCGCAGGACGGCAGGATTCGGGTGAGGTTCAAGAATCGCGATGTTGACTTTCGTGTATCCACCCTGCCGTCCAAGCATGGCGAGAAGGTATGCATGCGCATCCTGGACAAGGGAAGCACGACGCTGGGGCTCGACAAGCTCTTCCTCTACCCAGAGGATCTTGAGATTGTTCGCGAGATGGCCAATCGGCCCTTCGGCATCATTTTTGTTACGGGGCCTACGGGCTCGGGCAAGACGACGACCCTCTATTCCATCTTGAACGAGCGTAATACGCCCGACGTCAACATCTCGACGGCAGAGGACCCCATCGAGTACGATGCGCCCGGCCTGATCCAGTGTCAGGCCAGGCCCGAAATTGGCTATACCTTCGCGCGCATCCTCAAGGCTTTCCTGCGTCAGGATCCGGACATCATGCTGATCGGTGAGACCAGAGATTACGAGGTTGCCAAGATTGCCATCGAGTCTGCCTTGACCGGTCACCTTGTTTTTACGTCGCTGCATACCAATGATGCGCCGGGGGCCATCATGCGCTTGTCTGAGATGGGTGTGGAAGGCTTCTTGGTGTCAGCGGCGACCATCGGAGTGGTTGCCCAGCGGTTGGTTCGCCGCCTCTGCGGTGCTTGCAAGGCACCCTATACTCCTGAGGTGCGTGAACTCGATTTTGTTGGCTATCGTTACGATCCCGGGGCACTGCCCACCTTCCACAAGGCTGTGGGTTGTGCCCAGTGCAACAAGGGGTATTCGGGACGTCTCGGTGTCTACGAGATCATGAAGATGAACGACGAGCTTCGAGATCTTGTCGGCAGGGGGGCCTCGACCGCACTGATTCGCTATGCCGCCAAGCAGGCGGGCATGGTGACCTTGAAGGATTACTCGCTCAAACTGGTTCGTGACGGGCACACGTCTCTCGATGAAGTCATTCGCGTGACCTTTTCCGGTGAGGGGGAGGAGAAGTTGTGTCCCAGCTGTCGTAACCCTGTGGGGGACGAGTTCATCAAGTGTCCCTTCTGCCAGACCAATCTCAAAAAGATGTGTCCGCAGTGCCATCAGCGAGTGGAAGATGGGTGGAAGGGCTGTCCAAATTGTGGCACCCTACTTGCCGCCTGAGGGCTTGGTCGTCCTGAAACCCTGCCTGCGTCCGGAGGATCGTCGACATGTACATGGAAGAGCTGTTGCAGCTGACCTTCGACCGGGACGGGTCCGACCTGCATATCTCCTCGGGCGTGCCGCCCATCATCCGTATCAACGGCAAGTTGGTGCGGACGGATTATGAACCCCTCTCGCCCGAGGATACCCAGCGCCTCATCTTCTCCATCCTCTCGAATGATCAGCGCAAAACGCTGGAGCAGACACTGGAACTCGACTGTTCCTATGGTGTCGTGGGTCTGGGACGGTTTCGTGTGAATGCCTTCCGCTCGAAGGGCGCGTTTGCCGCCGTGCTCCGGACCATCAAGTCCAAGGTGCCGCGCTTCGAGGACCTTGGACTGCCCCCCCTCATCCGCGAACTCACACACAAGCCTCGTGGCGTCATTCTGGTCACTGGCCCCACGGGCTCGGGCAAGTCGACAACCTTGGCTGCGATGATCGACAACATCAACGCAACTCGCGCCGAGCATATCCTGACCATCGAGGACCCCATCGAGTTCGTTCACACGCCCAAGATGAGTCTGGTGAACCAGCGCGAGCTGGGTGCCGATACTCGTAGCTTCGACAACGCCTTGCGCGCGGCCCTGCGTGAAGACCCCGACGTCATCCTGGTCGGTGAGATGCGCGACCTTGAGACCATCCGTCTGGCTATGTCGGCTGCGGAGACCGGTCACTTGGTATTCGGGACGCTCCATACCAGCTCGGCGATGCAGACCGTCGACCGTATCGTCGACGTGTTTCCGCCTCACCAACAGCAGCAGATTCGCGTCCAGATCTCGAATTCGCTGGTGGCTGTCTTGTCTCAGACCCTGGTCCCGCGCCTGGGTGAGCCAGGCAAGGCCGGCAAGGGTCGATGCATGGCGCTGGAAATCATGATAAACACCCCGGCCATTGCCAACTTAATCCGCGAAGGCAAGACGGCGCAGATCTATTCATCAATCCAGACGGGACAGAAGTTCGGGATGCAGACGCTTGAAAATGCCTTGCGCGACTTGTACCTGAGCAAGGCCATCTCCTACGAAGACGCCATTTCCAAGACCTCGCGGCCCGACGATCTCGTCCGTATGCTCGGGGCTGCACCTTCCGGTTCGATGGCGCAGTCCATGGCGCACTAGGACCCAATACATGCCTCAGTACAGCTGCAAGGTCCGGGACCACACGGGCAAGTCCTTCATCAAGGTCATGCCGGGAGATTCGCCTGACGAAGTTCGGGCAAAACTGCGCGAGATGGGGTACGTCATCGTGACCCCCTTGCGCCTCACCAAGGATGGAACTGGCGCGGAGGCTGCGGACATCGGTCCAAGCCTGTCCGAGCGCTTGAAGGGGATGTTCTCTCGTTCCGCCAAGGTCAAGCTCGAGGACCTGTCCATCTTTACCCGTCAATTGGCCACCATGATCAATTCCGGGGTGGCGCTTGTCCGGGCCCTGACCATCATGTCGGAACAGACTTCAAACCCGCGTCTGGCTGAGGTCGCCAACGACATCAGGATGAGGGTCGAGGCAGGAACTGCGTTGTCGGACGCCATGGGCAAGCATCCGGAGGTCTTTGACAACCTTTTTGTCGGGATGGTGCGTGCGGGTGAGGCGGGTGGTGTGCTCGACGAAGTCCTGCAGCGCGTCGCCGGGTTCAATGAAGCCTCGGCTAAGCTGCGTCGTCAGGTCAAGTCGGCCATGACCTATCCCATCGCCGTGGCCATCATGGCGGTTTCGATCTTCATCGGCATGCTTGTCTTCATCCTGCCCGTCTTCTCCACGATGTTCGCACAGATGAACGCCAAGCTTCCGGCTTATACGCAGTTCATGATCGATCTCTCCGAGACTGTCAGGGGGCCGGTAGGGCTTTCGATTGCTCTCGGATTGTTCATCTGCTGGACTCTTTTTCAGAGATTTGCAGCCACTGACCAGGGCAGGCACATCATCGACAAGTACGTGCTGCAATTGCCCCTCATTGGTCCTTTGGTCCAGAAGGTGGCCGTAGCGCGCTTCACGCGCACGCTTGGCACCCTGTTGCGTTCGGGAGTGCCGTTGCTGTCTGCCTTGGAAATCGTGCGGGATTCCGCAGGCAACTCGATTATCTCAGGGGCGATGGAGGACATTCGCCAAGCGGTGCGTGAGGGCGAGGGTATCTCGCGACCGCTCGAGAAAGCGGACATCTTTCCCCCGATGGTCACACAGATGGTCTCCGTCGGGGAAGAGACCGGACAGATTGACGCCATGTTGGAAAAGGTCGCCGACTTCTTCGACAGTGATGTGGAAGCCACCATCAAATCCCTCACCAGTCTCCTCGAGCCTCTCATGATGGGATCGATCGGGATTCTGGTGGGTTCAATCGTCGTGGCGATGTACCTGCCGATCTTCTCGATCATCGGGACCGTGGGCAAGTAGGCCACCTGGGATGTTGGCGGTCGTACCGTGCTGCTGGTCAGGCTCGGGGGCACGGGGCTACCATGTAGGGTATGTCCTCATCCCGCCAGTACTCCGTCAAGGAGGTCTATGCCACCCTTCAGGGAGAGGGTGGGCAGGTGGGCCAAATGGCGGTGTTCCTGCGGTTTTCTGGGTGCAACCTCTGGAGCGGGAGGGAGGCGGACCGGTCCGGTGCGTGGTGTGACTTCTGCGACACCGATTTTGTCGGAACGGATGGCCCGGGCGGGGGGACCTTTGAGCTGACCGCTCTGGTCGATAAGGTAGAAGAGGCTTGGCTGGCTCTTTCGGCGACGTCGGGACCTCGCTGGGTGGTCTGCACGGGTGGCGAGCCCACGTTGCAGCTGGACACTTCGCTCGTGTCCGCGCTGCATGCGGCGGGGTTTCTGATAGCCATCGAGACCAACGGTTCGCGCCCCGTGCCGGAAGGAGTGGATTGGATCTGCGTCAGCCCCAAGGGGCTCGTGCCATTGCAGCAGCGCTCAGGCCAGGAGCTCAAGCTTGTCTACCCACAGGCCGGGGTCGAGCCGTCGGCTTTCGAGATTCTGGCTTTCGAGCGGTTTTACCTGCAGCCCAAGGATGGCCCCGATCGCGAGGATGCCTTGCGCGAGACGCTTGCTTATTGCATGGCACACCCGCGTTGGCGCCTGTCGCTGCAGACGCACAAGCTGCTTGGTCTGCGTTGACGGGGGCGCGCGCCCAAGTTCCTGATGCGGGGCAACCGAATCTGTGGGGGGGCGCACGTCATCTTCGATGCACCTACAGGAAAGAGGGTCTCACCCCCTAACCGGGAATGAGGCCCTGAGGCAGTGGTGAGACACGGAACCGAACCCGCGTCCGGCTTCATGCTCGCTGGGAGCCCCGCTATTTTTGCATGTGCCCTCCTGGAACAAGCGGCTATTTGAAAAAAGTGGACTTCTGGAGGGGACGGCAATCATGCCACTTAACGGTGAAGTTCGTAGCCCGTACTGCGCCCATCCCCTGATGTCTTATGGAGCACACCCAGCGCCAGCAGCTGCGTGATGTCCCGCAGGGCCGTGTCGGGCGAGCACCTGGCGATCGCCGCCCACTTGCTGCTGGTCAGCTTGCCATCGAAACCATCGAGCAGCCGGTTGAGCAACTTGACCTGCTTCTCGTTCAGCGGCAACCCCGCCCAGCGTTGCCAGTCACGCGCCTTCACCAGCAAAGCATCCAGGGTGGTCTGGGCGCTGGCGCTGGCGCGCTCCAAGGTACCCACGAACCAGGACAACCAGCCCGTCACGTCCAGTGTGCCATTCTGGGTGCGTTCCAGCACATCGTAGTAGTCCTTGCGCTCGCGCTGGATCTGGGCCGACAGGCTGTAAAACCGCTGCGGACTACCGTTAGCCCGGGCCAGAAACAGATCTCCCACAGCACGGGCGATGCGGCCATTGCCATCGTCGAAAGGATGCAGCGTCACGAACCAGAGGTGTGCCAGTCCGGCCTTGATCAGTGTAGGCTCACCGGTCTCGGCATTCGCCCACGCCAGAAAGCGATCGGTCTCGGCCGCCAGCACCTCGGCCGGCGGTGCCTGGAAGTGGACCTTGTGTCGGCCCACGTAGCCGGGACGACCTGCTTGGGGCCTTCTGCATCGGTGCGCCACTGCCCCACGGCGATATGTGTCATGCCGGAGTAGGCTGTGGGAAACAAGGCAGCGTGCCAACCAAACAGCCGCTCGGCGCTCAGAGGCGCTGCAGCGCGGGCGGTGGCGTCCAGCACCATCTCGACCACCCCCTCCACATACCGGTTCACCGGCGCAACGGCGGCGATGTCCACACCCATGCGACGGGCAATGGACGAGCGCACCGACTGCACATTGAGAACCTCACCTTCGATCTCACTGGTCTTGACCACGTCTTCGGTCAGCGCGGCCAGACTGGCCTGGTCACGCAGCGCCATGCCGACGTCAGCCACTCGCCCCAGCAGCAGGCCCTGGGCACGGCTGACATTGGTCAGTGGGCCAGTCAGCACTGAGAGGTCAAAGCGCCACTGCGGCCAATCGTCGCTCTGCCAGATGCAAAGGTTTTCTCCGCTATTCATGCGGTGATCAAG
>JAYKGV010000062.1:0-93008 GCA_035285595.1 Candidatus Sericytochromatia bacterium
TCAGAACAGATGAAGCCTACCACAGGAACCTCTCGGCCCCCGACGCCGGCGCACAACGCCGACCGCTCAAACACAGTAACTCCCACTTCACGTCACTGTCAACAGATTGGACGAAGATTTTTTGGAAGAGACCCTCGATAGCTGGACGGACATGGCCAGGACCAAGCCCCAATCAGCCGATACCGCGACAGAGACTCGACCATTTTGGAAACCCTGCAGGCCGGCTACCATGGCGTCATGAGAAGCACCTTGTTCCGCTCGGCGCTTGCGGAGGGCCTCGGTTCGATGTTCCTCCTCGCCATCATCGTCGGGTCGGGCATCACGGCCGAGCGCCTCGCCGGGGGTAACGACCTGCTGTCGCTGTTGGCCAACGCAGTGGCGACCGGCGGGGGACTCATGGCTCTCATCCTGACCTTCGGCCATGTCTCAGGAGCGCACCTGAATCCGGCCGTGAGCCTGGCCGAGGCCATCTCGGGTCGACTGACATGGCCTCGGCTGACAGCCTATGTGGTGGCCCAGACCGTCGGAGGATGGCTCGGCGTCGTGAGCACCCACCTGATGTTTGGCCTTGCCGCCTTCGAGGCCTCACTGCATCCGCGGACGGGTGCCACGCAGTGGTTCGGAGAATTCGTGGCCACCTTTGGCCTCATTTGCGTCATCCGCGGCAGCGGCCGCGCATCGTCCTACGCCCCTGCCCTCGCGGTGCCCGCCTACATCGTTGCAGCCTACTGGTTCACCGCATCCACCGGATTTGCCAACCCGGCCGTCACCCTCGCGCGAGGTTTCACGGATACCTTTGCGGGCATCCGGCCCGCGGATGTCCCCGCCTTCATCGCCGCTCAACTCAGCGGAGCCCTTGGCGCAGCCGGGATTTGGAGACTCCTCGAGTCTCCTGAACACGCTCAAGTGTCTACATCATGATCCTCGTATTATTCGCCTGCGTCCACAACGCCGGTCGCTCCCGGATGGCCGAAGCACTTTTCAACGGCGTTGCCGATCCTTCCAAGGCCCGAGCCCTCTCGGCAGGCACACAACCTGCCGCTGCGCCTCACCCCGAAGTCGTGGCCACGATGCGGGAGATCGGGATAGAACTGTCCAAGGAACCGGGTCAGAAGCTGACGCCGGAACTTGCCGCAGGATGCCGATGGCTGGTGACCATGGGCTGCGGTGAAAGCTGTCCTGTCCTGCCGGAATTGAACAGGGTCGACTGGGAGTTGCCCGACCCCAAGGGTCAGCCCCACGAAAGGGTCCGGGACATCCGCGAGACCATCCGTCGCCACGTGGAAGACCTCGTCCGCGCACATGCCTGGGCATGACGGTCCTGCATGACCGACAACAAGAAGGCCCCCGCGCGACTGTCGCGCGCGAGGACCCTTTGCAAGCCAGGACTCAGTTGGCAACCAGCTCCGCGCCACCGAGGTACTTCTTCAGCGACTCGGCGTCCGGCTTCATGGCCGCCTGACCCTTCTGCCAGTTTGCAGGACAGACTTCGCCGTACTTCTCGCTGAACTCCACGGCATCGACGAGACGCAACACCTCGTCGACATTACGCCCGAGATCGTTGTGGTTGATGGTGACGTGCTTGAGCTCGCCATCCTTGTTGATGATGAACAAGCCACGCAGGGCCAATCCCGCCTCCTCGATCAACACGCCGTAGTCGCGGCTGATGTCCTTCTTGAGGTCGGCCACCAGAGGATACGCAATACCCTTGATGCCACCCTCCTTGCGATCCACCTGAGCCCAGGCGTGGTGCGAGAACTTGCTGTCCACTGAAACGCCGATCACTTCGGTATTCCGGGCCTTGAACTCGTCGATACGATCCGAAAAGGCCATGATCTCGGTCGGGCAAACGAAGGTGAAGTCGAGCGGATAGAAAAACAGCACGACAGTCTTGCCACGATAGTCCGACAGCGACAGAGTCTTGAACGCGCCGTCGACGTAAGCGTCTGCCGTGAAGTCGGGAGCCTGTTTGGTCACGAATACCGCCATTGCGGGGAACCTCCTGAGAATCAGCCTGCCGGGACCGTCAGGCCATGCCCAAGGGTACGACGCGGCCAAGGGTTCGACAAGAACGACACAGAATCATACCGACGGAGGATGTCGTCGGCACCAGGCCTTGACGGCCACGAGCATGCCCGCGATGAACACTCCCTCCGCCACGCCCAGCCAGCGCATCAAGTCATTCCCCAAGGCTTCCCCCCCCTCGACGGCGGAGCAAACCCTCGAAGAGGGAAATGGGAACCGGGAACAGGATGGTGCTGTTCTTCTCGGTCGCGACATCCGCCAAGGTCTGAAGATAACGCAATTGAATCGCCACGGGTTCCTTGGCGAGGATGCCGGCGGCCCCGGCCAAAGTCTCGGCCGCCATCCTCTCGCCCTCGGCATGCAGGACCTTGGCGCGCTTCTCCCGCTCGGCCTCGGCCTGGCGGGCCATCGCCCGCTGCATCGCCACAGGCAACTCCAGATCCTTCAACGCCACGACAGTCACCTTGATGCCCCAAGGCTCCGTCTGTTCGTCGAGGATGCGCTGCAGCCTGTCGTTCAAGGCGTCGCGGCTGGACAGGATTTCGTCCAACGCAGACTGGCCAAGGACGTTGCGCAACGTGGTCTGGGCCAGCTGCACCGTGGCGAGATGCCCATCAGCCACCCTCGTCACGGCGAGATCGGGCGCCACGAATCGGTAGTAGACCACGGCCGTGACCTTGATGGTCACGTTGTCGCGGGTCACCACCTCCTGCACGGGCAATTCGAAGTTGAGCGTCCGCAGGTCGACCCGCACGGCCCGGTCGATGAAAGGCACGAGGTAGCAAATGCCTGGCCCCTGCACTCCCTCTAGGCGGCCGAGGCGGAAGACCACCAGTCGTTCGTATTCCTGCACGATACGAAAGCCGGACAGTCCCACACCCAGAAACAATGCCAATCCAAAGAAAACGTTCATGCGCCCGGAGCCTCCTCACGATTGACGCCCGTCCGGCGCACGTCCAGCACCAATCCGTGACGAGCGGTGACCACCACGGGCTCGCCCACCCCGGGCCGTCGCCCACCCCAGCGAGCACGCCACCTCTCACCCTCGAGCAACACGGTACCCTCCTCGGACGATGCCGCCTCGAGGACCATCGCAACCCGACCGACCTGCTCATGCACAGGTTTCAGGCCCCGCCGCCCGCGCCCGTATCTGGCCAGCAGAATCGACAACACCGCGAGCGCCATCGCTCCTGCCATGGCGCCGAACCAGAGTCCCGGATCCGGCTGCCAACCCGCCGCGCGCGCCCCGACGGCCAACACGAGCCAACCTGAGGCCAGCGCGATTCCCGCCCCGACGCCCAGCACGCCGTATCCTGGCGTAACAGCCTCGGCTGCAAGCAACCCCATCCCCACGACCAACAAGCCCAGACCCGCCCAGGCGAGCGGCAACGCCCCTAGTCCATAGAAGCCCAGCAGCAAGCCGAGAAGTCCTGCCACGCCTGGCAGGACGCTGCCTGGATGAGACAGCGCGAGAAAAAGGCCCAACATTCCGAGATTGACCAGCACCATCGCCGTGGAGGGTTCCGACAACTGCGTCAACACCCGTTCGCCCAAGGTCGTCGGACGATCGTGTCTCAAGGCCCAAAGGCCCATCAATCTCAGCTTGCGTCCGGCGACGGTCACCTCACGTCCCCGCACGAGAGCAAGCAGCTCTCGCTCGGAGGCGGCCAGTCCATCCACCATGCCGCGGCGTACGGCCTCCTCGGCTGAGATGCTCAGGCTGCGCCGCACGGCCTGCTCGGCCCACATGGCGTCTCGACCACGTCCTCGGGCCAAACTGCGAGCCAAGGCTGCCGCATCCTGCACGGCCTTGTCGTCCAGGGGCCGAGGCAGGGCCTCGCCTGTCGGTCCTACCGGATGAGCCGCCCCCATGGCCGTCTGGGGTGCCATGTAGGCCCGATGGGCCGCAAGGACCACGAACATGCCGGCCGAAGCCGCCCGGGCTCCCGAGGGCGCCACCCAGACGACCACCGGAACGGATGAGGCGAGGATATCCTGCACCATCGAACGCATCGTACTTTCGAGGCCCCCCGGGCTATCGAGCACGAACACGACGAGTCCGTCGCCGTCCCGGGCGGCTTCCCGCAGGCCTCGGGCCAGGTAAGTACCTGTCACGGGGCCAATGGGCCCTTGCCACCGCAGCCACGTCACGGCTGGCCGCGGGCCCACCTCGTCCGATGAGAGCCTACCCGATGGCGGTGCCAGCGGTTGCGCGGCGACGGGAAGAGAGGCCCCCGGGCTCGATGCCCAAACGCAAGCGAATGCGAAGCACACGGCAAGGAGGCGGGACCACGACAGCTTCCCGGACTTGCCAGCCTTCAGGCCTGACGCACCTCTTCCTGAACCCATGCGTGGTAGGCCTCCCAGCCGCCCTCGACCGGCAGCAGGAGTATTTCCGGGACTTCATAGGGGTGCAAGGCTCGGATGCGTGCCATCAAGGCGTCCGCTGCACCGTCGCTCGTCTTGCACCACAGCTGGACTTCACGATCATGGACCACCTCCCCTTGCCAACGATAGAGGCTGGTCACGGGAGCCGAGATCTGGATGCACGCCGTCAGGCGTTCCTCAAGCAAAATCCTGGCCAACGCCTCGGCCCCGACCTCCGGATGACTGATCAACACCATCTTCATGGGGTAGAAGTGTAAGGCAACGTGGCCATCCTCGCGCTCCTCGCCGCCTTCGCCGACCTGCCCGTCCGCACGGCGAATGGTCGGACCTACGTCCAGATCAAGATTCAGGACACTCCGGGCTGGTGGCTGGTCGATACAGGCGCCACCCATACCGTGGTGAGCCCCCGTACCGCCGCGGATTGGCCTCGACTGACTGGCCATCCTGCCGAAGCCGATCCCTATGGTCTCACCGCTTGGGCCGTTCCCCCGGTTCTGCGCCTGGGTTCTCGCCCCGTGCGCCTGCGAAAGGTCGCCGTCCTACCGAGGCTGGCCGAGCGCTTTCTTTCAGAAGACGAAGTCTTCGTGGCTGGCATCCTCGGGTGGGATGTATTGAGCCGGAATCGCTGGAGGCTCGATCCGGCCCACGCCCGGGCCGCCTTCGCCCCTTCCTCGTCTCATCCGCCGGCCGACCTCCTTGTCCGTTGGCCGCTGCGGCAACATCGGGGCAGCCCGATGGTGGACCTGCGGCACGTGGGGGGTGCACGTTGGAGCATGCTGCTCGATACGGGAACCGAAGCGTTGGTCGTGGGGATGGCCACCGCCCGGAGATCGGGATGGCAGCCGGTCGCCCGACCGGTTCCCGGCCCCCGGTTGGTGGGACTCGGACGCAGCGCGGGCAGCCAGCAATGGCGCACGCGACTGGCAGGTCCTCTTGGCGGAATACCACGCGAGTTTCTGGTCACGGAGAGGCCGCCCTTGCCCTGGGTCGACGGTGCTGTCGGCACCGGCTTTCTGGAGGGTCGGGCGCTCCTCTGGGATGGACCAGCAGGGTGGTGGGGCCTTAGTTCGCAGCCCCCGCCGAAAGAGTCGGTCCCAGCTCCAGGCTGATGACGCGCATCGCCTGCGGAAAACTCGAAGGGTCCTGCTCGACGGCACCGAATCGGGCACGATAGCTCAGCGTGGCCGGCCTGAGCCACGTCCCGGGCTCTCTGGGCACCTTGGGACCCAGGAACCACGGCCCCCCGGCCACATCGAAAAGATTCAAGGAAGCCAGCGCTGCAGGTGGATCCGGCTGAATGCCCGCCCCGCGGATGTGCCCGCCAACGGCCAGCATCGAGGCTCCAAGAGCGAGGAATTCATCTCCCGCAGAGGTCCCTTGCGCAGACAAGGCACGAGACAAGGCTTGTCCCAGGGGTGCAGGATCGACGAGGACCTGCTTCAGGAACGCAGGTCCCATCCGCTCTGCAAGCCACTGAACATAAAGCAAAGCCAGGCCGTAACCACCACCGCGAGGGTTCCCTGCCCAATCCGTGAGCGACCACGCCGTGGGATCGGCCAGAACCGCGCCCACATCCTTGAGGACGCTCGCGCGACCAGCCGCCAGGCCGTGACCGTGGCGCTCCATGGCCCACATCGCCATGCCTTCGTCCCACCACGTCGGCCAGAGGGCCCCGCCGGCCTCGCGCCGACGGCTGAAGGCCACCAGATGAGCAAGCTCGTGAACCAGCACGCCTGCCGCCTCGAGAGGGTCCTCACGCAAGGACCCCGCTCGTAGATAAACCACTTCGCGTTGATTGGAGCCCTTGGCACCGGGGTCAAGGTCACCGGGCCAGAAGAAGCCCTCGAGTCCCTTGTCCTTCCCGAAGGCCCCCACGGCAGGAGACAGGACGACATGGATCCTGGGATCCCCATCTGCATCGGTGGCAGTCGGTATGCCGCCGAAGTCGGCGATGACCCCTGGCAGCAACTTCTCCTCAGGCCCGTCCCCATCCAGGGACCGGACCCACGGAAGCAGAAGACTATCCGGCAGCGGCTCTGCGGGCTCCTGACAGGGACTATCGAGCACCGGACCGACATCTGCCCAGACCAGCGCCGAGGAGGTCACGGCCCTGAGTTCGAACCATCTCGAGCAAGCCGGCTCTCCCGGCCTGAGGTCGAGCACACTCATGATTTCACGCTCGCCCGGCTGGCGTTCCGGCAGGGCCATGGCCCCCCGGGCACGCCGCAAGGGGACGTGCAGACGCCGCGCCGCGTCCGACCTCGCCTGCATGGCTACCGTACCCGCCGTCTCCACAGCCGGAAAGTCCGCCCTGGTCCATACCAGAATGCCGCCTTGGCTGCCCCGTCCCCAATCGAGGGCCTGGCCCGCAGGAAGCGTGCGTGCCGCACGGGTCAATACGGCAAGAGGCCAAGCGTGCCCCTCAGGAGATCCCGACGTGGCGGTCCCGTCACTTACCGAGACCAGGGGGGCGGAGCAGGCAACCAGAATCGACGCCACCAAGAGCGCCCAAGGAGGTCTGGCCCTGAGGTTCACCCCTCGTAAGTCACCGGCCAACGGCTTATGGGCACGGGTTCCCACGCGCCCCCAGGCTGGACGGGCCCGACGAGGGAAGGCTCCGACGGTGGGAGGCGCCACGCGGCCAAGCGCTCCCGCAAGGTCTGCCAGAAGGTCGCTTTCGCCGGCGGTGCAGGAGGCCGGGGACACGCTCCAGTTGATACATCCGTCGGCACTTCGACGACCCATCGCCGCCAACGTTGGGTCATGGGACGGGCGAGACGCCTGAGGAAACGCGCCGCAAGCCGCGGATGCTCCCGTTCAAGGCGTGCCAGATCCTCCTCGGCCCATACCAGCACCTGTGAGCGCATCACCGCGCGAGCCCCGTGGCTACGAGGTCCCTCATCGAAGAGAGATTCCTCCCCGAAGAGTCCACCTGACCTGACCATCGTGCCGATGCCGCCCGCACCTCCATCCTCTAACAACAGCACGCCTGACAGGACCACGTAGGCGGCCACCTCCCGAGCCCCCTGCGCGAATACCGTCTCGCGCGGATCAAGGAATCGACGACGGGCCATCCACGCCAACCGCTCGATCTCACGCGGCGAGAAGCCCTGGAACAACGGCATGCGCTCGAGCCGCTCGACGACTCCGCCCCGGACCTCGGGCTCCCGGACCACCACTTCCTGGATCATGGGTGCACCCTCCATGACCCCTACTTCGGCGAGATGCGCAAAGCCTTGAGGCTCTGGATCCTCACCAGGGCACCTCGCGCCAGGCCGTGCCCACGGCGACCAAAAGCAACAACACCCCCAAGATGCGGACGAGCAAGGACTCCTTCACTTGGCTGGACCAGGCGGCACCGAACCAGGACCCCGGTACGAGACCGCCCGCCAACCACAGAGCTGCCGACCAGTTGACGTGGCCAAGACGTGCATGCGTGGCCGCACTCGGCACGGCCACCAACGCCACGAGCAAAAGAGATTGGCCAAGGGCCTGCCGCAAGGGCTGCCCCATCGCGGCCAGCGCAGGCAAAGCCACGATGCCCCCGCCCAAGCCCAGGCCCCCACTGACGAAACCCACCCCCAGACCCAGCAGGCCATATCCCAAGCCGCCGCGAACCTCGGGTCTCTCGGGACGAAGGGCTCGCCGGCGTTCCCAGGCACCGGAGGCGTAGTCGAGACCGATCCCCGCCACCAGTCCCAGCAAGATGCCCAGCAAAAAGCGGGAAGGCAGACGCTCGGTCCCGAGCGCAGCCACAATGGCCGCAGGCATGCCGGTGACGGCCGCAAGCACCACACGCCGAATCTGCAAGCCATGGGTCCGGCCGTGACGCCACGCGGCCACCAAGGCCGTTGGCAACATCGTCACCAGGGGTGTCGCCAAGGCCTCGAGAACGGGCAAGCCGAAGACACCGCGCAGAAGCGGCGCCATGACCACGCCGCCGCCTATCCCGAAAGCACCCGAGAGCAAGCCGGCAAAGAGACCAAGAAGCAGGAGACCGGCCACGGGGATCTCAGCCATGATGGTCCTGATGGAAGTCATAAAGTTGGATGAGGCGCTTGTCGTGCGGGCCCTCGATTCGGGCTGTCACTTCGACATGTCGTGACAGGCCCGAGCTTCGCAGCTTCTGCTTGAGTTGCTGATCCAGCTGAAAGATACCCGCACTGTTGTTCATCGTGACTTCGATGTTGACCGCCTTGGAAGCACCACGGTTCACCTCCACCTTGTCGATGGCCTGGGCCGAGACGCTGTGGATGTTGACCTTTCCGGCCTCGAAGGGAATGCGACTACGTCCCTGACTCATATCGAGCGCATTGGCGAGCTTGACGATGCCGGCTTCAGGCGTAAGACAACGCTCATCCCCCCCGTGGGCCACGATGGCGTGGAGGATCTCCGACTGGACGACCACGCGATCAGCCGGGGCATACAGTCCCTCGAGCAGTCCGTCAAGACGCTGGTTCGCGATGAACACGCTGTGGACTTCGTGGCGATCCCACGCCACGGAAAGACCGGTGTCATGCAGCAAGCTCGCCGCAACCACGACGAGCTCGGCGTCGTCGGGCTCCATCTGGAAGTCCTTGACGACGCCTGGCTCGACACCCGCATCCATCAGCAGCCTCAACAGCTTCAACGCCAAGTTGGCCACGATCTTCACGTGAACGAACCCATGGTCGCTCATGTGAAGCCGATCCACCGCGTTGACGTTGGCCACCCGCCACAGCTGAGCGAGTTCGTCGTCCTGTTCGACCCTGTCGAGAAACGCCTGCAGACGAACGTTCTGGCGTACCGGAATGTTGATGGGCATGAAGGACCCTCCGGCCCTGATCATACCCCCGGGGGGCCTACTTGGTGAGTTTGGCGACGACGAGGTCCATGAAAAGGTCCTCGAACTCGCCGGGCGAGAGCCGGTTGTCTCCGGTCTTGTCCGCGGCCTTGAACTCGGCCGTCGAGATGGCCGTGATCATGGCGGGGTTGAGCCCGAGCTCTGCGTATTCGAGCCCAAGACGTACCCTCGAGAGGTCGGCGTTGGACAGCTCCCGGTCGACGAGATATCCGTCGCGGGAGGTATCAAAGCGCACGAACCTGTTCGCCAGATAGTCGCGGAAGCGCCCGGCGAAGCGCTCGGCATTGTCGCGCTTGGCTTGGCCTGGCCACCACGATGGGAAACCCCTGTCTGTGGCGGCGAAGACAAACTCGCGGTAACTGATTGAACCGTCCAAGTCGAGATCGATGCCACGGAAGCGGTCAAGCGCGAACATCGGGCCCGCCTCGTACTCCGTCAGCTTGCCGTCCCCATCGGCGTCCTGACGGGCAAAGATCGCCTTGTGCACCCGATCGAAACCCGCCAGAAGTCCCGCGGTCGAACGGGCTTCGAGCTGGGCCGCGGCGGTCGAAGGCCGAACCGCAGACGAGGACGTCGTGGAAGGCCCACCGCAGGCCACGAGAAGCGTGGCAGCAACGAGGGGAAGACGGGACAAACGCACGGCAGGTATCTCCTCTTAAACTTTAAAAGGAGAATAAGAAAACACCAAGCCAAAGTCAAATTTCGGGAAACCCTCTAGGGCCGCCGCAACCTGACCTCCCGGTCACCGAAGGCCACTACGGGTGGCAGGACCGCCAGCAGCCGTGACGAGAAGGTCCCCCAGGGAAAGTTCGGCGCCGGATCGCGTTTGAGGTGAGGCCGCAAGGTAATGTCGTGATGACCCACGACACGGTCGGCCGGGATGCCCCAGCGAACGCAAAGATGTCGTACCAGACCCACGAGCGTGGCCAGCTGCGGCTCAGGGAAGGGGTCCGAGCCCGTCTGTCCATTGACCAGCTCGATGCCCACCGAGAAATCATTGACCCTCGTGCGCCCTCGGAAGAGACTGGGGCCTGCGTGGAACGCACGTTCCCGCTCCCTGACGCACTGAATCACCTCCCCTTCCTTGCCGATGATGTAATGTGCGGACACCCCGCTCGACGGATGAAGAAACCAGCGCGCCACCACGTCTGCCTTGCGCACCCCGGGAGTCTCGGTATCGTGAAGCACGATGGTGTCAATGACAGCTCCCGCAGGCCGGGCATCGAAGTGGGGAGACGGACGGAACGACGCCTCTGGATAGTCGGCAAGGCTTTCCTGAGCCCGCGCACCGAGGGCGCCTGCCGTGACCCACGCTACCCACGCCCCGAGGACCACGCCGACGCCATGCCCATAAAAGCGGACCACGGTCGCCCCTCCCGCCTCATGTCTACCCCGCCCCTCCGCAACCTCGCGAGGTTCGCCCGGCCGTTCGCCCCGGTGCTCTTCGGCCTGGCCCTGCTTCTACGTGCCTTGCCGGCCGAGGCCACCCGTCCCTCCCCCGCCGCCCCCATCCTGCTCGATCGCCTCGAGTTGGCTGATGAAGGTGAGGCCGTGCGGGTCGCCGCACTGGTGGCACGTATTCCGCTGCGCACACTGGGGGCTCTGCTGGCGGCAGGCGCCCCCGCTCTGGGAAATATAGGACTCACTCCCTCCGGGCCCGGCGGAATGGACGTCCGGGCAACTGCAGTGGGGCTGCCACTGCTCGTTCGGTGTCGCCTCGGGGCCGAGGGGGGGCGTCTCCTCCTCGCGTTCAGGGACGTGAAGGTCTCGGTGATGCCCGTCAGCGGCGCTTGGCTTCGCGACTGGCTCGTCCGGGCCGCCGACCCCGCCTTGCTTGCCCGCGACCTCTGGCGGAAACGTGGTCCGGACGGGCTATCGATCGACCCTTCCTATCTCCTGAGCTGGGCTCTTGCCGACCGCATCACCCCGTCGGGACGCCACGTCGAGGGGCACGATCTCAGGGTACGCCTCGGGGGGCTCGTGGTCAGCGACGGATATCTCCGCATTCGCGTTCCCTGAGCCTGTGTTAAAATCGCGCTTTGCCCGTGTCCTGACCGACGGAGATCGGAACATGCCATCGACTGAAGCCCCCATGGACCTCGAGCAGGCCTACGAAGCCGGACTGCAGCGGTACCTGGCCGGCGATCCCCTTACTGAAGTCCTGGCCGACTTCGAGGCCATGGCACGGCAGCACCCGCGGGATCCCCGCATCATCCTTTCCCTGTCGTGGCTGTACACGCTGGAGGGCCACAAGGAGCCCGCCCTGCGCTATGCCAAACAGGCGAGGACCAGTGCCCAGGGCCGCTTCAATCAGGTTCTCGCCATGCTGACCTTCGGAGAGAAGGGTGTAAGGGACAAGTTCGAAGAGGCTTACCACACGGCCCAGCCAGACGAAATCCAGGACGCCGTCGACAATCTCAACGATGCGCTGGCACGCAAAGGTGGCCAGTATCCCGCAGCAACCAAGATGTTGGACTGGCTGCTCCATCACCATCACTGACGCGGTGCGCGCACGTCGCGTGCCTCAAGAGCCGATAACGGGCATAAAACCGTAAGGTCTCGGAGGACCCCCGCGTGATCAGCGACGACCAGCGTGTCACCCCAGGCGCACGGCCTGCCCGTTTGCCGAGGGAAGCCATGAGGGGATCGGCCAAAGGACAAGGTCCTTCACGGCCCGCCCTGACAGGCCCCATGGCCACCGACCAACTGACGGTCCAACCCATCGGCGGCCCGCCCGCGCAGGCTACCGGCGACATCCGCAACAGGGCGCTCGAGGCCATCCGGCATGATATCGAGGCCCTGGGGCAGCAAGACCCGGTCGGCCAGGGCGCCCGTATTCTGGAGTTGGCAGGAATGCTGCCCCCCGGTGATCCGGTGCGTCTCGCGTGGCTGGCAAGACTTTCGGGTTCCGTCGGTGCGACAGCCGTAGGCGGTCCGACACCCGGGGTAGCCTCGCCGTCGGGCGTGACCTCGGTTCCACCCGACGGACTGGTGGCCTTGCCGTCCTTCGATACCGCAGCCCGTCCAGCCCCATCCGCGTCCGTGACAAGCCCCAGTCTGTCCGGCGCGGGCGACTCACCCCCGTCGTTTCAGCCTAGTCAGGCTCCTCCGGTCCGCGCAGGTGGGGAAGGGGAAGGGGCACGTGCACCTGAAGCGTTGCTGACCGACCTCGATTCCCTGCTGACCGAGCAGGATAACCTGGTGGCCTCGGCGACGGACCTGGGGTCCCTCGCCAAGGCGCTCGACGGCCTGTCCGCCAAGATTACTCCCATTTGGCAGGCCTTGCTTGATGCCGCAGGTGCGCGCCCTGATCTGGCCCCCGTGCTCGAGGTCCGGGCGAGGCGTCTCAAGGAGCTGGGCATCGTGCTGCCGGCCGAAGGCAAGGGCGGCAACGTTGCCGAAAACGGAGATACGGCTGCAGGCCGGACCTATGCGCCGTCGGAACCTGGCACCTTGTCTCCTCTCGGACCCTTGACCGCCGCACCCTCATCACCGCCCTCAGCCTCCGCGCCCATCCAGGCTCCGTCCGCACCGGATCAGGCGGTCGTTCCCGCCACGCCTGCGGTGCCCCTTCTGGTCGACCCCACTGAGGATCCCGTGGTCGGCAAGGAAGAGGCCGAGGCCCGTGAGCAACTCGCAAAGATGCTGCCCAGGATGAACGCAGGGCAAGTGGAGCGGCTTCCCCGGCAGACACTCGAAGCCGCTTCGGGAGAGCAGTTGGCCACGATGGCGAAGCTTCTGGTCGACCATTGGCGCCTGAAAGATAGCAACCGTGTACAAGCCAGTTACCTTCTGCGGTTGGCTTCCGGCAAGGGACGGGTCGACACGATGCTGCGAACGCTTGACCGAATGATGGGGCACAAGGGCATCGACAAGCTGATGGACAGCCTCAAGGGCACGGATCGTGCCCGAGCCGTGGACTCCATCTTCCGAGACCTGCAGCGGACCAATCTCGTCGGATCCGACGTTCTGCAGAAGGTGGCCATCCAACTCAACAAGGACGATATCCGGCTGCTCCTCGACCAGCGGGGCAGCTCGCGCTCATCTTCGTGGTTCAGGGCTCTGCCGGCCGAGGTCAAGAGTATCTTCCACGACACCCTGAAGCGAGGGGGTTTCGGCAAGACCTCAGCCGACCAGACCCTGTTGGCCGAGTTGGCCGCGGGCTAGAAAATCCGCTCGAGCCATCGCTCGACCATCCCGCAAGCGAGGATGCACGCCACCAGTCCCAGCACATCGGGCCAGAGGGGACCGTCCTTGGTGAGACAGGGGGATTCAGGCTGAAAGTTTCCCCCTTCCAGCAGCCGAAATCGGGGACGATCGAGCGTCACGGACGGACGACGGCGGGCGAATGGTGACATGGCACATCCTCGAACAAACGATCTACCCACAGACGAAAGCATGTTCGACACACGGCATTCGGTGGCAGGGATCACCAGGTCCTTGACGTCACCCCTCTGAATCTTCAGGATCAAGTAGTGGGCTGGGTGATCGCGGCGGTCACGTCGAGGAAAGTCCGGACTCCGCAGGGCAGGATGCTGGGTAACGCCCAGTGGGGGAGACCCCGAGGACAGTGCCACAGAAAAAAACCGCTTCATCCCCCGGGATGCAGCAAGGGTGCAAAGGTGGTGTAAGAGACCACCGGCAGCCGGGTGACCGGCTGGCCAGGCAAACCCCATCCGGAGCAAGATCGAACAGGGGAAGTTGACGCGGCCCGCCGATTCCCCGGGTTGTATCGCACGAGGCCGGGGGCAATCCCGGTCCCAGAGAGATGATCACCCCCCGAAAGGGGACAGGATCCGGCTTACAGGCCCACCAACGAGAGGTGACGGAGAAGACTTCGTCCCCTCTCGTTGCTCCATGACGCTATCACATCGATTGACAATTGTTGACAAGCCGCATGGCGTGATGGACGATACGGCTCCATGCGGACCGAACCGTCCATGCTTCCCGAGGATGCCCCGCACGTCCCCGTGCTTCTCGAGGAAGTCCTCGAGGCACTGGCCCCGCGCGCGGGTGCCACGCTTTTCGACGGGACTCTGGGTGCAGGCGGACACGCCGAGGCCCTGATGGCCAGAACAGGTCCCGCTGGCCGCTATATCGGAGTCGACCGTGATGCCCGCACGCTGGAGGCCACGGCCCGACGCCTTACGACGAAACCCGGAGAGCTAGTCACCCTGCACGCCACCTTCGATCAAGCCCTCGCCGACCAGCCCTCGGCGTCGTTGGACGGCATCTTGCTGGATCTCGGCGTGTCCAGCATGCAGCTCGACCAGTCTGAGAGGGGCTTTTCCTTCCAGCGGGGGGGGCCTGTAGACATGCGCATGGACCCGGATCGGGACCTGCCGGCTTCCGACCTTATCGAACGCCTGGATGCCCGGGAACTGGCTCGTCTGATCCGAAACTACGGAGAGGAGCCGCGTGCACGGCAAGTCGCCGAGGCGCTGATCCGCCATCGTCCGTTCGCGGACACCCTCGAACTCGCCAGGGTGGTGGCTGCCGCCGCGGCCCGGCCCGCGAAGGGACATCCCGCCACAAGGACCTTTCAAGCCTTGAGAATCGCCGTGAACGACGAGCTCGGCTGTCTCGAGCGCGCCCTTGCCGTCGCCGTGGATCGCCTTCGGCCCGGCGGAAGACTCGCCGTGATCAGCTTTCATTCCCTCGAGGACCGTCCGGTCAAGCAGATGATGCAAGAAGCCACGCGCGGTTGCGTCTGCCCGGCGCGAATGCCGGCATGTGCCTGTGGTCGAAAGCCTCTGGCCCGATGGGTCCACCACGGGGCTCGCAAAGCCGATGCCGACGCCATTCGGCAGAATCCCAGGGCCCGAAGTGCCCGACTGAGAGCTGTGGAACGCCTTCCATGACCGTCGCCCGCCCACAGGCCCCCGCCCTGCGTCCTCCACGCCGTCGCCCACGGCCCCTGCCTTCGCGAGGTACCCTCTCGTTGGTTCGTCGCTACCCGCTGCTGGCGTTATTCGTCGGCCTGATGGTCCTGGATGTACTGGCCGTGGGCAGGGTATCCATCCAACAGGACCAGCTCGCGCGTCAGCGGCGTCATGTGGCGAGTCTGGCTCTGGAAGTCCGCAAGCTTGAGGCCGATTTGGCAAGGATCGAATCACTCGACCAAATCGCCAGCCGGGCAAGGGCCATGGGTCTGGTCGAGGCGGAACGAGTCGCCTATTTTCCGCCCCCTTCACGTCCAGTTTCCGCCCCGGCTCCGGTGCGTCCCGTCCTCGGGACCCGCGGCGCATGGTGAGCCGGCGCCCGGGACCGAACCTCAGGCGCCGTCAGTTCTGGATGACGATCGGGTTCGGGACCTATGCCTTTCTCTTGATCCTGAAGTTCGGCCAGCAAGCTCTGTTCGAGGGCACCAAGCTCAGCATGGCTGCTCATGACCGACGCATGCGCCCCTATGCAGTGGCCCACGACCGGGGCGACCTCGTCGACAGGAATGGAGTGCCCCTCGCCCTGTCCCTCCCGCGCCAATCGGTAGAATTCATGGGCAGAGAACGAAAGATGGACGCCGCTCTTCTCGCCGCACGTTTGGCGCCCGTACTTGGCTACGAGACGGCCGAGCTGACGAAAAAACTGGAGAGGCGGCGTTGGACGTGGCTCAAGCGGCGCCTCGACGATTCCACGGCAGGAAAGGTCCAAGCGCTCAAGCTGGGCAAGGAAGGGATCAACCTGGTGCCCGAGACCGAACGGGTCTATCCCCGGGGACGGCTGGCCGCCTCGCTTCTCGGTTGGGTCGGCGCGGACAACCAAGGCCTCTCGGGCCTCGAACACGCCCACGACCGTCTGATTCGAGGTCCCCGCCGTGTGGTACGGGTCGAATCGGACAACTGGGGCAACCCGCTGTTCACCTCGCGGGACGCCGAAGGTCTCCCGGCGCATCCCATCGGGCGGCGATTGGTACTGACGTTGGACAGCAGGTTGCAGCATCACGCCGAGCAGGCCCTTGAACGAGCCGTCATGGCCCAGCGAGCACAGGGGGGCACGGTGATCATCATGGACCCCGTCCGAGGTGATGTCCTGGCCTTGGCCGCCTACCCGGGCTTCGATGCCAACCATGGCAGGGAGGCGGCGCCCTCGGTGACACGCGTAAAGGCCATGAGCGATGTCTTCGAGCCGGGTTCGATCATGAAACCCTTTACGCTCGCAGCGGCTCTGGAAACCGGAAAGCTCAAGGCTGGCGAAGTCTTCCCCTGCCCTGCGAAGCTCCAGATCGGTACCGCCACCATCGGCGACCACGATCCGCCCGCAAGTATCCGTTCACTTTCGGTTGCGGAAATCCTCAAGGTATCCAGCAACGTCGGCACAACCCTGATCGGGTGGCGCATGCCCGTAGCGCTGCACGGTGCCCAACTGTCCCAATTCGGGTTCGGGCACCGTACGACGCCAGAATGGCGAGGCGAATCGGCCGGCCTCGTGCCCCCTCAACCTTGGTCCAGGTTGACGCAAGCCACGGTGTCGTATGGCCAAGGCATCGCGGCAACGGCCATGCAACTGACCTCGGCCATGTGTATCTTCGCCAACGGGGGTTACCGCGTCATGCCACGCTTCGTGGAGCGCGTTGAGAATGAAGTGGGGGAGGTCATCCAGGACATCCCCACACCAGCCAGGGAGCGTGTCCTCTCTTCGCAGGTGGTCAGCCTCCTGACGCCTATGCTCGAAGGAGTGACCGCAGAAGGCGGAACCGGGAAGGATGCGCGCGTGACGGGTTATCGTGTGGCCGGCAAGACGGGAACGGCGGACAAGGTCGGTCCTGACGGGCGTAGCTACGGGGGTGAAGTCATCGCGTCATTTCTTGGTTTCTTGCCCGCAGAGGCTCCACGTGTCGTCATCCTCGCCTCTCTCGATACGCCGACTATGGCACACTTTGCTAGCCAGACGGCCGCCCCGCTCTTCCGGGAGGTCGCGGCCGCCACCATGCGAACACTCGGGATCCCCCCCACCCAACCATGAACCTGCACGATCTCAGCCTCCTGCTCGGACAACACCCACCCCTCGGGCACTCACCAGATCTCCTCGTGGCCGGCATCCGCCCGGACTCGCGGGCCATCCGGCCCGGCGAGGTCTTCGTGGCCCTTCGCGGCACTCGGGTGGATGGACATGACCATGTTCAGGACGCCCTGGCCCGCGGCGCCATCGCCGCCATCGTCGAGGCCGACAAGCTCTCCCTCCTTCCTCCCGGTCCTTGGCTCGGGGTGCCCGACACCTCCTCGGCTCTCGCGACCGTTGCGGCCGCCTTTCATTGTCATCCTGCCGACAAGTTGGAGATCACGGGTGTGACCGGAACCAACGGCAAGACCACGGTCACTCACATGCTCGAGGCCGGATGGCGCCGCGAAGGCGTGGCGTGCGGCCTTGTCGGCACCCTCGGAGCACGTCACGACGCCGGAGGCCTCGTCACCCACATCGATGTGGGGTTCACGACCCCTCAGGCCGATGTGCTGCAGGAATTACTGGCGTTGATGGTCGATGCCCGCGTAAGGCGGGTAGCGATGGAGGTAAGCTCACACGCTCTCGACCAGCGTCGGGTGGGCGCCATCTCCTTCCGGACGGCAGTGTTCACGAACCTGTCCCAGGACCATCTCGACTACCACGGCACCATGGAAGCCTATGCAGCGGCAAAGGCCCGGCTCTTCGAGGACCTTTCCGCTGACGGACTCGCGGTGGTCCATGCGGACGACCCCGCGCATGCACGGATGATTCGTGACAGCCGTGGGCGGACGCTCACCTTCGGCATGAGGCCCGGGGCCGATGTCGGCGTGGAGCAGGTTCGCATGACGGCGGAACGCACGACGGGGATGCTGGTCACGCCCTCTGGCAGATTGCCGCTCGAACTGTCCCTGCCAGGCGGCTTCAACCTTGCCAATGCACTTGCGGCCGTGGCTGCGGAGATTGGCAGCGGACGAGATCCGGTGCACCTTCTCACGGCACTGTCGAGAATGCCGGCCGTGGCCGGACGATTGGAGCGGGTCTCGCCCCCCGACCACCCGTTTCATGTCCTCGTCGACTATGCCCACACCCCAGATGGCCTGAACAAGGTTCTTGAGGCCGTCAGGACCGTGACGCCGGGCCGAGTGATTGTCGTCTTCGGCTGCGGTGGCGACCGGGACAAGGGTAAGCGACCGCTCATGGGAAGGGCCGCGGCCGAAGGCGCAGATGTCGTCATCGCCACGAGCGACAACCCGCGTTCGGAGGACCCGTTGTCCATCTTGGCCGACATCGCTCCCGGCTTGCCTCGGGAGGCCATCGTGGAGCCGGACCGGGGCCAAGCCATCCGCAAGGCCGTCGACATGGCCCAGACGGGAGACACTGTCCTTATCGCCGGCAAGGGTCACGAAGCGTGGCAGATCATCGGAGAGAAGCGAATCGCCTTCGATGATCGGCAAGTTGCACGGTTGGCCCTGGGTGGGCATTTCGTCGAGGGCCCTACCACGGCATGATTGCTCACCACGAAGTCTTGGAAGCAACAGGAGCGACCCTGATCGGACCACTCCCCCAAGAATCCTTCGGGGAAGTCGTCACCGACAGCCGCCGTCCTTGTCCGGGTAGCCTGTTCGTGGCCCTGTCCGGACCACGGTTCGACGGTCACGACTTCATCCCCGCGGCCACGACCCATGGAGCCAAGGCGGTGCTGGTGTCCGATCCCACCGCCGTCCCCCCCGACGTCACAGGCTACGTCGTCCCGGATCCGCTCCGTGCCTACGGACACATTGCCCGGGCCCTCAGGCGCCGCGAAGGCTGGAAGATCGTGGCCGTGACCGGTTCGTCGGGCAAGACCACGACGAAAGAACTGATCGCGGATCTGCTGGCAAGAAACGCTCAAGTTGTCCGTAGTCCGGAGAATCACAACAACGAGGTTGGCGTGCCGAAAACCTTGCTCGCCGTGCGTGAGCCGACCGACATCGTCGTACTTGAAATGGGCATGCGCGGCAGAGGTCAGATCGCTTGGCTATGCGAGGTGGCGGAACCGGACATCGCCGTCATCACGACGGTGGGCCAGGCCCATATCGACCTGCTGGGCAGCCAGGAAGCGATTATGGAAGCCAAGGGCGAAGTACTCGCAGGCCTGAAGGCCCGAGGACAGGGAATCGTGAACGGCGACGACCCGTGGCTCGCACGCCTCGCCGAACGACATCCGGCGACTTGGCAGACCTCGCCCAGCGGGCGTCCCGAGGCCGTGATTCGTGCCACCGGGGCCCCCGCTCCCACAGAGGCAGGCTGGGTGTTCCCGATGGAATGGCACCTGCCCGATGGTCGGCGCGGGACGTCCGCCGTCCGGATGCACTTGCCGGGCAGGCATCACGTCGCGAACGCCCTTGCCGCCGCAGGCGCTTTGCTCGCCGCCGGGCACCATCTTCCTTCCAGGCTCGATCTCCCGGCCCTGGGCGTCGGCGGCCGCGGACGGGTCTTGTCGGCAGACGGAGTCGATGTCGTCGATGAGTCCTACAACGCCAATCCGGAAAGCGTAAGGGCAAGTCTCGAGACCTTCTGCGCCACTCCGGCCCTAAAGCGGCGAATTGCGGTCCTCGGCGGCATGGCGGAGCTCGGAGCCCACGCGGGACCGGCCTGGCAAGCGCTTGCGGCGTGGCTCGCTTCGGCCCCTGTAGACCTCATTGTCGCCGTCGGTGAAGGGCCCCATGCACTCGCCGACCACCCCGGCCTGCGTGTCTTGCGATGCAAGGACTCGGGCGAGGCGGTCGCTTGCCTGCAGGGCTTGCTCGCTCCCGGGGACAGAGTGCTGATCAAGGGGTCGCGGGCTGCCCGACTTGACGAGGTCGTCGCCGGGCTCGCCCTGCAACGTGAGGAACACGCCTGATGCTACTCGCTGCCGGTTCGGGCTGGAGCTTCCTGCCCCTGACCTGGGCCTTGGTCTTGGGGCTGGGCCTCGCCATCTTGGGCGGTGGTTTCGCCGTCAGGGCACTCGTCGCCCTCCGCACCGGCCAGTTCATTCGCGAAGAGGGGCCGCAGGCCCATCAGGCCAAGGCCGGAACTCCCTCACTTGGGGGGTTGTGGATTTCCGGGGCTGCACTGGCTGCAGCCGTGCCTTTCGTCGACCGCGATCCCCAATTGCTGGTGGTGATAGGGACATGGCTGGCCTTTACGGCCCTGGGCTTTCTGGACGACTGGCTCAGTCTCAAGCGTGGCCGCAACTTGGGCCTGAGTGCCCGCCAGAAATTCCTCGGCCAGTGGCTCCTCGCCGGTCTGGCCTGTTTCCTCCTGGCCAGGCTGGGTCACAGCCCGTGGATCATTCTGCCCGGCAGTCACCAGGTCCTGAATCTTGGTGTTGGCTACTGGCTGCTCACCGCCTTTTTGCTGGTCGGCTTCAGCAACGCGGTGAATCTTACGGATGGCTTGGACGGGCTCGCCGCCTCCACGTCGGCCATCGCCTTGCTCGCCCTGTCTGGCGTCCTGATGCGGATTGGCCTTCCCAGTGCTCATCCGGGCATGATTCCGCTGGCACAAGCTCTGGCGGGTTCGTGCCTTGGCTTCCTTTGGATCAACGGACATCCGGCCAAGGCATTCATGGGTGACACGGGATCGCTCGGACTGGGCGCCGCGCTGGTCATGCTGGCGGTGCTCGCTCATGCACACGTCTATCTCCTGCCCATCGGCGTCATCTTCCTGGCGGAGGCGGTCTCGGTCATGTTGCAGGTGAGCTACTTCAAGGCGACAGGCGGGCGCCGTATCTTCCGGATGTCCCCCCTCCACCATCACTTCGAGCTTGGGGGTATGCCCGAGACCCGAGTGGTCGTGCGCTTCGCCTTGGGAGGTGCCTTGGGGGGCCTCACGGCCTTGATGCTGGGGTAAGGAGAGACCGACTTGAACCTGACGGACCGGGTGGTGGGAGTGTTGGGCCTCGGACGCTCAGGCGTCGCCTTGGCCGAAGTCCTCACGGCTGCCGGTGCCCGCGTGATCGTCTCCGACCAGCGACCGGCAGAAACACTTGCACAATGGACCGCGCTTCTGCCTGAGACGGTGCAAATCGAGACGGGCAGCCACGTCCTCGCGACGACCGAGGCCGACCTGCTGGTGCTGTCCCCCGGGGTTCCTCGCGCGCTGGCTGCGGTCCAGGCTGCCGAGGCGGACGGTGTGGAAGTCACCGGAGAGGTGGAGCTGGCCTTCCGTCTCGGCCAAGCGCCTTGGGTCGCCGTCACGGGCACCAACGGCAAAACCACCACTACTTCGCTCATAGGTGCCATCTTGCGGGAAGCAGGCCTTGACGCCCCGGTGTGCGGCAACATCGGAGAGCCGGTCATCCGCCACGTTCGGCAACCTCATGATGCCTTGGTGGTCGAGGTATCGAGCTACCAACTGGAGACGGTTTCCACGCTGCGTCCCAAGGTCGGGGTCTTCCTGAACCTGACGGAAGACCATCTGGAGCGCCATGGGGACATGGAGGGGTATTTCGAAGCCAAAGCCCGGCTATTTGTGCAGCAGGAAGCCGAGGACCACGCCATCTTGCGGGCTTCAGACCCTTGGGCCGACCGCTTGACGAGCCGGACCCGAGCAAGGGTGTGGCGATTTTCCACAGAACCCCTGGACGAAGGTATCTGCCTGAGCGACAACCACGTCGTCTGGCGTCGTGGTGGCGAGGAGACCCCGGTCTGGCCCTTGGATGCGCTTGGCCTTCGTGGAAGTCACAACCTTGAGAATGCTCTGGCGGCGACGGCGGCAGCCTTGGCCCTCGAGGTGCCGCCTCCCGTCATCGCGGCCGCCATCGCCGCATTCCGGGGAGTCCCGCATCGCATCGAGGTGGTTCGTACGGCGCACGGCAAGACCTTTGTCAACGACTCCAAGGGCACCAACTATGACAGCACCATCAAGGCCATCGCCTCCTTTCACGAGCCCTTGATCCTCATTGCGGGTGGCCGGGACAAGGGGGGCGACATCTCAGGGCTTGTCCGGTCCATCGTCGACCGCGTCCGGCACACCGTCCTGATTGGCGAGGCAGGGCCCTATCTGGCCAGGGTTCTGGAGGCTCACGGCCACCACGCCTTCACCCACGCGGTCGACTTGGCCGAGGCCTTGCGCCTGGCGGCAGAGGCTTGTCCGGAAGGTGGAGTCGTGTTGTTCTCTCCTGCTTGCGCCAGCTTCGACATGTTCAAGGATTACGAGCACCGTGGTGACGTGTTCCGAAGCCTCGCGGAGCAGTGGCAACCGTGACGGCCGTTCCCATCGACCGACGATTTGCGGTGACCCTCGCCGGCCTCATCGTCTTCGGCCTGGCCATGGTGGGGTCGGCATCCGCACCTCTCGACTCCCACCGAGGCGCCATCGTCTTTGCCAGTGCGGCCAGACAAGCCATTTATCTCGTGGGTGGACTTGGGGCGATGGCCTTTTGCGTGAATCTCGGCAGAAACCTTCGTATCCAGCGGATGGCGTATGTGTTTCACGCCGTGGCATCACTCATCGTCCTCCTGACCGCCTCTCCGCTTGGGGTGAAGACTCTGGGAGCCCAGCGGTGGATCGATCTCGGGCTGATGACCTTTCAGCCGTCGGAACTGCTCAAGCCCTCGATGGTACTCTTCCTCGCGGCCCGAAGCCTGGCGCCCCACAAGGCGGCTGCCCATTGGCTCATCACCATCGTTGGCATCGTCTTTCCGCTATGGTGGGTGGTGGAAGTTCAGAGTGACTTGGGAACGGGTCTGTGCATCGCGCTGGGCGGTTCCCTCACCGCCCTGATGGCCGGTTTGCCCTTATCGCTGTTCATGGTGGCGGCGCTGGGCGGTGCCGCCGGGCTGGGATCCTTGGCGATGGTCGACGGTTATCGTCGCGAACGCCTGCTCGCCTACTTTGCGGGAACGGACCCCACCACCGGTCCCATCACCCAAACCGGTCAGGCCCTGCTGGCCATTGGTCACGGGGGGCTGATCGGCGAAGGATTCGGGATGGGCAGTCAGAAATTTGGCCACGTGGCCGTCGCGCACACGGACTTCATCTTCGCCATCGTGGCCGAGGAATTCGGGTTCATCGGCGGCTCCGCAGTCATCTGTGCCTTCCTGTATCTGGGATGGCGGGGATTGATCTGGTCTCAGAGACTTGAAGATCCTTTCGCTCGAGCCGCCATGAGCGGACTCGTCGGTGGACTCGTCGGTCAGGCCATGCTCAACATCGGCGTCGCCGTGACTTTACTGCCCGTCACCGGAGTCCCCCTTCCCTTCGTCAGCCTCGGCGGCTCGGGCATCCTCGGCGCGTGCATCACCACAGGGCTCTTCATGGGGCTGGGGCTGCGCATCGAACGCCGCAAGCGTCCTCGCACCCCTCACGTTCCGGACCTGTCCAGATGATTTTGCTCGCCGCCGGAGGCACGGGCGGACATCTCTACCCTGCCCTTGCCGTCGCGGAAGTCCTGAGAGACCTTGCACCGGACCTTGGGGTCCACTTCGTCGGGACTCCCGATCACCTTGAGTCGCGGGTCGTGCCCGCTGCGGGCTGGCCCTTCCATGCCGTTCCGGCTGCACCCTTTCCCCGCAGGCCGGATGGCCGCGCCTTGACATTCCTTCGCGAATTCCCCAAAGGTCTGCGGACCTGTTTCAGGCTTGTCGAACGACTTCGTCCCGCGGTCGTGGCGGGCTTTGGTGCATATCTCACGGTTCCTCCCTTGCTGGCAGCCGCTGCGCAAGGAGTGCCCGTCATCCTGCATGAAGCCAATGCCCATCCGGGGATGGCCAACCGACTCCTGGGTAGGTGGGCGTCTGAGATCCTGGTATCGCACGAAGATGCGGCAATGGCTTTCGGCGGACGGCGGACCGTGACTACGGGCAATCCCATTCGAGCCGCGTTCAGGCGTGCAGCCCAAGCGGACGGCCGCCGGGCTGCACGCCGCCGTCTGGAACTCGGCGACGATGAATACCTGCTCGTGGTGACAGGCGGCTCCCTCGGTGCAAGGGTGCTCAATGACGTCGTGGCCTCGTCACGGGAAGATTGGCTAAAGCGCCGAGATTGGAAAATGGTGCACCTGACGGGCCCGGGCCTGTTCGAGGAGGTGCGCTCGAGCCTGCCCGAAGATACCCGGCTGGGCCCGTGGTTCGAAGGGGAGGCGTTTCACAGTCTCGGAGGCCGCCTGGTGACGGCCCCCTATTGCGAGGAGATGGCCAGCCTTCTGGCTGCGGCCGACCTGGCCGTGGGACGCTCCGGTGCCACCACCGTAGCGGAACTGGCCATGCTCGGCTGCCCCGCAGTCTTCGTTCCGCTGGCTCTCAATCCCGATCAAGCGGCAAATGCAGCCGCATTGGCCAACGTTGGAGCCGCGGCGGTCGTTCGGCAGGATAAGGTGGCCGGGCAACTCAGTCCGACGGTCGCCAGATTGATGGACGATGCAGTCGCCCGCAGCGCGATGGGGCGAGCAGCCGCGAGGTCAGGTCGCCCTGGGGCGGCGGAAGATGTCGCCAGACGCCTGCTGGCATGGGCGAGTCCCACATGACAAGGACATGACAAACAGGCAAGGCGCGGATGCTAGGGTGATGGCGCTCACCTACGGCATCGCCGGCCAAGCCGATGATGACGGAGGTGGATCCGGACCCCGGTCACCTGCAGCCCGAAACCATGGGCCCGGGTGGACGGATGCCCGCGGCGCAAGCCGTGGCACGCTTCACGCCAACAGCTTCCATCGTCCCTCCGTCGCCCCACCGGACTTCCGCCCTGGGCTCCAACTCCCGAGGACCCGTCTTGAGGATCCCCACAAACCTCCACTTCGTCGGCATCGGCGGCGTGGGCATGAGTGCCGTAGCCTCCGTCTGGCACGATCTCAACGGGCGTTCGAGCGGTACGGATCTGCATGTCTCCGCTACCGTCCGGCGGTTGTGTGAACAGGGCATCGCGGTGGGCATCGGGCACGATGCCAAACATCTCGAACCCTTGCTGACCGAGGGTCGACCGGTCCATGCCGGTCTCGTGGTTTCGACGGCCGTACCCCAGGACAATCCCGAGTTGATGGAGGCTCGGCGGCTCGGCATGCCCATCTTTCATCGCTCCGAAATTCTCGCGGCGCTGATGACTGGCCATCGATCGGTGGCGGTCAGCGGGACCCACGGCAAGACCACGACTACAGGCATGCTGGGCACCTTGCTGATTGAGGCAGGGGCGGATCCAACGCTGCTCATCGGCGGGGACCTTCCTGCCATCGGTGGTAACGCCCGAACGGGCCAAGGCCCTTGGCTGGTCGCCGAAGCCGACGAGTCAGACAAATCCATGCAGCGCCTGACGGCAGACTGGGTCATCTTGACCAACCTCGAGGGCGACCACCTCGAGCATTATCGGGACCTCGACGAGATCCTCGACACGATGGCCACCTGGATCTCCCGGCTCCCCGCTCACGCCGTGGTCATTGCCTGCATCGACGATCCGGGAGTACGCACCTTGTTGCCGCGTCTCGAAAGGACGATCGTGACCTATGGATTCTCCCCTGAGGCCGATCATCGCATCACGACAGAGGCACTCTCCGGCGCCGGTTCGATGTTCGAGATGGATGGAATCAAGTGGCAGGTCGGAGTTCCCGGTCGGCACAACATCTGCAATGCGGCTGCCGCTCTTGTCACGGCGATGGAGATGGGATTTTCCCCTGAGACCCTTGAAGCCGGACTGCCACGATTCAAGGGAGTCGGTCGGCGGTTCCAGGATCGCGGCACGGTGGCCGGTGTCCAGATCCTCGAAGACTATGCTCACCATCCTTCCGAGATCAAGGCGACCCTCGCCGCGGCCAAGTTATTGAACCGGCCCATCTGGGTCATCTTCCAGCCGCATCGCTACAGCCGCACCACGGCGCTTTTCGGGGACTTTGCGCGGGCCTTCGACGAAGCATCCGGGGTTGCTTTTCTTGATATCTACGGAGCAGGCGAAGCTCCGACGGAGGTATCGTCGTCGCAGCTCGCGGATGCCGTCAGACAGGGCAATCCGGACCTCAAGGTCTGCTACTGGCCTGACCCCCAGCGTGCAGCAAACCAAGCAGAGACGCTCGTTCAGCCGGGTGACCTGCTCATCTTGATGGGAGCGGGCAATGTCAACCGGCTGGCGGAACCCTTGCTGGAGGCGCTCGAGGCTCGAGCGCAAGCCGCCGCAAAGCCCTCTGCCTGACCCATGACGACGACGGCCGCCGCCGGCATCACCCTCGCGCAACTGACGACATGGAGGGTAGGGGGGCCCGTCCGGCGCCTCATCGAGTCTTCCGATGCCACGCTCCTCGCACGAGAAGTGAGTGACTCTCTGGAGCGTGGGCATCCTTGGACGGTCCTTGGCAAAGGCAGCAATATCTTGGCCGCGGACGAAGGATTCGACGGCACCATCTTGCGTCTGCAAGACGATCCGCGGGCCGTGAAGGTCAGCGGGAACGAAGTGCACGCTCCCGCCGGCCTTGCCAACGGTCTGGTGGTCAAGGCAGCCATGACGGCAGGACTCGGTGGCCTCGCCTTCCTTTCCAGCATCCCCGGCACCCTCGGCGGCGCGGTGTTCATGAACGCTGGCGCCCACGGGGTGCAAACACATGAGGTTCTGGCACGAGCACTTGTGCTGCGTCCGGGATATTCGCCGGAGTGGTGGCCCCCGGAGGCCTTCGGTTTCGGATACCGTCATTCGTGCCTGCAACACCAGCAGGCGCTCGTCCTGGAGGTGGTCCTGCGCGGGAGGCCCGCGCCCCCGCAGGAGACCCGTGCAGAAATCCAGGCTCTCGCAGCTTGGCGGCGGGCTCGACAACCGCAAGAACCTAGCGCGGGCTCGGTCTTTCGCAACCCCGAGGGTACCTCGGCTGGCCATCTGATCGAAGCCGCGGGCCTGAAGGGCCTGCGCATCGGCGATGCCTGCGTGTCGCCCATGCACGCCAACTTCATCGTCAACTGCGGCCACGCCACGGCGCGTGACATGAACAAGCTGATTGCCACCGTACGAGCGCGCGTTCATGAAACCCATGGGCTGTGGCTTCATCCGGAGGTCCGGGGACTTGGCGTCGAGGTGGGACGACCTTGAAGATCAGGGCCTCGCGCAGGGCCCGACGCATCCGTGGTGTCGTCGGCGGGGTAGGACTCCTGCTGCTCGGCGGATTCTGGGTCACCCCGGGTTGGATCTGGCGTGGCGAGACCCGTGTGACGGGTCTATCGGACCCTTCTCTCGAGCGCAAGATCCGCTCTATGATGCCGCGCCCCCCCATGCCGCTATGGGCCATCGACGCCCCGGGCCTGGCCCGTCGGATGGAATCCCTGCCTCAAGTCCGGGAGGCCAGGCTCATCCGCCGTGCGTGGCCGGCAAGACTAGAGGCCAGAATGATCCTGCGTCAGCCATTGGCTTGGGTGGTGACCCCGACGGGAGTGCTCGGGATCGATGCGGAAGGGGTCCTCTTTCCGGTTGCCGAACGAAAACAACCGTTGCCCAAGGTCGTCGGCCTGCCCGAACATGCCGGACGGCCCACACGTGAACAGATCGCCCGCTGGCTAAGGCTTCAGGGTCCTGGTCCAGGCAGCCTTTCTTACTCGGCTGGGTGCTGGACCTGGACGCGCCCACCCTACGGCATCCGACTCGATACCCTCGACGATCTCGAGCGCAAGTACTCCGTGGCACGGCACGTGGCCAAACTGGCGCAGGACCAGAAGGAACAGGTAACATGGATAGACGTGGGCTTTCCGGATGCACCATCTTTCCGGTCGATCAAGCCATCCGGAGGGGGAACGGGTGAAAAAAGGCTGGGAGCTTCCCGTCATGGCCATCACGGTGCTTCTGGGAGCTCTGCTGGCCACACAGTTCCGCAGTCAGGCCGTCTTCGCGCGCCAGGACCTTCCGAGCCGGCGCAGCGAGGACTTGCTGCGGATGCTCAAGGAAGTCGAAGCAGAGAAAGACGCGCTCAGCTTGGAGGTGACTCAGCTGCGAGAGCAGCGTCGCCGTCCGGCAAAGTCCGTTGACACTTTCCCGGAACAGGCCGTTCCAGCTTTGGAGGGTCCAGGAATAGAGGTCGTCCTGACCGATAGCGAAAAACCCACCGGCAAAGGTGAAGACCCGAACATCGCCATCGTCCATAACGATGACCTCCTGCGCCTGGTCAACGAACTGAGAACCGCAGGGGCGGAGGCCGTATCGGTCAACGACCAGCGGATGTCGGAGTCCTCCGAGATCGCCTGTGCAGGAACCACCATCCTCATCAACAAGACGCGTATCGCGCCGCCCTTCACGGTGAGGGCCATCGGCGCCGGCGAAGCCATGCGCTCGGCGCTCGCGATGCGGGGGGGGATCATCGAGTACCTGAGGTTCTACGGAATTGAGGTGGACGTTCAAATTCGAGAACGCCTGAATGTTCCGGCGTATGCGGGCAGCAGCCTGCTCCGCCACGCACGTCCGGTGACTTCGGGTTCATGAAGGCTGGGCTGCTCATCGCAGGTGCCCTGTTCGCTGGCATCCTGATCGGGGCCTATGCGCCCATGACCATTCCCCAGGAATGGTCCAAGTACGTCGCCGTGGGCATCCTCGCAGCGCTCGACACAGGCTTGGGCGGAGTGCGTTCAGGGCTTGACGACAAGTTCGACCTGGCGGTCTTTGCCAGTGGTTTCACGGCAAATTCGCTTCTGGCCGCCGGCCTTACCCTTCTTGGTGATAAACTGGGTATTGACCTGTACCTCGCCGCGATCGTGGTCTTCGGGACGAGACTCTTCGAGAACCTGGCCAAGATCCGGCGCTTGCTGCTGGACCGATACTGGTCCCGCTAGTCCTTCAACCCATCCACAAGGGAGCCCTGCACCTTGTCCGAATTCCTCGAAGCCCTTCCCGTAGACATCAAGGTTTGTGGGGTAGGTGGCGGCGGCGGCAATGCCGTCAACAGCATGGTCAAGGCCAGAATCGAGGGCGTAAGCTTCATCTCGCTCAACACCGACGTCCAGGCTCTGAAGCACAATGATGCCGAGGAACGGGTCCAGCTTGGCCGCAAGCTCAGCCGCGGCAGGGGCGTGGGCGGCGATCCGGAGAAGGGTGCCAGGGCGGCCGAGGAGTCTGCGGACGAGATTCGTGAACGTCTCCAAGGTGCCGAGATGGTCTTCGTGACGGCAGGCATGGGAGGCGGGACCGGCACGGGAGCAGCTCCGGTCATTGCCTCGATTGCCCGTGAGCTCGGAGCTTTGACGGTCGGAGTGGTGACGAGGCCCTTCGAGTTCGAAGGCCCCCCCAAGGCTCAATCGGCCGCAGAAGGCATAGCCAATCTACTCGATAGCGTCGATGCGCTGATCGTCATCCCCAACGAGCGCCTGCGCGAACACTTCGGGGACATGCCACTGGTGGATGCCTTCAAGGCAGCTGATGACCTGCTTCGTCAAGCTGTGCAGACCATTTCCGATGTCGTGGTGGCTCCCGGCTATCTCAACATCGACTTCGAAGATGTCAAAAAAATCATGGCTCGCGCCGGCTCTGCCCTGATGGGCATGGGCATGGCAACTGGCAAGGATCGCGCTGCGGAGGCCGCCAGACAGGCCATCGCTTCACCCTTGCTCGAATCGAGCTTCCAGGGAGCGTCGGGCTTGATCGTGAATATCCGCGCTGGCCAAGCCGACTTCAAACTGCACGAGATGGACGAGGCCATGGCGATCATCCGCGCCGAAAGTCATCCTGATGCCCATACGAAAGTAGGCCTCATCTGGGATGAGACACTCGGGGGAGCCGTTCAGGTGACGGTCATTGCCACGGGCTTCAAGAGCCGACAGGACTATGGAGGTTACGGCAATGCCTATGCCGCTCGTCCACTTGCCCAGTCGGGCAATGGAAACGGTCCCATCCAGCCGTCTTCGTCTCCTGAAGGGGACGGTGGTGCCCAGTTGCCCGCCTTCCTGCGCACCCATGTCCCGTCGTCCACGAGGCCACGCTCCTGAAGGAAACGCTGCACCTTCCGCAGACCGAGTTCCCGATGCGTGCCAACGCCTCGGAACGGGAGCCTGCCCTGCAGGCCCGATGGCGAGAGATGGATCTCTATGCTGCGTTCCTTGCCAAGCGGGCCGGAGGCCCGGCCTTTGTCCTGCATGACGGTCCGCCCTACTCCAGTTCGGGCAAGATCCATATCGGTCATGCACTCAACAAGATCCTGAAGGATATTGTCGTCAAGTCCAAGGCGATGGCGGGCTTCTACACTCCCTTCGTTCCTGGATACGACACCCACGGCCTGCCCACGGAGGTAGCTGCCCTGAAGGAGCTGAAGGCCCGCAACAATCTGGCTCCACTGGCCCTGCGGCAGCTGTGCAGGAACTTCGCCGAGCGCAGCATCGCCGGACAGAAGCAGGCTTTCCAGCGGCTGGGCGTCCTTGCGGACTGGGAGCATCCTTACGTCACCATGGACCCAGCGTTCGAGGCGACTCAGTTGCGCCTGTTCGGCCGGATGGCTGCCAACGGACACATCTACAAGGGGCTCAAGCCCGTTCACTGGTGCGCGACGTGTCGAACCGCCCTTGCCGAGGCCGAGGTGGAATACGAAGACCACACCTCGACTGCGGCGCATGTGGCCTTCCCGATTGAAGACACCGCGCGGCCGGACCTTGCCGGGGCAGCTCTCCTGATCTGGACGACCACTCCCTGGACCCTTCCAGCCAACCTGGCCATCTGTGTCCACCCTGAGCTCTCCTATGTGGTCGTTCAGTCTGGTGAACGGCGTCTCGTCGTCGCCGAAGGCCGCCTTGCGGCCTTGCGGACCGAAGTTCCCGAGCTTGCCGAGGCCCGGATTGTCGCTGGTCCCTTCAGCGGTCGTTCCCTGGAAGGTCTCCGCTACAAGCATGCGTGGCTTGATCGAACGAGTCCTGTGATCACGGGCGATCACGTCACGCTCGAGGCGGGCTCAGGTCTGGTGCACACGGCACCCGGACACGGGCATGACGACTACTTGGCGGGTATCCGTCATGATCTCGGGATTCTGGCTCCCGTAGATGATCGCGGGATCTTCACGGCCGATGCCGGCGAGCTTGTGTCAGGGCTCTCCTTGAAGGATGGCGGCAAAGCCATCCTTGAGACCTTGTCCGAGGCAGGCGTGCTACTGGCTTCAGGTCCTCATGACCACAGTTATCCTCACTGTTGGCGTTGCCACCAGCCCGTGATCTTCCGCGCGACGGAGCAGTGGTTCGCGTCAGTCGCAGGTTTTCGGGACAAGGCCTTGTCGGCCATCGGCACCGTCCGTTGGCAACCTGCGAGCGGCGAGAATCGTATCCGCCGGATGGTGGAAGGACGAACGGATTGGTGCATCTCGCGGCAACGAACGTGGGGAGTCCCGATTCCGGTGCTCTACTGCACGAGTTGTCGGACAGCCTGCATGAACGAAACTACGGTGGGCCACATCGCAGACAAGGTGGAAACCGAAGGCGCAGATGCCTGGTGGATCCACTCGGCCTCGGAGTTGCTTCCTGCCGGGACGGACTGTGCGTCATGTGGCGGCAAAGAGTTCCGCAAGGAATCCGACATCATGGATGTGTGGTTCGACTCGGGCGTGACCCACGAAGCCGTTTGTCGGGCACGTGGCCTTGGCTGGCCCAGCGACATGGTGCTCGAGGGTTCGGACCAGTATCGCGGCTGGTTCCAGAGTTCCCTGTTGACGGCGGTTGCCACGGAAGGCCGTGCACCTTACCGCCGAGTGGTGAGCCATGGTTTCGCGCTCGACGGGCAAGGACGCAAGATGTCGAAGAGCATGGGAAACGTCGTCGATCCCGACGTCGTGATTGGTAAGGTGGGGGCAGATGTGCTACGCCTCTGGGTCTCGAGCGTCGATATCAGCAACGATGTACGAATCGGCGACCTGATTCTGCAGCAATTGGCGGAAGTTTATCGAAAGATCCGCAATACCGCCCGTTTCCTCTTGGGTAGTCTCGCGGACTTCGATGCCCGTCGACACGTCGTGCCGTTCGAAAGGATGCGCCTCATCGACAAGATGGCTTTGGTCCGTCTTGCAGAAGTTCTCACCAAGATCCGTTCCGCCTACGATGAGGTGGCCTTGCAGGGCTTGTACCAAGTGCTGCAGAACCACTGCGTGGTGGACCTTTCGTCATTTTACCTCGATGTGACCAAGGACAGGCTATACGCCTCGGGTGAGGACGACGCTGCGCGTCGCTCGGTCCAGACAGTCCTCGCACATGAGTTGCGCGCGCTCATGACGCTTGTCGCCCCGGTCCTCTCCCACCTCGCCGAGGACATTCACGACCACCTTCCGCCCGGTCTGCGGACGGAAGCATCCAGCGTGTTCCTTCTGGATCTGCCCGATGCTCCGAGAGAGTGGCAGGTGACTCCCGCAGAGCAGGCGGTGTGGGATCAGCTGCACCAGTGGCGGCAGGAGGCCCAGAGCCTGCTGGAGCAGGCCAGGCAAGCGAAACTCATCGGCTCGTCGGTCGAAGCCGAGGTGACCCTGCCGGCGCTCCCTCTTCCAGAGGACGAGCTTTGCGAGATCTTCAATGTCTCTCGGATCCGCCTCGGCTCCACCGTCTCTGTCAGGTGCGCCGGCGGCGAGAAGTGTCCACGTTGCTGGAAACAGGTGGAGACCCTCGAAGGCCCGCACGGTGTGTGCCAGCGGTGTCACATCGTCCTTGCCGCTCCGGCCCCCGCTGCGACCGGCGGCTGATGGCGGAGCTTCCGCCAGGCTGGGTTTGGCTGGCCGGGGACCGACTGCTCGCGTGGCGGGGGACTGCAGCTCCCGTCCATGGGTTCACGAGCCGCCGGGGAGGATTCTCCCATCCGCCCTTCGCGTCTCTCAATGTCTCCACCCGTCACGGCGATGCCCCTGAGGCCGTCTGGGAGAATATCCGCAGAATTCGCGAAGACCTCGGGATTTCCAGCTCCTGGACGATGCTCCACCAGGTCCACGGCAACGAGGTGGTTTGCATCGGCTCCGAGGAGAGGCATGTCGATACCAGGGGCGACGCGTTGCTCACCGATGTACCTGGCAAGACCCTCGCAGTGGGCGTGGCGGACTGCACCCCGATTCTGGCGTGGACGACCCAGGAGGCGGCGCATGAACCCGGCTCGCGGGTCGCGGCGATTCACGCCGGTTGGCGCGGCACCGCAGCCCAGGTAGCCGTGCGTACCCTTGACCATGCCAAGGACATCTGGGGCGTGAGCCCGGGAGCGTGGCGGGTGCTGCTGGGTCCCTCGGCACGCAGCTGCTGCTATGAAGTGGGCGAAGAGGTCGTCGAGGCGCTTGGAGATACCATCGCCGACCTTGGTGGTCTGCACGCGGCGGACTCTACGGGCAGCCCACCCTGGCTTGACCGCTCACACGGACGCCCGCGCGTGTCGCCAGCCGTCGTCGCGCGCGCGCAGCTTCGTGCTGCTGGCGTCCCCCCCGAGCACATTCACGACTGTGGCATCTGCACCCTTTGTGGGGCCGAGACCTGGTTTTCCTACCGACGGGATGGGGTGCATTCGGGACGAGCCGTGGGAGTCATCGTCTGTCCTGATCTACTGCCGACGAAGCTGGCGACACGGTAGCATGGAGGCATGATCACCGTACCTGCACAACAAGACCTTCCGACCCGCCATCTGGGCCGCACAGGACTTCAGGTGCCGGTGTTGTCCTTCGGGGGCTGGGCCATCGGCGGCAATGACCACGGCAACTCTTATGGCCCTGTGGACGACGATGCGAGCCGTGCGGCGTTGGAGAGGGCCTGGGAGCTTGGCTGTCGTCTGGTGGAAACGGCAGATGTCTATGGCCACGGACATTCAGAGGCCCTTGTCGGCGAGGTGCTGGGTCATCGCCCGGAGGTCTTGTTCGCCACAAAGGTAGGTGCAGACTTTTACAGTCAGCTGGACAGCGTCAAGCTCAACTTTTATCCCAGCTATATCAGGTTTGCGCTCGAAAAAAGCCTCAAGCGACTGCGCCGCTCCGCGATTGACCTGTACATGCTGCACAATCCACCACCGCAGGTCACAGGTGACGTGCGGCTGTACGAGACGCTCGAGCAGCTTCGGCAGGAAGGCCTCGTCCGCCATTACGGCGTGTCGATCCATCAGATGCAGGAGGGACTCGATGCCATCAAAACGGGAGCACCGGACTTCCTGCTCGTCTCTTACAATCTGTTGCACCGTGCCGCAGAGCAACAGCTGCTGGATGCGGCACGAGATGCCGGGGTAGGCATCATCGTACGTGAGGCACTGGCCAACGGTTTCCTGGCCGGCCGCAAGGAGGGCTTCCATCGCTGGCCCCATGGGGATATCCGGCACTTGTGGCCCGCACAGTACGTGGCGGAAAGGGCCCGTGCCGCAGAAAGTTGGCGCCATCTGGAACAGCAAGGTCTGACGCTGGCGCAAGCGGCTCTGCAGTTTCCGCTGACCCACCCTGGGGTCAGCACCGTATCGGTGGGCTGCAAGACCGTGGCCCAGGTCGAGGAGAATTTCACCGCCCTCTCGCGCCTGCTGCCCACCGAGGCCTTTCGAGAACCTGCCCGCGCGTGAGGCGACGTCCGGCTTGGGGAAGTCGAGTGTCGCCAAACCCACTGGTGATCGGGCATCGAGGCCTGGGCCAAACACCGGCGCACGGTGAAAATTTGGCCTCCAGCCTGACGGGAGGCTGGAAACAAGGTCTCAGGGTCGTCGAGTGTGATATCCGGAAGACAGCCGACGGGACCTGGCTCGTGCACCATGACGCCACACGCGAGAGAACCCACGGGCCTCGTATCGCCGTCTCGGACCTCGACTGGCAGACTGCGCCACCCTGGGATCGTGAGCCACCGCCTACGTTGCCAGAGCTTCTGAGTGAAGTCAGGCGGGGCAGAGGGCTGGTCATCGAGCTTAAGCCCGATCCCTCTCACGATATGGAAACACTGACCCAATTGGGCGAGGTCCTGGCCGGGGCACCATCCCCTGAGGAACTCATGCTGATCAGCTTCGAGCCGGGCTTGCTGCTCCACATGCGCCGGATCCTGCCGTGGATTCCCCTTGGCATGCTGGAGGCGTCTCCATCCGCCCATCCTCATCCCGGCCTCGAAGCCGTCGAGGCAGACGCCTGGTGGCCGCCGGTCGCAGCCTTCGAGGCAAAGATGGTGGCCGAGGTCCAACGTACAGGACGGATGGTGGTGGCGTGGACCGTCCGTACCGACGAGGCATGCCGGGCCATGGAGGCCGCCGGGGTGGATGGATTCGGTTCCGATGATCCCTTGCAACACGCATCCTTGCTTCGAGGTGAACCACCTACGAGGTGAAAGAGCAGAAATAGGGTATGGATCGGATTGGCTTTCCAGCCCCAGTCTCTACCACGGAGTACCCATGCCCTCGCAAGTGCCGCACATCAAGACCCGACCCGTCGCTCACGCCGGCCTGCGCCGAGCCTTCCGTCATCGTATTGCTGCGCGGGGCGGTCGCCGCCACCTGGCGAGCGGGGTCTTGAAACTGAGTCTTCCCGGCACGCCTCCACCCCGCGAGTGAGCCCTCTGCGCCTTCCGAGCGGGCGACCTCTCCGGCTCTGGCTCTTTCTGTTGCTGCTGTTCGCGATGCTGATTCCCGTCGGGCTATCCAGCATGGCCTCGATCTGGCAGCACCGCAAAGAACTTGCCCGTATCGAGGCGAGCAGCCTGGAGCAAGCGATGGGAATGGCGCGCCTCGCGGAGCGCTACCTCCTCTTTGCGATGGCTCAAGCGAACCAGGCCGTCGAGGCACGACCCGTAGCTTCGTTAGCCAAGAGCTCGGAGTTGGCTCGCGTGGTCGGGGAGCATCCGATTGTCGCCGCAGTCGACAGTTATGACCCCAGCGGGCGGTTCCTGGCTTCGTCATGGCCGGGGGAAGTACGCACGACCCCCGCAGAAGATGAGGCCTTGGCTCGAGTCCTGGAGCAAGGAAAGCCTGCGGCGAGTCCCTACTTCGTCTCTCCGCGACTCCAACGCCCGGTGGTCGCCTTGGTCATCCCTGTACGAAACGACGCGGGCAAACTGCTTGTCCTGTGCAGATTGACTTTGGGACTGGAATTTCTGCTGGAAGAAATCACCCACAAAAACAAGGCCTCCGGACGCTTCTATCTGTTCCTCGTGGACCAACGGGGAACGCTTATCGCAGCTCAGAACTTCCTTCCCGGCCGAAACTTGCAGAACCTGAAACCCGTGAGCTTACTCCTGTCAGGTCAGACAGGAACCATCAAGTACGTCTCTACATTCTTTGGTGATGTGGTCGACGGCGAGGAGCGCCTCGGAGCCTATCGACATGTCGGAAATACCGGCTGGGGGATTGTGGTCAGCCACCCATCAGCCTCTATTGGTACTCCCGTGCTTCGAGATCTCCGCACGACCCTGCTCACCATCACGCTCTCGGGCATCATCAGCATATTGTTGGCACTGGGAGCGGGACGCTGGCTCCTTGAACCCCTCGAGAACCTGGCGCGACGCATGGATCAGGCAGCCTCACTCCCTGCATTCAGGTCTGGAATCACGTTGGACCACGCACACGGAGTAACCGAATACCGACAACTGGAAAGGGCCTATGCCAGCCTCACGGACCGAATTCACGCACAATTCGAACAACTTGCCGAGGCAAACGACCGGCTTGGGACTCTCGTGCGCGAGCGTACACGAGCATTGGAGGAAGCCAATACCAGCCTGCAGGAGCGAAGCGTGGCCCTCTCGGAGGCAAACGAAAGGCTGATCGGGCTCGTGACGGAACTTCGCCGAATGGACGCCCTACAATCGGATTTCCTTGCCAATGTCAGCCACGAACTTCGAACACCTATCACCTTCATCACGGCCTACGGCTCCAGCCTGGAAGACGGTCTTTTAGGTCCCCTGACCCATGCACAGGCCGAGGCCGTAGCTTTCATGCTTGAGGGAGCATCACGTCTCACCAGTCTCGTGGACGACTTGCTCGACCTCAACCGCCTCGAATCCGGTGTGCTTGCCCTGCACATCGAAGCCTTGTCTCCTCGCCCCCTTGTCGAAGGAGTAGTGGCGGCCATGCGTCCGATTGCCAATCGCAAGACTCAACGTCTGGTGTCCGCGATTGCACCTGACCTGCCCGATCTACTGGGCGATCCCGAGCGCCTTGCCCAGATCCTACGCAACCTGCTGTCCAATGCATTCAAGTTCACCCCCGAAGGACTCGGCATCACCGTCCGGGCCTACCACGACGACAACCGTGGGATCATCGAGGTCAAGGACGAGGGCATTGGCATTCCGGAGGCGGCTCTGCCCCATCTTTTCGAGCGCTTCTACCAAGTCGATGCCTCCTCGACCAAGGCTTACTCCGGGGCAGGCATTGGCCTGAACATCGTCCGGCAGCTGACCGAGATGATGAACGGCACCGTCACGATCCAATCCACGGAAGGCGTCGGCACCACGGTACGGATATCCTTGCCTCTGGCCCCGGTTGCACAGGCTGCAGCAATAAGGAGCGAACCGGCTGTCGGTGCATGGATTCCCTTCGGGGGTCCCGTCACATGACGCCGCTACGCGTCCTCATCGTCGAAGACGAGCCCATCACCCTTCAGGCTCTGGTCCTGATCGTGCGTTCCTTGGGCTGCGAACCCGCGGCCGCCGCCACAGCCGAGGAGGGGCTGAACCTCGCCCTTTCAAGTCCACACCCCGACTTCGCCCTGATTGATCTCAAACTTCAAGGAAGCGCTTATGACGGACTGGAGCTCATTCGCCGCCTTGTGGGCCATCCTGATCTGAGTAAGATGAAGACCGTGGCCCATACGGCCTCGGTTTCGGAAGATCAGCGCAAGGCGGCCCGACACGCCGGGGCTTGCGGAATCCTGCTGAAACCATTTAGAACCAGAGATGTTGCGGCCGCTCTGAATCTGTCGATCCCGACGAGACCAATCAGTGGAAACGGCGAGGATTCACTGGCCGGCCGTTGACACGGACTTCGTAATGTAGGTGAGGCCCTGTCGTACGGCCTGTCATACCCACATTCGCAATGACATCTCCGGCTTCGACCGTCTGGCCTTGAGCGACGTGGATCCGGCTAGCATGGGCATAACGGGTGTGGACACCGCCTCCATGGTCAATTTCAACCATCTTGCCATACGCGCCGTCCCACCCCGTGGCGACGACCACGCCGTCCCGGGCCGCCCTGATCGGCGTTCCCACGGGTGAGGTGATATCAAGTCCGGGATGAAAATGTGCCCCGCGAGGGCCAAAACTGCTCGAGACCGACCGCCGAGCCATGGGCCAGTGGAAAGCTTGACCAATGGCCCGTCCCACATCCTCGAACAAGCCACGATGCGTCACCGTCACACGGCGTGGACGAGGAGCGACCGTTCCTTCGAGAGAAGGCACGAACACCGCCTTGCCTTGACGAAGCTTCCTGACGTCAGGATTGTACTTGAAGAATTCGGACCTCTCTACGCTGTGGCGCCGCAGCAGCGCACCCAAGGTTTCCCCTCGGGTCACGACGTGATAAAAACCGTTCACCGGAGGAATGGTAAGTTCTCGTCCGATTTGCAGAATGGTGCCAGAGTTGATGCCGTTGGACAAGTGGATACTCCGGACCTTGAGACCGAAACGCCGGGCGATTTTCTCGGCGGTATCGCCCTTACGAACCTTCACTTTGCGGGGTCCCACGACTGGCACCACATCACTCCCCAGGCGAGAGGCCGTCCGTTGGCCGGGAGATCCCGGAGCGACACTTGCGACCTGCACAGGGGCCTCCGTGGGAACGACCGCCACAGACGGACCACGATCGGAGACCTTGACGGCAGATGAGCCCGACCCGGTCGCACTTCGATGGTCGGTCCCCTTCGCGACAACAAGAGCCAGGGAAGACAACGCCACGACCGCCACTGCAGTGGCAGTCCACTTGTCCTGGAGCCTCCGACGATCTCTCGCTGCACGCCAATCCGTGGAGGTCCTGAAGACGGGCAGGTCACCCGACGAAACCTCGACTCCCGCCGCCAAAGCGGGATGGACTCCCGCGGCGGGTGGCCGCCAACGGCCCCGAAACAGAAGGGAAACCGGCCCGCGCGAAGCGGCGCGCCTCAGGCCGCCCCAGTTAAGAGGCACGTCACGATTCCCGGCGTCCTGGAATCGAAGGGCACCCAGGACGGGGAGATCATCAGAATCGCTGGAGCGAAGCGTCGTGGTAGCTGGCATGTCGGGATACTCGGAAACTGACCCTCGGCAAGGGCCCGCTCAACCGTCCCGTCAGGTTAACAGGTACAAAACAGTCCGTCAAACGGCCCGTTCGGGAAGCCCGGACTCGTGGGCACGGGCCTGATGGACTAAGCGCCGCAGCATGCGCCGGATGGTGGTCGCCTCGTCCCGGCGTGGCTCCGTGACACGTCGCGTCGTACGCCCTGTCCCAGACTGCGGGGCCTCGGAAAGCAAAGCGCGGTACTCGGCAAGCTTGTCCTCTTGCCCCTCCACAAAATCAAGCCGCCACACCCGTGCGTGACCGCGTATTTCCCAATGCACGAGAACCTCGACAGGTCCCGATCCACAGGGAAGCGTCAACTTCAGGGGTTCAAAACCATGCCAAGCCACGGGCGAATGGGACAGGAAGACCAGACCGTGCTCATCCAGCTCGGTCGACACACCCCGGTACGACACAGATTCGTCGGGTGCCGAAAGTGACAGCGGCAGTTGCAGCCGACCGGCGCGCGGGATCCCGAAGGAAGATGCAAACATGCCGTCCAGCATGCCTGAATCTGCTTGGCCAGGCTGAGACGGCCGTCACGCCTTGGGGAACGCGAAGGGCCTAGACGACAGCAACAGCTTTTCGATGCTGCTCCCAATCCTTGAGGAATTTCTCGACACCCACGTCCGTCAACGGATGCTGGTACAACTGTTCAAGGATCTTGAAGGGCATCGTGCAGATGTGGGCCCCAAGCAGTGCGGCTTGAGCTACGTGCCGCGGATGGCGCACCGAGGCCACCAGAACCTCCGTGGCCATGCCATAGTGGCGGAACATCTGGAGAATCTCAGCAATCAGGGCCATGCCGTCCTGCCCTACGTCATCGACCCGACCGACGAAGGGACTCACCATGGTTGCGCCGGCCTTGGCCGCAAGCAGTGCCTGATTCACACTGAAGCAAAGCGTGACATTGGTCTTGATGCCCTCGGAAGCGCAAGACCGCACCGCGCGAAGACCTTCGGGGGTCAGCGGCAGCTTTACCACGACATTGGGAGCCCAGGTCACGAAGCGTCGGGCCTCGGCCATCATCCCGTCGTGATCAAGACTTATGGCTTCCGCACTCACGGGGCCCGAACACAAGGCGACGATCTCGCGAATCAAGGACTCGTGATCCACCCCCTCCTTCATCACGAGAGAGGGATTGGTCGTGACCCCATCAAGCATGCCCAAATCGGCGGCCTTGCGGATCTCGGCAACATTGCCCGTATCAAGGAAGAACTTCATGGACACCATCCTACTTCATCCCACCGGGGATGCACCGCCGCCTCAATAACCTGGATATCCCCCGGGCATCCCAGGCACTTGAGACTGGGGCGGGGTCACACCAGAGGTCGCCCCGTCGAGAATCGTGACGGTGGCACCATCGATCTTCCAGTGCTTGTCGGTGAACTGTTCGACCTGGACCGCACCCGCAGCAACCTCGACCTGCCGGGTCTGGACCCGATCCGCAAGAGCCACCCCACTATCGGTGAACTGGACCTTGAGGGTCCCACGCAGGGGGACCTGGGAAGAGTTGCGGATCTCCACGTAAGCCACCTTGGTACCCACCAGGCCGAAAATCATCCCGTTGTCGAACTTGGTCAAGGTCGCCTGTAGACGAGGCATCGGCAGCAAGGGCGTGGCAACGGGAACTGAGGCTGGTGGGGGGGTGATGGCTCCTCCACCGGGAAAGACGACCGGAGCAGTGGACGGAGCCACCTGGGTCGGCTGGCGATAACCCGCAGGCAAACTCCCCCCGGCCGGCACCTGGGTGGCCACCTCGACCTTGCCGCAGCCCACCGCCAGCAAAGGCCACGCCACCAAGCCAACGAGAACAGGATGAGCCTGGATCTTCATGCCATGGTCATCGCCGTGGCCAAGCCCGTTCCTGCCCAAACTCAAGTTAAAAACCATCGAAATCAAGGTTAATCCGACCTACCGACAGCCAGAACCCACGGCTTGAAATCTCCCGGACGGGGTACATAGCGGGGCGAAACCCCGGGCAAACGGTGGCGTCGGGGGGGGCGAGACAGGAACGGGCGGTACGTATGGGCAAGGTCGCGCTGGTCCTCACGGGCGGTGTGGCCAAGGGAGCCTACGAGGCCGGGGTCATCCAAGCGCTTGCGGAGCGGCAGGTGATACCCGACGTCATCGTCGGTATTTCCGCAGGTGCCATCAACGGGACTTTCGCGGCCAGTGCCATCGCGTACGGGAATTTTCGCCCAGAAGTTGTCGCCGAGGACCTCTGCTGGCTGTGGGAACACAAGGTCAACGCGCGGAACCTGTACGACGGGGGTCATCGGGCCCAGGATGTCGACGTGGCCCATCGTTCCCTCGCCAGTCTCTTCGGCCGGCTGGGCATCGACCCACTGAGACGTCAATACCTGCCGAGAATCGGCTGGGACACGCTCGTGGCGTTCGAGAAGCTGGTCCGTGGAGACTTCTCGTCGCTCATCTCCCATGACTTCCTGCAGAGCCTGCTGGATTCACGCTTGTTCCCGGTGCCCGACGTCGTCCGCGAGGTTACCTTGAGCGTGGTCACCACCAACCTGCAAGGTGCAACGGTCATGACGGCCGGAGATGACATCGATGCCCGCTTCTCCCACTACGAAGACTTTCGCTGGCGAAAAATGAGCCGTGCGGAGTGGGACGAATTCATCCCGAGGCTGAGCGATCGCATCTTGGCTTCGAGCTCTTTCCCCTTCGTCTTTCCCCCGAGGCGCATCGACCACGAGGATGGTGCCCATAGGCTGCATGTCGACGGGGGCATGATGGACTGTGCGCCTGTCGGCAGAGCCATACGGATGGACCCTGAGGTCGATACAGTGCTGGTCTCCCTGGGGTCGACCATTCTCGGCGAGGATCTCGAGATGGAGGCTTCTCTGCCGAATATGATCGCACGCGTGATGACCATCATGGCCGGCCGGTTCATCATCGCCAACTACAGGAAGGTCATCCGGGTCAATCGCCAACTGGAGGCCTTGGCACCCTTTCTTGAACGGGACAACCGCGGCAAGGCGCGACGCACACGCAAAAACGAAGAGCTCTGCAAGGCAGCGGGCTTCCGTGGACTGGACGACTTCTTGTCGCGCAGGGTGGTGCGCCTGATCCCCATCTCACCCCCGGGTGGATTGACAGGCGGAGTCTTCGACGGTTTCTTCAAGCCCGCCTTGCTTCGCGAATATATTGCCCAGGGCTACAAGGACACGCTCGCGGCTCTGCCAGAGGACGACCCACTCGTTCAGGGTGTGGAACCATCTCCGGCGCGAAATCGTCGTTCCCGCCCCAAGGCTTGAACCCGAGGCCATGAAGTACGTCCTGCTCGTGGGGCTTTCCATCGTTGTTGCGATGGCCACGACCCAGAGAGTAGCCGCTCAGGCGTGGCAGGAGAACTCCGCAACGGCCATAACCACGGAACCTCCCTCCTCCGTGACGGCCGACGAACCTGCGACGGCCCAGCCAGCCTCCCCATCGGTCGTCCCCATGGTTGCAGCCACGGTCTCCCCACCCGCATCCCCCGGAGAGACCGTCGCGGGCACGAAAGAAGAAGAGTCCTGGCCGGTGCCGGCCGTTGATTACGAGATTTCCTTCGAGTCTGTCCAAGGTCCGGGACTGCTCAGCTTGCCAGGAACGGGCTCGTTCAGGCTTGCGATCCGAAATCTCACGGCCACCCCATTCTCCGACCTAGGTCTCAGGTTCGTAGCGCTACGACCCATCGCCGGACTTCCGGCAACCGGTTCTGTGGCCCTGCCCCCGTTGCTACCGGGGGTGGAACAAGGGTTGCGCTGGGATCTGCAGGCCGAAGCCGGTGTCGGGGAGGGGGCTGCCCCCGGCGGTGAAGGGGAGGCCGAATCCATCGATTATGTTTTTGAATTCACCGGTGGTGGGGAGGCCTTTCTGCCGCCGTCTCGGGTACGCATCAACCTGCAAACGCGCAAAGACCTGCCGAGCCCCTGAATCGCCCCGTGCTAGACTTGCCGGACGTGAATCCCGTCGCTTTCGAGCTCGGCCCGCTGACCCTTCATTGGTACAGCCTCATGCTGCTGACCGGAGCCGGTGCCGGACTGTTTCTCGCCCGCACGCTCGCTGCGTACCGCGGCTTCGACCCGGACATCCTGGTGGATGTCCTGCTCTGGGGAGGAGCTGCCGCCTTGATCGGCGCCAGGGCTTGGTATGTCGCCTTCAAATGGCAGGACATCTACCGTCACGCCCCGTGGGAAGCCCTCTACCCGTGGCGCGGAGGCTTGGCCATCCACGGCGGAGTCTTGGCCGGCGTCGTGGCCTGTGCCTTCATCGCGCGCCGTCGAAACCTTGGGCTGGCGACCCTTTTGGATCTTGCAAGTCCTGGCTTGTTGCTCGGCCAGGTGATCGGTCGCTGGGGAAACTGGTTCAACCAAGAGGCCTATGGCGTACCCGCGCTGGCCCCAGCCTCGTGGCCAGACTTTCTCAAGGACCCCACGGGACACCTCGCGTGGGGACTCCCGATCGAGGCCGTCCGACGCGTGACGCCCTATGACGACCTCATCGTTTGGCCGCTCTCCACCCGGTTCCATCCCACCTTCCTCTACGAGTCGCTGTGGGACCTCGCGGGCCTGCTGGGCGTCCTGCACGTCGCGTTTCGCCATCGTCCCCCGGCTGGCGCCGTGGCGTGCCTCTACCTGCTGACGTGGGGCAGCGGGAGAGCGTGGATTGAAGGCCTGAGGGCAGATGCCCTCCTGCTTCCCCTGCCAGGTGGCAGCCTGCGGATTGCGCAGGCTGCCAGTATCCTCATGGCAGGAGCCGCCACCTTGGTCTTGGCCTGGTTGCTGCGGCGCAACACCCGGGTAAGCTCCGTGGAGGAACATTCATGATTTGCCCCTCGTGCGGGTTCCGGGACGCAGGCCGCTTCTGCAAGCATTGTGGGGCTCCCCTGATTGCCGAGGACGTCGCCAAGGAACGGGAGACACCGCAGCACGCCGGTGTGACCCTCCCCCCGCCAAGTGCGGAGGAAGGTTTCAAGGCGGAACAACTGCTGGAGGATGGCACCTCTCTAGAGGGCCATGGTCACTCCCTTGCGGATGCCGAAGAAGCTTCGGCAGGCCAAGGGAATTCCTTCGGGCTTTTTCTGGTGATGCTGCTGGTCGTGGCCTTCGTGGTCTTTGCCGTCAAGATGATGGGTGGTGCGACTTGAACGGCCCCATTTCCGGCGGAACCGCGACGGGTTGTCCAGGATTGGATGTCGGGGAAGCACGACGTGTGGCGGCGGCTATCAATGAGGCTGCGGGGAAGCATCCGGTCTTTCGCCAGAATCGTCGGCCTCTTCAGCCGGGGCAAAACACCTCTTGGCGCATCTCGCCCGAACCCTTCTGCCTGCCGTCCGAAACGGTTCTCGCCCTGCGTGCGCTGGGGCCGGTCCTTCTCGCCTTCATGAAGGCTTCCCAGAAGCTCTATCAGGACAGCGTGCACGGCCGAGCGCCTGCCTGGGTCGCAGAATGGCTGGACATGGGCAAGCCGGCGCATCTCGTCTCCTTCAGTCGCATGAATCGCTTCAAGCAGCAGCTTCCTGCCGTCATCCGGCCGGACCTCATCATCACGGACGAAGGACGGCTCCTGTGCTGCGAGTTGGATTCCTTGCCCGGCGGCATCGGCTTCGTGGACTCGATGGCCCGGACCTACCACGCCCTCGGCCATGATCTCATCGGAGGAGCTACGGGCATGGCGGAAGGTTTCGCCCGCATGATCCGCTCTCAGACCGAGGTGACCGACCCCTTTCTCGCGATCGTCATCTCCCAGGAATCCGCGGACTACTGGGAGGAAATGGCTTGGCTGGGCCAGCGCCTTGAAGATCTGGGACTTCGGACCGCGGTACTTCGTCCCGAGAGCCTCTCCTTCACGGAAGAGGGGCTATTTCACGAGGGACGACGCATCGACGTGGTCTACCGATTCTTCGAGCTTTTCGATCTGGCCAACATTCCAAAGGCTGAAGTCATCCAATATCTTGTCAAGAAGCAGAAGGTGGCCATCACTCCTCCCTTCAAGCCGCAGCTAGAGGAGAAAGGGCTGTTTGCCTTGCTGCATCACCCTGGCCTCAAAGCATGGTGGCAGACTCATCTGGGAGAGGCACACCTCGCACGCCTGACCGATCTGCTGCCCAGAACGTGGCTGCTTGACCCCTCTCCCATGCCCCCGCAGGGCGTCATTCCCGGTCTCAGCATCGGGGGACGGCCCGTCGGACACTTCCGGGAACTTACTGGTACCTCGAAGCGAGAACGCACCTTCGTGGTCAAGCCCTCAGGATTCTCACCTCTGGCGTGGGGCAGCCGTGGTGTGGCGTTCGGGCACGATCTGCCCCAAACAGAGTGGGAGTCCGCACTTGAGCGTGCGATGGCCCAATGGCAGCACGGAACTCCCCACCTGCTGCAGGAGTACCACAAACCTCGCAAAGTCCAGGTGCGATACTATGACGCCGCGGCGGACGAGATCCGTCCGATGACAGGCCGTGCCCGCATCTGCCCGTTCTACTTCGTGGCGGGAGACCAGGTCACGCTCGGAGGAATCCTCACAACCATCTGTCCCGCTGACAAGCTGGCCATCCACGGCATGGTGGATGCCGTCATGGTTCCCGCCCGAACAGAGATTCAACTGGCGACAGAACCCGCCTGATCCAAGGGCGGGCGGTAGAGGTCTTTGACGAACAACCCCTGCTGGCTGGTCAGGTCGAGCCGTTGCCCATCCTGAAGTTCAACCACGGGTCGCAAAGGGTCGTTCTTGTTCGCCTTGCGGACCTTGGCCACGTCACCGTTGGAAAGAACCACGACGGCATTGCAGGGATATGGGACGATCAGGTTTTGGAAGGCCCAAATCATTCGAGCCTCGAACTGTGTATTCATGCCGGAGATGATGAACTGATAAGCCTGATCCGGGGGCATCGGCTCCTTATAGACCCGCTTGGAGACCAACGCATCATAAACGTCAACGACACTCACGATTCGGGCTAACTCAGGAATATCCTTGCCCTTCAGGCCATGCGGATATCCTCTACCGTCCCAGCGCTCGTGATGGTGCAGTATGATTGCCTTGATGTCAGGCGTGGCCCAGCGGTGATGCCCAATCATCTTGAGTCCCCGCTCGGGATGAGTCTTGATGACGTCGAACTCGGCAGGCGTCAGACGGCCCGGCTTGTTCAGAATGAAATCTGGAATCATCGTCTTGCCGATATCGTGAAGCATGGCGCCCGTTCCCAGGATACGTAGCTTCTCGTAGTCGAAGCCCAGGGTCACACCCATGAGCAAGGCGAGACTCATCACGTTGGCCGAGTGAGCATAGGTGTACTCGTCATACACCCTCAGATCCACCAACGACTCCAGAATCTCCCTGTTGAGCACGATCTCTCGCAAGGTGGTCTGGACACAACTGTCCACCTTCTGAAAGTCCACGCTCGCCGACTGGTGAAACTGCCGTTCAATCTCACGGATCGCGGCAAAGTTTCGGGTAACGACCTCACGGGCCACCACCTCGAGCTTGGCTTCCGGAAACACGGGTGTCGAGGGGACGGAAGCAACCTGGTGAGGCGATTCGACTGTCTCAACCTGGACGCTCGGCACCGGAGAAGGTTTGGGGGCAGGTGAGCCTGAGGCAAACTGGGGAGGAGTCGAAGGGGTGCCTACGGCGCCATCGAAATCCATCAGAGCCAGATGCCGTACCCCGGACCGCACCAACATCGAAATGGACTGAGCGGTGAGCGGTGAGCCAGCAGGCAGCAGCAACTGCATCGTAAGGGGATGAAACGCTGGCTCCGCGAGGACCGCACCGGGTCGAGCCTGTTCAAGAGGAGTTCGGATCGTCTGAGGCATCATGGCCTCCATACCCGTTCAAACCGGGTTCTGAGCGAGCATGAGCCCATGTTAGAATCAAGGCACTTGTATCCTCGGCTTCAGGAAAAATCCATGCACTTTTCAACTTCTGCCGCACTTTCGCTGGATGCCCCCTCGGCACTTCTCGTCCTCGGGGCTTTCGAGAACTCGGTCCTCGAGGGACGGCTCGGAGAAGTGGATGTGAAGCTGGGTGGGGCCTTGGCCGACATGCAGGCTCGCGGCGAGTTCACGGGCAAAGCAGGACAGTCGATCGACCTCCTCAGCCTCGGGCGGCTTGGGGCTCGGCGGGTCGTCGTGCTGGGCTTGGGCAAAGCGACCGAAGCCAACGCCGAAACCCTTCGACGCCTTGGGGGACGGGCAACCAAAGCGGCAGTCAGCCACAAGGTCACCGAGTTCCATCTCGTCGTTCCGACCATTGATCTCGAGGCCCGGGTCGTGGGGCAAGCGCTTGCGGAAGGCGCTGCGCTGGCCACGTGGCATTTTTCGGGTTATCGCACCGATGTTGAAGAGCCGCCCGTCGACGTCGAGCGTGTCCAGGTCGTCTTCGAAGGTGACCTCGCGGCCCTGGAGGCAGGTCTTTCGGCGGGTCACCGGATCGCCAATGCCGTGCGCTTCAGCCGCGATCTTGTCCAGGCTCCTCCCAATGAAGTGACTCCTTCCGTCTTGGCCGACCGGGCTGCGGAGATGGCGGCGACACACGGTTTGACGTGCACCGTACTCGATGAGGAACAGATCACAGAGTTGAAGATGGGAGCCTTCCTTGGCGTCGCGGCAGGTTCGCGTGGGGTGCAGCCGCCGAGGTTCATCATTCTGGAACATCGTCCGGAAGGCGTCTCGGGTGACCCACTCGTGTTCGTGGGCAAGGGCATCACCTTTGACTCGGGTGGCATCTCCATCAAGCCTGCAGAAGGCATGGAGAAAATGAAGTACGACATGGCAGGTGCGGCAGCGGTCCTTGGGGCGATGCAAGCCATTGCGGATCTCAAGCTGCCCGTCCCGGTGGTGGCCCTCGTGCCTGCAACTGAAAACATGCCCAGCGGCTCAGCCACTCATCCTGGAGATGTCCTGACCGCGATGAATGGCAAAACCATCGAAATCGTGAATACCGATGCGGAAGGACGCCTCATTCTTGCGGATGCCCTCGCGTATGCCAGCCGCCTGAAGCCGCGTGGCGTCGTGGATCTCGCGACCCTGACCGGTGCGTGCGTGGTGGCGCTGGGTCAGCAGGCCATCGGGCTCCTGGGGAATGACCAAGGGTGGATTGACCTTGTTCAAGCGGCAGGAGAGCGAGCTTTCGAGCGGGCATGGCAGCTCCCCCTGTGGAAAGAATACAGCGACCAGATCAAGTCCGACATCGCGGACATGAAGAACAGCGGCGGGCGGGCTGCGGGCACCATCACGGCTGCAGCGATGCTGGCCAAGTTCGCCGAAGGCTACAAGTGGGCCCACCTCGATATCGCCGGTACGGCGTGGGAAGACAAGGGCCGTCCCTATCAACCCAAGGGTGCGACGGGTGTCGGGGTTCGACTTCTTGTCGAATTGGCCCGCGCCCACGCCTAGGGAGTCTGCGGAACGGGCGGGTGGGGCAAGGCCTTCACCCGCCCTTCCTATAATCTTCGGGTGAACTTCATCCAAGGGCGACCGTCCGCCAGGGTCCTCAGGGCCTTGGCCTTCTGGGCCGCTCTGAGCTCGTTGGTCGCTTGTGGTAGCGAGCCAAGGACAGGCCCACTTGGCCAGATGACGACCCTTCGCCAGGCCGAGCGTCAGACCTCGGGTCGCATGATTCTACGCCGAGCCCAGGGCGTCAGCCTCCCGACCTGGCGTCAGTGGCTAGGACAGCAGGGTCTGCGGGAGGTGCGCAGCCTGCCGGAGCTAGAGGCCTCAGTGGTCATAGGTCGACCTTCTTCTTCCTGGCCCAGAACTCTGGTCACTTCGTACGAAATGGAACGCGTGCGCCGCCTTCCGAAGCCCCGATCATCCAATCGGCGCGCTCGGCCTGTGCTCCCCGAGCGATGGCTTACGGGCATCGGCGATCCATTGGCACCCCAGCAGTGGGCACTCAAGACCGTGGGAGCCTCTCGTGCTTGGCAAGTCTCCCGGGGCCATCCGGATATCATCGTGGCCGTCATAGACACTGGGGTAGACCTCGGGCATCCGGATCTGCGCACCCGCTTGATCGGTGGCACCAACACCCTGTCGGAGGTTGATTCGCCTGGTGCAGAAGGTCCCGTTGGCCCTGGAGACGACAATGGTCATGGCACCCATGTCGCCGGCATCATTGCGGCGGAGGGCGACAACGGACAAGGTGTCGTGGGTCTGGCCCCGGGCTGCCGGATCATGCCCGTCAAAGTTCTGTCAGGGGATACGACGGGCAGGGATGCAGATGTCGCTGCCGGGATCATCTGGGCCGTCCAGCACGGAGCCCGCATACTCAATCTGAGCCTTGGCGGGGCGGGTGGCAGCCGGCTCTTAGCCGATGCCATCACTTTTGCACACGCCCAAGGCGCCTTGGTTGTGTCGGCCATGGGCAATGACGGCATGGACCCTGCGTTGGGTGATGAGCCCAACTATCCGGCAGCTCTTCCGGAAAGCGTGGCGGTGGCAGCTACGGGCCCGACGGATGAAGTGGCTGCTTTCTCGAATCGAGGCAGCTGGGTATCTGTCGCAGCCCCCGGTGAGGGGATCCTCTCGACCACGCCGACCTATCCCGTTTACGATCCTGTTTCCCCTGACTACGATTACCTCGACGGCACGTCCATGGCGACACCCTATGTCGCGGCCGCCGCGGCATTGGTCCTTTCCACCCGGCCCGAACTTTCCCCCACCGCAGTTCGTTCCAAGCTGGAGCAAACCGCTCGGGATCTGGGCCCTGTGGGTCTCGACCGTCTGTCAGGTCACGGGCGCCTGGACGTGGCCCGGCTGCTGACCGAACTACGGTAAGACTGAGGCGAAGACGCGCTAGGCCACCGTAACGTCGGCCTCACGCGCAGCAAGCCAACGTTCGGTATCAAGCGCGGCCATGCAACCGGTCCCCGCCGCCGTGATCGCCTGACGATAGACATGATCCTGCACATCGCCCGCGGCAAAGACACCGGGAAGATTCGTACGGGTGGAACCTGGTTGGGTCTTGAGATAACCATTCTCGTCCATCTCAAGCCACGGGGCAAACAGCGCCGTATTGGGCTGATGCCCGATCGCCACGAATACTCCGTCGCAAGGGACCTCCTGCGTGACATCCTTCACGATGTCGCGCAGACGCACCCCGACCACCTTGTCCTCGCCTTGAATCTCCTCCACCACCGAGTTCCAGACGAAGCGAAGCCTGGGATGCTTGAGCGCACGCTCTTGCATGATTCTCGACGCCCTCAGGCTATCTCGCCGATGGACCACCGTGACACTGGCACACATCTTGGCAAGGTACAGCGCTTCTTCCATGGCGGTATCCCCGCCTCCGACCACCACGACGTCCTTGTTCCGGAAGAAAAAGCCGTCGCAGGTCGCACAAGCCGAGACACCCCGGCCCATCAGTGTCTGCTCGGAAGGGAGTCCCAGCCAGCGTGCGGAGGCCCCCGTGCAAAGGATCAGGGCATCGGCGGTCCAGGTGCCCCCGGCGGTGGTCACCTTGTAAGGTCGGGCGCCAAGCTCCACATGGGTCACCTGTTCGGTACGGATATCGCAGCCCACCCGCTCGGCCTGGGCACGCATCTCCGCCATCAGATGAGGACCGGTCACAGGGTCCCGGAACCCAGGATAGTTCTCGACATCAGAAGTGATCATCAGCTGGCCCCCCGGTTGCTCGCCTTCGAAGAGCAGGGGCGACAAGTTGGCACGGGCAGCATACACACCTGCGGTATAACCCGCGGGACCGCTGCCGATGATGATCACTTCACGATGCTGGCTCATGGATTCCTCCCCCGAATACCCCATGATACCGAAGCCCCGGCCCTCAGGTGCCCCAGTCCCTGAGATGATGAAAATCCTTGTCGACCGTACGAGACGCGAGCTTGGCAATCACGGGAGGACGCCGCTTGAATTGCATCGTCCGTACCCGCCGAAGGACGTATTCAAGGAACTCCGGCTCGACACCTGACTGCAGCAACTCTTCGGGAGTCCGCCGTTCGTCGACCAAGGCATGCAAGAGCAGATCGAAATCGGCATAACTCGCGCCCAGATCATCTTCGTCCGTCTGACCTGGAACGAGATCAGCAGAAGGCGGCTTGTCAACGACCTTGGTGGGAACAGCCAGGGCCCTGGCCAACGCCCGAACCTGGGTCTTGTACAGATCGCCTATGGGATTGAGTGCCGAGGCCATGTCCCCGTGCAACGTGCCATAACCCAGCAACAACTCGGTCTTGTTGCTGGTACCCAGAACCAGAGCGTGGTCAGCCGCAGAGCAGTCATACAACACAATCATCCGGCAACGCGCCAGCAGATTTCCCCGCCGCAATCCACTGACCTCACCCTCGAGACTCTCCAGCAAGGCATCTGCCATCGGGGTAACGGATTGGACCTTCACTTCCAGTCCAAGGGACCTGGCCACGGAACGGCCGTCCTCAAGACTCTCCGACGATGACAACCGATACGGCATGGCGACGGCCGTCACCGCATCCGCACCAAGTGCCGCAACGGCCAGGGCGGCAACGACAGCGGAGTCGATGCCACCTGACAGGCCAAGCACGACGCGATTGAATCCCGCCTTCTGCACTTCCTCACGCAGGAAGGCCACGAGGACTCGACGCACCAAATCCACGTCCAGGTTCAGGACAGCGGGATCAAGTCGCCCCGTGCGTGGCAAAGTCGCATGCATGGCGTTCCTTGTACGCGAATCCCCACCTCGAAGGCAAGAGCGAGTCGCCTTGAACCAGTTGGACACGTTGGAACGAAGCCCCGGCCGATCGGCCGGGGCTTCGTTCTTTGAGGACCTTGAGCTCAGCTCAGATAGCCGCGCAGTTGTTCCTTCTGCAGCGAGCCACGCAACTTCTGGAGCGCCTTGGCTTCGATCTGGCGAACACGCTCCCGCGTGACGCCCATATCGTGGCCGATGCCTTCGAGTGTCCGCTGGGTCTCGCCGTCCAAGCCAAAACGACGACGGACCACGTACAGTTCACGCTCGGTCAGATGGGTCTCGAGCAAGTCGTTGACATCCTCAGAAAGCATCCTGTTCAGGACCGTCGCCGGAGGTGAAGCCGTGTATTGGTCCTTGATGATGTCACCCAAGCGAGAGTCGTCATCCTTGCCGATCGGCGTCTCGAGGGAGATGGGCTCGCGATCTGCTTTGGTGATTTCGCGCAGCTTTTCAACCGTGATTTGCAACTCAGCCGCCACTTCAACTTCGTTGGGCTGTCGACCAAGTTTCTGGCTCATCAAACGAATCGTCTTCTTGACCCGAGAAATCGTCTCGACCATGTGAACCGGTACGCGAATGGTGCGACCTTGGTCCGCAATGGCGCGGGTGATTGCCTGCCGGATCCACCACGTGGCATACGTGCTGAACTTGTAGCCCTTGCGGTAGTCATACTTCTCTGCCGCACGCATCAGCCCCATGTTGCCCTCCTGAATGAGGTCGAGGAAGGAGAGCCCACGGCCCAGGTGCTTACGGGCGATCGAGACCACGAGCCGCAGATTGGCGCTGACCAACTGGCGCTTGGCAAGATCATCGCCCAGCGAGATGCGCCGGGCCAGCTCGAGTTCCTCGGCGTGGGTCAACAGACGACGACGCCCGATCTCCTGCAAGTACAGGCGAATGGAGTCATCGGACTGTTCCGTGTGGGAGCTGGCCGCAGCGCTGACCTTCTTGCCGGGTGCCGGAGCTTCCTCGGCAGCATCCTCGAACTGGTCGGCTTCCTCGGCAGGCTCCTCGGAGACAGCCGCTGCACGAGCCAGATCAATGGCATGGGGGGTTGCGAGCGAGTGCTCCTCGCTGTCGAAGACGACCATCGGGGAGCTGACGTCCTCGAGCATGTCACCGGCGAGACTCGGCAAGGGATTCCTCCAAGATATGTAAGCGAACCGGATGAACGACCGGTTCTCAGGAACTCAGAAACAGGGGCAGGTTGACAGCGGGCAGGCCCTGAAAGACAATCTGCAACCATGGGCCCTGGCGGCGAAGTGGCTGACGGGGAGTGACCAGGACCCGATGGGATCTCTTACAATAAGGACTTCGGGTTCGGGATGCCATACTTATTTCATATTTCTTTAAATCAGCGTGACTGGCCGTCCCGTGGCTTCGGTCAAGCATGGCATGTCCACCCTCCCCTTATAGACAAGGGGCACGAAAATCTTGCGTGATTCGGGAGAACTGATCCCTGCCCACAAGGCTCCCTACGAAGGGTATGCCGAAATCTACGATCGGACGGGACAAGGACGCTTCGGGCTCCGCATGCTGCTGTGGGCACGCGATTACTGGGGTGGTCATTGGCCGTCTTCGATCGTCGACCTTGCCTGTGGGGCGGGCCAGGTCGCAGTCGCACTCGGCCTACGCGGCGTGAGGACGGCGGGCGTCGACCGCTCGCCTGCGATGCTCGACCTTGCGCGGAAGAGGGCGCGCAGAGCCGGAGTGGAAATCCCTTGGTTCGAGGCCGATCTGCGTGACACCCCCGTCTTGGCCGAAGGACCGTACGACGCGGCGACCTGCTTTTATGATGCCTTGAATACGTGCCTTTCCGAGGCCGAGCTCGAGGCGTGCCTGCGCGGAATGGCCGCTTGGGTTCGTCCGGGTGGAGAGCTGATCGTGGATTTGATCACCGACTTCGGTATCCGCGAGGTCTGGGGACACGGAGTGGACGTGCGTGAAGGTAAGGACACCATCGGCCTTTGGCGTTCCAGCTGGCATGCCGCAAGGCGCGTCGGCCGACTCGACCTGACCTATTTCGTGCAGGATGGTGAGCGAGGTTGGCAGCGTTTCGACGAACGCCACGAACACCGGGGATGGGATCCGGTGGAGGTTCAGGCCACCATGGTGGCCGCCGGCTGGACGGTCGAGCGGATGTGCGACGGCATGTCGCTCGAGCCCCCCGCGGCCGACAGCTACCGCGTGACGTACGTGGCCCGCAGGCGAGACGAATGAGGCGAGGGGAACGGTCGTGATGGCCCTCGTCGCGGGTGGGCTGCTGCTTGCGGTATTCCTCGGTATCCCGCCGACGATCGGGACGGATCCACTAGGTGCCGCTCTTGCCCTCGAGCAGGAGGGACGCCGTATGGAGGCCATCCATCTGCTGGAACGAGAGGGACAAAGGCAAGGTGCCACGGCGGGAGCCACCTTGCTCTTGTCGGCCGCACGGATGTGTTTGAGACACGATCGTTCGGATCAGGCCCACCGCTTGGCCAAGGATGCTCTCGCTCTCGCACCCGGGAACGGTCGGGTGGGCTTGGAGTGCGCCAGAATCCTACGTCAGGCGGGCGATCCTCGCGAGGCCCTCGCGGTAGCTGCGGCCGCGGCCTCAGTCGACCTCACCGTGCGTTTCGCCGCACAGGAATTGCGCTTCGACATCCTCGCCACATTGCCGCGCCGCCCTGCCTCCCCTGCAGCCCCTCTCGTGGCGACGGCCCTGGCTCTCAGCCTGTTCGGCCTTGGCCTGCGGGCTTGGGGCGCTCCTCGAGAGATCGTGCGCCGCAGAGTCCCCGGCGGGGCTCTGGAAACCGGCATGCAGGTGGGGGAATGGATCGTCGAGCGTCCGATCAATCAGGGGCTCCACGCTCGACTCTTCCTCGGGCGAGAAGTCAGGACAGGTCGCAAGGTCGCAATGAAGCAAGCCATCGTCGGCCTTCGGACCGATGACCCGATGTGGGCTCGATTCAGACAGGAAATCGAGACCTTGGCAACACTCGGGACCGAGGAACCGGGCATTCCGCGGATGGCCGTCTTCCATCCTCCCGATCTGCTCGTTACGGAATGGATCGAGGGAGAGACCTTCGAGGAGCTGGCGCGCCGATTGCCCTGGCAGGATGTCCTGCGCCTCGGTGTCGAGACGGCGCGTACGCTTGCCCGCATTCATGCCAAAGGCGTGGTGCATCGCGATGTCAAGCCTGCCAACCTCATGCGTGAGCGGGCCACGGGTCGACCGGTTCTTCTGGATTTTGGCATCGCTCGAGTCGCTGCAGGCCAAGGATTGACGGTGGACGCCAGCTTGCCCCTGGGAACCTTCGGGTTCATGGCGCCAGAGCAATTCGCCTCGGCCTCTCAGGCCGGTCCGGCAGCCGATCAGTACGGCCTTGCACTGAGCTTGCTCTGGCTGCTGGCGGGCCGGATGCCCACCGAACCTTGGCTCGGGCCTCGGACCTTCCGGTTCGTGCCGGAACAGGAATTCAAGGGTCCGACCCTCGAGGACATCCCCTACGGGCATCCTGTCGCCACGCGTGAGGCTTGCGATGCTGTGGCCAAAGTGCTCGCCCGGGGGTGGAGCGAACTCCCCGAACATCGCTTTGCCGACATGCAGTGTTTCGCGGAAGCCTTGGAAAACGTCCGCGCCATGCTCCCGTCCAACGTGTAGGATGGCAAGGCCCCCCTAGCCGGAGACTCCACTTTGGCCGAGATCATCGTTTCGGGTGAGCCCGCCAACGCCTTCGAGAAAACCGTGGCTCGCACCCTGGGTCATCTTCCTGAACCCGCGCGCGTGCTGACCAACCTCGTCCTTCCGAGCACGCAGAGCCGCTTCGCGAACATCGAGGTCGACGCCGTCGTGCTGACCACGCACGCGGTCTATGTCATCGAAGTGAAGTACTGGCAGGGCGAGGTCGAGGGACACATCAATCGCAAACACTGGCTGGTTCATCGAGAGGGGCTCCCCCCCCATCAGGTCGAGAATCCGCTCCAGCGGACCGAGATCAAGGCCAAGACCGTGAATACCCTGCTCTCCCGCTGGAATTCGGGCCTGATGGGGCGACTTCCCACCCTTGCGGTCGTGGTGTTGCCCCCCCACACTCCGACACGTGTGGAGAACCCCACCGAGATCGACCTCGTCGGTCTCGAGGCCCTGCTGCCTCACATCGAGGCTAATGCCAATCGCCTGCCCCACGAAGCCCGGGCCGATCAGCTCGAACAGATGGTGACCTGCCTTGCGGGCGAGGTACGCAGTCAGATCCCGGCCTTACCCTTCGCGCATCTGAAGGTCGACCGTGTCCTGTCCTCGGGGGACCGTCACCAGAGCTACGAAGCCACGAATACCCTGACGGGACGCAAGGTCTTCGTCCGAAGGATTCCCGGGGACGTCAACCTTGCACCCCACGCGGCCGAACTCGCACGCTCCCGGGCCGTGCGTGAGGCGCGCGCCACCATGGACCTGAACCATCCCGGCGTGATCAGGGTTCTAGACGTCCTCGAGGAACAGGGCGACATCTACGTTCTCGCGGAGTGGATCTTGGGTCGTTCCGTGCTGGATGCGATGACCCGGGACGATATCCCGGGTATCTGCAAGGTCGTCCGGACGGCAGCCTGCATCCTCGGTGAAATCCATCAATCCTTTCCAGGTATGGTCCATCGCGGCCTGACCCCAGGATGCCTCCTTGTCACCGAAGGAGGAGTCCGGGTCACAGGCTTTGGCGTGGCCCGCGTTCCCGGAGACCCGACCATCGTCTTCGGGGAGCTGATACAGGACGAGACCTTGCCTTACATGGCCCCCGAACTGTTGCAGCCAGGAGCTCCACAGGCAGATCCCCGTGCGGATGTCTACGGATTGGGCGCCATCCTCTACCATCTGCTCGCAGGCCGCCCGCCTGTTCCCTTCCTCTCGCGTGAACCCACCGAGCCACTGGGCGGGCTCGTCAGGCTTCCCGTGGGCTTGGAAGAGTTGATCACAAGGACCATGCACCCCCTGCCTGGCAAGCGGCCTCCCACCATGGAAGCGTTCGCCGAGTCGCTGGTCCCTTACTGCGGGGTGTGACCGGCTTCCTCGGCCTGTTCAGCGAGCTCGAGCCAACGCGCCTCCAGTTCGCTCTGCCGCTGCTCGAGGGCTGCCAACCTGTGCGCGGCCGCTGCAGCCTCCGGTCCGGGAAGTCCCAGCAGCTGCAAGAAATTTTCCCGCTCCCGGGCGATGCTCTCGAGAGCCTCGTCCACCTCGGCCACGGCACGGGCATGCTTGAAGGCATTGAATCGGGGGCGAACCGGATCTGGTGCCGCAACCGGAGGAGGTGCGGTAGAAGCGGGCGACACGGGCGACTCTGACGTCGAGGCCATGTGAGCCATGATGCTCGTCCAGTCTCCGTCATCCTCGGCCCGAAACAGCATCGGCCCCGGCCAGGCAAGCACATGGGTGGCCACTGTCCGCAACAGCCAACGGTCGTGGGACGAAAACACCACGGCGCCCTCGAAGCCAGCCAAAGCCTCGGCGAGGACTTCCCGGGCACCGATGTCCAGATGATTCGTCGGCTCGTCCAGCAACAAGACGTGCCTCGGCGAAAGCAGCAAGGTCGCCAGCGCCAACCTTGACCTCTCGCCCCCCGACAGCACGGAGACAGGCCGTTCCACCGCATCCCCGCGAAACAGGAAAGCCGCCAGCAGATCACGAACCTCCTGAAGAGTCCAGCCAGGGGGTGCATGCGCCCACGCCGTCTCGAAAACGGAGCGACGACCTTCGTCAGGCACGGCTGCGTGCTGCGCGAGATAGCCAGGCAGCACTCCGGCGGTCCACCGTACGTCTCCTGTCGACGGAACCTCCACGCCAGCCAACAGACGGAGCAGGGTTGACTTTCCAACCCCGTTCGGACCCGCCAGGGCCACCTTCATGCCCCGCTCGACCACAAGATCCAATCCCTCGAGGATGGCACGGCCATCGTAAGCCTGACCCACCCTTCGCAGGCGCAGCACCTCGGTGGGCACGCCCGTCGCATCGCCCAGGTCCACCCGCAAGCGAGGGGCCGCCCCGGCGGGACGCTCGATTCGCACCTCGCGTTCCAAGGCTCGCTCCCTGCTGCGTGCTTGCCGGCTGCGGCGAGCGGAAGCTCTGAATCGCTCGATGAAACGCCGGACCCTTGCATGTTCTCGGTCCTGTCGATCCGCCGCGGCCTCGAGCGCTTCATCTTCGGCTTCACGGAGCTCCAAGTGGCGGGTATAGCCTGATGCCCAGTCCCGTAGACGCCCATGGTCCAGTGCGGTGACCCGGGTCGCCACCGCATCCAGGAAGGAGCGATCATGAGAAACCACGACGAGCCCCCACGGGCGATCCGCAAGGTGACGTTCAAGCCAAGCGATGGCCTCGAGATCGAGATGATTCGTGGGCTCATCCAGCAGCAGCACTTCGGGTTCACCAACCAGCAAACGTCCCAGTGCAGCCTTGACCCGCCACCCTCCGGAGAACTCGTCCATGGAGCGATTCAGATCGCCGGGGGAAAATCCTAGACCATGGGCGACGCGACCCACCGAGGCGTCGGCCGCGTGGCCCCCCAGACGCTCGAATTCGGCATGCAGACGATCCTGCTCGTGCACCAGACGCTCCAGCTCCTTGCCGGTGGCTTGGAGCAGCTTCGCCCCGACATCGGCCAGGGCGGCAGCCGAGGCCCTGATCTCTGGCAAGCCGTCCCACAGAACCTCGGACAAGGTACGAGAACCGAGATCGGGAGGTTCCTGGGGCAACCAGCCGATCCGCCAGTGCCCCGGACGCTCTACGGTCCCTCGATCAGGTTCGTCGACACCCGCAAGGAGGCGCATGAAGGTGGTCTTGCCGGCACCGTTGGGCCCTACGAGGGCCACGCGCTCCCCGGGCAAGAGCCGCCACGATGCATCTGCAAGAATGATTCTCTCGCCAAAGCTGCGATGTACACTCCTGAGCGACAGCACGACTGGCCGGCTGCCTGGACTAGGCCGAACGGGCGAGCACGACGCGCTCGATGCCTGCCAGATCGTGCCGGACCTGAACCGCTGGCCAATCTTCGAGCAAATCCATCACCGTCGGGGCCTGACCGGCCATGACCTCGAGCGCGATCCACCCCCCGGGCCGCAGGACCATCCGAGCATCCGCCACGAGACGACGAATCAGCTCAAGCCCATCGAAGCCCCCGTCGAGCGCCAATCGAGGTTCATGGTCTCTGACTTCGGGCTCCAGCGCCTCAAGCTCCGAGGTCGGAATATAAGGCAAGTTCGCCACCACGAAGTCGAAGGTCCGCCCTCTGGCGACGACAGGCTCCAGCAAGTCTCCTTGCAGGAAGTCCAGACGCTCGAGAACACCCAGGCGCTCGGCGTTGGCCCGTGCACGCTCAAGAGCCGCGGCAGAGAAGTCAACGCCAACTCCTTCGGCCGTACGAAGATAATTCGCCAATGTCACGAGGATGGCTCCAGAGCCTGTCCCGACGTCCAATACGACGGGTCCGGACACCCAGCCCCCCCCATCCTCGACCAAATCCAGCACGGCTTCCACGAGGATCTCGGTTTCGGGTCGAGGAATAAGAACCGTTTCGTCCACGCTGAAGTCGAGAGACATGAACTCCTGATTCCCCACCAAGTACTGAAAAGGCTCCCGTGCCTCCCGGCGACGGAGCAAACGGTCATAGACCGTCCACTCCTCGGGCGCGATGGGCCGTGACGTGTTGAGAATCAGTTCGAGGCGCGCCATTCCGGTGGCCCGTCCAAGCAACAGGGCGGCCTCGAGGTCCGCAGAGGGCAGATCAAGGAGTCGCAATCGCCGACTGCCGAGCCTGAGCGCGGTTCCGAGGTCCTGTGGGGGCAATGCGGTGGTCACTGGATCCGCTTTGTACCCCGGTGATCGCCGGCCCTACCCGCGCTTCAGAATCCTTCGTCCGCGGCCGTCATGCGGGCCAGCTGCTCGGCCTGGGCCGCTGCAATCAGCGGTTCGATGACGTGGTCCAGCTCGCCGTTGAGCAGATCGGACAAGGCGTGAACCGTCAACTTGATCCTATGGTCGGAGACCCGGTTCTCAGGGAAGTTATAGGTACGGATTCTCTCGGACCGATCACCGGTCCCGACTTGGCTACGACGCGCGGCAGCTTGTTCGGAGGCGCTTCGCTGGTCCTCGATGTCCTTGAGCCGGGTACGCAGCAGCAGCATGGCCTTTTCCCGGTTCTGGTGCTGACTGCGTTCGTCCTGGCATGCGACCACCAAACCAGAGGGCACGTGGGTGATCCGGACAGCGGTCTCGACCTTGTTGACGTTCTGGCCGCCCGCGCCACCGGCACGGAACGTATCGATGACGAGATCCTTGGGATTGATCGAGACGTCCACTTCCTCGGCCTCGGGCATGATCGCCACCGTGGCTGCCGAGGTGTGGATCCGTCCCGAGGCCTCGGTGACGGGCACCCTCTGCACGCGATGCACGCCGGATTCATACTTCATGCGCGAGTAGACCCGATCTCCCTTGATCGACAGGATCGCTTCCTTGAATCCGCCAAGGTCCATCTCGCTGGCACTAAGCAGATCAACTTTCCACCCCCTGCGATCCGCATACATTCTGTACATGCGGACAAGATCCCCGGCGAACAGGGCGGCCTCGTCCCCGCCCGTTCCGGCACGTACCTCGAGCACGATGTTCTTCTCGTCCAGAGGATCCCGGGGCAGTAGCAGAAGGGTCAGACGCTGCTCCAGGTCATCGAGGCGGGACTCGAGTCCGACCACCTCAGCCTCGACCAGCTCTCGCATTTCACCATCCTGCTCGGTGCGCCTGAGAGCCAGGGCGCCCTCGAGCTGCCGACGGAGGTCTCGCCAAAGATCCCAAGCCTCGACCGTCTCTTCCAGAGAGGCCCTGGACTTTGCATACTCCCGAAACCTGTCCGCATCGACAAGCACCTCGGGATCTGCCATCAAAAGGCCCAGATCCTCGTAGGTCTTGGCGATCCCGGCAAGCTTATCTTCCTGGAGTCGGTCCAGCATGAAGCTCATCATACCGCGGGCAAGGCATCCCCGGGCCAATTGACGGACCGTTCGAAAGGGTGCTACTCTCGTTGTAGTTCTTGCGGATGTAGTTCAGTGGTAGAACACAACCTTGCCAAGGTTGGGGTCGAGGGTTCGAATCCCTTCATCCGCTCTAAGGGGTCTTGCCTAGTAGGCAAGGCCTTTAGTCTTGGGCCAGGAAGTCGTCCGCCGTCAGGGGCGATGCGTCGGAAATCCCCATCTCCTGCGGCAACGATCAGGAAACCCGGACGGGAGTTGGACGATCGCATTACAATTGGTTATCGTAAGCGGCTGTTTCCCGTCTGGCGGATCATCCGCCCACCCTACGAGGCCCCATGAACAAGATTCAAGCCGAATACATCTGGATCGACGGCCAGAAGCCCACCGCGAAGCTGCGGTCCAAGACGATGATCCTGCCCGCACCGGTGACCCACCTCGCAGAGCTGCCGGGCTGGGGCTTCGATGGTTCGAGCACCTTCCAAGCGGAGGGCCACTTCTCCGATTGCGCTCTCAAGCCGGTCAAGTTCGTTCCGGACCCCATTCGTGGCGGTGACAACATCCTGGTGCTGTGTGAGGTCTTTCAGGCAGACGGCACGGTCCATCCTTCGAATACCCGTGCCCGACTGCGGGAGGTGGCGGCGCGACACGCGTCCCATGAAGCGTGGTTCGGCATCGAGCAGGAGTACACGCTCTTCGAAGGCAACAGACCGGTAGGCTGGCCCGAGCGTGGTTTTCCTGCGCCTCAGGGCGGCTACTACTGCGGCGTGGGTGCCGACGAAGCTCTCGGCCGCGAAATGGTCGAAGCCCATACCCGGGCATGTCTCGACGCAGGAATTGGCATCTGTGGCATCAACGCCGAAGTGATGCCGGCCCAGTGGGAGTTCCAGCTCGAGGCCACCGACGCCTTGGAGCAGGCCGATCAACTATGGCTGGCCCGCTGGTTGCTGTACCGGGTGGGCGAGGACTTCGGCATTCACGCCACGCTGCATCCCAAGCCCGTGAAAGGTGACTGGAACGGGGCCGGGGCCCACACCAATTTCAGTACGAAGGCCATGCGTGAGCCCGGCGGCATGAAGGTCATCGAAGATGCCTGCGAAAAGCTTCGCGAACGTCACGCGGACCACATCGCGGTCTACGGCGCCCACAATGAGGAACGGCTGACGGGCAAGCACGAGACGTGCGCGATTCATCAGTTCCGCCACGGAGTGAGTGACAGGGGAGCATCCATCAGGATCCCGATGGCCACCGCGCAGAAGGGCCACGGCTACCTTGAAGACCGCCGACCGGCCGCGAACATGGATCCCTATCAGGTCTGTGCCATTCTCATCGAGACGGTCTGCGGTTCCTGAGGTCCCTTAGGCCGTCCCGGCGTCGGGTGGTTGGTCGGGGGGGAAGCGGGGTAGGGAAGTTGTCGTGAGCGGTGTGAAAAACGGGCGGCCGGTTCTCGGCGTTGTCGTGACCGCGCTACTCGGTGCTTCCTGTGCGAGCCCGGTCCGGCCTTCGGCTTCTGCCGGTCCCCCTTCCCTTCATCCGCTGACGCTCAAGTTGCCGTTCCGTGCCCAGACGATGGCCGGCCGCCTCCAGGTCCTGACCGGAGACGGCCGGCTCCTTTTTGAGGAAGCCACGGAACTTCCCTCCGGGTCGACGGATATCCGCCTCACCGGCTTGGACCATGAAGGTGTGGCCTTGGTGACGTGGGCCTCCGCTCCGGACACAACGGGACCCAGTGGTCGCCCGTGGGCCGGTCTTGTCCGACTGATGCCGGCAAGCACGGCAAGTTTGGTCTTTGACGAGATGTCCACCGTTGCAGCAGCGGTGTGGCAGGCCTTTTGGCAGAAGGGCGGCGTTCCCGCTGACCAGACGCCTGAGAAGGTTCGGAAGATCGTGGAAGACCTTCTCGAACAAGTCACCGATAGCCATCCCAGGCTGCTCGACGCCTCGGGTGTGGCTGATGATCTCGTCGCCGGTCGTACTCCCGCCGTCTCGCGCGCAGGCCGGACCGGACGCGTGGTCTTCGGGATGGAGGGTTGGCCGGAATCCGCCCCGGCCAAGATTTGGGCGGACGACCTCACCTCTCTCCCCATCGACCAGCTGGACGCTGGCCTGCAAGATGGTAGACACGTCCGCTGGCAAGGCCTGTCACCTGGGGAACGAGAACTGGTTCTCGAGTTGCCGATGGGCCCCGGCGGGACGTGGACGGCCACGACGTCGGTGAGGATCCACCCCGGGGAGGACAGCACGGCCAGCTGGAAGGTACCGGCATGGGAGCCGTTCGTGCCCTTGCCTGAAGCAAGAGGTGACGCCGGTGCAACTGCTCATGCTGGGGCCGTCTGGGCTGTCGCGGGCTACCGTCAGCTCCCTGACGGCAGCCTCGAGGCCACCGACACATGCTGGTGTTTGGACACCAACCGGGGGGGAGCCACATGGGTGGATCATGGTTCGTTGCCTTTCACGTCCGGCAGAACTCTGGCCCTGACGCACGATGGAAGACTTTACGTGCTCGGAGAGGATGGCGCGCTGGCCTCCGTGGCGCTGGGTTCTTCGCCGTGTACGGTGGCGGGTGCGTGGCGTCTCGAGTCAGGCAGATTGGAGACATCGGGAGCGCCGATCGCCCACTTTGCGGCCCTCGGCCGTGATTTGTTCGCCTTGGTCAGTCGCCCCGTGGAGAGCTCCGCGAACGAGCCACCCTTTGCACGAGCCGTCCGTGGTTACATCTGGATGCGCCGGCAGGCTTCCGACTGGACGACTGCCCTCGACCTGCCCGTACCCCAGGAACGGTCCGGTGTCCCCGGAGCCGCCCACCACAACGGGAAGATCCTGATAGCGGGCGGCAGAACACCAGGTTGGTACGGGCCCGCGGGGAGCGTGCCCTCCCAGAGAACGGTCTGGGCAGAGGAGCTGGATTTGACCACGCTTGCGCGACGTCCTGTCGACTTGCTGCCACGGGCCTTGGAGCAGGGCGCACTCGCTCCATCGCCCCTCGGATGGTTTCTTGCGGGTGGCCTCGGAGATCCGGACGTGACCACCCGAGCCACGTGGATCCTTCCTTACGAAGGTGCATCCTGGCACCCCATGCCGCCACTAGGGCACGCGCGAACCCGCCACGCCATGGTCGCCACGGACACCCGCCTTCTGGCTCTGGGAGGCTTGGTCGGGTCTGGAGATGTCTCCTGGATAGGGCTCTCGGGTCGGGCTCTTGCCACGGTGGAAAGCCTGAACCTCGAACCGTGGCGAGAGGGCGTGAAGGCTCCTGGGAGCTTGAAGCCTTGAGAGTGCGACGCACCCAGCTGCGGGAGCAACTGCTCTTGCTGGGCCTGCTGCTGCCGGCGTGCCAGCCGGGTGACCATCCGACGGCACTCCCGCCCGTCCCGACTTTCGTCGTTGGTGGAACGTCAGCCGCTGGTGATTCAGGCAGAACAACCATAGAAGCCACCGCCTCGACTCCCCCCAGCCTCGCCCCGCTAAACCCACAGAGCCCCGCGCCCACGATGAGCCCCCCCACGGCCGAACTGTCCCTCGGCGGGGCGGCGGCGCCAAAGGGAATCTGGCAGGATCAACCTCCGCTCAAGAGTCCGCGGGCCTTTCATGCCATGTTCCGATATCAAGGTACGGTCATGGCTTTTGGCGGTGACAACCGCAACCTTCTGGACCTGCTGGACGAGCAGAGTCATCAGTGGCGCGCCCGTGCGTTCCCTGATCCCGGCCATGGCTGGGACACTCCGCCCTATTTCCCTGCGCAGATGCATCCTCTGGGTCCCGCGACGCTCTTGGGACCGTGGGTCATGTTGCTGGGCCGCCCCCTGGAGGTCGGTGGCCTGACCGTCGATTTCTCGCCCATACTTTTCAATCCGGTTTCCGGACTGATGGGGCCCGGTCCCAGCGCGACCCAGACATTCCTTGCGCACCGGACGGCGGCGGGTGTCGTGTCGGATCCCACGGCCACGCGTGTCGTGGTCGCAGGGGGCGAAACGACCCGGGAGTCACTCGCGCCCCCTGGACCCGATGGCGTGAGGCCACACGAACGGATCACATACACGATCGTCGAACGTATCGACTTTCCCTCCTTGCAATGGCAAGCGCTGGCCTCGTTGCCCTCACCCCTTAGCGACCCCGCGATCGCCTGGGTGGAGGGGGGCGTCATCGTGGCGGGAGGCTTGCGCTGGATGCCGGCGGACGGCACCGCCCCCGAAAGTCGGGAGGGACAGGATGTGGTGGATGCAGACACCGCAAGACCTGTGCCTCAAAGGGGGTGCTGGCGGTTCGACTCCAGGCGAAATACCTGGACGGTCCTACCGGACCTGCCTGCAGCACGCCACGGGGCAAGAGCCCTCGTCGTGGACGACAAGTTCTGGGTCATCGGTGGTCGAGGAGAAAACGGGCAGCCTACCCGTCGCTGCGACATCCTTGACCTCATCTCCGGGAAGTGGACCCAAGGTCCTTCCCTTCGCCAGGCACGAAGCCATGCCGCCGTGCTTGCCGATGGTGGTGGCGGCATCTGGGTGACCGGGGGATTGGACTCGAAGATGCTTCCTACGGATAGCGTGGAGTTCCTCGAAAGGGCGGGTCAGCCATGAGGTCTCCAGCTGCCTGGTCGCTGCCTCTGATGGCGGCTTGTACCGTCTCGCCCGTGTCGTTCGCCGAGACAGGCGCGACGGCAAGACCTTCCTTGGAGGTCCTGCCCGGCCAGAGCCAGGAAAGGGTTGCCGTCGACCAGACTCCCCTCCGGGGGGTGACTGAGCAGGCGCCCTGGGGCGCCCGCACCACGGGCCGTCAGCTGGTCTCTTGGCAAGGAACCGCAGACGAGTTGCAGTGGCGGCGAAAACATCCTGCGGTACGAATTCTGGGCACGGTCACGCTGCGCCGGACCTGGGCTCTGGTAGAAGGCCTGACGCTCGGGGGCCCAGATACCATGGAAGAACGCAGGCGTGAGCGTCCGCGAAGCGTCCGCGGCGTGGCTGCGCTCTCGCCCTTGGATCGCCTGCAGTGGTCGTGGGGACCGCGCTTCATGGATGTCACCGGCGCCCACAACATCTGGCAGACCCTTCCCGGGAGACTCGGCCGCCCGCCTGTCGTGGCCATCATCGACACGGGTACGGAAACCTCCCATCCCGACCTGGACGTCCTTAGGAACCTGGATGCCGTGCACAGCCTGCTGGATGAAGGGGATATCCGCGACACCGTGGCGGATCCGAACGAAGACCACGGCACGGCGTGCGCAGGACTGGCAGGAGCACGCGACGACGGCCTCGGCATGTCCGGGATGTCTCCCGGGGCCAAGATCCTGGGGCTAAGGGTCACGGATGAGGAGGGGACCATCACGGACTTTTCGATCCTTCAGGCCCTGAGGCTGGCCGCGGATTTCGGTCAGCCCGAAGCCACCCACCCTCTCCTGCGGGATGAAGGACACGGCCCGGTCAGGGTCGTGTCGATGAGCCTCGGGGGATATGATGCGCGAATCCTACCAGCCTATGAGGAGGCCTTCTCTCTGTTGCGGGAGCGGGGCATTCCTGCTTTCGTGGCGGCCGGAAACGAAGCGTGGACGGACCGCATCGCGGCCCCTGCGAACCAGCGGGGTGCACTTGCCGTTGGCTGCACCATGCGCTATCTCGACACAGAATGGCTTGCCCCCTACAGCAACGCGGGTCCGGGCCTCCATGTCACGGCCGGCGGCAACATGGTCTATGCGCCGGTCTCACGAAGTCTTCGAGGAGTGGACTGGGCGCTGTTCAACGGGACCAGTGCCGCCACTCCGCTGGTCGCAGGCCTGGCTGCGCTCGTCACTTGGGCCAACGATGACCTCTCGAGCACCATGTCCCCGGAATCCTGGTGCGATCTCCTTGCCGCACACTTGGCGCGTACAGCAGAAGATCTCGGGACACCCGGGTGGGATCCGGGCTATGGACACGGCAGGATCCATACCCGTCGTGCCCTAGAGACTCCGCTCGATCCGCGCTGAACTTCCCATGGGGATCGTCCCGGGACATCAAGGGTAGGCTCGCAGTTTGTGAAAATCAGATAAGGAAGCTCTGGTAGCGGGCATGCTTGAACCTATGACACCTTGGACCCATATCCATTGCCGGAGGAGCTCATGACCCGCTACCCCTTTCACGGGCGCCTCGGGACCGCCGCTGCAACGCTCGCAGGGCTATTGGCCTGCACGCTGACGGTAGGACCCGCGGCTCAAGCCCATAACTACCCGGATCCCGGGAGTCATCGCTGGCAACTTTACAATCAGGAATCCGTCAGTTACACGGTGTGCGAGGATGCCATCTCGGACAAGCAGGTAAGTAAGGTCAAGGTCACCGAACAGCAGCTCAGCAGCACTCCCGAGACCACCACCAAGGTCACCACGGAGGAGCGTCGTAACCTTGCGCCCATCGTCACTGTTCGTGAAGAGGAGCGGGCTCAGGCGAAGGTCCCATTCAACAAAATCCAAGGGCGGGTCCAAACTTTCTACACGCGGCAACGCATCGACAAGTTCAAGGTCACGACGACAGTCCAGCCTTACGACCTCTATGATGTCACCCGCTGGCAACATCGCGAACATAAGGTGTTCGCAGTCACCTATCGTGTGACGGAGACGCTGACCTGGACGGATCCCAAGACGGGTGAGACCCTTACCCAAGCCGCACCTGCCTACGATGAAACGGTGTCCGAGAACCGAACGACCGCCTGGGAAAACCGGTCGAGCGAAAAACGCACGAAGTCGGACAAGGATGCACCGGTCGACGTGGACACCTACCTTTCCAATCGGGAGGTGGTGGAAGTGGTGGGGCGGCGGGCCATCGCCAACTTCAGCGCGGCTGTGGCCGGGCAGAATGTCGATACGGGTGCGCGGGCCTTCGCTGCGGACCGCAGCAGAAGCGGGGCGCGTGCCGGACAAGCAAGCGGCGTACAGGTACGCAGCGTCCTCGGGCAGTCCAAGGTCAAGGCCCAGGCTTCCGCTTCGGCCTTCTCAGGCGGAAATGCCAAGCAGGTCTTGATGGGCTCCGCCGGATTGCAGCTCAAGGTCGGTGGGGTAAGCGCTCAAATCCAGTCGGGTGGTCTCGTCAGGTATCAAGACAAGGTGTACGTTCCCACAGCCGTGGTGCGAGGAGAGGATGGCAGCATCCAGTCCGTCTCGTTTGTGGTCGATGGTCGCACCCTCGTGGCGAATCCGTAGGAGGAACAGAAACATGCCTTCTTTCCGTTACCTCCCCCCGAGCGCCCGTCTCGCGCTGGGCGGCCTCGTATCACTGACCGTCGGTCTTGGTGTGGCGCCCAGAGCCGTAGCCCATTACTACTCCAACAACGGCGTGGCTGAAGAAGACAAGCACATCAAGGGCCCTATCTCCGTGACCCGGACCGTCCAGGGGGGCCAAGTCTGCTACGTGGTCGGCTACACCGACTTCGCCTACCGGGACGTCTCCCCGCTCTTCTATCCCGCAGAGCAGGCCCTGCAGGCCTTGGAGCAGGCCTACTGCGTGGCACCCAACGCTTGGGGTTCCGACCCGGATCAGGCTCTCAATTGCCACCCAAGCAACCACGGGTCGCAAGCCGCACTCTACTCGGGCTCAGTCTCGCCCCACGGTCAGGTCCTGCGGATTCCGGCGGATCCCAAGGAGTTCCAGTCCTACCTTGCCGGTTCGACCAATGGTGGTGGCAACAACCAGAACGGGGGCTTCGCCCAGAATGCGACGGTTGCCGGCACCCGACTCAGCCAGATTAACAACGAGCCGCAGATGGATGCCGCCGTCGCGCGAATGTACGCCTTCCAATTCGCTGCGCAAGCGAACGGGAAGACTCCGAATTCGGTGGACGGCATGGTCGCCGGTGCGAATGCCTACGCCAAGATGCAGCCCGCAGCTCAGATGTTCATGCAAGTGGCAGCGCTCTACAAGGGACAAATCGACTTCCAGGCCAACGGCAAAGTGGTCAGCGGTAACGCAGGCGGCAACTACAACAACGCGAAGTTGGCCGCACTCTTGCGGAGTAAGGGCATTGGCACGGCAGGTGGTGTCGGCAACAATGACGTCGAGACCTTGGGTGCGGTGGCAAAGGCCTTGAACAACGGTCAAATCACCCTCTCTGACATCATCAATTCCGGCGCCATCAATGACCAAGCCCGCTACAACCGGATCATCGACTTCGTCGAGTCCGGGACCTATGCCATGACCTTGGCAGACTACGACCGGTCGGCCTTCAACCCGAACAGCACGGCCAAGGGCAACCGGAATGGCAACACGGGCAATGCGACCTTCAATTCGGTATCCGCCGCAACATTGAGGTCGGATCAGTCTTCCAAGACCAATCCCTATTATCAGCAGTTCAACTACTCGCCCAAGCCCTCCCGGGCGGGACAGCTTGCGGCTACGGATCCAACCTACCGCAAGATCCTGGAGTTGCATGATCTGCACGGAGTCGGAAGGATCTTCGGCAAGACGGAAGCCGAGAACTTTGCGGCGTCCATTCGCTGCTTCATGGCGATGGCGATGGATGGAGATCGGGTCCTGGCTAACTTGGACGCGCACGATCGCAACCACATGGTGGCCTTCGACGCTGACAACAACGGGATCATCACTGATGCGGAGCTTGAAGTCGGCCTCCAAAAGCTGGCGACCTTCACCAAGGCCGTGGCTCAAGATGCGATGGAACAGTCCGGGGGAATAGCTCCGGGTGGGACGCGGGACCAGTCCTGCGGCATCGCTCCGACGCCCGCACCCACTCCCGTGCCCACGCCGAAGCCAACACCCGTACCGTCTGCTCCCAAGCCGTCGGGCGGATATTGACCGCGGTAGCCCCCCGGCCCTCGTGTGGGCTGGGGGGCCACCCTCATTTTTGCCTGAGATCTCCTGCATGGCCCGAGTCCTCTTCTTGAGTCCCCCGCGGCGTCTGGACGGGACCCGCACGCTGTTCAACCATGCGACCCTGACCCTGGCGTCTCATCTGGCACGGCGAGGACAGGAAAGTCGCCTCGTGCCGCTGGTCGGACCCGATTGGCCCGGACAACTGGAGAGTTACCTCGAAGCATATCGCCCAGATGTCGCCGCCATCAGTTGCAAATGGTGGGATACCCTGTTCGGGGCCACTGAGGTCGCTCGCCGGGTCAAACAGCATCGATCCGCCATCCGAACCCTCGCGGGCGGACAAACGGCGACCTCCTTTGCCACGGAGCTGGTGAACCGCGGACTGTTCGACGCCGTCATACGAGGGGATGGCGAAGAACCGTTGTTGGCTTATGCTCAAGGACGCACGGGTCCTAACCTGACTTGGCTTGATGACGGTGTCGTCCGACAGACGGAGCAGACTTATGTCCAACGGGCGGACAGTCCCGAAAACCTTACCCTCCTCGATGACCTCACGGAGCTGGCCGATCCCTCTCTTCTGAAGTGGGTTGGCCGGGAAGTACCCTTCGTGTGGACCGGCAAGGGTTGCCGCAGCACTTGTCTGTACTGCGCCGGAAGTGCCCTGGGCCACAAGAGACTGTTCAATCGAACGGGCTATGTCTACCGCCCGGTGGAGCAGGTCGTCCACGACATGGAAGTCTTGGCCCCTTGGTCCGGTGGCACCTTTCTCTTCGACTTCGACCCCGTCACTGACCCTGCTAAGGAATCTTATTATCACGAGCTGTTCGAGAATCTCCCCCAGGGACGCTTTCATGCCCTCTTCTATTGCTGGTCCTTGCCAACGAGGGACTTCGTGGAGCGAATTTCCCAGACCTTCGCGACAGCTGTCGTCGGTATCGATGTCCAGACCTACTCCGAACCCCTGCGCCAACGTCTGGCCCAAAGGGCGTGGATCAAGCCCTTCTCTCCCGACGCCGACATACTTGATCGGCTCGAGGCCATCAAGGACGCAGGAAATCTCTCGGCTTCCGTCTATGGCATCTTGGGTCTGGCCTCCGAAACTCAGGAAGATGTCACGCGAGCAGAGAGCTTCCTTGAGACGCTCGACGAACGGTTCGGCGACATCTTGCATGAGCTCGCCTTGACTCCCCTGTCTATCGAGCCGGGCGCCCTCGTGTCGGGAACACCAGCCAAATACGGCATGGTACCCCTACGCCAGACGCTGGATGACTACCTTGCACACACAGGACAGGCATGGCTCACCCGCCTGGGTTTCCACGACCAACCCTGGACAGGAGAAGGCCCGCATCCCTTTGGCCTTCATGGGGAGGGCGAATCGCCTGACCGGGTGTACCGCGACTACCAGAAACTGCAAGAGCGGCTACGAGCGATGGAACGGGCAAGGGAGGAACGCAGGGCCACGGCAGCCCTCGAGTTCACGGAGACCGAAGTCCGTCTGACGCTCTCCAACCGAACGGTCTTTGATCCTCAATGGCATCTGGTGCCGTGGGCCGTAGAGAACGCCGTCACGTGGAAACGTCCAAGGGTGAGGATAGATGCCCGAAACGCCTGGATCAAGGTCCCAGATAGTGAAAGCCTCGCCTTCGATGAACGCTACGAGGAGACCGTGCGAGGCCTGGCGTCCATGAAAGACTCTTTGGGGAACGACAACCTTACCATCGTCATCGAGGGGCGAACGAACCAAGATTGGGGAGCCCTGCAGGAGATGATCGGGCCCACAAATCAGGCCTGAATTATCCGTCAGTTGGCCAACGAGGCCTTGCCCACCTCGGCCGCGAGCAACCGGACCTTCTTTAGCACTTTCAGGCGCGTGCCACTCAAATTCTCGGAAGTGGGGGCCTTGGATAGTGCCAAGACCGCCCGCTCGAGGTTTCTATGAGCCCGCACAAGCTCCGGATGAGCTTCGCCGGGGTGAGCCCCTCCGACGGGACGCCCCACCTCAGGCTTGCTCAAGGGCATGCGTGCCGACTTTTCGAGTGTGCGCACCAACTCATCGAGTTCGCGAACGATCGCGGCCTTGCGTCCGCGCAACGGGCCTTGATCCGGAGCGGCGGACAGGGCCCTGCGTGCGCGTCCAAGATCTCTGAGCGCACGGTGAATGTAAGGCATCCGCCGCCCGGGATGGCCATGTACGGGCTCAGAGGGGTCCAACTGAACGTCAGCCGTAGCGTACGGTGTAGTAGCCGTCGCTACTTCCTGGGCCGAAGACGGCAAGACATGGGTCAGCGAGACGCCACCGACCAGCGCCATAATGGCGATAACGCGCAGCCGCATATCAAGCCTCCTTCCCATGATGGGCCATGATTCTAGCCACATGTCCCGTGGCCTTTACCGAGCGGTACACATGGGTCAGGATACCCTGCCCATTGGCCACGAACGTCGATCGGATGACACCTTCGACCGTCTTTCCATACATCTTCTTCTCGCCAAACGCACCCAGCAGGGACAAGACTCTTCTTTCAGGGTCGCAAAGTAGAGCAAAGGTGAGTCCGTGTTTGTCGCGAAATCGCTGATGACTGGCCACCGAATCGGGACTGATGCCGACCACGGTCAATCCCAGCCCTGAAGCCTTGGCGTCTCGGAAGTCACACGCCTGGGTCGTGCATCCCGGGGTGTCATCCTTGGGATAAACGTAAACCACCAATCCACCAGACTGCCGAGCCAACTCGAGCAGGGACGACTCGCATACGTTGCCTGCCGCATCCAGCCCCGCCAACTTCAAGTCCGGCAGAGCATCTCCCACATCAAGCATTCGCGACTACCCCCCTTGGCATCCTAGCACGACCGTCATGAATATCTTCAGGACAGCAGAAAGTGGGCCAGCACAGCCAGTGCGTAAGCCAGCAAATTGAAACCTGCCAGCTGCCCCACCGCAAGCAGAGGCTTTCCCGACTCGCGCCACGCCACGACGAAAGTGCTGGCACACTGCATCGCCACGATGAAGTACACCAACAGCGCGATACCAGAGGCCATCGTGAACATGGGTGTTCCATCGGCAAGGTGTGCGGAGGACATGGCCGAAAGCAGGCCTGCCTGAAGACCGTCGCCCTCGGCGGTCACACCCAATGCCAAGGCCAGGGACGCCACGAAGACTTCTCGTGCCGCAAATGCGGCCAGTAAGGCCACTCCCGCCCTCCAGTCCACGCCCAGTGGCGCGAGCAGAGGATTCATGGCGTGCCCCAGTTGCGCAGCCCAGGAGCCATGGAGTCTCGCCACGGGGTCCCCACCCGCCACGGGGAAGTAGGTGGTCGCCCAAAGCAGGGCCGCCACCACCGTGATGGGCACCGTCGCCTTGGCAAGGTAGGAACGTACCTTCCGGATGACATCGCGCACGACCCTGGAGAGGTTTGGCCGACGATAGACCGGCAACTCCATGACGAAGGGCAGCGTCGCGGATCGTCGATCCGGCCACCATCTGGACAAGGCTACGGCGATCACGGAAGCAACCAGGAGGCCACCTAGATAAAGGGCGGCCAGTCCAAGGCCCGCGAGCCAAGGCTTTTCCCGAGGGACAAGGTAAGCGAGCAAGAGGGCATACACCGGCAACCTGGCTGAGCAACTCGAGAGGGGGACGAGCGTCAACGTCAGCAAGCGTGTCCTGGCATCCGGGATCGTTCGGGTGGCCAACATCGCAGGAATGGCGCACGCAAAGCCTGAGAGCAACGGAACGAAGGAGCGACCCTCAAGACCGAGCAGGGAGAGAGGGCGATCGGCCATGGTAGCGGCCCGGGCCAGGTAGCCAGATTCTTCGAGCAGCAGGAGGACAAGGAAGAGCAGGGCGATCTGGGGCACGAACATCACCACGGATGCGAATCCGGCCACCAAGCCATCTCGAATGAAGTCAGCGACAGGCCCGGCGGGCATCATGGCATAGAGTTCCTGGCCAAGCCTGCCAAACAAGCCGTCGACCCAGTCCATGGCCGGCTGGGCCATCCAGAACACCGCCGTGAAGACCAAGGTCATGGCTCCGAAGAACACCAAGACTCCCCAGAGAGGATGAAGCAACCATCGATCGAGCCACTCCAAACGACCACGGGCCAACGCAATATCTTGTAAGGCTCCCTCGACCCGCTTGAGCACAACCTCAGCCATCCGGTCAGCCTCGCCCCGGATTCGCTCGACCTCTGTGGCATCCCACGAAGGAAGCGGCGAGACCGGCGATTCTCCGGGGGTCACGGTGGACACGGCCAAGGCCAGGGTCTCCAAGGTCTCGGGTCTCGCGGCATCAACCGGCACAACGGCGACCCCCAGCAACGAGGACAAGCTCTCCACGTCCAAGGCCTGGCCCTGCTGTTCCAACAGATCGGTCATCGTCAGAGCGACCACATACGGAAGGCCGGCCGCACGGACCTGCAAAGCCAAGTAGAGATGCCTTGCCAGCTGGGTGGCCTCGAGAACCAGGACGATGACCCGGGCCCCGATTTCCCTCGAGGAGAACAACAGGCGGTGGGTCACGGCCTCGTCGGCCGCCCGAGGCTCCAAAGCAAGGATGCCGGGTGTGTCGAGTAGTCGCCACCCCCTTCCGAGGCCCGTACCGAGCCACCTTCCCTCCTGAAGGTCAACCGTGGCGCCGGGATAGTTCACGATCCGAGCCCGGACGCCGGTCAGGGCCTGAAAGAGGGTCGACTTCCCGGCATTGGCAGGTCCTACCAGCAACACCGAGCGCTCGAGACCGAGCTTGACCCCGGGCGTCTCCCGGCTGATCAAATCATCAGGCACGACGCGTCCGCAAGGCGAATGGCAATCCGCGCACCACGAACTTCAACGACCACCGGCCCCCCGAACGGAGCCCTGGCCAGAAGCCTTACCTTGGCCCCTGCAGTGAAGCCGAGATCCATCAGGTGGCGTACCCGTGCCTCCTGTCCCTGCAGGCCAGCGAGCACGACTTCCTCTCCTGGGCGAAGACTGGACCACATGACGCCACACTCTCCTCATCGGCCCCGGTGCGGTGGATAGCACGGGGAGATAGATCATCCCTCTAAATGAGAATCATTGTCAACAAGGACAATCCCCGATTGCGCGGCACGGCGTACATTGACCTGAACTTACGACCGGGGGAAACTGGCGAGACATGACTCTCACGTTGGAGGACCTGCTCGAGGTCCTGCGTCAACAGGTCCCGGACCTATGGCGCAATTGGCAATCGGTGATCGACCGAGAGGATAGCCCGCTGTCGCTGGCTTGTCGCCGTGGTCTGGTCTTGGCCTGTGCACTGACCCAGCGGGAACCCAGCCTGCTGGGGGTCCTCCTGCAAACCGGAGAAGAATGGCTGTCTCACGAGACGCGCCTCGACGCGAAGAACGCAGCCAGTCTCATGGCCATGAACAATGTGTTCTATCGATTCCGGCATGAAGTGCCACATCCAGGCTACACCACAAGCTCTGCCCGACTCCGGATGACACGTCTGCTCCAACCGGAAGGAAAGAAGATCGATGTCGAACTCTGGGCGACCGCGCTCAGCACTCTAAACGGCTGCGGTGCCTGTACGCGAGCTCATGAAGATAAGGCTCGCCAGCTGGGTGCCACGGAAGAACAAGTCCTGGAGGCCATCCGCATCGCGGCCGTCGTGGCAGGTATCAGCGTCGCCCTGTCCGACTTGGCTGTCGATCTGCCCGCCGTGCGGAGCTAAGCGGTAGGTCCCGGGTCGGTCACGGCTGACTCGACGTCGGGAAAGCCAACGTCAAAACCTTCCAGAAGCAAGGCCTCAGCCTCAGTCTTGGCCGCCGGCGTGCCCGGAAAAAGGACCAGCTCGATGCAGTCCGCCTCGAGCCATCGATGCAAGGCAATGCCAACCTTCATGCCCTTGGCACGCACCTCGTCCCTGAGGGCAGACACGCGCTCGCCAAGGGCCGCAAGCTCCTCAGCGGACCGAAGATTCACCGTCAGACGCAGCAGCGGTTCGATGGCACGAGGCACGTCATCAAGCTCCAGTAGCTGAAAGACCCTCTCGGGACGGAGCGCCCAGAAGGTCAGCCTTGCTTCCCAAGGCAGGATATCGCTGGAAGACGCCACCTGCCAACCAGGCTGCCATCAGAAAAAGCGTGGCTCCCAGGAAAAATGAGACTCCGGGCACGCGCCAAGCCGTCCCCGGGGCAGTCGCCGTCGCAAATAGACCATTGGCCACCAGGGGGCCCGCGACGCCGGTCAGACTCATGAGGCTCGACAAGGCGCCTTGTAGGCGTCCCTGCTCCTGAGGGGAGACCTGCATGGACACCAGTGCCTGCAGCGCGGGACCCGAGAGGCCTCCCAATGCAGCCACCGGCAAGATCGCGTACATCATCCATCCTTGAGTAGCGGAGCCATAAGCGATGAAGACGCACGCCGACCAAGCCAAACCCCAGAGCACCGCACGACGCTCGCCCAAGGCGGGCATGATGCGACGAATGAGAGCGCCCTGAACAATGGCAGCCGAAAGCCCCACCAGCGCCAAGGCCACCCCATTGTCCCTGGGGCTCCAGCCGAACCTGTAGGTCGTATAGACGACCCAGTTGGACTGCAGACATTGCTGGGCCAGGCTTGAAAGCAAGAACACAATTACGAGGCCTCGCCCTATCGGCAGATTCCATAGGATGGGCAAGGCTCCCAGCGGATTGAGGCGAGACCACAAAAATGGACTGCGTCGCTCTTCCGGCAAGGACTCGCGAACGACCAGAAAGCCATACACCGCGTTGACCGCCGCAAGCGCAGCAGCCGCGTAGAAAGGCACTCGAAGGCCAAAACCGGACAGCAAACCACCAAGAGCAGGTCCGAGGATGAATCCGAGGCCGAAGGCCGCTCCGAGAAGACCGAAGTTCTTCGATCGATCTTCCGGCTGGCTTAGGTCTGCAATGGCTGTGCTCACGACGGCCAAACTGGCACCCGCGAGTCCGGCCGCGACCCGGGCCGCGAAAAGCATACCCAGACTGGTTGCGGCCGCCATGCCTAGATAACTCAGAGAGGTTCCGGCAAGCGAATAGAGAAGAATGGGCTTACGACCGCGTGCATCGGAGAGCGCTCCCAGCAGGGGGGCGGCCAGGAACTGCATGAAGGTGAAGGACGCAAACAGATAGCCCACATAGGACGCCTGCACGGAGGCATCTGCCCCGGGTGAAAGCTCCGCGACCAATCCCGGGGTGATCGGCACGATCAGACCAATCCCCATGATGTCAACCAGCAAGGTGACGAAAAGGAACAGCAAGGGGGAAGGGGACTTACGCTCCGTCACGGTTGCAGCACTCCCAGCAACCAGAGCGATATCCCCGGAACGTAAGTCACAAGACCCAAGACCAACAAGGTCACGATCAGGAACGGCACCGTCGCCTTGTACAGCGCCAGAATCGGCTGGCTGAAGCGGAAGGAGGCCACGAAAAGATTCAAGCCCATCGGCGGCAAGCTGTAGCCAATCTCAAGGTTCATCAAGAACACGATGCCGAGATGCACCGGATCGATGTCATAGTTCGCCGCCAAGGGCAGGATCAAGGGGAGCACCACCAAGATGGCAGAGAAGACATCCAGCAGTGCCGCAACCACCAGCAGAAAGACATTGAGCACCAGCAGGAACGTCAGCTTGTTGGTGATGAAAGGCTCGATGGCCTTGAACAGGTGATCAGGCACCTCACGGTCCACCAGCAGGTTCGTGAGTCCCAGCGCGGCACCGATGATGATCAAGATGCCGCCCACCAGCACCATGCTCTCGCGTACCACCCGCGGGACGTCCTTCCGCCAGTGCAAATCTCGGTAGATGAAGACCTCGACGACAAAGACATACAAGGCCATCGTCACGGCAGCCTCGGCAGCGGTCAGGAAACCACCGTAGATACCCCCGAAAATGATGAACGGGACGGGGATTTCCCACGCCGCGGCCTTGAGGGCACGCCAAGCTTCTTCCAGTCTGAAGGGCACGCGCTCAACCGGGCCCTTGCGCCCGAGGATGAAACACAGCACCAGTGCTGCCAAGAGGTCGAGCACACCCGGCACGACCCCCGCGATGAACAGCTTGCTGATGTCCACCTGAGCCATGACGCCGTAGATGATGATGGGCAGAGAGGGTGGGAACAACAGCCCCCTGCTGCCACCCGTGGTGAGCAGTCCCAGCGCGAACTTCTGGGAGTAGCCCTCCTGCAACAAGGCAGGCATGAGCAACCCGCCAAGAGCAATGACGGTCACCCCGGAGACTCCGGTGAAGACCGTGAAGAAGGCGCAGGAAAGCAAGGCCACGATGGCCACTCCCCCAGGCATCCAACCCACCAGCGCACGCGTGAGATCGATGAGCCGAACGCTGGTCTTGGACTCCGCCATCAGGTAACCCGCGAAGGTAAAGAGAGGGATGGCGACGAACATAGGCTGCTCGGCGATCTTGAAGATCTCGGTGAACAGAATCGCGGGGTCCTGGCCGTCTGCCATGAACCCAAGCACGGTCACCAAGGCAAGAATGACGAAGAGAGGTGCCCCCAGGAGGGTCGCGAGCGTAAGGCCTCCGCCGATGATCCAGGTCACGTCAATTCCCCGATCCCCGGCGAAGGGCAGCTTCGGCTCGAGGGAAACAAAGCAGCAATCCGTCATTCAGGCCCATCAGCGCAAAGCGGAATCCCATGATGGCGAACGCGACGGGAAAGGCTAGCTGTACCTGAGGCTGGGTGATACCGAAGGCGACGACCTCGCCTCCATGGGCAAGCTCTTCACGCAAATAAGGGATGACCAAAGCCAACAGCCAAAAACAGGTACCGGCGGCCAGCAATTGAACGACAACCTCCGCGAGACGCCTGGCCTTGCCCGGCAGAATTCGCACAAGAGCATCCATCGCCAGATGTCGACGCGCATGGGTGGCCGTCATGGCACCGAACAGTCCTGACAGCAGCACAAGGTGACGAATGAGGCCATCTGCCCAAGCCAGACCGGACTGGAAAAACTCACGAAGAATGACCTGACTCAGACCAAGCAGGATCATCCCGGCGAGCAACAATCCTAGCACCAGGACCTCGACGCCGAGCAATGCCCGATCCAACCGGAAAAACGGTTCAAGCAACGGTAGCTCGAGACGAGGCTCCTCGGCAGGCGAGCCGGGACCATCCGTGGCCGTGAGCACCGGGAGCGGACCCGTCACGAACCTAGCGCCCCGCAGCCTGCCGGACCTGCCTTAGCAGATCGGCCGGAAACAGCTCGCCCACCAGGCCATCCGCCACCTTGTCAGCCGCCTGCCGGACCCGCTTGCGGTCCTCCCCGGAGAGGGTTGTCAACTGGACACCTTGGCGCTTCAAGGCCTCGAGCGCCTTGCGGTTGTCCTCACGGCCCTCACGCACTAGCTGTTCACAGTTCCTGCGGGAGGCCTCTCGGACGATGCGCTGCTGGTCCGGCGTCAAGGCATTCCAAGCCTTACGGGTCACCACGAGTGCTCCCACGGACTGGGTCAACCGAAAATCGAGGGCATAACGCACCCTGGAGTTCCATTGCAGCGCGATCAAACCCTGAGGCGAATTGTAGACCCCGTCCACCATGCCTGTCTGTAGCGAAGTCAGGACGCTGGTGATCGGCAGGGGAGTGGGCTGAAGCCCGAGCTCACTGAAGATGGCCCCGGCAAGGCGATCGTTCTCCCACATCCACATCCGAGTCCCCTTGAAATCGGCCAACTTCCGGATGGGCTTGTTGGTGAACACGTGTACGGGACCGACTTCCGCCCATCCGAGCAGGACGTGGTCCTTGGCTTCGAGGCGCGTCGCCAGCGTGGCTTCAACCCTGGCCGTGACCCGATCCACATCGGCGTCCGAGTCATAAAGCAGAGGCAGCTCGAGAACACGCACCTGCGGCTCGATCTGGCCAAGCCCCATTCCAGTCAGTGCCGCCCCTTGCAACTGACCACGCCGCATCTTCCGGACCACGTCAGGCTCGTCGCCCATGACCCCGCCACCAATGAATCGCATGCGGATGTCCCCGCCTGTCTTTCGCGACACTTCATCGCTGATCCGCTTGAAGGACTGGTCCCACTTGGAACCAGGAGGGGCCAGGAAGGCAATCTTGAGGGTGCGGGCGGCCAAGGCAGCAGGCGCCTGCAGCATCATCACGCCGCCCAACGCAAAGGCCAGAACTAGACGAGATACGTTCAAGGGGTGGACCTCCGCAACGGAAGACGACTGGGACCAGGGGACTTGTTCCCCATCGGATCGCCGACCGAAGGGGGGATCGTCGCAAGAGGTGACGGAGCCGACACGGGCGTCGGCGTTCCAACCTCATCCACGGACGTCTGCTCCTCCGCCTCCTCAAGATCGAAGGCATCAGACATGCGCTCGAGCAACACCTTGGCCCGCCGCTGGGCAAGCAAGTTTGCAAGACGCTCGGCCGGAAGGACATCGGCCGGGGTGGCCATCACCTGCTCGAGGATCGACTTGTAGAGCACTGCGTCCTGAACCTGGACGCAGCCATACTGAGCAAAGAGAACGTCTGTCATCAGGAAACGACCGCCCGAAGCCTCTCGTGCCTGCTGCCAAGCCAAGCGGGCCGCCGCCGGATCTCCCCCGAGCAAGGTAGGCCGCGAAGCATACCTGACCATCAGGAATGCCTGGGCCCCCCCGTGGAAAAACCCGGGTGCCAAGGCTTCAACCCGGCGCATCATCAGCTCGGCCTTCTCGAACTCGGCGCTGAGCTCGATGTCATCGAACGACAACAACGCAAGCTGACCCCAATTGTAAGCCGTCCAGAACAACGCCGGTACCTCGGCGAGACCGGCACGCTCCACCGCGGCCCGAAAGACCTCGAGGTCCCCGTCGAGCCCCGCGGAAAAGCCTTCGAGGTGCCGCAAGGCCCGCGCCCCGTAGGTCCGCCCCTCGCGGAAGGCCTGCCGAGCGGCCGCCAGTTGGTCAGGCGGCGGATCGAAGCCTGGTGTCAGGACAGGGTCGAGAAAGCCGAGCGCGTGGCCACCGAGCGCCTGGGCCAGTGCCACGTTGACCGGCGCATGGTCAGGGGCGAGGTCCGCGAGGAAACGCAGCTGGGAGAGACTGGACGGAATGTCGCGACGAGAAGCGTCGACATCCCCCGAAGCAAACATGGCCTCGCTCTTCCAGCGGACCACCGGCATCGCGGCCCCAGCCAGCACAGAACAGCCAGGAAGCACCCCGGCGACAATGCCTCCCACGACGACCGGGAGAAGGAATCGGGGAAGGTTTAGGTCTGCCACGCGAGAAGGTTAGGACACCGAGGCCCCGGTTGTCCAACCGGACGGCTCGAAACACCCGTCGAATCCACCGGTGGAATCGACCGCGCAAGTCGTCGCGCCTTTTGGGGGATAAGTGAAGCAGCCCCACAAACTTCATCCTTTTCGGGAGCCCCCCATGTCCGAAATTCAGAACCGAGGCTCGGTCCACAGGCTGGGTCGCGTCAGTCAGGTACGGACCACGTTGGAGAGGGCCCTGCGCGAGGCTGAGCCCTCCCTCGGAGAGGACAGGACTCGAATCAGGCCTAGCCCCTCCTCGACGGGAGCGAGTGCCAGAGACCAAATTCTGGCCCTTGACGGCCGGCGGCGCGACACTCGAGACCGTATTGATCTGGTGGCCGGCCAACTGGCCAAGGCGCAGCAGTTCCAGGATCGACTCGAGGCGGACATCGCGGCCAAGAAGCGTGATCTTGCCGAATTGGAGCGCCAAGGCTCAGGGTTGGAAGAGGCCAAGGCGAGGTTGGAAGCCGAACTCGAGGGTGACCTGCGCAAGCTCGAGGGTCTCGAGCAGCGGGTACGTGACCTCAAGGCCGAAGCGAAAGCTCTGGCGGCGCAGGGTGCCGACTTGGCCGAGGCCCATCGCGAGGCCTTCGTCAAAGCCCGGACGGCGAAGGCATACTACGATTATCTGCAGAGCCTCGATCCTCGAACACTTCCTGAAGGAGCCCTCGAGCGCGCCGAAGGAGAATGGCGGTCCGCAGAGGCTGCAGCCGCCGAGCAGGGGCTCAAGCTGGGCGAGGCAGACATCGCGAGGAACCGCGAAGCCATGGATGGCAATGCCCGAGCCACAGGACGGGCCGAGCGCGACGTCACGTCCCAGCAGGGCATCGTGGCACGCCTCGGTGAAGCGGTGGCCAAGGCGCGGAACGAGTTGCTCGGTCTGCGTGAAAAGGCGGGTGACCTCGAGCAGCGCACTCGGGCACAGCAGCAGGAAGCTCGTGCGAACCTCGAGGACATTCGGTCGGCCCAGGGACGCATGGGTGAACTGAACGACACCCTCGACCGTCTCACACGAGAGCGGAACGCGCTGCTTGAGCGGGCACTCGATGCCGACCAGCGGACTCTGGCCAAGATTCGGCGTCAAGAAGCGGGGCTCGAAGCAGAGACCCGCAGAGTCAAGGAGGCCATGCGCGACGCCCAGGCCGTCTACGAACAGGCGTTGACCCGGCGTGACGCCCTCAAGAGCGAAGAGGGAGCCTTGCAAAGACAACTGGCCGAACTGCAGGCAGACCTGCGTCGGTTGTCCGAGGAGCGCGGGCACACCCAGGGTGAGATTGCGGGAGCGCGCGAAGGTGTGTCCAGGGCAGCTGAAGCCATCCGTCGTCTCGAACGGGACGATCAAGGTCTGGTGAGTCGTGGCAATGACTTGAGCGACACCCGTTTCGATCTGCTTCGAGAACAAGCTGGACTTGACCGTCTGGCCCAACTCGATCCCGACCAACTCTCCGAGAGGGATCGTCAACGCCTGTCGAGGCGTCCCGAACTCGAGAAGAAGATTGCCGACCTCACGGGCCGGATTGCCGAGCTCAATGGCCATCGTCAACAGGTCGCGCGCGAGATCGACGGCCAGGAAGAGCAGATTGCTGCGGCAAAGCGTAGACTGGCAGGTGCCCAGCGGAGATTGTCTCAGATCGAGCAGTCCATCGGTCGCGACAGTGCATCGGCTGACCGGGCAAGGTCCGAACTGCGTGCCGCCGAGGAAGAACTTCGTCAGGCGACCGAAGGCGCCCGCAGAGCACTCGAGACCCAAGACCGCCTCAAGGACGACCTCGCGGCCATCGGCCGTGAACAGGGTCGGCTCGTGGGTGCACGGGAACAGGTCTTGCGCGAGATCCAAGATCTGCTGTCACTTCGAGAGTGACACCAACGTAGCCTGATCTTGGGGGTATGCTACGAGCATGCTTCTACGCCTCGCGGTCACAGGGACTCTGGTAGCCCTGTCAGCGGGCTGTCACAGTGGGCCATTGGCTCAGGTGCCTACCTTGGCAGCCGTGCAGCGAGTCACGGCCCCTGAGGGTTCGGTGCGGCTGGTAGGGTGGCCCCGTGCGATGGCGGACGCCGAACGCGCCCTCTGGGCGGATAAGGTCAAAGCCTTGACGAGAAGCCATCCCTTGCCCGACACCTCTGTGCTGGTCTTCGCCGACGAAAACTCCGCCCGGACCGCATCAGAACGTCTGCAACAAGAAGCGGGCGTTCGCTGGGTCAGCCTTAACCACCGCCGACATCTTGGGCTGCTCGAGGAACCACGCCTCCCGTCGCCTGTCGTCCGGAATCTTCAGACCTTCTCGGACCTGCTGACGGGATCCGGCGGTCAGTGGCATCTTGCCTTGAGCAAGGTAACCTCGGCTTGGGAGAATTTCCCTCGGGCCAGAGGGCAAGACATTCTCGTAGGCGTCCTTGACTCAGGCGTGGACTATCGGCATCCCGATCTTGCGCTCAACATCGCCCGTGATGAGGCCGGTCTCCCGATAAAGATAGATGCGCTAGGCATGGCAGGCCGCGTGGACTCATGTCTCGGGCTGGATTACAGCGCCGATTCCGCCTACCGTGACACCAACCACCCCGGTCCGGACGGCAATGGACACGGCACCCACGTGGCTGGCATCATCGCCGCTGTCGCCAATAACCTGACCGGCCTCAAGGCAAATGTCGTGGGCGTAGCGCCCGAGGCGCGCATCGTGGACATCAAGGCGATGGATTGTGAAGGCGGTGGCACCGATGACGTGATTGCCGTAGGCATTCGCAGAGCCGTTGACCTGGGTGTCAGAGTTCTCAACATGTCGATCGGCGGCGAAGAGCCTGCGCCAATTCTTGCCGAAGCCATCGCCTATGGCCAAGCCCGAGGGGTTCTCTTCGTGGTGGCTGCAGGCAACGGGTCAGGGGTCCCCGTTTACTATCCGGCGGCCTATCCGGGTGTCGTGGCGGTAGGTGCCTTGGATACGCGGGGCAGGCGAGCCTCGTACTCCAATGTGGGGTCGGAATTGGCGGTCATGGCCCCAGGCGGCGGGATCAACCAGACGGCGGAAGGCATCCTCTCGACCCTTCCAACCTATGAACATGTGTTGTCGGCAGGTAGAACCCAGGGCAGCTGGCCCGGGCACGGTCGGGTCTCAGGTACTTCACAGGCTTCCCCTGTGGTAGCAGGCGTGGCTGCCCTCCTGCTCTCGCAGGAACCTACGCTCTCGCCGGATCAGGTAAGACTGCGCCTCTTGGCGTCTTCCAAAGATATGGGTTCGAACGGCTTCGACAAGGACACCGGCTGGGGCATGGTCGATGCCGCGGCTGCCTTGGCCATGGGGCAACGGGGAGGAGAGCGTCCTTGAGCCCCGGCTATCGATGGGGAATGGCCTTGTTCGTGGCGGGCTGTACAGCCCCTGTGATGGCTCCTGCCTCCAACGCCGTGCTGACGCCGCCTTCCCTTCCCGGCGTCGTGACACTCCCACCGACAACAGCCGGTCAATCTCTTCCTGTCGCGAGTCAGGATAGTTGCACCTCGGACGGAGCTTGCATCAGTCCCGCCAACCTGCTGGGGCCAACTCTCAAGGTGGCGGTCAAGACCACCTCCGGAGAGCCTTTGGCGGGCGCCATGATATGGGTCCAAGGCAGTGGCTTGGCCTTCGGACCTGCAGACGCCGTGGGCGAACGTACCTTTGTGAACATGAGCCCGGGTGACTACCGGTTGCGTGTCGTTGCGGAAGGCTACCTCGCGGATGAATCGACCGTGTCCCTGCAAGCGGTCTCACCGCCCGCGCTGGGGACAACCCAGATCCGGATCCCCGGCCTCTCGGTCCAACGCCCCCTTGAACCGGCGTCTCGAATCCAGGAGGGGATCATCCGCGACGGCCAAGGACTTCCGATTGCCGGGGCCCGGATCGTCAGCGGTCTGCAACAGGCGGAGACCGATGAAAAGGGTCAGTATCGTCTGGCGCTGCCTGCTGCGGCCCAAGTGCCTACGGTCCATCACGTAGCCTATGAGGAAGATACGACGTCAGGCGGTGAACTCACCCTGGCGTCGCGTCCCGTCTCTTTCAAGCTCCAATCGTGGCCCTATGGCCAGCCTGATTCAAGTGAATTTGAGCGGCTCGCGACGGCCGTGGAGACGACAGGGCTCCAACTCGACAAACCAGGAAAATCGCCGGCCCTGCAAGGGCAAGTCCTTTGGTGGGCAGCTCCCGCAGATTTCAGCAGCGAGGAGGAAGACCTGCTGCACCGTCATCTCGAGGCGGGTGGCACGGTGTTGATGTCCGCCGACTGGGGGGGAGCCAGCGGAACCCGCCCCAATCGGCTTCAGGAAGTCCTGCGCAGGGTTGGGGCCTACACACGAGTCGACTTGGTCCGCACAGCGTCCGGGCAAGCCAGCTTGCAACCCCTCTGGCATCCCCCCTTCCAAGACGTGGGCCTTGGAATGGAAGGGGCCTGCACCGTTCAGGCTGCACCCCCGGCCGTGACCTTGGCGACTTTGCCCGAGGGTGGATTCAGAGTTGCCTCCGTCGATGCACGTCCGAACGCGCTCGCGGTCAGTCGAACGGTCGGACGGGGGCGGCTCATCCTCTTGGGAGATACACATCCCCTTTGGCCAGAGACGTTGGAGACAGCTCAGCAGGCCGCACGCCTTCTGCGCCAACTGGTTTCGAGGCTAGGCTGAAAGCGGTCCCTACTTACGGGAAGCTGCCGCCACCCAGATGGAGCCGACGGTTCCCACATCCGGTAGCTTGACCACGCCACCGCGAACCACGGCTGTTCGGCCCGACAAAGCATCCCGAAGCTGCGTTCCTTCCTTTAGTGATGTCCGTTCCACCGGAACGTCCAAAGCTCCAGTACCATCACCTGAATTGACGACGACCAAGGCGCGGCTGTCACCGGACCAGTCACGCAGGTAGGCCCACAGGCGTCGATCATTGTGACGCAACAAAGTCTGGAACCAGCCATCACGCAGGGCGCGGACCTCACTTCGGGTCCGGATCAGATCTCGATACAGCTTGAAGGTCGGATTGTCCCAACGAGACACTTGCCAAGGGAAACAACGCCGATCATCGGGGTCCTTCCCGCCTGTCATCCCAATCTCATCCCCGTAGTACACGACAGGGGTACCCGGATAGGTCATCTGGAGCATGACGGCTGCCTGGTGACGGCGAGGCTGTTCGCCAGCCTCGAAGCGGAAGCGCTCCACATCGTGGCTCCCCAGAATGTTGAACATCGCATTGGTGGCTGCACCACCCCAGCTGCGCTGGGTGGCCAACTCGCGGTCAAGCGTGTCCACGTCCATCGTGCGCTTGGCAGCGAAGGCCACGACCGCCTTCTGGAAGGGGTAGTTCATGGTGGCATCGAAGCGGCCCAACCACGGCCGGGGATCATCCCAAATCTCCCCGACGAGGTATGCCTCGGGATTCAGGGCCAACACGCGGGTGCGGAAATCCTCCCAGAATCCAGGCTCCGAAATCTCGTTGGGAACGTCGAGGCGCCAGCCATCGATCCCCATCCGGGTCCAGTAGGGCACCACGGTATCAAGAATATAGCTACGCACCCGGGGATTCCGGAAATTCAACTTGGGCAGCGTCGCAAAGCCCCACCAAGAATCATAGTTGGGCTTCGGCTGTTGAACTACGGGGAAACCGTAGAAGTTGTACCAGTTCCAGAACGGTGACGACGGACCCACCCGAGCCGCTTCGCGGAACCCTGCGAATTGGTCCCCGGTATGATTGAAAACACCATCCAGGATGATGCGCATGCCTCTGGCGTGCAGATCGGACACCAAGGCCTTGAAGGTTTTTTCGTCACCGAACGCCGGGTCGATTCTGAGATAGTCGGTCGTGTCGTACTTGTGGTTGGAAGGCGCCTGAAAGATCGGGTTGAGGTAGAGCGCCGTGACACCGAGCGCTTTCAGATGGTCGAGACGGGAGCGAATGCCTGCAAGGTCGCCACCGAAGAAATTTGTGTAGGTCGGCTTGCCCCCCCAGGGCTCAGTCCCGACCGGATCGTTCGAAGGATCACCATTGTTGAACCGATCCGGGAAAATCTGATAGAAGACCGCATCCTTGGCCCAGCTTGGCGAACCTTGCCTTTCGCCGCGCGACTTCGCCCCCAGCCCTTCTGCTGCACGCCCGGAGACTCCGGGAAGGACGGCACCGCAGGCCGTCAGCAAAACCGTTACCGCAAGCGATGAACCGACACGCAACATGGACGCGACGCTCCAGATAATACTTCGGGACAAGCCCGCCTAACAGAGTGTTAAAGTGAAACTTACAACAGCTTAAACAAAAAGGGAAGCCCCTGAATGAACTTTGCCGAGATCCGGGAAGTCCTCGACCACGCACTGGCCGAAGGCCCCAGAGCCCAGCGTGCGCTGGTGGCTGCCGTAGACGCCTCGTGGGCCTGGCTGGACGCACACCCCGAGGCCTCCGAAGACGAGATTACCGATCTTAGGGTCCGCCTCGCACACGCCGAAAACCTGATCGGACGTTACTTCGGTTCATAGGCCGCAAGGACACGGCGGAGCTCGACAGGATCCGCGCGCTCAGCGGCCGTCGCCCCAATCTGCGCCCAGACCACGTGTCCGTCGGGACCGACGACAACGACCGCAGGCCGGGCATACTTTCGGTTCGCCTCCCTTCCCGCGCAGGCGTCGATCAGGCGATAGGAGGCATCCGAAAGCAGGGGATAATCGAGCTCGAGTTCTCCGGCCAGCGTCCGAAGGTCCTCCGGACGGTCGTGGCTGATCGCGAGCAAAGCGACACCCTTCGGCCAGGTCTTGCGTTCCTCGCGCAACTGCGCGAGCTGATGCCGGCAATGCCCTCAGGTGAAGACACGGAAAAAGACCAGTACCTGCGGTCCTGGTAACGGCAGTGCAACCTTCCCAGCCGAGGCGGATGGAAGGACGACGCGGGGAAACGCCTGACCGACCCAGGCTCGGGCTGCCCTGTCCCACGCATCACGAGCCTGGGAGGGGACGGCTGAAGGGGTCGTCAGGACCCAAGTGCCCCATAGGACACCCACACCCGAGGCCACGAAAGCTACGACGGCCATCCAAGCAGGGATCCGGGCACCGGCTTCAGGGAACAATCGCTTCATAGGTCTTGAGCATAACAAACACCACTCTCCATTGCGCCGCCGCAAGCACAATGCTAAACTCCACCGAAGTTGCCGTGCCTCGGCTTGTAGCCGACCGTCCTCAAGACGACCTGCCGCAACGTCGTACCCACGCCGCGTTCCGGTTCCTTGGCGATATCGGCACAGGCTTCGCCCCGCATTGTGGCGCATGAAGGCAGAGACGAGTCGTCGTTTGGTGCTGCACGGCACCTGGGTCCCCGCTGAGGGTCCGGGCACCTTTGTCTTCTGGGCGGAAGACACGCACGGACCACTGGATTCCACCGGGGTGTGTGAAGCCCTGACGGGTATCCTTCCTGAAGTCCCTGCCCGAAGTTTCCACATCATCGAGGCCCGATTGCCGGGAGTGGGCCAGCGTCCCTCGCCTTCGCCCGAGGCCGATCCACTGGCCAATCCCGCTGAGATGTCCCTGATCGACGCACGCATTTTCCATCTTCCTTGCCCGGCGGCTGATGTCATTCGCCTGCTTGCGGGACTTGGCGACGCTCCCTCGTCCGAGCGGCGCCTGGGTCAGGACCTGCAATTCTGGAGGCTGGTCGCGAACTGGATCCTCGAGATGGCTGCGCGTCGTCACTTCGTGCCGGCTCTGGCCCATGAAGCGGGACGACTGGTAGGACGCTGGCAACCCATCCTCAATACGGAAGAGGTCCGACTCGCGCAGTTTGCCCGGATGATGCCGCCTGTCGCACGCGCGGTGGGGCACAAGGGGATTCCACCTTCCCCAAGGGAGCTGTTGCGCTCGTTCGCCGAGCGTGGGCTCGATGCCCTCATCCGACAATGGGCAACGGCCATCCCCAAGCCTTTCCGGCCGACAGGACCGGGAGTCTGGGACCGCTGGGCCGCCTCTTTGGGAGCGGGCTTGCAGGATGCGGACGTGCTGGCGGTCAAGGGACCGGTACGGGAACTGCAGGCACTCGAGCAGTCCGTCGCCCGCTGGCTCGAGCCGGTCCACACCCCCTTGCCCCCGCTGCGTACGGCCTTTCGCCTGCACCCGCCGGTCGAACGCGAGGGCAGCTGGGCCTTGCAGTTCGGCTTTCAGGCGCCGGACGAACCCAATCTCTTCGTGACCGCCGCCGAGATATGGAAGGAGGGCGGTGCCAAAGGCGTCTTCCACGCACGAGAGATCGGTCAGCCGCAAAACACCTTCCTTCAACGACTGGGCGAGGCGTTGGAGGACTTCAAGAAGAATTCCAGAGTCGGCCTCGCCGACAAGCTGGCCTCGGCCATCAAGGTGTCACGTCCCGACCACGCCGACCTGACCGTCGAGGAAGCTCATGATTTCCTGGCTCACGTGGCCCCGGTTCTCGAAAGCGCGGAAGAGAAGCTCGGCTGCATCCTGCCACCTTGGTGGACCCCCGGCAGAAGTCGCCTCGGGGTGCGACTGACCATCAAGCCGATGGACGACGACCTCCAGCACGGTGGTACCGCCATGCTGCGCTCAGCCGACGCCGGCGCAGGCATCGAGACGATGGTTCGCTACGACTGGGATCTGGCCCTGCCCGACGGCCCCTTGACCCCTGCCGAATTCCAGGAGCTGCGTGAACAGATCGCCCCGCTAAGGTTCATCCGTGGGCAGTGGTTCGAACTCAGACAGGAAGATCTTGATCTGACCATTCAGCACTGGGGACGCCAAGCGGCCCACGAACGCACGATGGAACTTTCCAAGGCCATGCAGCTGGCCTTTGCCAATCCTTCGGCCAGCGTCTCGCGCGGTCTGCCTGTGTTGGGGGTAGTAGGCCAGGGCTGGCTCTCGGACATGCTCGGGGGCGACAGCCAGCGTATGCCCACCTTGCCCCCCCCGGAAGGCTTCATCGGCACCCTCAGGCCCTACCAGATCCGAGGTTTCTCCTGGTTGGCCTTCTTGACGGGCCAAGGTCTGGGCGTCTGTCTCGCAGACGACATGGGACTGGGAAAGACCATCCAACTGTTGGCGCTGCTCATTCACAACAGGCGAACCCGGTCACGGCGCCGTGCCACCCTGCTGGTCTGTCCCACGTCTGTGCTGGGCAATTGGTGGCGGGAAATCCAGAAGTTCACCCCTGGTCTCGTCGTCCATGTTCACCACGGTTCAGATCGCAAGCAGGGCGAAGCGTTGCTGACCCATGTTCGCGAGGTCGATGTCGTGCTGACGACTTATTCGATCGCGACCAGAGATCGGGAAACCTTGGCCTCGCACACCTGGGACGGGGTTGTGCTGGACGAAGCGCAGAACATTCGCAACCCCGATACCATGCAAGCCAAGGCTGTGTGCATGTTGCGAAGCAGATTCCGTGTGGCCCTGACGGGTACCCCGGTCGAGAATCGCTTGGCTGAACTCTGGAGCCTGTTCCAGTTTCTCAACCCTGATTACCTGGGCGACAAGGCCTTTTTCAAGCAGCGATACTCGACGCCCATCGAGAGATTCCGCGACCCTGTGGCTTCGATTCGCCTGCGCAAGCTGATCAGTCCCTTCATCCTGCGCCGCATGAAGACGGATCCCTTCGTCATCCAGGATCTGCCCGAGAAGATCGAGATGAAGGTCTACACCAACTTGACTCGCGAGCAAGCAGATCTCTACCGCAAGACACTGGCCCAGATGATGGACGAAATCGAACGGGCAAACGGCATCGCCCGACACGGTGCGGTTCTGCGCACACTCACTCGGCTCAAACAGATCTGCAACCATCCGGCACAGGTGCTCGACGGCGACGATTCCCCCGTCCTTGCGGGCCGGTCCGGCAAGCTCTCTCGTCTTACGGAGATGCTTGAAGAACTCGTCCAGACCGGGGATCGGGCGCTGGTCTTTACCCAGTTCGTGGAGATGGGCCACCTTCTCGAGCGGCATCTGAAGGCCCAGTTCGGCTACCAGGCCGTGGAGTTCCTGCACGGCGGAATTCCCCAGAAGCAGCGGGACGAGATGGTGCTGCGCTTCCAGGACAGCGCCGTGGGCCCGCCCATCTTCATCCTCTCGCTCAAGGCCGGGGGGCTGGGGCTCAATCTGACCCGCGCCAACCACGTGTTTCACTTCGACCGCTGGTGGAACCCCGCCGTCGAGAACCAGGCCACGGATCGTGCCTTCCGAATCGGTCAGAAGCGCAATGTGCAGGTCCACAAGTTCGTGTGCACAGGCACCATGGAAGAACGAATCGACCAACTCATCGAGTCAAAGAAGTTTCTCGCCTCTTCCATTGTCGGAACCGGCGAACGTTGGCTTGCTGACATGGGTACTTCTGAGCTTCGTGAACTTCTGGCCCTGCGCGAGGATGCCGTCGAGGACGAAGGATGAGCGACGAGACCCTCCCCGCGTCTCCCGTCAGGCCCACCCGACGACGCAGGACCGTAGCCACGAAGGACGCCGCTTCCTCGGGGGGAGCTTTGCCGCCGGCCGTCTTGCCCCCGATCGATCCGTCCACGAACGGAGAGCCTGCCAAGATCCGTACCGTGCGTCGAAGCAGGAAGACTGCATCCGAACTGCCGGCACCCGGTCCTGAGATGGCGTCCAAGCCGGAAATTCCTGCCGTGACGCCTGTACCGGAGGAGGGGACCTCCCTCCTCCCACCAAAGCGTCTGCGACGTACCAGAACCAAGGCCTCACCTGCAGAGCTGCCGGAGGCCAGCGGGCCGACGGAAGAAGTGGCAAGCAGGCAGGAAACCACAGCTGAGTCCGAGGCAGGTAGCGAGGTTCCCCTGCAGGGACGGCCGAGAAGGAGGCGACGGCGCAGGCCGAGAGTCCGTCCTGTAGCCGAAGGCGAGAGCGTGGGCGTCCAGACGCGGGAGGATGTTGGTGACTCCGAAGCCCTCGTCCGCGAAATTGCCGGATCGTTGAGGGACGGCACCGCGCCAGCCTCTGAGGGTTCCGTGCTGCCACCGGCCGGACGTCGACGTCGGCTTCGCAAGCGTCGCCGAGGCAAAGTGGCCTCGGCCCTGGGCCCGGAAGGAGAGAGTTCTCCCGAACGTCCTGCACCGGCTGCACGTCCCGTAAAGCCAGGTCGTCCGGAGCGCAAGCCGCATAAAGTCAGCCTCGCCCGTCGTGCCGCGTCGATGGGCCTGGGTACCCGACGGTGGTCCGAACGCTGGACCGACTTTCTCGAATACGTCGGTCTGGGTCCCCGGCTGAAGCGAGGCTTGGAGTACGCCCGTCAAGGAGCCGTCCACGACGCCCGCATGGACGAGCACGGCGTGTTGTCCGCGAAGGTGCGAGGCTCGTTGCCCGAACCTTATCGTGTCACTTTCTCTTTGCTACACCTGGAGGATGCCACCTGGCGGACGGCACTGACGGAAATGGCCGAGAATGCGTGGTGGTCGACAGAGCTGCTGCGCGGAGAACTCCCGGAAGACATCGACGAAGCCTTTGCAGCTGCCGGGGCCTCCCTGTATCCGACCGACGGACAGGAAGTGCTCGCGCAATGCACGTGCCCGGATCTGTTCAACCCGTGCAAGCATATTGCGGCTGTCTTCTACTGGCTGGCGGGTCAGTTCGACAAGGATCCCTTCCTGTTGTTCCGCTTCCGGGGTCGCACCAGAGAGCAGGTCCTGCAGGCGCTCACCGTCATCCGAGCCGGCGGAGATCCCGATGCCGAGACCATCGAGGAACCGGCAATCGTCGAGGACGGGCCTCTGGAACAGCGTCTGGCGGATTTCTGGGCGATGGGTCCGGGATCCGAGCGACTGACCCTGCAGACCGGCTTGCCGGCACAGGGTGTAGGCACCCACCTGCTGCGTCTCGATCAGCCTGCAGGCTGGGAGGGCCGGACGGGATTCATCCTGACCATGGGCTCCTACTACGCGGCTTTGGAACACGCCGAGGACCTTCGACCCTTCTTTACCGCCGAGCCCAGTGGCGGGGGTGTGAGTTGATTCTGGAGACAGGCGCTGCGTCTGGGCTCAGACGGCACTTCATCGGGGGTGCGTGGCATACGGGTGACGGGCC
>JAYKGV010000063.1:0-14258 GCA_035285595.1 Candidatus Sericytochromatia bacterium
GGCCATCCGCACCCGATACCACCGAGCAATTCAGGATCTGAACAACTGGCTTCACGCACAGGAGGGCTCCCCGTGACCGAAACGGGCCTCTCTCCTGCCGACCTCGAAAAAATCCGAGGCGTCCTGCGTGCCTACCCGGAGGTCAGGACGGCGTGGCTTTTCGGGTCACGCGCAAAGGGCTGCCCTAGGGCTACCTCGGACATCGACCTGGCGCTAGAAGGGCCAGCCGATGCCCTTGCGGGTGCGCGCATCGCGACAGCACTCGAGGAATTGCCTCTGCCGTGGACCTTCGACGTCGTGGTCATGGCGACCCTGACCCATCCCGGCTTGATCGAACACATCCGACGGGTGGGCCTGGCCATCTACGACAGGGCACAGGACGGCGGTCGGTATCTCGACCCGGACGAGCGGCTCGGAGCTTGAATCCAGCTGGTCGCCCATGACCAGGGTTCCCGACAACGCGAACCGTGATTGGCTCCAAGTGGCTCTCGGTCACCTGGAATGGGGCCCTCGAAAGTTGTCCCACCGGCAGCCCGTACTTTCGGCCATAGACGAAGAAACCCTTCAGGCCAGGGAAGCCTTGGTGGCGAGATGTGCCTGCGCGAGCGAGTTCTTTGTCCGGAAGGTCCTGCGAGATGTGCTGCTCTCCGAGGATCCCGCCTACCGGGGCAGCGTCCGTGACAGCCTCGACAGGACATAAAGGCATGGCTGGATCTAGTCCGCAGAGAGCTGAGCGGATGCATTCCATGGGATAAATCTGACCCAACTGAGCTTCCTAAATGCCCGCTTGGGGTGCCCCGGGGGGCAAGGCCAGGCGCCTGAAGGGTCCCAGTAAGGACGCCCTCCCGCTCACCCATCACGCCACCTGGCCTTCGAGCAGGACCCTGATTCTGGAACGGAGGGTGTGGTGATCCACCGTGGAGAAGGTGAGGGACGTATCCCGTAGGATCTGGATTTTGGCCTGACTCATCTTTTCCCCTGCCAGATCCACGCCAAGGCTCTCCACCTGTGAGCCTATCTCTTGAGCCGTTCTGTTCTTGAGTGTCATGGCGCGGTGTTCCTGACGATTCATGGCTGCCCCAAGGCGGGTTCTAAGGCGGTTGATGCGCGTCAGGGCCGCATCACAAAGTCCGATCGCCGCTTCGGCTCCCTTTTGACTGCGCAGACAGACCTCGCCAAGTCCCAAGGCACTGACAGTCACGGAATCCAGCTTGAGCTGATGGCTATCTCCAACTTCTTCCCCTTGCTGGATCCACAGTCCGAGGCTGCCACCGAATATGATTTTGTAACGCTCTACATTGAAGCGCTCATACTCGATCTGAATTGCATGTGGCCCGCCCGACAACCTCGAGGAACCCACCAGCTCGAACTCGTACTTGCTGTAGAGCTGGGTCCCGTTATAGTTCGTTCCGGCCGTCTTTCGCATGCCCCAGCCAGACGATTTTCCATCCGTGGAAGGCGCAATCGTTTGGCCGTTGACCTTGAGGATCACACTGTCTTCCTTCAGGAGCAGTCCCGTGACCTGGCTGGGGAAGCCGGTGTCGCAGTCGCTGCTTTCTGGGGAGTTGGCCGAGAGCGTGAAGGCGTTCTCGCCCGCCCTGACATAGGAAAGTCTGAATGACGTCAATGACGTGGCCGCGTCAGCTTTGGGAGCCAGGATCTCTATTCGTCTGACGCCCCCTTCCTCCACGATTCGAAAGCCCGTCCCGCTGCCCGTCAGATCCTCCTGGAGCGCGATGCCGTTCATGGACAGGGCAAGCGAACTTCGATCTTCATAGGAGAGAACGTCACCCGGGAGCACCAGGGAGCTCGGGAGCCAGCGTGAGTCCTGGCTCCCATCTTGCCAGTACCGGACACTGAGACCCTGCGAGGTGGCGGCATTTGGCAGCGCCGTCCCACCATGCAGATGAAGAATTCGAGGTGCGAGGTCCAGGGTCCAGCCACTCGTTTGTGTCATGCCATTGCTTGTCACCTTGAAGGCATCCGGGTCACCCGAACCAGCCCCGCTTACCGAGCCACCGTTTGGTGTCGCCAAACCCCAGTAGTCGGGCTTGCCGGCCAGCTGGAGGTCAAGGACACCATCCGTGCGGTTTGTCCCTGCGCTGTCGGCCCAGTACCTGACTCCAAGACTCTGATTCAAGGTGCCCATGCTGGCCCCATCGAAAGTGACGGTGCGGATGTCCGGATCGTAGTAGGCCTCACCGGCCGCCTGGGTGCCAGCTGGTTTCAAGAGGATGGCCCCGCCGGAGCGTAGACCCACGATGGACTGTGGACTTCCGGGGCTGCCGAGACCGTAAAGCTCGGGGGTCACATCCCGGAGGATGATGTCCACGTCTTGATCGCCCTCAATTAAGCCACCTGCTGCATCCGCATGAATCGGCACGATGGAGCCGTACCGAAGCTCGTAGTCGGTTCGGTAGGCAACCGAAAGCCCTTCGCCGTTTTTCGGTCGATCGTCGCCCTTGATGAGGAGCGTACGCAGGTTCGAATCATTAGGATCGAAGCTCCATCCGCTCGTACCCGTCGGGTCGTAGGCGATAATCGTGGATCCACGGCGGACTTCGATGCTGCTCCCAGACTGGCCCAGATTGTAGCGTACAGGTGTGTAGTCCAAAGATAAGCTAACCGTATCCTCGCTCGGTTGACTCGTGAATCCGACCCCGCCGAAGCCCGACACCTGCAGCACATCATTGGAGTCAGGTACGTGGCTGCCGTGGAAGCTGAGGGTGCCGTTGGCGATGAAAAACCGTTCGTGGAATCGTAGGGTACCTGGACCGTACTGCTTCCGGGACTGATCCGCAGCACGCGAATCGAAGGCTGTCCTTGAACCTCATAGAGGTTGAACGGCACGGCATAAGTGGTTGAAACCCCCGCGGTATCCCCGTCCACATTGAGTCGAGGGACCCGTGTGGAGGAACGAACGGCCACGGGATCGAAGTTGAGGATCTCGATGGAGGCACCAGCATCCAGCTTGTTCCTGACAAGAGCAATGCGATCCCCAGTTGGGGAGAAGGTCGCCTCTGCGTTGTAGCTATAGAAGTATCCCGGGGACAATCTGGTCCACGCTCCCCCGTTCTTGCGCGCGTAAAGACCGTTGTAACCGAACACCGAGGTCGAAAGCTCCCACGTGTCGTTCACGGTCACCGTCTGGACGTTGCCCTCCGGGTCGACGACGGTGGTTGTTCGTGGAACTGAAAAGCTTCTTCGTTCGCTGGTGTCAAAGGTCCGGCCGGAAGGATCCAGCGCAACGGAGCCCTCGGCGCCGTACGCGAGGGTCGTGTGACCTCTGCGGACGGACAGGTAGTCGCCGTCCGAGGACCATCGAGGCGTGTTATGGGACAGTTGAAAGGTTGAGCTGCTTCCTGCACTGCGGGTTTGCGAACTGCCGGTTTGACTACTCCCCCACGACTGCGACTGGGTGTATTCAGCGACCGTTCGGGTGGTGCCCCGGGTGAACTGTCTCGTTTCCCCGAGGGTGATTTCGGGGGCAAGCGTGCCTCCGAGCAGGACTCGGTGTCCGTTGTAGGAGGTATCCAGTGCCAACTGCTCGATGGCCTTCAGGTCCTCGATGACGGCTGCTTGCAGGATGCTGCGCTCTTCAGTCGTGAGCGAGCCCTGAGCGGCTTGAAGGGCTCGGTTGCGGAGCGAAAGTACGTGTTCGGAAACAAGAGCCATGCCCGACTCGGCGACTTGAAGCAAGTTCAGGCTGTCTTGAATGTTGGCCAGAGCTTGCTGACTGCCACGAATCACTGCCTCTGAACGCGCCTGCCTCGTCATCTGGCCGACGTGCAAGGAAGCTCTCAGGTTTCCTGGCCGCTCTGACACCCGACGCAGGCTGTCTGCCCACGCCGTTTCCATGCGTCGATAGGTCGAGCCGAGACCTGCCGATCGGATCTCCATCCTTGTTGATCCTTATTTGCGTCATGAAACAATACCGTATTTGATTCGAAAAAGAATTATGATTATGTCGTATCAGCATCAAGCAAGCTTGTCCCTGGGCACTATGTAACTCACTCGGTTGATTGACTTTCTTGACTTGAGTCAGATTGCAGGAAGCCCGTCCTGCAGGGACTCTCGTCGAGGGCCAAGTAGTCCTAACCAGTCAAGAGTGAGTTGCTAAGTCAAGACCTAGAGGAACCAGCTGCGATCACGACGTGCGATTCCAGCCGCCGCCCCTAGTCTCACGCACGGATCGCGTTGCCTCTGGCCCCGCCAGCGTGAAGCCCAGAGCGATGTCAGCGACCCCCTAGACGAAAATCTCTCGCTGCAAGGCCGGAATTCCATAGGATGATTCGCAAAGCTATGCCCCCCTCGAAGAGTAAATTCTGCTCCTCGAGGGGGGCGGTCTGTCACAGGCGGACGGGACCAAGATTAGGAGGAACCCGTAACAGCCTCTGGCTGGCCAGTTTAGAAGGCCGGGACGCCGAACTCCTCGGTCGTGTTGGCGTCAGGAACGGTCGTGGCCGATTCTGCGCCGCCCTCGACGGCAGGCGCCTCGACAGGAGCCGGGGGAGGCGCCACCTCTTCCGGGATGGCTTCAGGCTCCGCCGGCAATTCCTGTTGGACGGGGGCCGGACTCTGCCGGAAGGCCAGCCACTCCTCTCGTGTGACCTTCCCGTCCTGGTCGCCATCTGCCGCCGCAAGCTGGTCAGCCGGCAGCTCACCTGCCGTCAGGACCTTGTCGCCATCCTGGTCATAGTCCTTGAACTGCCGAATGGCCGCGCGCATCTCCCTGAACGCGACGAATTCGGCCTCGCTCACCTTGCCATCACCATCTGCGTCCATCTTCCTGAAACGCTTGAATCGCTTGGCCTCTCCGGCCTCCAGTACGCCGTCGCCATTTTGGTCGAAGCCCTTGAAGAGATCCTGGAACGAGATACCCTCACGCGCCTTGCGACGCATCTCGCCTCGGGTCACGATCCCGTCGCCATTCTCGTCACGGTCTTTCAGGTGATCCGGAAGTTCGTCGCCCGTAAGCTTGTCATCCTTGTTCTTGTCCAGTTTCGAGAATTCCTTCTTGGCCGGCCTGACGGCTTCGGACAGCCTTTTCTCGATATCGCTGACCATGTCATCCCCATTGCGATCTCCGCGAACCCAGCCATCCTTGTTGCGCTTGAGTTCGGAGCCCGATGAGGGTTTGGCCTGTTCGCCCTGGCCGTCTGCCAAAGGACCGGCTACCGGGTTTCCTGCTGAGGAGTCGCCTTGAGCCTCCGCACCCGCTGCCTTCTTTGCCTGCCCTTTGGCGGCCACCACGGGATCAAGCGGACCCGCACGCAGCCCGCCGTTCAAGCGCATATTCACTATCAGCTCCCCCTCTCGATCCCCTCGACAGGAGATGTAGCTGCCCTAACGGACTCTTTGGCGTCAGTTCATTGACAAGAAAAAATTTCTTCACCCATCCTTTTCTTTGCCGTCCATCTGGTATGGTGGAACCCGCTTTGAGTCACGCCACAGGACCTTCTGGTTCACGTGCGGCCGCAAGCTGGAACTGGCAGACCGGTCAGCGCCTCAAGGTTTCCCCCTCACGCTAATTCTCGCTAGGGACAGCCGTTGGTCTGACCTTCCAGATGATCGCGGCCAACTGTGAGCGGATTGCACCTGCCGACCCATGCTGCGTCGGCATGCTCGGCATTTACCCGACCGATTTGCCTCGTGTGGGTCTAACGCCAGCTTGCGCACTGTCCTCAGGGAGCGACGTAGCACAGCGCCTGCTCGGGGATATGGCTGAAATATGGCAGAAGGCATCGAGAGTTTGCGCGCAGGCCGGTACAGGGGAATCCGTTCCGATTCGCCCAAACTTGGGCCCTTACGAACGTGGAGCGATTCCGAACCGCCGTGACTTGGTGGACCGCGGAGCAGAAGGCCCTGCGGCCTGAAACTCTCCTGATCGTGTCGACGTGTCACACGCGGTGATGCTGGGGACTTCGGAGAAGCTCAAGGATGCCTCGCAATTGGCAGAGGTCAGAAAGAAGTCCTTTGCACAGGCCCTGAACAAGCTCGAACGTGACGGGATCCTGGATCTTGCGGACAGCAAGGGGGTGACGGTCCAACAACACCTCGATCGAATTGAGACGCTGATCGTCGCGCAGAGGCGGGGGAGAACATTCGGGTCCCCGTGGCCTTCCGTCCGGCATCGGCAGGTGAAGGCGCGGACGCCTGGTCCCTGTCTGATTTCCGAAAGCATCTGATCCTCGATCTTGCTCGCCCCAGGCGCATCCGTCAGGGTCTGAACACCTTCGATTGCGGTCCGGCTTCCGCCCAGGGGCTGATCGCACGGCAGGCCCCAGGCCAGTATGCCCGGCTCGTGATTGACTTGGCCACGCGAGGGCAAGCCCAGACCAGTGCCGGACAAGCAATAAGGATGGATCGCAGCACGGTCGGCAAGGAGAAGATTCTCTACCGTTCCGTGACTGGTGAGTTGCTCCTGCCCGCCTTGCGGGACATGGCCCGTGAGAACTGGCCGACGCCAGCTGCGGTAGCGACGGCGCCGTACGTGGGCGGCAGGGTCTTCAAGAGTGTGGTGAGGGTCGGGAACGGCAGAACGGGAACCACACGACGCGTGGGTGGTGAGGAAGGTGCTGGAGAGGCCTTGACCACCCATCAATACGGACAATTGATGAAATCAATCATGGAAGGCCACATGGGCAACGCTCCTGTGGCCACCGTCAGCGAACGGCGTCGGCTGCCTGGCCTGGTTTCTTAGGCGCTCAAGTCCGGCGCTGTCCCGATGGTCATAAGGACCGCTGATGCCTCGTCGGGTCATGCGGTCCAGATCCTGAAGATGGGCGCCACGATCAGGCCTGATGGCTCGCAGGGCCAGATGACGGTGAGCTACATGGATCCCCAGGCCGGCGAAGTGACAGAGCTTGCCGGGAGATTCTTTGCTGGTGTCAATCAGGTGACGTTGCCTCTGGGTCTGCGTCAGGCCCTGATAGACGATCCCGTGCCTCCCCAGGGAGAACTCAGGAGGCCATCAGGGAGACGCTGCATCCTCACCCTCGAGGCCGCAGCGTCTTCAAGCCCGACGCGTCGCCGGGACCCGGACGGTCCAGCGGCAGGGACGATTGGATTCACTAACCCTTTTGCAACATCCGGTCGAAGGCAGGGCCATGCTGTTCGCGCCATCCGGCGGCAGCCGGGTTGTCGTCCAGATACTTACCCGTCGTATCGGGGTGCAGATGATGGGGAATGGGGTTGGCCCTGGGCAGTCCGTCTGTCCGTTGGCGAATGGTCTCGCCGAGCTTCTGTCTCTGCCCGGCGTCGAGCTTGACGCCAAGTCCCTCCAGAGCCTTGGGCAGGGCATCTTGCAGCACCGAGGTCATGCGCCGTGGACTCATGCCGACGTTCATCGACGCAAGAGCCACTTCCCGCCAGAAATTGTCGGAGGTGACATTGCCTGAGATGCGTAGCGTCGGCTCTTCGTTTTGCCTGTGAGGGCGGTACCACGACACCTTCGGAGGAGCCCCCCTGTCCAATCGAGCCCCCGCGAAGACGTCACCTGGTGCAATGGAGGACCCTGCGGGCGCCGAATCGACGGGAGCCCCGGCATCGACAGCCGGCTCGGATGTCGCCGGGTCAAGGCCCGTCTGTCGATTGGCGGGTCCGGTTGGACTAGGTTTGCGTTCGATAAACTCCTCGAGCGTAACCTTTCCGTCGCCATCGAAGTCACGACCCTCAGCCCACTTCTCATTGGCGAGTTCCTTGTCGCTCAGGACGCCGTCGCCGCTGGAATCGAAGCCCTGAAATCGCTCCTCGCGCCTGATGGCCTTGTTCATCAAGCCACGTAGTTCTCTCATCGTGACGTTGCCGTCACCGTCGCGATCCGCCTTCTGAGTCTTCTTGTTCAGCTCGGCGCCTTCGAGGGTGCCGTTGCCGTCTTCGTCAAGACGACCCATGAGCTTGCGAGCCTTGCGCACGCCTTCGGCAAGCTTTTTTTCCACGCCAGACTCGACTCCGTCACCATTGCGGTCCACGACGATGTCATCAAGGCCGAGCTTGGACTTGCCGCCCTTGCGGCCCGCCTCGAGGGTTGTCTCATCACGGCTAACCTCAAGCCGAGAGCCTTCGGGGCGACCTTTGTCATTCTTGCTGCGGGTGGCACTCGAGAAGCCCAGATTCGCGAAGGACCGGATCTCGGTGAGCTGCTTCATCGACGACACCTCCACGGATGCTGCGGTAGACCACACATCCTCATGTCGATTTACAAACCCGCAGCTATACGGCTACAAATGAAGGCTTAATCAAGAGACGTCGGAGCGAAGACGAGTTGCACGGTACCTCGGCGTGCCGAAAATTCAAGGTTCCCCTAGACTCCATCCGGCAATTCGCATCGCTCGAGAGATGGGTCGCGGGCTTGTCTTGTCCTCACTCGATACGTCTGCTCACGCCGTCCGCCGCATCCGTGAAGTAGAGGTCTCCTTCAGGTCCGACAGCCAAACGATACGGGTACCCGAGCACAGCTTCGGTCCCGAATCCATCTTGATAGAAAGCGTACCCACCCTCTCTGGCCATTCCTGCAATGGTCGTGACTGTTCGGTCTTGGGTGATCTGGCGAATGGTTCGCGAATCCCTGTCCGTCACGTAGACGATGCCGTCAGCATCGACTGCGATGCCCAGCAGGTCACCAAGTCTTGCTGCCGTGCCCACGCCATCGGCGTACCCCCGGCCTCCACCTGCAAGAGTGGAGACCCGACCATCGGCTGCCACTTTGCGGACGCGGAAGCCGGCACCGGCCTCCTCTTCGCCATAGCTGCCTCCTCCAGCCACGTAGACGTGACCGTCTGGCCCCAGTGCTGTGGTCCATCTTCCGGACTTGTCGGCCTTGGCCAAGTAAGTGGACCCAGGGATGAAGACATCGACGCCTTCGAACTCAGTGACCGTAGGCTGTTCAGGGGCCGTGAGCCTTCCCGTGACGATACCCGTGGGCCGCAAGGCGAGGGCTCCGATTTCCGGCGTCGTCCCTTCATAGGTCACACCCCCTAGCCAGACCATTTCTGTTGAGCTTGCTACGGCCTCGAGGTCGTAGGTGCCTTGGTTGAAGGGTCGCAGGACGAACGTGCCATCCGCAGCGGTGGTAGCCGTCAAACGGGCGGATTGCAGCCGCCGGGGGGAAGCATTGATCAGCGGACTGGTGTTGTTAAGCGAACTGGTGTTGTTGAGCCACGCCGTAACCATCAATCCGCCCCTGTCCTGACCGTCTTTCGTGCGGACCCTCCCCTCGATGGCACGGTCCGCAGCCCCGGCAGCAAGGGTGGACCCGCCAGCTGTGCCCGTCGATGCCTGCGGCGACAGGACGGCGGAACGGCCGGCCTAGGACGCGCTCCCCACCTCACCCTGCAGGCCTGCCGTGGTGCAGCCCGTCAAGGAGGCCATCACGATCCAGAACTTCGGACGCATGCTCAAATCTCCACAGCTCGGTTTAGATGGTCCCTCATATCGGAAGATTTTGCTTCCGCAGCCGTTCTAGCCTGAGTGAAGGCGTCGAGGCGATTCTCGGGTATGGAAAATCTTGGGGGGATTTCCTATGCGGATTCAAGGACGGGGCACGGGATCGCTCGACAGCCAGGCTCTGAAAATGATGCCGGGGTCCGAGGCGGCGGCCGCAGCCAAGAAGCAGGCCGAGAAGAAGGCCGAGAAGAAGGCCGAGAAGAAGGGCATGGAGGGGCGCAAGGAACCGTCCAAGGCGGAACCTTTGCCGGACAGCCGTCTCAGGAGTTTCGGGCATAGCGTTCGCCGTTCTGCATTGCAGCTTCCTGATTCTGATCCACCCGTGAAGGACAAGTCCGATCGGCGTGAGCTGGGCTCGAAGGGCAATCGACAAATGGGGGCGTCGTCCCGGCGCGGTTGAGTCGGGCGGGACGTCGCGTGGTCAAGGCTTGCGGAGAACGAGACGATTTGACTGTACCTCGTCTTTGTCAAATCCGCCGATAGACGTAGGCGCCGCCACCGTTCCAATCCTCCGCACGCGTGATGCCGTTGGGGTCTTGGCCTGAAACCACGCGGTCGAGACGCGGCACGACGTGGGTCAAAGCCTGCGGACCCGACTCGATGGCCACCCAGTGCCGGCGCATCTTGTGCGCTACCGCCGCGGTGGTGCCCGATCCTGCGAAAGGGTCCAGGACCCAGTCATCCGGTTGCGTGAAAATGCGGATGAGCCGGCGCAACAGGCGCTCGGGCTTCTTCCCCCTCGAGAACGACACGCCCCCCTCAAGACGCACATTGCCCATGTCGAGGTGAAAGCCATCCCACCAGTCGCCCAAGAGATTCGTAAGTGCCTCGCGATCGTCGCCGCCCAGCGTTTCAACGGGGCGAACCTTCAAGGACAAGGGAATCAGCTGATCGATACCCGTGGAGGTCCGCCTGAGAAAGTAGCGCTGTCCTTGCCACGTTCGCTCCTCGACCACACGAGAACCGGGCATTTCACCTGCCAGCAAGTGTCCGTCACGCCATGACGTGCGTGCGGGAACAGGGGCCGTATGCGAGCGACAAATGAGATCGGCAGCGGTCAGGACCCAGCATTGGAACTCGGCACAACGCGCGTGGAGCGTGGGCACCGAGGCCTGGCGCACCGGCAGTCCTTGCGCTTGCAACCAAGCCGTGACTCGGGCATCCTCCACGAGTCGCCGAAAGGTCTTGCGATCTTCGGCGAGAAGATAGGCGTAGTGGTTATCCCACTCCCTTTGCTCCTCATACGCCGCGCCATGAAGCCTGAGCTTGCGCGCGTGGACATGCAGGAACTCGACATTCTTCACGAGGGTACGTTCTGCGTGTTCGAGCTTGTACCCTGAGGTCGCCGACATGCGGGCAGCTATGGTGGTCACATAAGATCGGCGTCCGAACACTTCGTCGAGCAAGACCTTAAGGTAGGCCGACTCGTGGCGATCCGTCTGCGCAACCACGACGCCGTCCGGACGTAGCAAAGGGGCCATGAGGACCAGCCGCTCACGCATCATCTGCAGCCAGTCGGCGTGAGCCCGATCATCCTCGTAGTGGTCGAGTCTCCTGCCCGTGTTGTAGGGCGGATCCAAATAGATCAGGCGGAACCGAGCCGCATGGGTGGTTTGCAAGCTAGCCAGTGCCCGCAGGTTGTCCCCGTGACAAACCAGGTTGGCCCTCGCATCGGCTTCCGCCGACACGGTGGCGGGCCGGTCCCCGGTCACTTCTCTACGTCACGCAACGCTGCAAGTGACCGGGCATCCAGGATGGCGTTCGACGGGAGCACCATCAGGTTCTTGCTCTGCTTCATTGCGGAGGCCAGTTCCTTGGTGACTTCAAGCCTGATGTATTGCTCGGGGTTGATGCCCAGTGCCGCACGGGAGGCCGCCTCACCCTTGGCTCGAATGACCTTGGCGTCGGCCTCGGCCTGAGCTTCGATTTTCGTTCGCTCTGCTTCCATGCGGGCCTTCTCGAGGTTCTGTCGGGCCGTCAGCGTATCCTGCTCGATCTGGGCCTTGCGTTCGACAGCGGTCTTGATGGCGGTCGGCAGCACGATGTTGCTGATGGCCACCGTCTCGACGAGCACATGATCATCACCGATGCCCTCGATCTGGACATCCTTGTCCTTGAGTCCATCCTGCAGGACCCGACGCATCAACGCGGCCGCCCTCGCCCCACGGCTCTGGTAGACGTCGACCACACGAGACTGAGAGAAGGCATAACCTGCGGCTTGCTGAATCACCGGGATCCAGCGGGTTTCGACCAGCCCGTGGTCACCCTCGAAGGGCTTGCGATAGCGTTGGAAAAGTTCGACGGCGGCCCCGTTGTCCTCGCTGAGCTGTGGCTTGTACTGCACCCGGATGTCGACCATGATCTCCTGACCTTCCGAGGTGTTCACCTTGAAGTCGTCGAGGTTGATGCTGTCGACGATGCCCGACGGGAACTCGTAGACCCTCTTGAAGAACCCGACGAAATGAAAGCCTGCGCCAAGGGGGCGATCCGCCACCTTCCCCGTCAGGGTATCGGTCACGACGCCGACGTTGCCGACGGGGATGCTGGTAGTGAAGCTGCTGCCCAGTGTCAGGAGGAAGATGCCCGCAAGGAGGCCGATGCCCGCGACGGCCATCGGAGCTCGTGTAACTTTGGGACCTGGGAACTTGAGGGTTTCGTTGGCTGGCATGATGGGTGCATGATACCCACGACCCAAAGGCCTGCTCAAGTGGACTGTGACGATGATGCACACCGAGCCTGATTCGTCCGATGATCTCGAACGGATGAATACGCCCTTCTCCCAGCGCTTGGGCGAGGTGCCGCTCCTTACCCTGCGTGCCCTCGCAGCGGGGATTGCGTGCGGAAGCGCCCTCGGCCTTGGAGTGGTCCTTTATCTTCTTGCGGGTGAAACGGGACCCGACGCTTGGCGCGGGGCCGTGCCCGGGGTGTTCACCTTCTGGGTCTACGCCCCGATGTGGCTGCCCATAGCCGTGGCCCTCTCTGCCAAGACGCGGTCGACCATCCTGGCCGCTGCCGCCTCCGCCCTGTGCTCCGACCTGACCCTGTTGATGCCCGTACTCGAGCTGACGGCTCCCAGCCGGGATGCCCAAGGGGGCTTCCTCGTTCTCGTCGCTCCGCTTCCTGCGTTGCTCTTGGCTCTCGTGGTCTTTCCGCTCGTTCGTCGCTGGGCACGGTCGAAGTTCGTGGACGGCCGCGTCATCCGCTGATGCTTTCGGGCCGTGCTAGCATGCCCCGTACGGTCTTCGCGAAGGAGCGTGTCATGGCCAAGATCAAGGTCCACAATCCCGTAGTCGAGCTCGACGGGGACGAGATGACGCGGATCATCTGGCAATTCATCAAGGAACGCCTGATTCTTCCCTACCTCGACATCGATCTGAAGTACTTCGACCTGGGTATCGAGCATCGCGATGCCACCAACGACCAAGTGACCATCGATGCGGCCCACGCCATCAAGCAGTATGGCGTAGGGGTCAAGTGCGCGACGATCACGCCTGACGAGGCCCGGGTTCGCGAGTTCGGCTTGAAGCAGATGTGGAAGTCTCCGAACGGCACCATCCGCAACATCCTCGATGGCACCGTGTTCCGCGAACCCATCATCTGCCGCAATGTTCCCCGTCTGGTACCGGGGTGGACCCAGCCGATCGTGATCGGCCGTCATGCCTTCGGGGACCAGTATCGCGCCACGGACTTCCGCATTCCGGGCGCAGGCAAGCTCACCATGCGCTTCGAAGGTGCCGACGGCGAGGTCATCGAGAAGGAGGTCTTCACCTTCAAGGGGGCAGGCGTCACGCTCGGCATGTACAACCTCGACGATTCCATCAAGGGCTTCGCTCGTGCGTGCCTGAACTATGGCCTCGAGAAGCAGTGGCCGGTGTACCTCTCGACCAAAAACACGATTCTCAAGGCGTACGATGGTCGCTTCAAGGAATTGTTCCAGGAGATTTACGAGACGGAGTTCAAGGCGCGCTTCGAGGAGAAGGGCATGACCTATGAGCATCGTCTGATCGACGATATGGTAGCTGCCGCCCTGAAGTGGAACGGAGCCTTCGTCTGGGCCTGCAAGAATTACGACGGAGACGTTCAATCCGACACCGTGGCTCAGGGCTTCGGCTCCTTGGGCCTGATGACCTCGGTGCTGATGAGTCCTGATGGCAGGACGGTCGAGGCCGAGGCAGCCCACGGCACGGTCACCCGGCACTACCGCGAGCATCAGAAGGGGCGCGAGACCTCTACGAATCCTATCGCGTCCATCTATGCGTGGACGCGTGGCCTTTACTACCGGGCCAAGTTCGACCAGAATCCCGAGCTTGAGAAGTTTGCAACCACCCTCGAGCAGGTTTGTGTCGAAACAGTCGAATCGGGCTCAATGACCAAAGACCTCGCGATCCTCATCAGCAAGGACCAGCCGTGGCTGACGACCCAGGAATTCCTCGCCAAGCTCGACGAGAATCTGCGCGCCAAAATGGGACTGGCGGCCGCGACCGCCTGATTTCTCTTCGATGGGCGGAAGGCCTCTCGTCCCGCGGCTGGGGCGGGGGCCTTTCGTCTCGGAACCTCTCCGCACCGTCACGACAGATTTAATGCGCCTTTCAACAAGTCTCGGCCCGCAGGTGGCATAGCCATGGAAGTGATTGCAGGAGGATTCCGTCGATGCAGGTAGGACCGATTCGGCCGCGTACGGCGCCCTTGGCCAGCCGTCCCACGGCAGATGCCAGTGGGGCTGCCGCCGAGCCGACGGTTCGAGCCGGTACCGACAATTTTCGATCGGGTGCAGTGAGAGCCGGCGGGGTGGCCGCGACGGCCCCACTGCC
>JAYKGV010000064.1:0-19897 GCA_035285595.1 Candidatus Sericytochromatia bacterium
TGGCCCGCCCGTTCAAGCAAGGACAAGGCTTCGGCATACCGTCCCTCCGCCCGCGCCAACTCGGCCTCCAGCCAAGCCAGGATGACAGATCGACCCGCTCGCTCCTGTCCCAGGACAGCCAACTCCGTCCGGACCCGATGCCACATCCCCTCTTCAATCCAGCCAGGGCCCAGACGGCCCAGCAACTCCACGGCCAAGTCGTCCTCGCCCGACTCGCGCGCCAGACGATAGGCGGCTTCGTCCAGTCCCGCCGTCCGAAGCACCGACAAGAGCTCACGTGCCCGGATGTGCCAATCACCTCGTTCCTCCAGGCGTCGGCGCAGGACATCCCGTAATGCCCCCGGCAGCACCCATCCTTCGCCGTCCCAGGGCGGAAGCAACAGCCCCTCGCGAACCAGCTCCTGCATTCGCGACACAGCGTCCTCCTCGAGTCCCAACACAACGGATGGCGGCACTCTTTCAAGCGGAGACAGAGTTTCGAGCAAGGCCAGGTTTCCCGGGGACAAACCAGCCAGGACCTCATCCGTCAAGTAACCCTCGAGATCCTGTCCGCACCAGGTCCCGGCGTTGCGGATCAGTAGAGACACCCCCAGTGGCCAGCCTGAGGTCCTGCGCATGAGATCCTCGACGTCCTCCGCACTGGGCTCGCATCCCCTCAGCCTTGCCAAAGCGCGCACCTCGTCCGGAAGAAGGCGCAATTCCTGTGGACCCAGTTCGATGAGACGACCCTCGAGACGCGCCTTGCGCCAAGCGAAACCGCCGAACGGGCGACGCCCCAGCAGCAAGATCTGATGTCCATGGGGCAGCGAGACCAGCAGCCGATCGAGAAGGGTCGTGGCCGCAGGTGCACCCTCGAGGACCTCTACCCCGTCCACGATCCACGACCACGAAGTTTCCACCCCCGACCCGTCGGCCAGAGCCCGCATGGCCTCCTCGGCGTGGCGCTCCGCACCACCCGGACGGGCCAGCCACTCCTGAGCCGCCGTGTCCGCACCGGGGCGGATTCGACGCACCGCGGCACAGCAAGCGGAAGCCAAGGCGTGAGGGTCACGCTGCCAAGAGCCCAAAGGCAGCCAGACGACAGGCCGTTCCTGGCTTTCCGCCCAGTCGACCGCGAGGGAGGTCTTGCCCCCGCCGGCACCGGCAGTGACCTCGCCCCATCCCCCGTCGCGCAGGGGGGCCAAGGCCAACGACAGACGATCCCGAGACAGGTGGTGGGGCAGCCGCCGCGGCCACGCCCTGGGCACTGCTCCCCGGCTCGCCAAGTGAATCAGGCTCCCAGGGCACGCACCGCCAGGAACACGAGCGCCGCGATGGCCGAGGTGATGGGGATCGTGATAATCCACGCCACAAACATTTCTCCGGCCTTGCCCCATCGGACCGCGCTGACGCGCCGCGCCGAACCGACTCCCATGATGGAACTCGCGGCGACGTGGGTCGTCGACACGGGCAGACCGAGGTTCGTGGCAGAAAGGATGATGGAGGCAGATGCCAGATCCGCGGCGAAACCATTGATCGGCTCGAGCCGAGTGACGCGAGACCCCATGGTCTTGATGATCTTCCAGCCCCCGACACTCGTGCCCATGGCCATGGCCAAGGCACAAGAAATCTTGACCCAGAAAGGCACACCGTCTCCCGCATGCAACTGCTGGGCCCCAATCAGCGCCAGCAGGATGATGCCCATGCTCTTCTGGGCGTCATTGGCGCCATGGGTGAAAGAGATGAAGGCAGCTGCCAGGATCTGGAGCGGACGAAAAGTCGCCTTGACCACGCTGGGCACCCAGGATCGAAAAGCCCAGAACAAGGCGATCATCAAGCTTAGCGCGAGCAGAAAGCCCAGCAAAGGAGAGGCGATGAGCGACTTCAGGATTTTAAAGATACCGTCGAGGCGAAGGGCCCCGAGACCATGACCCGCGACGGCCGCACCGATGACACCGCCGATCAGGGCATGGCTGCTGCTGGAGGGCAGCCCCCACCACCATGTCAGCAGGTTCCATCCAATGGCCGAGATCAAGGCGGCAATGACCAGCGACGTCGTGGCCATCGAAGGGTCGATGATCCCCTTGCCGATGGTAGCCGCCACCTTGGTGGACCACATGGCCCCCGCAAGATTCATGACGGCCGCCATGATGATGGCGAGGCGCGGAGTCAGGACACCGGTGGACACGGAGCACGCAATCGCGTTAGCGGTGTCGTGGAATCCATTGATGAAATCGAAGGCCAGGGCGAGAAAGACCACGAGCCCCATCAACACCCAGGCCACGTCAGGCATGTTTCACCGCCACCCCATGCAGCAAATCGCCGACCACCTCGCAGCGTTCGACTGCCTTCTTCATCAGGTCCAGAACCTCGCGGCTCTTGAGCAGGTTAACGACATCTGCGGGCTGAAGGACGGGCTCTCCATACAGATGGGCCAGAGCCCTGCGCATGACATCATCCGCATCGGTGGCGAGCTTGTAGATGTGATCGCAGTGGGCCTGAATCTCGCGCATCAGCCGCGGGGTCCGCAGCTTCTCGAGGCCGACGACGATCTCCCTGCCGCAGCTGACCAGCAGGTCGACCAACTCGAGCATGTCCCCCGACGGCACAATCTGATAAAGCGCGAACCGATCCCCAAGGAGGAGAATGGTATTGACAATGTCGTCCAGCTTGAACGCCAGAGCGTGAATATCCTCCCGATCGATCGGCGTGACGAAGGTGGCGTTGAGCTGGTCGATGATTTGATGGGTGACGGTGTGGTCTCCGTGCATGGCCCGCCGCTCGGCGTTGATTTCCTGCACCAAGCCATCGTCTGGCTCACGCACGAGGCGCGCCACGCACTCGGCACGACGCAACATGAGTCGTGCCGAATTCTCGAGCAGATCAAAGAACTTGCGTTCACGCGGCATGAGAGAGGCAATCATCGGGAGGTGGCTCCTTGAGAAGGAAACATGGCTCGTCCTGAATCAGTATCACGGGCCAAGGCACGCAGGGACAGGCAAATCTGACGCAACTGGGCGACCGCATCCTGCAACCACAAGTCAGAGACCCGCTGTCGTCCCTCGCCTCGCCGCAGGTGTGTCACCAACTCCCGGTCGATGCGCTCGAGGCGCGCATCGAGGTCGGGCAGAGGCTTTTCGCCCTTTCCGGGGAAAAGTACCGCCAACCAGGTGGCGTCCAGTTCGGCACGAAGGGTGGTCACTTCTTGCTGAAGCGCACCCGGGACGGGATGTCGGTCCACCATGAGTCCGGTGACGAGATGGCTCTCCAGGTCGGTCGCAAGATCGTGAAGCATGGCGCATTGGCCTGCCTCGCGTAGCATCATACCAAGCTCCAGCTGCATCTGGGGACTGCGGGCCCGCTGAGCAAGGGAGAGCAGGAGGTCCAGCAGGCTCTCCCGAACCGTCTCGAAGGCACGAAAGGAGCGCACCCTGCGGCGTGTGGCCGCCTCTTCCCCACGTCCGGAAAACCTCACGAGGCAAGGGTCGATGACATCCCTCGCCATGTGGCGAAGATCGCCCAGCAGGCGATGGGCCTCGGCCAAGGCCATGTCAGGGGCGGCCACCAGCATGCGCCGCACCGCGAGCGGCAGGGCCTGCTGGCCCTCCCATTCCGGATCGGGCCAGAACCAGCGCACCGCCCGCAGGGCAAAACTGGCCAGGAAAGCCCATATCAGGGCGTTGACGACATTGAACCCGGTATGGAAGGCCGCCAGTTGCCAACCCAGACCGGCCTCAGGGGAGAAGGAGCGTACAGGACCCGTGACGAAGCCGAGGAACCACGGAAATACCATCAGGGCACCAAAGGCTCCGGCCACCTTGATGACAAGGTGACTTAGGGCCAGCTGCCGCACCCGTGCGTCATATTCGATCGACGCCAGCAGAGGAGTGATGGCCGTCCCGACATTGGCCCCTAGCAACAACGCGGCACCCGCCGGCAGATCCAGCAAGCCCTTACCGGCGAGATCCATCGCGAGAAAGACGACCGAGCTTGAGGATTGCACCATCACGGTCAACCCCAGGCCCAGCAGCAGGGCAAGGAGCTGGGGCCCCAAGCCCGGCCCTGACAACCATCCCATGCCAGGCCACAGATCAGCTTGGGCAAGGACTGCGGCGGAGCCGCCCGCAAGCAGCTCCAGGGCCGCCAGGAAAAGGCCGATGGCAAGGGCCGCCTCGAGCGTGTCGCGCAGATGCTGCGAACGCACGGCCACGAGGGAGAGACTGGTCACGCCAACCCAGGCAAGGCCGATGGCAGAGTGGGAACTTGCGGCCACCCAGGCCTTGAGGGTGGTGCCCACCGTGGCTCCCAGCATCGCGAAGTAGGCCTGCTCGAGTCCTAGCCAACCCGTCTGCAGCAAACCCATCGTGGAAACGATCGTGACAGAGCTTGCCTGCAGAACCACCGTGGCACCGAGGCCGGTGAACGCCATGGCCCACGGGGCATGCAGACGATGCCGGAACAGGGACTTGAAACGGTCGGACAGCGTCCGCTCGAGGGCGCCCGTCAGCAGCCTCAAGGAGAGCAGGAAAAGCCCCAGTCCCCCGAGGGCCTCGAACCATGCGGTCACGACGCCTCGTCCTCCACGTAGCCCAGCTGGCCCCTCGGAGAGACCGTCTCAATCCGGATGATGCCCTCCTTGTCGATGACGATACGAACCCGCTCGTAGGTAACGTCGCGGAGAAGGCGCCGCGCACCTTCGTGATGGCTCACGGCATACCGGAAGACGACATTGACGTGGTAGACCCTGGGTGCCTTCAGGGTTTGCAATCCCCGTTCGGGGTGGAAGTACCCGAGCGATTTCTTCGGGTCGGAGAGCTTGGACAGAAACTCGGAGACATCCAGTCTCATCACGTCACGGATGTGTCGGACTTGGTGCAAAGGATGCTGGCCAACCAGACCATCGAAGGACAGGCGCTTGCTGTAATGGATGATGGCCTCGTGACGCTCAGGGTCGAGATCCGGTCGGTTGCCCAGATCCCGCAAGTAGAGCACGTCCGGTGGAATGGCCGCCCGCGTGAGGTAACGCATGTACTCCCTTGCGGTTCCAAGGCTGATCTCGCGCACGGTCCCGTCCTCGTCGAACAGCGGAAAGGACAGCTTCAGGTCGAAGTCCGGGAGGTACTTCTTCATGCGTTCGTTGAACCACTCCCGTGTGAGCTCCTTGATGCGGTCCTTGAAAATGTAAGCCACCACACCGATGGCCAGTACCAGCACAAGGCGGTATCCGAGATCGGGATCCCTCATCATGGCGAGGCGCTGCAGGTCCGTCATGGCCGCCCAAGTCGCTGCGAGACCCGCGCCCACCGCCGCGACGAGATTGCGATAGAGCTTCTCGCGCTTGATGCTGTGGACCTTGAGGAACAGCACTTCGGCCACGTACTTCTTGAGCAGGCCGAGGCGATAGTTGAGCAATTCGGCTTGCTCGCCCGCCGTGGCGTCATCATCCAGGCGAACCAGACCCGCCTCGGCACGATGCCGAACCTCGTCTTCCAACCACCCCCTGAAGGACGCGGCCATGGGATCGCCCTCACGGGCCAGAGGTTTGAGGCAGCGGATGGCCACCGCCTCGAAGCGGTAGGACAGGTACTCGTCGACAAGACGCAACGCCCGGCGCACCTCCAGGTCCACCAGCAGAGGTTCGTGCAGGACACGATGCAAGTAGGCCTTGCGGTAGCGATCCAGCACACTCTTCAGGCGGCCTACGTTGGCCAAGGCTTCGTGCCGGGGTGCCTCGCGCAGCAGGCGCTTGAACTGAGTGTTCATGAGACAGCCGAAAAGCCTGACCTCCTGCTGGACCAGTCCGAGCATGCGTTGCCGTGCAAGGGTATCCAGGTGGGCGGCCAGGTAGCGATCCAACGCAGGCAGATGCCACTGGCTCGGATCGAGACGCTCGAACGAAATGTCCTCGGGAGTCCGTAGGCGCAGGTAATTCGTCAGGTCGGCAAAGAACTGGTCTCGGCCATACGTCTCCTCGTGGATACCCATGGCGCGAGGCACGAAGAACCACGTGTCGATCTCGTACCGCTTGTGTCGGCCAGGTCCGGGCGGAAGGGCATCCAGGTCGAAGTTGGCTTCGAATTGCGTTCGATCGTGAACCGTACTGGAGGTCAGGATGCCAGGGGCGAAACCCGGGACCGTCTCGAAGACCCCATCGTCGAACGGCTCGTCATCCCTGAGGTCAGGGTCGAGCGAACCGGTCGACGGACGGGTCACTCCGGCATGCTAGGGCCCGTGCCGGGTGGCTGCAAGTCCGCTCACGAGCGGACCTGCAGCCAGGCATCCAGTTGCGGGAAGAAGTTCTTGCGGGCCCCTTTGCCCACCACGACCCCCACATGTCCCGCCTTGACCGGCAGGACCGTGACATCCGTCGAGCCCACGAGGTCCGCCACCACCGTCGACTGGCAAGTTGGGACAATGTGGTCGAGCGTCGCGTGGACCACCAGGAGGGGACAGGTGATGCGGGCAAGATCGATCCGCCGTGCACCCAGCATGACCTCGCCCCTGACGAGCTTGTTGCCTTGGTAGAAGTCCTTCGCCCACTGTCGATAGACCTCAGCGGGCATCGGGATGCCATCCGAGACCCAACCATTCATGGCGCGCCAACTCTCGACAAAATCCTCGTCATCGAGGCTTTCGAACAACCGCACATAAGGCGAAACCCAGTTCTGGAAGGGCTTGAGCAGCTTGGCGCCGAAATCCAGCAACTCGGCCGGGACCAGCTTCATGCTGTCGGCCAGGCGATCGATGTCGGCGTGCTCCGGATTGAGCCAGTTGCTGTACAGACCCGCGTCAGCAAAGTCGATGGGGGTGGTGAGCAACACGAGGTTGGCGAGGGTGCGCCCCTCGTCGAGGGCCGCATACATGGCCGACAAGGTGCCCCCTTGGCAGTAGCCAAACATGGTCAGGCGCTCGACGCCCGAGCATCTGAGCGCCGCACGCACCGCCGAGGGCATCAATCCCGTCACGATGTCCGAGAGGGTCGTGCCCCCGTCCTCCTCGCCCGGCGTCCCCCAGTCCAGCAGGTAGACGTCGTGCCCTTCGCCCACAAGATATTCGATCAAGCTCGACCCGGGCTGCAAATCGAGGATGTAAGGCTTGTTGATCAACGCATACACAAAGAAGACCGGCGTGGCGTGCCGACGCTCCCCCTGCCCCTCGTAACGATGAAGCTTGGCCTTGTTCCGCCGCCAGACGACGTGCCTGGGGGTCTGGCCAACCCGCGCCGGCTGCAGCGGGAAAACCGTGCGCAGGGACTTCAGGGCTCTGGCGGCCTGGGTCATCGCGTCGTGCGGGGCAGGGGAATACGTCGGCTGGACCATCTTTTGTCTCCTTCCGAAATGCAGGCTCAGGCCCCAATCCTGGGGGAACCCGAGGCCTCGGCCATGGCCTGCGCCAGGCGCCCGACGTAAACGGGGGCTTCGGTAGCCAGGGTATCGAGTGTCACCCCCATCACCTTGACCGCATCCCTGCGTGTCGAAGACCAGAACTCCAGCATCTGGCGCGCACCCTCCTCCCAGCGCGTTCCCGCCACATCCACGGCCTCCAGCCCCTGCCGGATCATCGCCACCATAGGCCGGACAGGATCCATGGCCTGCAGCCAGGGCTGCATCACCTCAGCGACACCGTGCATCACGTGAACTCCTCGCAGAAAACAGGGGCCACCACGGGCCCGGGTGGGGAAATGGGGCTCAGGAACTCGGCCGAGACTTGGGCGCAGGGCGCACACGAGGCTCCGGGACCTCAGCCCCCGCCCTCGCCGTCCCGGCTTCGATCCACTGGGCCAGCTGCTCCGCCTGAGCCTTGAGCAAGGAATTCTGCGCCCGGACAAGCTCCTCAAGCGAAGCCAGACGATCCTCGAGTTCCGCCACGCGATCGTCGACCTGCACCACGAGGCCGGCCACCCGAGCCACCTCGCCGTGGCTGGCCAGTCTCATCCGCTGCCACGTCTGCTCGAGGGCCTCATCGCCGGTCTGGCGACCCATGGCATAGGAATCTCTCATCGCACTCAGCAGCTGACCGGCCAGATCGGTACCGAGGGCTACCTGCAAGGGCTTGCTGACCACGGCCTCGGTGAAGGCGTGGCCTTCGCGAAATACACGGGAAGCCAAAACCTCGAAAGGGGTCTGGGCGGGCATGAGAAGCAACCTCAAGGACATCGCCGGCGCTCGGGCCGACCACATGCACATCCTGCCTGCAGCCGGTTACACGCCCGTTACAGCTCGGGACGGTCCAGCACGTCCGCCAACCAGGTCCGCGCGGACGGGTGGTAGAGCAACTCCATGTGGTTCACGGAGAGGACGTCCTTGGCGACGAGCTGGGCTCCTCCTGCCAGCAAGTCCTCGGTGTGTGTCGCGGACTCCACGAACACCACCCCGTCGGAGGGACCATCCTTCTCGTTGAGCACAGTCGTCATCGTCGCCCGTTCCCCTGCAGCGACGGCCACATCCAGTCCCCGGGGCAGCGGGTGCCGACGCAAACGATCGATGAAGTGCCCGCCCGCCGCAATGGCGGCCTCAATGCCGCGACTCTCGCTGATCAGACCCTTGCCACCGTGATAGGTGGCGTGCACATCGGGCTCGAGAGGAGACAGGGGATAGCGCCTGTCCCAGCGGTACAGCAGCTGGGACTGCCCAGGAAAAAAGTTTCCGCGATCGGTCATGAAGGATTGGACCCCAATGTCCCTCCAGAAGCCGTAAACCATCATGCGCTCCCAGGCCGTCGGGGCATTGCGCAAAGGTTGGTCCAGTTCCGGCACCAGTCCGAAATGCACCGACGGATGACGAAAGGTGTAGTCAATACCTAAAAGTGGCCCGCCGAGGAACACCAATTTGCGAATGTCACCCGCATAACGTCTGCCCCACGGCAGGGAGAGGCCGCTCGCCCACGCGCGTGCGGCAGCGACACCCTTGGAATGAGCGACGACGTCCACGCGCGGAGCACCCGTCAACTCCCGGATCCGCGCGGTGACACCGGCGAGGTGCTCGGCCTGCAGAAGATTGTCACCGTGGCGATGCGCGAAGGTCACCGCGAAAACAGCACGACCGCGCGCCGCAAGCCAGGGAGCCAGGCCTTCTTTGCCGTGGGGGGCCACCCACGCACTCTCAGCATCCGCGATCGCCCCGTGAACCAACAGAATCGGCACCTCCCCCGTGCGATTCCAACCCGGCATGGCATGCAGCAGCACCGTCCGTGAGGCCGGCCGCACCGTACCGAACGCCTTGACGATCTCGGGTTCGCGTTGGCGACCGGCAGGACGGCTGGCCTCGTCGGGAAAGTGCCGGGACAGATGCTCCATGCGCTCGATGAAGGCCCACTGCTTTTGACCCGACACGCGAACCGTCCTGTACCCAGAAGCCTCACGCCGCGACTGCATCGTCACGGGCGCGTCGGACGAAGCAAGGGATGGCTGCACCCCCGAGCCCCCGCCGCAGGCCACGAGAAACGGCAGGAGCGCCAGCAAGCAGGCCGTGCCTGACCTCCGTGACTCTCCCCGTCGCCTCAAGGCCTCTTCCTCCCCACACCGACCCACGCTCGCCCGCCGCCTAGAAGGTGGGGCCAAGCCGTTACAGCGTGGTTACAACAAGCTTCACCCGAAGCTTATCGGACCTTCATCAAGGGGACTTGCGCCAGTGAGCCGGCCGCAAGGTCGTGACGCAGATCAACGACCCGCAGGGCGACGAGGCAACACCGGATGAACGGGTCCGTGCAACGCATGGCTCGCGAGCACGTATTGGGCCATGGCCCACCCCAAGGGGAATGCGCTGGGGAAGACCCGGCGATTGGCGTCGAAGACCTCGCCGATCTGCAGGCTGCCTGTGGTCCACGCCCGATCGGTGTTGGTCGCATGGTGGGCCAAGGCTGATGCCCTCTCCCCGCGCCCGGCGCGGCTGATGGCCATCCAGTCCTGCAGTTCGGGCCATCCCTGACCGCCGTACCAGCCGTCGCCCTCGTAGCGCCTGATGCCGCCCCCGGGCACCGACAACCGGGTCTCGACCCTGGCAAGGGTGGCCGTCATCACAGGATGTTCGAGGGGCAGGACACCGTAGGGCCAACCCGATCCAACCACTGAGGCATCAATGATGGGGTCAGGGGAGCTGGCTCCCGGCTTTCGGCCCTTGCCCAGCCAGCCACCGCCCGGCACGACCATCTTGTCCAGCAGGTCCCGCCGCAGATCTCCGGCTGACCGAGCAAAGGAAGAGGCCTCGGCGCGCTGGCCCAGCGCCTCGGCCATGCGAGCGGCGTCCTCGAGGCCACCGACGAAGGACGCATTGGTGTAGGTCCAGGACTTGTCGGTGAAGGTCTCCCAGAGATCCCGACACGGCACGAGAATGCCGGAAGGCGTCATCTGCCGTTCCATGAACGAGGCGGCGCGCGACACGGCAGGCCAGATGGCCCGCACGGTCTCATCAACCCCGTAGGTGGCCATGTAAGCGCCAGCCGTGGTCACGAAGTGTGCACCCATGAACTCGGTCCCATGCTCCCACAGCGGATTGGGACGACCGTCGGTGAAATACGTGATCCACCAATCCCCGTCCGCCTTCTGCACCTTGGCAAGAAAGCGAAGGATCGCGGCGGCCTGCTCACGGTGACCGGTCACCATCAGGGCTCTCGCATCGAAGGCGGCATCCTGCAGCCAGACGTACTTGTAGGCGGGGCTGAGCGCCGACGGCGAGGCCAACACGCCACCTGTCCCCGCCTGCAGCTGGTTGAGGACCACCAGGGCACGCCGAACGACAGCTCGCTCGCGCTCGTCGATGCCCGGGGGCAGCACGGATGAACCAAGCCACGCCTGCCAATGCGCGACATCAGCAGTCACCAGCGCGCGGTGACCCTCCTGGAGAAGTCGATCCACGACGGCCTGGCTGCGCGGCGCATCGGCCGCCGTCGCCATGGCGATCTGCAGATCGAATTGTCCACCGGGCGCCAGTTCGGGAACCAAGATCTGCAAGGCGCCATTTGCTCCGACACCCGAAACCTTGTCCGAGCCTTGTAAGCGGCCGTCCGCAACATCGGACCAGGCGTCCTGGCCCGGACCGATCGCCGACAGGGAGCGTCCGGCCTGAGCCGCTTCGACCGGGCGATCCACCCCGATGACCGCCGCCACTTCTTCTGCGGGATTAGTCTGGATCAGCCGACCGCGGAGCCGATCCACCTGCAACGTGTCCCCTTGTCCCGTACGGTCGAGGGTCACATGCCCGAAGACCGTCAGGCGCAGGCCAGAAAGAGGTCGGGAACCTGCGTACACGAGCCGGACGTGGCGAACGACCCCTGGCAGCGTGCGATGGGCCACGTCGGACAGCACCAGCATCAGCGGCAGATCAGGATGCTGCAGGCGGGTCTCGACGATGCCCGTGTCGGGCACGACGCGCTGTCCCAGCAACTTCCACGTCTCGGCCCAGCGATGGCGCTTGCCGTCATGCAGGCCTACGGTCAGCAGACGCAGGCGATTCTCCGTCAGCTGGGGCGCATGCCAGGCAATCAATCCACCCAGGGAAGAGAGCCGACCGAAGTCCCGCGAGACGACCGCCATGACGTCACCGTTCGCCACCTGGGAGAAGTTGGGGCAGTCCCCGAACATGGCGGAGGAAGGACCGGAGAGATCCAAGCCGGAGCCTTCACTTCCGCGGGAAGAGGAGCCAGAGAGGCCTGGCAGCGTCGACCCGCAAGCGGCCAGGACCAAAGAAAATGCCGAGACAGCAGCAGAAAACAATCTCATGATGACATCTTAACAAAAGCAAAACAGATAGCCAAGAGAAACCTGGCTATCTGTTTCCTTGTGCTCTCCACTGAGGGCGGTTCCCAACCCCCGGGTTCAACCGGCGGCGAGCAGAGTGCCAAATCTTGACCTCAGCGAAACGGACGGTCGCACGTGGCATCGGCCCGGAAGATTTTTTGAAGACGCTTGTCCCCCTTGCCCGGCGAGGGTAGAAAATCTACGGGGGACAATCTGAATGCGCTGGTTGCGGTGGGTCCAAGTCCTGCTTGTCGGGTTGCTGGTCGCGTGCTCGCGGCTGGGCCTGGTGCCGCCTCCGCAGGGCCCTCAAGCCGTGGGCACCTCGGCTTCGGCCCCTGCCCTGTCAGGCAAGGTCGAACTCTCGGCCTTTGCCGCACCGCGGCAAACCCAGGCGTCCATCGGTCAGGAGATCGCCATACGGGCGACGGTGTCACTCATCGAGGCCACGACGGGCTTCACGGTGGCCACCACCCTGACCGAGGCCAACGGCACCTTTCTGCTGACCTTCGCCAATGGCTTCACCCCGGCCAAAGGAACTCTTTATTACCTGGAGGCCGTCAAGGGTCTGAAGACCGGGACCACCTTGCCGAACCGCGTGGGGGCGGACATCGTCAGAATCAGGACGCTGGCCAAGTTCGAGGATCCGTTCTGGGTCTCCATCAGCCAAAACAACTCTTTCATCCTGAACCGCACCACGACGGCGCTCACGCTGCTGGTGAGTCTCCGCAGCCAGACCCCTCAGAATCTCGACCGTCGACTGGACCCCGAACTTTTGCTCAATGCAGTTTCACCCGAAACTTCGGGGGGCCTCGGACCTGACCCCTACGACAATCCTTACGGTGAGGATGTGCTCCCGGAAGACCTTGTCATTGACGCCTTCGAGCGGGTCACCGAGGCCCTGGCCCAGGACCGAGACCCATTCATGCTCATACAACTCGATCCGGCGGACTCCAGGTACAACACGTTGATGTCGTCCGTCTCGGGATTCACCGTGGGGGCCTTGAACCCGGACACCCAGTTCATTGGCAAGGATATCGTCATTGTCGGGTCAGGTTTTTCGGAGACTCCTGCGGACAACCTCGTAGCCTTTCGCAATCTGTCCGGGACGGCGGTGTCGGCGGTCGTCAAGAGTGTGTCGAGCGATCGTTCGCGGCTCACGGTGACGGTTCCGGAAGGTGCCGTCACGGGGCCGGTCACGGTGACACGCGAGGGCAGGACCTTGGTGACTCCGAGCTTCTATCTGGCGTTGGCTTCGGGGCACGAGGCCGTCGATGCTCTCGGCAATCTCTACGTCGCCAACGAGACCTTCGGCACCGTGGTGATGATCGATCCGCAGGGGCGAATCCGCCCGTTCGCCAAGAACTTGTCCAGCCCGCGCTCGCTCTGCCTGCGCGGCGGTCGCCTCTACGTGACGTGCGCCGGCACGAAGAAGGGGGTCGTCAGTCTCGATCAGTTCAACCCCGCGGCAGGTGCCGTGGATTTCGGGGTTTCAGGTGGCATCGCGGATCCTCGCGGGATCGCCTTCGACAATGAAGGCGTGGCGTGGGTCACGGAAGGCAGCACCGGCAAACTCTACCGCATCCGAGGCGGCAACCTGGCTCCGGAGGCCGTGATCGTGTCCGGCGGCGTGACGTTGTCCCAGCCCCGCGCGGCCACCTTCGGGGAGGATGGCAGCCTGTACGTGGCCAATCTCGGAAGCAACAACGTCCTGCGTCTTACCCCGGACGCCGGCGGTGCCGTGGTAGTTGGCACCGTGCATCTGCAGGGGTTGACCGCACCGTGGGGTCTGGCCTTCGACAACCTCGGAAATCTCTATGTGTCGAACAACAAGGGCAATTCGATCTATCGGCGCAGCAAGGACGGCAAGGTGACGCCATTCGCGGACATGCCAAGCCCCGGCGGCCTCGTGACTGACCGTGCCGGCTACGTCTATTCCGTCGACAACACGTCGAACAACGTTTACCGGATCACGCCCTTCGGGGATTCGTCGGTCTTTGCCAGTGGCTTCAGTTCGCCGACGGGCATCTACAAGGTCGGCAATGACCTGTACGTGTTGAGCGAAACCAACAACACACTGGTGAAGGTCGATGTGACGACGGGTGAACTCTCGACGGTGGCCAGGGGCTTCAACAAGCCTTTCGGCATGACCTATGACAACGAAGGTGGTCGAGATAGGTTCTACGTGACCAATCTCGGAAACAGCACCCTTGCAAGAGTGGACCGACCCACGGGGGCCACTTCCGCGCTTCTCAAAGGCATCGGCGGCATGACCGGCATCTGGTACGCCCAGGGTCGTCTCTATGGCCGGTCCAACCGCTGGGTCATCAGCTATGACGTCACAAACTGGGCCTCGCCCATCCAGCAGCACGAGTCCATTTTCATCCGAAACAACGGCGTGGCGCGTGACAAGAGCACCTCCGCCAACAGGGACGCCTTCATCATCGTCAGCAGCGATCGGCGCATCTTGAAGCTGGCGGGCGACCATGCGACGGTGGGCAATTCCACGGCAGCCAACAAGGTCACCGTTCTGTGTGACTCCACCCGGGATCCCAACCTGACGGACCCCCGGGACGTGGCGGTCGATGGCAGTGGGGTCATCTGGACCTGCAACCCGAGCTCGGGTACCGTAACCTCCTACAACCCGGACGGTAGCCCGCGGGCCACGATCGTCAGTGGCTTGTCCAAGCCACTGGGCCTCGTCTATGACCCGACGACGAACCGAATCTGGGTCGCGGAATATGATGCGAAGCGCGTGACGCCCATCGACCCGGCGACGGGGACCAAGGGCAGCAGCCTGTCCACCGGAACCGACAACCCCCGCAACCTGGACATCCGGGACGGCACCATGGCGCTCGCGATGCAGCAGGGCCTCGGCCGCATCCCCAACTTCGCTTCGGGCGGCGTCTACAGCAGGGTCTACAGCGGTCTGGGGGGCTACAACGACATCGGCATCGATGACGACGGGGGATATGTGGTCCTTAAGGGCTGGGGCCGCAAGGTTGACCCCACGTTCTCTTCGGACGTGGCCTGGTATGCCAACTACCACAGTCCCAACTTCATGTGGCGGGGGGACGGCCAGTTCTGGATCACCGACAGAATTCGCCTGACGTGCCGTAACTGCGGCTACTACCGCTACCGATTCATCGGCGTGACGGATTGGCAATCCGGGCCCCAGCTCGCCGGCGTGGACAGCAACGGCAACCTTTACGCCAATGCCACGAGTCTCTGCTCCAACGACGTCACGGGTCGCTGGAAAGGCAGCGGAGCGGCCCGAGAGGAATGGCACTACACGTCGGGTGCCCGAGAGTGCTGGAGCCCTGGCGTGGGCGCGTACGCCGCCGACGCCCAGGGACGGTTCTATATCCTCAGTCACTCGGGCCTACGCTTGGTCAGGGTCGGGGCAGACGGCGCCGGCCAAGCCTTCGGAGGCGTCAGCAACGCTTTCCGTACGTGGGGCATGTGGGCAGAACCCGACGGTTCCGCGCTCTACCAGTCGGTGTACAGCCATCACCGGGTCGAACGCTACTTCCCTGCGACCGGCACGCGTGAGATTCTGCCCTTCGGGCTCAGTGCGGCGGAGATGTAAGTCATGAAGCTGCGAATCCTGATTCATCTGTTGGTCACTGCCGCGCTCGTGGGCTGTACCTTGAACCCGGTCAGGCAGGCTCAGGGTAGCCAGGGCCCACGTGGCGCCGAAGCATCCCAGGCCTCAAGCACAGCATTTGTCGGCGCCGCGACGGTTCGCGGCAGCGTTGCTCCTTCCCGTGGCTATCACGTCCAGCTGACCAACCTCTTGGACGAGTTCGCCCGGGGAGCCACGGTCTCCCTGATTGATGCCGACAGCGGCGAGACCGTGGGAACGTCCCTGGCCGATGCCAGCGGTTCCTTCGTGATCTCGTTCGGCTCGGCTTTCAGCCCAGTGCCCGGGCCCGATGGCCAATTCTCCAAGCCCTACATCATGGAAGCCATCAAGGGTGTGCAGGCGGCGAACGATCGTCCGAACCAGGCGGGGGGCGACCTCATTCGCCTGCGGACGGTCGTCTGGTTTGACTTCGCCAACAAAGGCTGGACCAGCCTGACCTCCGCCACGCCCGGTCCCATCACGATCAGCCTGTCGACCACCACGGTAGCTTTCGTGATCAACCAGCGGAAGCTGGACGGCGAAGCCCTCGACCCCAACCTGTTCATGGGCTGCCTCGATCCCCAGCTGGCAGGCCAGGCTCCAAGCGACTATCGGGAAGTCCTGGCCTTGCCGATCGGCATCTATCAGTCCCTGTACACCCAGATCGTCAACTCGGTGGTGAACGATCAGGATCCGATCCAGGCGCTCGTTCTGGGAAGCAATGGTGTGGTGGCCAATACCCAGACGAGTTTCGAGGTCTTCGGGGCGGTGAGCCCCGCGTCGGGCGTAATCGGCACGCGCATCACGTTGACCGGCAACAATCTTGATCCCGATGCGGTCGAAGTGACTTTCGCGGGTGGCGTCGTGGCTCCCGTCCAGCCTGGAAGCACGGCGGGAGCCCTGCTGGTCGATGTCCCGCCAGGAGCACGGACGGGCCTGATTCAGGTCACCATGCGGGGGATCACGGCCTACACCGACTCCTTCACCGTGACGACCCGCGATGGCCGAACCTCAGTTTTCGCAGCAGCCACGGGCGCCACGACCGTTTGGACGGCCTCGGCCATCCAAGGCACGCTGATGAAGGTCGATGGCGAGGGAGTCGTGCGCATCGTCAACCGTAGCCTGACGACGCCTCGTTCAATCCTTGTGAACCCCGAAGGCAGAACGTCCAGTCCTTACATGGTGTATGTGGCGGACGGCGGTACCAACAAGATCGTCCAGCTCCGGGACGATGGCACCCTCGTCAATGCCAACTGGATGACGGTTACTGACCCACGGGCCTTGGTGGTCGGTCCGGACGGTGACCTTTACGTTTCGGAAGGGTCAGCCAACCGCATCGTCAGGGCCCGGGTCAACTGGTCCGCCAGCGGTACGAGCGCCGTGACCAATGCCAGCCTCGCGAGCTACACGGGCCTTTCGGGCCCGGGTGCCATGGCCTTTGACTTCGAGGGCCACCTTTACGTGGTCGAACCCTCGGCAGACCGGGCACGTCGCTTCCTGCCTGGGGCCGGTGACAGCGGAGCTCTCGCGCCAGCGTTGACGGACTGGGCCTATCTTGCCGGCCCGTCAGGGATCGCCGTCGACACAGAAGGCGCGTGCTACCTCACCAGCCCGGGACAAAACATCATCCAGAAGATCGACCGGTTCCGGCGAGCCCAGCCCTTCTTGAGCACCCGAGCCCCGGCTTCGATCAGCCGAGATGCCTTGGGCAACCTGTATGTCATCGACCAGGACCGTGCACTCATCCAGCGGGTCTCGCTGGCCGGTGACAGCAAGGTGATCGCCTACGGGCTGGCCTATCTGCGCGGCCTCGCAGGCGACGGAGAGGGCAACTTGTATGTGGCCCTGAGGGAATCCGGGGCTGTACTGCGACTTGATGCCGACGGTAACACGACACGCACGCAGATTTCCGGCATTGCGGCACCCTACGGCCTCAACATCAGGGGCGGTAAGCTGCAGGTTGCTCACACCGACAACGGCAATGCAACAGAGGTCGACCCTGTCACGGGAGAGGCGAAGTCAGCCATCGTGGGCGGCCTGACCCTTCCCGGATCCGTCGACACCAGCGACGACGGCCAGACCTACTATGCGGGCACCCTTAATTCGATTGACAGCTGGTGGCGCAGTGACGCGGGTGACCCGCTGACCGTCGCAGGTCTGCACGTGAAGGACCAGAACGGCCTGCGTCTCTGGCGCCACGCCATTCATGGAACCCATGACTGGAACAACTTCGGACAAGCTCTGTGGCGCAAAGCCACCGGTGGCAATGAGTATCTGCTGATCGATCGTGCCGATCGCAAGCTGACGGACATCAGGGCCACGGGATCGGGACACGAGATCCTGGACCGGACCCCGACCTTTTCGGGCACGGCCGCGTTTCCAAATGACATCTACGATCTGGTCTATGACGGGAGCCGCTATGCGTGGGTCTCCTGCGCAGACAAGTCGGTCTACCGTCTTGACTTGAGTACCACCATTCCCGCGGCCACAGCCATCACGGGGTTCGCCGGCGTGCCCTATGGCATGACCCTTATGAGCGGTAAGCTCTACGTGGTGGATCGCGGCACCAGGTTCCTGCGGGTCATCAGCAGTCCCACCACCGCGACCTCAGTTGATGCCGGAGGCCTCGAACTCGCCGGCGCCACCACCGACCTGAAGGGTATTGCCCACACCGGGGGCAACCTCTACGTGGCAGACTACGGTTCGGCTTCATTGTGGAAGGTGCCCCCCGGTGGTGGGCCCACGCTCCACGTGACCTTCAACGGCAGGCCGTCGCGGGTTCGTGCCACGAGCACGGGGGACATCCTCGCTCGAGTCAGCGATGGTGTGTTCTACATGACCTCGACCACGGCTTCACCCGCCCCCCGCCAGTGGGCGTCGACCATCGGCTGCACGGGCTGCGGAATCCTCGAGTACTTCATCGACGCCGCAGATAATGTTTCGTGGTCCCAGCCCAGACAACATGACACCGTTGGCGCCCGGGGGGCGATGAACACCCGTGAGATCCAGCGGGCCGGCGACTGGGTCTATGGAGCCGCCACCAACGCCGTCGTGGGCTGGAAGATATCTTCCTACGAGGGAGGCCGTCACGATGGACGCAGCATCACCGGACTGAGCAATCCGAGGGGGATAGCGGTCGGGGCCAGCAATGACGATCTCTTCGTGCTCAACAGCGTAGGGGGGGTCTACTCGGTATCGACGGCTGGAGGCACCTTTGCCGTCACCACCCGAGCCAATCTTCCCGGAGGGACCGGTTGGGGACTGGAGTTCCTGCCCGGCCTTAACAGACTGGTGGCCACCCAGCCCGAGAACGGAAACATCTACGAAATCCCCACGAGTACGTGGACGCCGGCGCTGCGCAAGCAAGGCCTCCACTCCCCCATCTTCTAGGACGACGCCCCATGGCCCGACACCATCTCCTCGGCGGCGCGGCCGTCGCAGCTACCCTTGTCCTCTCGGGTCCAGGGTGTGCCGAAGACACCACGACCACAGCTGCACCCATTCGACGGAACATACCTCGCGCCAGCGCGCCAGCCTCTACACCCTCGCCCAGAATCAGCCCGACACCTGTGGCAAGCGCGAGTCCTGCCGCAACCTCCTCTGCCAGCCCTGCCGCAAGTTCGTCTCCCGCTCCTGGCGGTAGTCCCTCGGTCAACCCGACGACGATTCCCTCCGCGAGTCCGACGAACAACCCCACGGCTGGCCCCACAGCTGCTCCGACAGTTGCTCCCACCCCTAGCCCCGCCAGTCCCACCCCCACTCCCAGACCTTCTGTAACGCCAAGCGTCAGTCCCTCGACATCCCCAACCGCCGCAGCGACAACTCCGCCGCCTCCTTCAGGTGGCGTGGCGCCTGGATTCCCGACCCCAACTCCAAGGCCGACCCCGACTCCGGTCCCGACCTTGGCGCCGCTCGAAACTCCGATTCCGGCACAAACGCCTATCGGGACGCCTGAACCCCAGCCCACCCAAGGGGATGAGGCTTTGGATGCGGGAAATAGTGGCGAGTCGAGCGGGGAAATCTGAACTCGTCCCGAATCAGATCGTTGCAAAAAACAAAAGAGGGTTCCAAGCAAATGCTTGAAACCCTCTTGAAAGCTTCCCACTTAGGTGGAGGTAAGGGGAGTCGAACCCCTGGCCTCATCATTGCGAACGATGCGCTCTACCAACTGAGCTATACCCCCGTGTGGTCCGACAGGTGGAGGTAAGCGGGCTCGAACCGCTGACCCTCGCCTTGCAAAGGCGATGCTCTACCAGCTGAGCTATACCCCCCGGCAAACCCGAGTGGGAAATGCTGGACTCGAACCAGCGACCTCACCCTTATCAGGGGTGCGCTCTAGCCACCTGAGCTAATCTCCCGAGGACGGACCATTGAAACCGAGTGGCAAGATTGCATCACCGAAGATGCGTGTTTAGAACCTGATCGACCTGTGAGCCATGGTGACGCGTCATAAAGACCGGCACCGTGTCTCCCTAGAAAGGAGGTGATCCAGCCGCACCTTCCGGTACGGCTACCTTGTTACGACTTCACCCCAATCATCCGCCCCGCCTTAGACGGCTGCC
>JAYKGV010000065.1:0-6732 GCA_035285595.1 Candidatus Sericytochromatia bacterium
GATCCTTGGGAAGCGTAACGGGACTGTAACGCGTTCCCGCAAGGATGGTGCCAAAGGGAGGAGCGACCGATGGCACTTGGACGTTGGCTCGACCGCTGGGGTACCTACGCTCCGGGCAAGACCGCCCTCGTGGATGTCCACGGTGGGCGGCGCTGGAGTTACGAGGCTCTTGCCTACCGGGTCCGCAAGCTGGCCGGAGCTCTTGCTGTTCGTTGTGCCGTGGGGCCCGGCGATCGCGTGGCGGTCCTTGCCCACAACACCCCCGAGACTCTCGAATTGCTTTTTGCCTGTGCCCGTCTGGGCGCCATCCTGGTGCCCGTCAACTTCAGGCTTGCTGCGGCTGAGGTGGCCTATGTCCTCGGCGATGCCGAGCCCAAGGTGTTTTTCTATGGTCCCGAATGCAGGGAGCTTGCGTGGCAGGCCCTTGCCCTGAGCCCTGGCGCCCGGCCGCTGCCCTTCGTTGCCGATCGAGAGGAGGAAGCCTACCCCGAGTTTCTGGCCTCTGGACAGGAGCTTCCTTGCCACGGGGTTTCGCTTGACGACCCCTTGCTCATCCTCTATACCTCGGGCACCACGGGGAGACCCAAGGGGGCCATCCTGACGCACGGCACCGTGACCTGGAATGCCGTCAACACTCAGGTGGGGTGGGATCTTCGTCATGAGGACGTCACCCTGACGCATACGCCCTTTTTCCACACCGGCGGGCTGAACGTTCTGACCACGCCACTATTTCATATGGGTGGCACCGTCGTGCTGCAACGGTCCTTCGATGCGGCCGAGGCGCTTGAGCTCGTGGCTCGCGAGCGTTGCACCGTGATCTTTGCGGTGCCGACGATGTTCCAGATGATGGCTGAGGCGAGAGGCTTCGCCGAGGCGGATCTCACCAGCGTACGCTTTTTCATCACGGGAGGCGCGCCATGTCCCGTCTCCCTGATCCATCTCTACGACGCTCGAGGCATTGTCTTCAAGCAAGGGTACGGGCTGACCGAGGCCGGTCCGAATTGCTTCACGCTCGACGCTCGGGATGCCGTCCGCAAGGCGGGAACCGTCGGATTTCCCAATATGCATGTGGAGGTCCGCATCGTGAATGAAGAGGGGCAGGACGTCGCCGAAGGCGAAGTCGGCGAGCTGCTCATCCGCGGTCCCCATGTGTTTCCCGGCTACTGGCGAAACGAGCAGGCGACCCGAACCGCCTTGCGCGAAGGATGGCTCCATACCGGGGATCTGGTCTCTCGGGATGACGAGGGCTACATGCGGATTGTCGATCGCAAGAAGGACATGTACATCTCTGGTGGTGAGAATGTGTATCCCGCCGAAGTCGAGCGCGTCCTGCTTCATCACCCCGCGGTCCGGGAAGTGGCGGTCGTTGGAGTGTCCGATGAGACATGGGGGGAGGTGGGGAGGGCCTACGTGGCTTTTGAGGCGGACTCCGAGGTCACCGCCATCGAGCTTGATGCCTGGTTGGCCGGTCAGCTGGCTCGCTACAAGATGCCCCGCAGCTACGTGTTCATGGGGGCCTTGCCACGGACCGCCACGGGGAAGGTCCACAAGCCGGCCCTGAGCGATGCAGGGCTCGAGGTTCACGTCATCCGCCGCACGAAGGCGAGCGCCTGAGTCGTCCTGCCGTCACGAAGAGGAGAAAATTTCATGTCCATGCTCGCTTCCCAGGTTGCCCTCGTCACGGGGGGGGGGCGCGGTATCGGTCGGGCCACGGTGGCGGCCCTTGCCGGCGCAGGAGCCCATGTGGCCGTCTGGGACCGGGCGCCCGAGGCCGTTGCGGAAGCAGTGTCCGAGCTGGCTGCACGCGGACTGGATGTCTCAGGAGCGGTGGTCGACGTCACGGACCGCGAGGCGGTTCAGGAGGCGGTGGCCTCGCTCTTCGAGACGAGGGGACGCCTCGACGTCGTGGTCAACAATGCGGGCATCACCATGGATGCCCGTCTCGAGAAAATGACCGAAGCACAGTTCGACACGGTGCTCGACGTCAACCTGAAGGGCGTCTTCAATGTCACGCAAGCGGCCGTCGCACCCATCATTGCGGGCGGACGAGGCGGTGCGATTCTCAATGCCTCCAGCATCGTGGGTAGATATGGGAACTTCGGTCAGACCAACTACGCTGCCACGAAGGCGGGCGTCATCGCCATGACCCAGACCTGGGCCCGGGAGCTGGCTCGGCATCGCATCAGGGTCAATGCCGTGGCTCCCGGCTTCGTTCTGACCGACATGACGGGCAAGATGCCTGAGAAAGTCCTAGGCATGATGGCTGAGAAGACCCCCCTCGGGCGTCTGGGTTCCCCGGAGGATATTGCGGCGGCTTATCTGTTTCTCGCAGGGCCTGGGGCGGCTTTCATCACGGGCCAGGTGCTCGGTGTCGACGGAGGTCTGGTGTTGTGACGACGGCGGCTCCTCTGGCGCCTGCTGCCTCGGGACGCGAGGCCGCCCGCTGGTGGGTCGAGGCCCTCATGTTCCTGACCTATGCGGCGTTCGGCTTGTCCTGGGTCGCCACCACACCCTTGATGCCTGAGCTCAAGGACGCTTATGGCCTGACCGATGCACAGCTCGGGCTGTTGTCGACGTCCGTGTCCATCGGCAAGGTGGTGGCTCCGCTGGTGACGGCCTGGCTCGCCTTGAGGCTCGGGGTCGCGCGGGCCATAGGTATCGGGTCGGTCATGATTTGTGCCTGTGCTCTGACGCCCCTTACCTCGGCTTTTTCAGGTTTTCTCGCGACGCGTTTCGTATTCGGCCTCGGCGGGGCGATGGTGGTGACCCTTCTGGCTCCGATGGTCATGCAGTGGTTCGGGCAAGCGGAGAGGGCTTTCGTCAACTCGATCAACAATGTCGCGGTCAACACCGGCATCACGATCACTCTTTTCAGCACCGTGCCGCTTGCCGAGGCCGTGGGCTGGCGCAGGACGCTGCTCGTCTACGCCGCCGTGTCCTTGGCGCTTTGCCTGCTCTGGTGGATGTTCGGGACGGATGCACCCAGGACTTCATCAAAGGAAGAGGCCGTGTCCGGCGAGCAGGCCGAGGATGACGCTCCCGCGCCGGGTTATGCCGACGTCTGGCGCCGGCGCGAGACCTGGCTCGTGGCCGTCGCCTTCGCCGGACCTCTGGCCCTCTATCTCTCGCTGAATACGTGGTTGCCCCGGCATCTTGTCGAAACGGCAGGTCTTGCCAAGGTTACGGCCAGCCAGTACACCGGGCTCTTCAATCTCGTGGGAATTCCCACGGCCCTTGTCATGGGCTGGATCGTCCAGCGCGCAGGATGGCGTCGGCCTTTCATCATGGGGGCGGGTGTCCTGATGGCGTTGTCTTCCTTGGCCCTGGTGTTCGGCAAGGGGCCTATGGTCTGGTGGCCGGCGGCCATTCTTCTCGGCATTTCATTCTTTACCTACACGGGACCTCTGTTCACCTTGCCGATGGAACTGCCCGGATTCTCCCCGCGGCATGTGACCTTGCTCATGGGGACAGTCTTCAGCTTTGCCTACACCGTATCGTCGTTTGCCCCGGTGCTTGTCGGGCATCTGCGGGACCTGACGGGGTCATTCCTGCCTGGGCTTGGACTCTGGTGCGTGGCCTCGCTCGTGCTTGCCGTGGCTGGAATGCTGCTGCCTGAAACCGGACCTGGCGCCCGCAGGGCGTGAGTGAATCCGGGTTCGTTCGTCCTCGGTCGCCTGTCTTGCCGGGGTTCGCGGGGCATGGCATGCTAATGCAACATGCTTGCTTTAGTGTTGGCGGGAGCCTTGGCGGCTACAAAGCCGGCCCCGGTGTCGCCTCTCGAGGATCCCGAGCTTGAGGAAGCTCTGGGAGCCGATGCGGGGAAGCTTCAGGCCCGGCCGGTTCCCGTGATGGCCGCTCCGCCGGGTGACGCGGGTGGCCCGGCGAGTGACTCAGAGTCAGCGGTGACCACCAATCCCCTGATGCCTTGGGGAGCTGCGTCGGGGGGGGGCGGCCAGTCGGCAAATCCCGATATGTCTTTCATCCTCGATGCAGCCGTGGCCGCTTTCGATACCCCCCGGGGACGCCAGCTGGGGGGGCATGATCCCCGTGAACCTGGCTTCAACCTGCAGCAGCTCGAGTTGTCCATTGGCTCCGCCGTGGATCCCTTCTCGCGGTTCGACGGCAATCTCGTATTTTCCCCTTTCGGAATCGAAATCGAGGAGGCCTATGCCACGACGACGGCGCTGGGCGCGGGCCTGCAGCTGCGCGCGGGCCAATTCCTCACGCGTTTCGGTCGCAGCAACGCCACCCATCCCCATACGTGGGATTTCGTGGACCAGCCCCTGTGGATGGGCAAGTTCTTCGGGGGCGAAGGTCAGAGAGGCCTCGGAGTCGAGGGCTCCTGGCTGTTGCCGCTGCCTTGGTATGTCGAGGTGGTGACCTCGTTGACGGATGCTCGCGGCGCTTCGACCAACCGGACCTTCCTCAACACGCGTCTGGCGCCGCCTCGATCCCCAGGGGATCTGGTGGCCCTTGGGGCCTTGAAGCAGTTCTTCCCGCTGGCTCGGGACTGGTCCTTCGCGGCCGGTTTTACGGGCGCTTCCGGGCCGTCCTATCTCGGGCCGGGAGACCGTGCGGACCTGGCAGGGGCTGACCTATACCTGAGGTATCGGCCGCTCGAGGCGGGGGATCCCACGATTGTCACGCTGCTCGCCGAGGGCGCCTCCCGCAGGCGCCAAGGCCCCGGCGTCCTGCTCGCCGATGCGGGATGGGCGCTACAGGCGGTCTGGCGATTCGACTTTCGCTGGGGCACGGGCCTGCGCCTGGAGGATGTGGGGGGCTTGACCGGCGATCCTCTCGATCCGGAGTGGACGGCCGTCCGTCGTCGATGGAGTGCGCAGCTTACTTTCTGGCCTTCCGAGTACTCTCGGATCCGAGGCCAGATCAGTCGTGACGAGGGAGCCGGGCAGGGGCCCGGCCATGCCGCTTTCCTAGCCGTTGAAACAGTTGTGGGGGCTCACGGGTCGCATGCGTTCTAGAATTATTTTCTGCTTGACGGCCATCCTGTCATGGACCGGCATCTGGCCGGCCGCGCAGCCGGCCGAGGCGGCACGGCGCGTGGCTGTCGTCGCCACCGTGCCGGATGTTGGAGCCGTGGTGGCCGCCGTAGGCGGCGATGACATCGCCTTGACGACCATGGCCGAGCCGACACAGGACGCCCACTTCGTGGATGCACGGCCTCATCTCGCGCTACTTTTGAGTCGGGCTGACCTGCTCGTCGCCGTTGGGCTCGATCTGGAAATCGGCTGGCTGCCTCGCTTGCAGGTGGGGGCCCGGCGCCCCGAGATCCAGGTCGGACGCATGGGATACCTCGAGGTCGGACCCTTTGCTTCCTTGCTGGAAATCCCCCGTGGGACCATCGACAGGTCCTTCGGAGATGTTCACGCCAGCGGCAATCCGCACATCCTGTTGGATCCTCGCAATGCAGGCAGGGTTGCCGTAGGGGTCGCCGACCGTCTGGCGCGCCTGAATCCCGAGCGGGCACAGGCCTACCGGGATCGGGCCCGACGGTTCAAGGCCGAGGCCGAGTCCGTGGCCGCCCACTGGCGGATTCAGGCGGCCAAGCTTCCGATCGAACGCCGGCGGATGGTGACGTACCATCGCTCTCTCAGTTACATGGCCAACTGGTTGTCCATCGAGGTGGTCGACACGTTGGAGCCTCAGCCCGGCATTGCACCGACCCCAGCCCACATCAGGGACGTGTTGGCCCGCATCCCCGCTCTGGGGGTGCCCTTGATCGTTCAGGAGCCTTGGTATCCCGGACGAGTGGCGGACTTGGTGGCGAAGCGTACGGGAGTCAAGCGTCTCACCTTGCCCGTCCTCGAGGATGCCGGTGCCCCCGGGGCTTACCTCAAGTGGATCGGCCAGGTGGCGGAGCAGGTCACGGCGGGACTCGCACCGTGAGGAGCGCCTGGACTATGCTGCTGCTCTCCCTGATGGGATGTGTCGCCGCACCGGGGCAAGGTTTCGGGACGGTCCCACAGGCGAGTCTGACCCTGAGCTGGCAGGGTAAGGGGCGTGTCCCGACGGGTGAGACGGCGGTCTGGCGCTCGGCCAGTCATCTCTTCGTGCTGGAGGATGGAGGCTTGAGCGTGCGCACTGGGCCGTTGGTTCTGGAGGGAACGACCGGAACCGCGAGGACCGATGCGGCTGGGGGTGCGGCAACCTCCTTTGACCCCGCCGCTCCTCCGGCCGGCTTCAGCCTTTGTCACAACGGCCATTGCCATGCTGCGGACGGACGCCTGGTGCCTTATGACCAGGTGCCCCTCGAGCTGGCCCGAGCCAACGGCGAACTCGTCACGCAGGATTTTCTCAGTCTGGGTCCCGCAGGCTTGCCGGACCCCGTGGGCGTGAGCCGGCCACAGGCGGAGATCGCCTTGTCCTGCGTCGGCTGCGCCTTGCCTGAGGGACGTCTTGTCTCGACGGCTCTCGGCCTCGAGGCGGTGCGTCTATCGGGCACGGTCACCTCTCGTGACCCCTTGAACCCGCTCGACGGAGACGTTCGCCGGTTCGTCCTTGATTGGACCGGACCGGCGCTGGTGTTCCGCGATGCCGTCGATCTGCCGTTGTCGTGGACCCGACCAGAACGCTTGGCCCTCCGCGCACAACTCGAGATGCCCGAGGACCTGCTCGACGGCCTGCCGTGGGCCGACCTCGCCCGGTCTACGCCCGTCGGCACGTTGAGTCCCGCGTCGGATGCGGCGTCGCGTGAGGCCTTCCTGGCGTCCTTGG
>JAYKGV010000066.1:0-109833 GCA_035285595.1 Candidatus Sericytochromatia bacterium
GGCGCACCGTTGCCGATACCCTGTGTGACCTCGGTCGCGTGATGCTGGACGGGCGTCTGGCGAAGTCCTCAACGTCGGTTCGTCCGGGGCAGCGCTTGCTTGTCCGATGGGGCCATCGCCTGACCGAAGTCGAGATTCTCGGGGTGCCGGCAGGTCAGGTCCCCGCCGTGGAAGCCACCCGCCTTTATCGCCTCATCGACGGCGTTCGCCCGGAAGAGGGTGAAGCCGAGCACGACATCACCCTTCCCCTGATGGAGGTCAACCGCCATGCGCACACAGATTGAAGACGTCGTCGCCCGCGAGATCCTAGACTCGCGGGGCAACCCCACCCTCGAGGTCGATGTCGTGCTGGCCGGAGGGGCCGTGGGGCGGGCGGCTGTGCCGTCGGGGGCTTCGACGGGTGCGCACGAGGCCCATGAACTCAGGGACGGCGATCATCCCGAGCGGTACCTCGGCAAGGGAGTTCGCCGGGCCGTGTCCCACGTCAACGAATCGCTGGCGGAAGAACTCATCGGCATGGATGCCCGAGAGCAGCTCGAGATCGATCAGCTGATGCGTGACCTCGATGGCACCCCCACAAAGGCCAAACTGGGAGCTAACGCCATTCTGGGCGTGTCGTTGGCCGTCGCCCGTGCGGCTGCCACCGAGCTCGACCTGCCCTTGTTCCGCTACGTCGGGGGCGTGGGAGCGCGGGTGATGCCGGTACCCCTTATGAACATCATCAATGGCGGAGCCCACGCCGACAACAAGCTGGACTTTCAGGAGTTCATGATTGTCCCCACGGGCTTCGAGGCGTTTTCAGAGGCGCTTCGGGCCGGGGCAGAGATCTTCCATGCCCTCAAGAAGGTACTCAACGCCAAGGGCCTCGCCACCGGCGTCGGTGACGAGGGCGGATTTGCTCCCGCACTCGACAGCGCACCCGAGGCCCTCGAACTGATTCTGTCGGCCATCGAGAAGGCCGGCTACCGCCCCGGGGATCAGATTCGCCTCGCACTCGATGCCGCCTCGACAGAGTTCTACCGCGACGGCCGCTACGTCTTTGCGGGGGAAGGGAGCACCCGTACACCGGAAGAGCTCGTCGATTACTACGAGACCCTTTGTCGCGACTACCCCATCCTCTCCATCGAGGACGGCATGGCGGAAGACGATTGGCTGGGATGGAAACTACTCACCGATCGACTGGCTGACAGCGTGCAGCTGGTGGGTGACGACTTGTTCGTCACGAATCCCGCCCGCATCGCGGATGGCATCCAGCAAGAGGTGGCTAATGCCGTGCTGATCAAGGTCAATCAGATCGGTACGCTTTCCGAGACAGTCGAGGCCATCGAGACCGCCCGTGGCGCCGCCTACCGTTGCGTTATGTCCCATCGCTCGGGCGAGACCGAGGATGCCACCATCGCCGACCTCGCCGTGGCTCTCAACTGCGGTCAGATCAAGACCGGCAGTGCGTCCCGCAGCGATCGCATCGCCAAGTACAACCAGCTGCTCCGGATCGAGGAAATGCTGGGAGCCTCGGCTCGTTATCCCGGCCTCAAGGCCTTCCTTTGATCCCTACTGGTCACCACGCGACAGGAGTTCCCGTGTCCACCCAGCCCGAGTCCCTCGCGGCCCGCCTGCCCAAGGTGGGTCTATCCCAGCGCAAGGGCACCAAGATTGTCGCTACCCTCGGCCCCAGCTCCTCCTCGGATGAGATGGTCGCTCGTCTGATGGCTGCCGGCGTCGATGTGTTTCGCCTGAACTTCAGCCATGGTGACCACGACACTCACCGGCAGTCGGTGGAGCGCATTCGTCGGCTCTCGCGCGAGGCGGGTCGTCACATCGCCATCCTCCAGGACATCCAGGGACCCAAGATACGTATCGGCAAGGTGCAAGGGGGAGAAGTCCAGCTGGTTTCGGGCCAGTCCTTCGTCTTCACCCCGGACCTTATCGAGGCGACGACCGAGCGGGCGCACGTGTCTTATGATCGGCTGGCCGAAGATGTGCCGGTCGGTCATACGGTTCTGGTCGACGACGGCCGTCTCGAGCTGGTCGTCACGGAAGTCAAGGACCGTGACATCGTCTGCCAGGTCGTCATCGGCGGGCCGTTGCGTCCCAATAAGGGCGTCAACTTCCCCGGCTCCACCATGCGCATCTCGATCCTGACCGACAAGGACAAGCGGGACCTCGCGTTGGGCGCGGAAGTGGGTGTGGATTTCGTGGCGGCGAGTTTCGTGCAGTCGGCAGCCGATGTCCTCGAGGTCAAGGAGCACCTGCGGGGTCTGGGCGTGTCCACCCCGGTCATTGCCAAGGTCGAGCGCCCTCAGGCCCTGACCAACCTGCGCGACATCGTGCTGGTGTCCGATGGCATCATGATTGCCCGTGGGGATCTGGGGGTCGAGATTCCGGTCGAAGATGTCCCCTTGGTGCAAAAGCGCATCATCCGCATGTGCAACGACGAGGGTAAACCCGTCATCACCGCCACGCAGATGCTGGATTCCATGATCCAGAATCCGCGCCCCACCCGCGCCGAGGCCACCGACGTCGCCAATGCCATCCTCGATGGCACCGATGCCGTCATGCTCTCCAACGAGACGGCCGCGGGCCAGTTTCCCCTTGAGGCAGTCGAGGTGATGGTCCGCATCGCCTTGCAGACCGAGCGTGCGATGGGGCGCGAGCCCCGGCGTGTGCCGCCCGGTGACCGTCTGCGTCCGGTCCAGGACTCGCTGGCTCATGCGGTGACGAACATGGCACCTGAGCTCGGTGCGGCGGCGATCTTGACGGCCACGTACTCGGGATCGTCCGCCCGAATGGTGTCCAAGTATCGGCCTTCCTGCCCTATTCTTGCCGCCACGCCGCACGTGGCGACCACGCGGCATCTGGCTCTGGTCTGGGGCGTCGAGGCTGTGCTGGTCCCCGAGACGGCCACGACCGACGAGCTCTTCCAGGAGACCTTGAAGGTGGTCACCCAGCGGGGATTTGTCGACCACGGAGACATCGTCCTGCTGGTCGCAGGCGTGCCCATGGGGCAGCCAGGCACGACCAACCTCGTCAAGGTCGAGGTCGTCACGCGGGTCATCGCGAGCGGTGTCGGCATCGGCCAGCGGCCGGTAGCGGGTGTGGCGCGGTGGTTCGATGACCCCGACGCGGCTCTTGCGTATCTCGAGCCCGGGGACATCCTCCTCGCCGAGACCACGGATGCGGCCTGGACTCCGGTCATGGCGCGCGCGGGTGCCGTCATCGTACGCTCGGGCGGCCTCACCAGCCATACGGCCATCGTCGGTCTCGAGCTCAGGGTGCCTGTGCTCCTCTCCTGCGAGGACATCGAGAGCATTCCCACAGGCGAAGTCATCACCCTCGATCCCGGTCGCGGCGTGGTGTATCCCGGCCACATCCACATCTAGCCCATGCCCATCGTGCCCGTCGGGGGAGCCGCGTCGACCCGGGCGGCCGAGGCCGTACTGCTCGAGGGGTGGGGTGTTCCGGTTCCTCTGCTGCTGGAGCGGGTGGCGATCGCTGCCGCGAGGCGTGTGCGCGAGATGCTGCCCGCAGGCGGGCGAGTGACCGTGCTGGTGGGGCCCGGACACAACGGCGCGGATGGTCTGGCGTTGGCTCGGATTCTGGCTCAGTCCGGTGTGCCTGTCACGGCCCTTGGCCTTGGGGACGGTCGCGGCGAGGTCTGGCGCCAGCAGGCCGACTGGGCCGGAAGGGCCGGCGTCAGATTTCGGGATCTTGCGGAGGATGCCCCGGGCATGGGGGCCGTCGTGGTGGATGCCCTGTTGGGCTTTGGGGCCACGAGGGCACCTGGTGAGGCCATGGCCCGGGCCATCAGGGCCGCCGTGGGGGGATCTGCTTGGCGCTTCAGCCTCGATGTGCCCACGGGTCTCGATCCGGAGACAGGAGTGCCTTTCGGGGATGTGGTCTTCGAGGCCCACGAGACCTTGGCCACGGGCGTGGTCAAGCCGGCGACGGTGGCAGATCCGGGCCTATTCGCCACCGGTGGCCTGGGTTGGGTGGACCTCGGCCTTCCCCCGGAGGCCCTTGCCTTGTTGCCAGGCCGGATCGTGTCCTGTCCAGAGCCCAAGACAGCCGTAGCCGATGTCCACAAAGGGAGACGTGGACGGGTGTTGGTGCTGGGTGGGGGAGCGGGGATGGCAGGAGCACCTGCCCTTGCTGCGCTTGCGGCCATGCGCGGGGGAGCCGGGCTGGTCGAGGTGCGGGTACCCGAAGAACTCGTCCCTGTCGTCGCCGGCCTCGTCCCCGAAGCGTTGGTGCGGGCGTGGAACCTCGAGGAGCTGGGACCGGCGCTTGGGGCAGCCGATGTCGTTCTGGCTGGCCCGGGCACGCTGCCGAAAGATCACGTTCAGGCGACGTTGCAGCGAATATGGCAGGACTTCCCGGGACCGATGGTGATGGACGGTGGTGCGCTTTCGGCCGCCTTGCCGCCGGCCCCGGCCGGCCGGTGGCGCGTGATGACGCCTCATCCGGGAGAGGCGGCCCGGTTGCTGGAGGTCGCCCCGGCGCTCATCCAGCAGGATCGCTTCGGGTCCGCCTCGAAGTTGGTGGCATCTTTCCAAAGCCTCGTGGTTCTCAAGGGGGCGAGGCCGATCGTGCAAGGTCCTACGAGCGGTTTCAGGGTGATGGGCTGGGGGACGCCGGCACTCGCGACGGCAGGCAGCGGGGATGTGCTGGCGGGACTCGTGGCGGCGGCATTGACCTATGGTCCACGGAGCGAGGAGGATGCGCTCGGGGCCGTGGCCGCAGCAGTGGCAAGGCATCAGCAGCTCGGTCGGGCCGCCGCTGAGTGGGCCCGTGACCGAGAGATCGTGGCACGGGATCTGCTAACATGCGGGTCATCCGGTCCTGCGTGGTGGCCTGCCACGCCCGGTGCCGAGTCAATGTGGACTCGGATTTCCTGAACCTGTTCCCGGCGCCGTCAAGGCAGATGGCGCACGTCCCGGAGGATTTTTCCATGGCTGGTACGGCTCCCCTCAAGCGTCCCGGATTTCATGAAGACAATCGCGTGGAGTGGGACCTCGCCAACGAGATCGTCCAGGTGGTCGAGGCTGCGGCGCTCGCCGCAGGCCGCTGGATGGGCCAGGGAGACAACAACAAGGCAGATGAGGCTGCAACCGAAGCCATGCGCGAGGTCCTGAATTCGCTGCCGATTTCGGGCCGGGTGGTCATCGGCGAAGGCGAGCGCGACGAGGCGCCCATGCTATTCATCGGGGAAGAGCTGGGTGCGGGAGGTCCAGAGATCGACATCGCGGTCGATCCGCTCGAAGGCACCAACCTGGTCGCTCGTGGCTTGCCCAACTCCATCGCCGTCATTGCAGTGAGCGAGCGAGGCGGTCTTGTTCACGCCCCTGATACCTACATGGAAAAGCTGATCGTGGGCCCGGCGGCTGCCGGCAAAGTGGACATCAACGCGCCCGTCCGCATGAATCTGGGCGTGATTGCTCAGAGCCTCAACCGCGAGGTGTCCGATCTTACGGTCATCATCCTGGATCGTCCCCGTCACGAAGAGCTCATCGAGCAGGTCCGTGCGGCCGGGGCCCGCATCCGTCTCATCGGCGATGGAGACGTCACGGCGGCCATCTCGGCTGCCGTCCGCGGAACCGCGGTGCACGCCGTCATGGGGACTGGCGGGGCTCCTGAAGGGGTGCTGGCTGCAGCCGCCATGCGGTGTCTGGGCGGTGAAATCCAAGGCAGGTTCAAGCCGCGCAACCCCGAAGAGGCCGACCGTTGCCGCCAGGCGGGTATCGACCTCGACAAGGTCTACATGACCGAGGAACTCGCTCCCGGCCGCCAAATCGTCTTCGCGGCCACGGGCATCACCGGCGGGGACATGTTCCGGGGCGTTCGGTACTTCGGGAGCGGTACCCGTACCTACTCATTGGTCATGACCGCCGCCTCCGGCATCATCCGTTTCATCGATTCCGTCCAGGTGGCCAACCGCAAGGTGCCGGTGTCGCTCGAGCGATTCTGAGGTTTCATGGTCCCGTGTGGACCTTTCTTGCCGTCAGACAGCTCCGGGCCAGAGCCCGGCAGAGCGTCATGCTGGTCGCCTCCGTGGCCGTGGGCGTGGCGATGCTCATCACGGCCCTCTCGCTTGTCAATGGCTTCGAGGCGGACCTGATGAGCCGCATCCTGGCGACCACTCCGCATGTGGCCCTTGAGGGACCGCTGGGTGACGGCGTCGAGCAGGATTCCGTGCTTGAAACCGAGCTTGCGAGTTGGAAGACCGTCGAGGCGGTTCTGCCCTATGTCTCGGTGCAGGGACTGGTGACCCGGGGCGATCGGGCACGAGGGGCGCTGTTGCGGGGCGTATCTCTCGAACGGCAGCGCAAAGTAGCGGGCTGGGCCCGCGGCCTCAAGGCCGAACGCTCCCCGCGCGCGGCGGGAAGACCTGGCGTGTATCTCGGGATCGAGCTGGCACGTCACCTGGGGGTGGCTCCCGGAGATACGGTCCGCCTCGTCACCGGTCGGGGACGGACGCTCGTGGCCGAGACCTTGGGCTTGTATGAAGCTGGCATGTATGACTTCGATGCCCATGTCGCCTTCGTTGATCTACCCGTCCTGCAGCGCCTTGCCGGCATGGGGGAACGCCTGACAGGTTATGAGCTCCGTTTGCGTGATCCGTTCAAGGCACGGGCGGTGGCAGCCGAGGTGATGGCCGAGCTGCGTGTGCCTGCCCGGTCGTGGACGACCACGAATTACAGCCTCCTCGCGGCGCTCACGCTCGAAAAATGGGTGGTCTTCCTCGTGATCCTGGCGATGGTGATCGTGGCGACCATGGGAGTGGCCAACACGCTAGGCATGTGGGTCCTCGAACAGCAGCGTGACCTCGGCATGCTGCGTTCTCTAGGCGCCACGGCCCGTGGCGTGGGTCGCTTGGTGGTGCGGCAGGGCCTGATGGTCGGGGCTGTCGGGACGATGGTGGGCTTGGTCGTGGGGCTGCTGCTGTGTGCCTTGCTCACCCGTTTCCCGCTGCAGCTTCCCGCCGACGTCTACTTGATCGAACGGTTGCCCGTCCGCGTCGAAGGCGGGGACGTCCTGATCGTGCTCGTCTCCGCAATTCTGGTTTCCTGGTTGGCTTGCCTACTGCCTGCCCGCCGGGCGCGCAAGCTCGATCCGATCGAGGTACTGCGGCGTGCCTGAGCGCGTCCATACTCCGCGAATCAAGCCTCGCAGAGGTGGATCCTTCGGGTGGGTGATGCTGGCGCTCCTGCTGGGCCTGTCCGGGTGCGCGAGCCGCCGGGCCATGGCGCCGTCGCCGGAGGATGCGGCCGTGATCGGCCGACCCGACCTTGCGCGGCTCGGCTGGCGCCGCGTCGGCCTCGTCGCCCCGCTCAACCGCTCGGGCGTGCCCTTGGCCGGAACGTTTCTGGAGGCGGTGGCGCGTCAGGTGGGCCTGCGCGGCTGGACCATCAGATCCGGGGTGCTCGAGCGTCCCGGAACCGGTCATCCCCCTCGTGTCTGGTGGGAGCGCCAGGCAACTGTCCTTGGGGTCCAGGGATTCCTCACGGCGACGGTCACGGCTCTCCACTCAGACCGTCGTGCCCGCCGCGCCTATGCTGCGGCCACCTGTGGCCTCGTCGATGCGACGGGGAACTGGGTCTGGTCGCGCAGGGTCACCGGGCTTGTCGTGGGGGATGCCCTTTCGCCCGGGCTCGAGATTGGGCAGAATGACAAGCAGCCGTTCCCGGATCGCGAGGCACGCGATCGCTTGATGGCGGCCGTCCAGCAAGCAGCAAAGGAGTTCGCCCTTGATTTCCGTATCCCGCATTGACGGTCGTGGGGCCTTGGCCCTCGCAGCAGCCTTGCTTCTGGGCACGGGCGGGCCGGCCCACGCGCTCTTGGGCTTCGAGGTCGACGCATCCCTCACGGGGGGCTTCCTGACCCAAGGCGGAGAGGGAGTGACTTCGCTGCCGGTCGATGCCGATGCCTACGTTTCTCTGCCGGTCTTGGCCAAGGCCGCCGTGCACGGCCTCCTTATCGGCGACAAGCGGGCCATCGAGGCGACTGCGCGCTTCGAACCGCTGCCCTTGCCGCTCATCAGCCTGCGGCCGGGCGTGGGCGTGATGCAGCAGGACCTGATCGGTACGGGAGGTCTCTCGCTGTATGCCGGTCTGGGCGCTCACGTCGGCCTGCCGCTCATTCCCGTGTCGGTCGATGCCGAGATCGGCGCAGGCCTTGGCACCGGCGGAACCGTGACGACCTATGGGGTGGCCGGGACCTTCTTCCCTCTGCCGCTGGTGCCGCTGGGATTGACGGCCAAGGTCCGGCAATATCAGGCGGGTGAGAGCCAAGTGTCGGCGGCCCTCGCCGGTTTACGCCTCTCGCTCTAGGAGCTAGTCTGGGGCCGTGGCCGCGCAGTTGCGGCCCCAGAGGTGAATTTTTGATGGAACGCGAGCGTATTCTCGTCGTTGACGACGAGTCCACCATTCGCCACATCGTCGAGACTCGACTGAAGCTGGCGGGCTACGAGGTCCTGACGGCGGCCGATGGGGCCGAAGCTTTGGAAGCTGCTGCCCAGTACCATCCCAGCTTGATTGTCCTCGACATCATGATGCCCAAGTTCGACGGCTTCGAGGTTTGCCGCGAACTGCGCAAGAGCATGATGACCCCCATCATCATGCTGACGGCGAAGGGAGACATCACCGATCGAATCGCCGCCTTGGAACTGGGTGCCGACGACTACGTCGTCAAGCCCTTCTCCCCCCGCGAGCTCGAAGCCCGGATCAAGGCCGTGCTGCGTCGAACCCAGCCTGAGGTGGGCAAGCAGGCGATGATCCGCATCGACCACCTCGTCATCGACACCGGCAAGCGTCAGGTCCTGAAGGAAGGACGCAAGGTCAAGCTGACGGAGATGGAGTTCAACCTGCTCGAATTGTTGGCCAACAATCCCGGCAGACCCTATTCACGCAGTGAAATCCTGCATCAGGTCTGGGGATACCGACTCAACCAGTATTCCGACACTCGGGTGGTGGATGTCCACATCTCACGCCTTCGCGCAAAGCTCGAGGATGATCCCGGTGCCCCTGAACTCATCTTGACGGCGCGTGGCACGGGCTACATGTTCGCCCAGGGCGCGCCGGTCGAAGGAGTGCCTACGCCTGCGGTTCAGCGTCCTACCCCTGCCGCCGCCCCTGCAGCTGAAGCCTGAAGGCGGACGCGCTGTAGCCCCCCCGACCGCGGGGGGGCGCGCTGAGCCTCGTGGGTGGGGGCAGGGACTTCGTGAGGTTGCCTCAGGGAAGTTGCAGCAAGCCGGTCGAGGTGACCGCCAGTCTGGCTGTCCTGCCGGGTGCCTTGTCTGTACGACGGTCTCGTGCGAACGAGGAGCCTTCCGTGGCCTTGGCGACCTTTTTGACTTCTGCGGCGAGCGTGGCCAAGGCCAGGAAGTCAGGGATCTGGCGAGTTTCATTGGTGACAACGGCAATCGAAAGCGAGCACAGCCCGAAGCGCTGAACCTGGCCTTGACGGTCTACCGAGATGATGTACCCGCGCTCGCGATCGTCGGGTGGGTAGAATCCCGGTACCTGGGCATCAAAGCGCCGGATGATCTCGCGGCACAGTTCGTCGGCCACCGCCGGGTGCGAGATGACAATGAAGTCGTCGCCGCCAATATGCCCGATGAAGTCTCCTGCGTGGTCCACGAACTGCACGGCATCCTTGAGGATTTCGGCGGTGAACTGGATGATGCGATCGCCTGCCTCGAAGCCGAACTTGTCGTTGAAGGCCTTGAAGTTGTCGAGGTCCACGTACAGCACGGCGACCTGCTCACTCAGCTCCAGCCGACGCTGGGTCTCGGTCTCGATGACAAGGTTGCCCGGTAGTTTGGTGAGGGGGTTGGCGTTCTGGTCATTGAACTTCATGATGGCCAGCGACTGGGTCATGACATTGAAGGCCTCGGCAAGCTGTTCCAGTTCGTCGCCGGTCTTGAGATCGAGCTGGGTGTCCAATCGTCCGCTGGCGACGGTGGTGGCATGGCCGGCCAACTTGCGGATGGGATCCGTGATGGTGCGCGCCACTAGGTGGGCGGCCATGAAGGCGAGGGCACAGGCCAGCAGGCTCAGCAGGCCGATGAACAATTGCGCCTGGCGGATACGGGCATTGAGCGGCGCAGAAGGCTCGCCGATGAACAGCATTCCCACGAACTGGGAGTAGTCGCCGAAGAGCGGGGCGAAGGCCGCCAGGTGCTCTTGTCCGCCCAGCCGCAGGGTCGTCTTCGCCACGTGACCCGAATCGCGCACGGAGGAGATGATCGGAGCCTCGATGAAGCCTGACAGCGGACGACCTCCGCCATCGCGGATGCTCTGCGCCAGCCACGTCGCCTGACGGGAGTCCCCGACGGCGACACCCACTTCGAGACCGGTGATCTGCTTGAGCTGATCGGCAAACTCCTGATCGAGGCGAGACCCTACGAGCACGGCACCGACCACCTCGTTCCGGTCACGGATGGGCGCAATGCCGCGGACGGCAAGACCCACCTCGCCGATGCCTTCAAGCCCCTTCACCGTCTCACCCACGAGCGCCAGCTGCAGGCCCGGACTTGGGACCTCGGGGACGTCGGTGCGGTCCCCGGAATAGAACCCGCGCTGAAGGATGAGCTTGCCCTGGGCGTCATAGACCTTGAGCAGCTGCCGATCGTCGAGGATGTCGAGCAGGCCCTTCACCTCGTCGTCGCGGAGCCTGCCGCCCGATCGCGCAAAGGAGGACACGCGCGGGTGGCTGGCGAACATCTGCGCCGAGGCCAGGGCGTTGTCCTTGAAGTAGTCGAAGGTGTGCAACATGACGGCCGTGTCGTTGTCCAGCCGCTTGAAGGCTTCGCTATGGATGCCACGAGTTGTCAGCACCGCCGCGATGGAGGCGACGAGGAACAAGAGGCTGGCACAGACGGCAGAGAACACGACGGCCAGCTTGATAGCCAGTTTGAGGCGGACTTGCACGCCGTTCTCCTCCTTCCTGAAAGGACTATCGGCCGCTGCCGACGGCGCCTTTCCCTGCCTTGGCCGAATTTCGTCAGGAGTTAACCTTTGCTACGATGGGTCCCATGCGTTATGCCCAAGATGTGCTTGGCCTGATAGGCCAGACCCCCCTGCTTCGTCTGAATCGGGTCGTGCCCCGAGAGGGGGCGTGGGTCCTGGCCAAGTTGGAGATGTTCAATCCCGGCGGGAGCGTGAAGGATCGACCGGCCCTTGCGATGCTCGAAGAAGCCGAGCGACGCGGGCTGCTGCTGCCCGGTGGCACGGTCGTCGAGCCGACGAGCGGCAATACGGGCGTGGGGCTCGCCATTGCCTGCGCCCTTAAGGGCTACAACTGCGTCTTCGTCATGCCCGACAAGATGAGCCGCGAGAAACAGGACGTCCTCAGGGCGTACGGTGCAGACGTGGTCATCACGCCCACGGCGGTTCCCCCGGAACATCCCGAAAGCTACTACTCGGTCGCCAACAGGTTGACGGCAGAAATCCCCGGGGCATACCAGCCCAACCAGTTCCAGAACCCCCGTAATCCCGGGGCCCACGAGGCTTCGACCGGACCCGAGATCTGGGAGCAGACCGAGGGGCGCCTCACGGCCTTCGTCGCCGGCATGGGCACAGGGGGGACCATTTCGGGCACGGCGCGATATCTCAAATCACGACGGCCCGACCTGCTTGTGGTGGGAGCCGATCCTGAGGGCTCCATCTATTCGGGTGACACCCCTCGGCCCTACAAGCTCGAGGGGGTTGGCGAGGACTTCATCCCCGGCACGATCGACCTTTCGCTCATCGACCGGATGGAGCGGGTCTCGGATCGCGAGGCCTTTGCCATGTGTCGGCGACTTGCCCGTGAAGAGGGCCTGTTGGTCGGAGGCTCGTCGGGCATGGCGGTCGTGGCGGCCGCGCGGGTCGCCGCCACGCTCTCACCCGAGGATGTCGTGGTGGTCCTGCTGCCCAGCCAGGGCCGAGGCTACCTCTCGACAGTCTACAATCCGGACTTCCTCGTTCAGCACGGCCTCGCCACTCGCGAGGAGTTGGGACCGGCCCGCAGATGAATACTTCCGACTTCTCCAGCATGGGGTTCCGGACTCGGGCGCTCCACGTGGGACAGCCTGCCGACCCTGCGACGGGCGCGACCATCGTCCCCATCTACCAGACCTCGACCTTCACTCAGGAGGACGTCGGGGTGCACAAGGGCTACGACTATGCCCGGACGGCCAATCCGACCCGAAGCGCGCTGGAGGCTTGTCTGGCCTCGCTCGAGGGCGCTCGGCACGGACTGTGCTTTGCTTCCGGCATGGCGGCGACGGATGCCGTCATGAAACTGCTCTCGGCCGGCGACCACGTTGTGGTTTCAGATGACGTGTATGGTGGAACCTATCGGCTCTTCGAGCGGGTGCTGACCCGCTATGGCCTGTCCTTCACGTGGGTGGATGCCACCCGCCCCGATGCGGTGCGGGCAGCCCTCCGTCCAGAGACACGGATGGTATGGGCCGAGAGTCCCACCAACCCGCTGTTGCGCGTGCTGGACCTCGAGTCCCTCGCCGAGGTCGCCCACGACGCGAACTGCTGCTTTGTCGTCGACAACACCTTTGCCTCGCCGTGGCTGCAGAATCCCTTGGAGTTGGGAGCCGACGTCGTCGTCCACAGCACCACCAAGTACATCGGCGGCCATTCGGATGTCGTGGGGGGCTTCGTTGCCACCTCGGACGACACCATTCACGCGGATCTCAAGTTTCATCAAAATGCAGTGGGTGGGGTGCCGTCGCCCTTCGATGCCTGGCTGACCCTGCGCGGGGTGAAGACTCTGGCTCTGCGGATGCAGGCGCATGAGCAGGGAGCCAAGGTCGTGGCCGAGGGCCTCGTGGGTCATTCTGGCGTGGAGGCGGTGGTTTGGCCGGGTCTTGCCAGTCATCCGCAGCACGACTTGGCCTGTCGCCAGATGAGAGGCTTCGGGGGAATGGTCAGCATTCGTCTCAAGGGTGACTTGGCACGCACCCGTGAGGTGGCCCGGCGGTTGCGGGTCTTCTCGCTGGCGGAGAGTCTGGGAGGAGTGGAGTCGCTTTGCTGCCACCCTGCCGTCATGACTCATGCTTCCATTCCGCGCGCGGACCGGGAGGCGCGCGGGGTGACCGACACCCTGCTGCGGCTGTCGTGCGGCATCGAGGATCCCGAAGACTTGCTTGAGGACCTGCTGCAGGCCCTGGCCTGACCTACACGCAGCCACGGTCTCAAATATTTTCTGCCAGGACGGAACCCGCGGTCGAGGGGCTTCGTCAGGAAAGGCAGGAACGGAGAGGCGGCCGGCACGACACCCGGGAGTCCACCGGACGCAACGTTCCACACCTGCTTCACCTCACGATCAAGGAGTGCGTCATCATGCGCAAGTCGACCTTCACTCTCGCCCTCGCGGCCCTTGCTCTTGGCGGTTGTGAGTACCGCTCGATCCTCATCACCGACCCCACCGTCGTCAGCGCCCCGGCCCAGAACAGCCAGCCCACCAACGGGACCAACAATGCGGCTGCCATTACCCTGAATGCCTTGGAACCCAACCCCACCAACGTCGCCAATGCCAACGACAAGATTTCCTTCTCGGTCGTGGCCCACAACGCCAACAAGTTGCCGATGGAGTACACGTGGACGGCCACCAAGGGCACGCTCTCGGGAACCAAGGGTCAGACCGTCACCTGGATGCCGCTCGGCACCGACGGCAAGCTTGAAAGTGGCGTAGCGACCATCCAGTGCCTGATCACGGACTCTGCCGGCGCGACCAAGACGGCAGCCGTTAACATCTTCATCAAGCCTGATGGCTCGGCGAGCAAGGTCGCAGCCGAAGCAGAATAAGCTGAGGGCACGGTTCCCCCGGTACGGTCCGCCCGTGCCGGGGGATTGCTTTTGAATCCCGAGATGATTCCCTGTAGAGCCTGAAAGGTCCTGTCGAAGCCGGTTGGCACCCGTCCGTTGACAACAGTGCCTGGTCCTTGCTGCAGGCTGGCGAGTCTATATGGGACGCCAAGCCCACGCAGGCCGGGGCGCTGGCGATGTGGTCTCAATCCCGCTGAAAGCGGGGAAGTCCTTTCGGACAGGCCTTCACCCCGCCCACCGGGATGGTGGGAGTCGTCTCAATCCCCTGAAAGCGGGGAAGTCCTTTCGGACAGACCCTCTGGGAAACCCAGTAGGCATGCGGATCCTGCGGGCCGTTTTTGAGCACCCCCTGGGGGGGGTGGTCGTCATTTGTTCCGCAGGCTTCATGAAAAACCTGAAATCCAGTGCTGTCAAGGTTCTCGGCGATTTGAGCACCTATCTGAGAACGAAACCCTCGTTCTTTGTTTGGTCTCTGAGTTTTATATACCCCGGCTGAAGTTGTCCTGTGCCTGGCTAGGGGGTTCAAGTAGAAGTGCTTGGGCGCCTCTCTCACACCATTAGGAATCTGCTTTCTTTCGAGGCGGATGTTCCAGCGCAGCAGGCTCGCACGGGGTTCGCTCGATAGCTGGGTGCGCTTCCGCACGACCCCGACGCCGGGTGCTTCCTCTCCACTGCGGCAGGATGGGCCCCCTCTGTCGCCACTTCTGCCTGTGCGCTCGCTCTCTGTCGCCTATGCCTGTCTGCACAAAACACGTGTCCATGCGGGGTCTGGCATCTGCTGACTTCGCGTGCGGTACGCGTGGCCAGCCATTAGGAGGGTGACATCACCTCACGGCCCTTGCCCCCCTCAGGGCGCCCGAAAAGGCCCCTGAAGTCCAGGCACCATCGGCCCGGGTACTCCCGGCAACATCGGCATCACAGGCCCCCCCCACACGGGAGCGTCCTGTCGAGGAGACCCTGGTTGTCCCGGGCCCATCTGTGGGACGTCCGGAGCGGCCGAGCCTTGGGCCGACTCCAGAATCGACGCCAGCTGCTTCAGGTCATGGCGGCGATTGGCCACGTCCGAGGCTCCCTTGATGCCGCCCGCCACACCCGCGACTGCTGCTCCGATCGCCACGACCGTTCCGATGATCTTCAAGGCGGGAGCACCCATGCTGGTGACGGCTTGGCTCACGGTGGCGGTCGCCACCCCCTTGTACAAGGCATAGCCCGTGCCCGCCGTCAGCGTGACGGCGGTCGCCACCCCGACCTGGCCGATGATGGTTCGCGACGCATCGACGGTGGCCCCCGCAGCACTCGACAGCCCGGACTTGGTGCCCGAGACGAATCCCTCGGCGATGCTCGTGGGCTGGTTGTCGAAGGCGGCCATCAGGTAGGGCTCGCCGTTGACGATCACCTGGGGGACGCGATCGCGCTTCTCGAAGCTGAAGTCGAGGCGATCGCCGTACACGACGATTCTTTCCTTGCGGTCCGGAGACTCCAGGAAGTACTTCTTGTAGCCGTCCGTCGCGGTCGCGGCGACGGCCTGAGAGACATTGATGTCTTTACGGAGACGTCCGATCCCCTGGTAGGCAATCTGCTTGCCGTTCACCAGCAGGATGTCCGAACCATCCCCAGCAATACGACCCATCGTGGTCTCCTCCGCGGCCCCATGACGAGGGCCAAGAGGTTGTCGGCTTTACCCGAGGACAACAGGTTCACCCGGGGTTAAGATATGGCTGATGAATTCTTAAGTCTGCAACTTGATACGGGTCAGTCGAGACGCGTTCAGGACCACGGAGAGCGAGCTGGCCGCCATGGCAGCCGCGGCCCACCTCGGGTCCAACCAAAGCCCCCAGGGGCGAAACGCCCCTGCCGCCAAGGGCAGCATGACCATGTTGTAGCCCAGCGCCCAACCCAGGTTCTGCACCATCACGGCCCGAGTCGCACGTCCCAGGCGAACCAGCGGCGCCAGGCGCCCCAGATCGGCCTCGAGCAAGGTGACGGGCGCCGCATGGCGCGTGCCCGCGTGACCTTCCCCGATCGCCACGCCCACGTCGGCTTGGGCGAGGGCGGCGGCATCGTTCAAGCCATCCCCCACCATCGCGAGGCGCCTGCCCTCTGCTTGCCACTGTTTCAATAGGGTCACCTTGCCCTCGGGTCGGACACCGGCGTGGACCGCCGCGATGCCCAGGTCGGAGGCAAGAGCCTTTGCGGACTCAGGGCGATCTCCCGTGACCATCGCCACCTCCAGTCCTTGGGCGGCAAGAGCTGCCACGCTGGCCGCGGCCGAGGGGCGCAACCGATCACGCAGGGTCAGCATGCCTGCCATCTTCCCATCGATGGCCACGGCGACGAGGGTATCCGCCGAGGTCGGGCGAACATCCTCCAAGGTGGGGGCCGAGCCCATGTCTACGTCCCTTGCAGTCAGGAACGCCATTTGCCCCACGATGACTTCGTGTCCAGCCACCGTTGCCACGATGCCATCGCCTGCGTAGGCCCGGAAGTTCGTCACGGGACCTGGCAAGGGGTGCTCCTTGGCCGCGGCGGTCACGGCCCGTGCCAAGGGATGTTCGCTGCTAGCCTCGGCGGCAGCTGCCAGCGCCAGCCAACGGAAATCCGTCCCCTCGTCCGCTGGCAAGACCTCGACGACCGTCGGCTTGCCCTCCGTCAGCGTGCCGGTCTTGTCGAAAACCACAAGCGACAGGTCATGCATGTGTTCGAGGACGGCGGCATCGCGGATGAGCACCCCTTCGCGGGCGGCCCGTCCACTGGCTGCCGCCACGGCAAGCGGAACAGCGAGGCCCAGGGCACAGGGACAGGCCACCGTCAAGACGGCCACGGCGGAGATGAGGGCCAGGGCGGGGCCGCCACCAGGAACCACCATCCACACAAGACCTGTGAAAGCCGCAAGGCCCAGCACTGCAGGCACGAAGCGGGCTACGACCTGATCCGCGAGTCGTTGTGCTGAAGTACGGCCTGCCATGACCTCCTCGAGGGTGCTGGCCATCCGGGCCAACAGGGTCTGCTCCCCCGCCTCGCGAACTTCGACAAGGCATGAGCCATCGGCCACGAGGGAGCCGGCGTGGACCTCTTCTCCCGGGCCGTGGGCGACGGGGCGTGATTCTCCGGTCAAGAAGGCTTCGTCGAACCAGCCCTTTCCCTCTCGTATCAGTCCGTCTGCAGGCACCTGATCCCCGGGGCGCAGCCGGATGACTTGCCCCGGTACGAGGCTTGCTGCCGGGACGCGTTGCTCTTCCCCCATCGCATCGATGACCTGAGCCGTTTCCGGACGCAACTCGAGGATGGCGCGCGCAGCGCCGGTGGCATCCCTTCTGACCCGACTCTCCAAGGCACGCCCCAGCAGCACGAAGAACAGGATCAGGCCGACGGCATCAAAGTACCCGTGGGCGTGGAGGCCGACCTTCAGGAAGACTTGCGGCGCAACGACGGTGGCCGTGCTGTAGGCCCAGGTGGCCAAGGTACCCAAGGCAACCAGGGTTTCCATCGATGTCCGGCCGTGACGCACGCCCGCCCACGCCTTGGCGAAGATCGGTCGGCCAGGGCCTGCCATCGCGAGCAATCCCAGTCCCGCCAGCAGTCGTCCCTCGCTGAGGGGGGCGGGCCAGAAGGGAAACATCTCCCGCATTCCCCCCATCAGCAAGGCTGCGGCCAGCACGGCAGAGAAGACCAGTGGACCTGACTCCCCGCGGGCGAGGGTGCCTCTCTCCTCCCCCGCGGTGGGGGGCTCGCCGGCAGGGCGTGATCTTCCAGAAGGCAAGAATGCCTCGAAACCGGCCGCGCGCACCACATCGGCGAGGGCCTCCGGATTCGTCCTTTCTGCCTCGAAGGTCACGTGAGCCTGATGGGTGATGAGGTCCACACGAGCCTCGCGCACTCCGTTGCAGGCCTCGAGGGTATGGGTCACGGCCGCCACGCAAGCGGCGCAGGTCATGCCGCCGATGCCGAGGCGCAGGGTTTCCTCGCTCACCCGGGCTCACCGGCTGTCGCGCCGAATCCCGCCTTCTGGATGCGTTCGATCAGGGCCTGCGTCGTCACGCCCGGGTCGACCTCCAGTGTGGCAAGGGGCGGATCGAGCGTGACCGTCGCCGACGTGACTCCCTGGAAAGCCGTCAGGACCTTCGTCAGGCGGTTGGCGCAGCCGCTGCAGGTCATCCCCGACACGGTCAGGACCTTCGTGGTCATGAGGTCACCGTTCTCCTGCCGGCCGTGCCGGCACGTGGGCCTCCGGGTGGTCCCGGCGGCAGCGGTAGAGGAAGTCGCAGGTGCTGCATGCGGGGCCGGGAGTGGCCGCGTGCTGTGTCTCGGCCTTGATGGCTTCGGCGGTGCCGTGGGCGTGGTCCAGCAGTTCCGCGACACGAGGTGGCGGGAGCTCGAGGTCGAGTCGGACATCGTCCGCAAGGTAATGGACCTGATGGCCGATCGGTTCCTCGTCCAGATGGTGACGTACCAGGTGATGGTAGATGGCCAGTTGCTGTTCGAGCTGGGGCGACGGGCGTTCGGGAGCGTGGCCCGACTTGTAATCGAGGATCACCAGTCTCCCCCTCCTGCGGTCCACGCGATCGAGGATGCCGAGAAAGGTGGTCTCGCGCCAGGGGGCCGTCAGCCTCCGTTCGAGCAACACCGGCGTGGTGTCTTCCGCGCCCCAGCGGGCGTGGTAGCGCTGCAGCAGGGCCTGCGCTTCCTGCAGGGCCTCTGCGGAAGCCTCCGATGACGCATAGCCGGCTCCCGACCAATTGGCGGCGAGCCGGGCGGCGGCCGTCCCTGCGTCCACGGCGGTCGCACCGCCCGCAGCGTGCAGGTGGTGGAGGCTGCGATGCAAGTTGGCCCCGAAGGTCGCCCGGGCTCTGGGGGCCGTGCGGATGCCCATCACGTAGCGGTAGCGGTACTGCGCCCGGCAGGTCTGGAAGACGGCGAGGCGGGAGGGCGAGAACGTCGGCGGGCGCGGCATGGGGATCCTCGTCCAGTATAATGAATCTTCTGGAGGCCACGATGGCGGAAGCGGCGGCAGCGCACGGCAGGGACCTGATGCAGGCCTTCGTCGCCCGCTCGGCCCGGGTGGGCGTGGTGGGCCTCGGCTACGTCGGACTGCCCTTGGCCGTCGAGAAGGCCAAGGTCGGCTTCCAGGTGCTGGGCTTCGATGCCAACCCCGCGCGCGTGGCCCGGGTCCTTGCCGCGGATTCCTACATCGATGATGTGGCACGTGAGGATCTCGAACCTTGGGTGCAGTCGGGTGCCCTCGAGGCCACCACGGATTTTGGACGTCTTGGTAGCTGTGACGTCATCGTCATCTGCGTGCCGACCCCGTTGACGCCCAACCGCGATCCTGATATCTCCCACATCCGCAAGGTCGGCGGGCAGATCGCAGCCTCGCTCAGGCCCGGGCAACTCGTCTGTCTCGAAAGCACCACGTACCCCGGCACCACGGAGGAGGTCCTGCGACCCCTGCTGGAGGCCACGGGCCTCAAGGTCGGCGAGGAGGTCTTCCTTGCGTTTTCGCCCGAGCGGGTCGATCCCGGCAATGCCCGCTACACCACCCGCAACACCAACAAGGTGGTAGGCGGCTGCACGGCGGCGTGCCTGGCCGTGGCCGAAGCCTTCTACCGGCAGACCATCCTGTCTGTCGTGCCCGTGTCCAGCCCGGCCGTGGCCGAACTTACGAAAGTCTTCGAGAACACGTTCAGGGCCGTCAACATCGCCCTCGTCAACGAGCTGGCGCTCCTTTGCGACCGGATGGGGCTGGATGTATGGGAAGTGGTGGACGCGGCTGCGACCAAGCCCTTCGGGATGATGCGTTTTGAGCCTGGTCCCGGTGTAGGTGGCCACTGCATCCCCATCGATCCGTTCTACCTGACGTGGAAGGCGCGTGAGTTCGATTTCCATACGCGCTTCATCGAGCTTGCCGGCGAGATCAACGCCCAGATGCCCTGGTTTGTCCGGGAGAAGGTCATCCGTGCCCTGTCCGAGGACGGCCGGGGCCTGAAGGGCTCCCGCATCCTGCTGGTCGGTGTGGCCTACAAGCGTGATCTGGCCGATTGGCGCGAGTCCCCCGCCTTGAAGGTATGGGACCTGCTCGAGCGGGATGGGGCGCAGATTACCTACCATGACCCTCACGTGCCCGAGTTTCCGCGGGCGGGCCGGCTCGAGTGCTCCGTGCCCCTTGCCGGGGCCCCACAGGCCGATGCCGTCGTCATCATGACCGATCATTCAGGGGTGGACTGGCCTTGGCTGGCGGGGGCCGCCCGTCGCATCGTCGACACGCGGCATGCCCTGCGGCATGTGTCCGACCTTCCCTCCACGGTGGTGCGGCTGTGACGGCGCCTTTCATCGCGCTTGCCGGTGCTGGGGCGTGGGGTCGCAACTGGGCGACGACGCTGGCAAGGCTCGGCCTCCTGGCCGGTGTGTGGGACGCCGACGAGAGCCGAGCGCGTGAGCTGGCCGAGCCGCTGGGAGTGCCTTTTGGTGGGGACTTCGCCCAAGCACTCCGTCGTCCCGAGGTCAGGGGCGTGGTCCTGGCGACCCCGGCGCCGTTGCATGTGACGCATGGCTTGCAGGTGCTGCAGGCCGGCCGACACGTGCTGGTCGAAAAGCCCCTCGCCCTCGACGCGGCAGGTGCCGAACGGTTGGTGCGCGACGCGCACGAGCGTGGCCTGGTGCTTGCGGTGGGCCACGTGATGGAGTACCACCCCGGCGTCGTGGCCCTGAGACGTGCGGTGCAGGAGGGCCTCGTCGGTCCGGTGCGCCACGTGCGGGCCAGTCGACTCAACTTGGGCAAGGTGCGGCCGGCCGAGGACGTATGGTGGAGCTTTGCCCCTCACGACGTCGCGCTTGTGTTGGGTCTGCTGGGTGAGGCGCCCGTGGCCGTGACGGCGCATGGACTGCATCATCTGGGGACGCCCAGGGCCGACGAGGTCCATGCGTGGATGGACTTCACGGGCGGGCGTACGGCCCACATCCACGTCGGCTGGCTTGAGCCCGAGAAACGTCAGGACTGTCTGGTGGTCGGCCATGAGGGCATGCTGCGCTTTCTGGACGGCCCGGACGGCGGTCGTTTGCTCTGGCAGCGTCGCAGGGTCCGATGGGAAGGAGGTCACGCCACGGCCGTGGACGAAGGCGAGGAACTTCTGCCCTTCGTGCCCGCGCCGCCGCTCGCGGAACAGGCCAAGGCGTTTGCCGAGGCGGTCCTGTCGGGCAGACCCCCCTTGGCCGACGGCCAGGCCGGCCTTGAGGTCGTTCGGGTCCTCGAGGCGGTGTCCCGGCGTTTGCTGCCGCCGGTGACCCTGCACGGAGAGTAGGAATGGCGACGGAGCGTCCTGAGGTCTTTGTCCACCCTTCAAGCTATGTGGATGAGCCGTGTCGGATCGGGGCCGGCACCAAGATTTGGCATTTCAGCCATGTCATGCGCGATTGCGAGATCGGCGAGGACTGCAACATCGGCCAGAACGTCGTGGTTTCGCCCGGCGTCCGCATCGGGCGCAACGTCAAGATCCAGAACAATGTCTCGGTCTACACCGGAGTCACGCTGGAAGACGACGTCTTCTGCGGTCCTTCGATGGTCTTCACCAATGTCACGACCCCTCGTGCCCACGTGCGTCGCAACGATCCCGCCAAGGATTACGCTCCGACCCGGGTCGGCCGTGGAGCGACCCTGGGGGCCAACTGCACCGTGGTGTGCGGCCATGACATCGGGGCCTATGCCTTCGTGGCGGCAGGCGCGGTGGTGACCCGGGACGTCCCTGACCATGCCATGGTCATGGGAAATCCGGCACGCCAGCGGGGCTGGGCTTGTGCCTGTGGCGTGCGGTTGCGCGAAGGGGACGACCGGTGGATCTGTCCGGAGTGCCAAGCGCGCTACACCTTGGGCCCGAGGGGCCTCGTGCGGCTCGAGGAGGCCACATGAACCATCTGGCGATCTGCGACATGAAGCGGCAGGTCGCCGCTCTCGAACCCGCGCTCACCGAGGCGGTCCGGCAGGTTCTGGCCAGCGGCCATTTCATCATGGGACCGAACGTCAAGGCCTTCGAGCAGGAGTTCGCGGCGGCCCTCGGCAGCCCGCACGCCATCGCGTGCAACTCGGGTACCGACGCCTTGCACCTCGCCTTGCGGGCGCTCGAGGTCGGGCCGGGTGACGAGGTCATCACGACGTCCTTCACGTTCGCGGCCACCAGCGAGGCCATCGGGATCGTGGGAGCCACTCCGGTGCTGGTGGACATCGATCCGGATACCTATGCGCTGGACGTGGAGCAGGTGGCGAGGGCCATAGGGCCACGGACCCGGGTGGTGCTGCCGGTGCACCTCTACGGCCAGCCCGTGCCGATGGGCCCTTTGCTCGACCTGGCGAACCGTCACGGTCTCCACGTGGTCGAAGATTGCGCCCAGGCCACGGGGGCGACGTGGCAGGACCGTTTCGTCGGTACCTTGGGTGCCGTGGGGTGCTTCAGCTTCTTTCCGACCAAGAACCTCGGGGCGCCCGGCGATGGCGGGATGTGCCTGACGGCGGATGCGATGCTTGCGGAGCGCTTGCGGATGCTGCGCAGCCACGGCTGGAAGCGCAAGTATTATCAGGAGTTGCTGGGCATCAATTCTCGTCTGGACGAGGTGCACGCGGCCATCTTGCGCCTCAAGCTGCCCCATCTTGTGGCGTGGAATGCCCGGCGCCGCGAACTGGCTGCCCGGTATGACGCCTTGCTGGCGGAGGTCCCGGGCGTCGTTCGGCCAGGTCGGGTGGCGGGGACCTCGCCGGTCTTCCATCAGTACACGGTGCGCGTCCCCGCGCGCGATGCCGTGGCCGACTTCCTGAAGGCCGAGGGCATCGAGACTCAGGTCTATTATCCTTATCCGTTGCATCGCTTGCCCATCCACGAGCCTCTGGGTCTCGGCGAGGGCAGTTTGCCCGAGGCTGAGCGCGCCTGTCGCGAGGTCCTTTCCTTGCCGATGTTCCCCGAACTGGAAGATGCCGAGGTGGATCGCGTGGTGGCGACGCTGCGCGAGGCGCTGGCACGGACGGCTGGTCCCTCTGCCCCTACGGTGCCCCTCTCGTGAAGAAGATCGTCACGGTCGTCGGCGCTCGGCCCCAGTTCATCAAGGCGGCCCCGGTCCGCAAGGCCTTGCGCGGGGTGGTGCACGAGGTGCTCGTCCATACGGGCCAGCACCATGACCCCGGCCTGTCCGACGTGTTCTTCGAGCAACTGCACTTGGGAAGGCCCGATCATCATCTCGGCGTGGGGTCGGGGCCGCACGGCCGACAGACGGGACGGATGCTCGAGGCCCTCGAGGAGGTCTTGGAGCAGGAACGTCCCGAGGCCGTGTTGGTCTACGGGGACACCAACAGCACGCTTGCGGGGGCGCTTGCGGCCGCCAAGATGCGGATTCCCGTGGTGCACGTCGAGGCGGGCGTGCGGAGCTTCAATTTCGGGATGCCCGAGGAGCAGAACCGGGTGCTGGTCGATCGTCTTTCCGACCTGTTGCTGGTGCCGACGTTGTCGGCACTGGAACAATTGGAACAGGAAGGGGTGCCGGGCCGTATCACGTGGATCGGGGATGTCATGCTGGACGCCCTGCTTGGGGTGCAGCCCGGATTGGACCCTGCGGGAGCGTGGGCGGGACGAGGCACGAAGAGAAGGATCGTCGTCACCCTGCATCGTGCCGAGAATGTCGATGATCCCGTCCGTTTACTGGCCTTGCTGGAGGCCGTCGAGGCGTTGGCGCGCGGGGGCTGGGTCGTGATCTGGCCCGTGCACCCCCGGGCGCGGGTCCGTGCCGAGGCAGCTGGGATGGCGGCACGTCTGGCGCACCTGACGTGTCCACCCCTCGATTACTTCGCCATGCTGTCGGCCGTCGCCGGGGCCGACGTGGTCGTGACGGACTCCGGCGGCCTGCAGAAGGAGGCGGCCTACCTCGAGGTGCCGTGCGTGACACTCAGGACGGAAACCGAGTGGCCGGAAACCCTCGTCCTGGGGCTCAACCGGCTTGTTTCCCCAGATCCGGAGGCCACCTTGGCCGAACGCCTCTTGGCCGTGTTGGAGAGCCTTCCGTCAAGCCAGGATCTGCCGTGGGAGCGTTTCGCTGTGGCGGCCGGAAGCGGCAAGGCGTCTGAGCGCCTGGTTCAGGCACTTGGGGAGTTGTGGGCGTGACCGAAGAGCCGGGAAGACGGACCGGCGAGGGAGGAACTGCCGCGGAGGTCGCCCGCATCCAACGGGTCTATGCCGATCGTGTGCCGCTTGCAGCCCTTTATGCGGAGGATGCGCCGGATCAACGTCTCCGCACGGCCGAGCGTACGCAGCGCCTTGCCGAGGGTTTGGCCCGGCGTGCCCTCGGACCTGGAACCCGGATGCTCGAGGTGGGCTGCGGGACAGGGCGCGAGCTTGCAAGGCTCAGGGACATGGGGTGGGACGAACGGCACCTGCACGGGGTGGACCTCCTGCCCGACCGGGTGCAAGACGCCCGCGCCCTGCTTCCGGGCGCCGATGTGCGTGAGGGAGATGCGACTCGGTTGCCGTGGCCGGACGGTCATTTTGCTTGGGTCGGCCAATGGACCATGCTCAGCAGCGTGCTGGACGATGCGTTGCGCATCCGAATTCTGTCCGAGATCTGGCGCGTGCTCGCTCCCGGTGGCTGGCTGGTCTCCTACGACATGCGGCGCGTGCGTCCGGATCGACCCTTGAGGCCTTGGACCTCGGCCATGCTCCGAGAGGCCCTGCCGCAGGCAACCGAGATCGAAGGGGTGCGACTGTCGCTGTTGCCCCCTCTGGCCCGGCGCGTGGCGCGCTGGCGAGCGTTGCATGACGCCTTGGCCGCCGTTCCTTGTCTGCAGGGTCACGAGCTGGTCTGGGCGCGCAAGGTGGCGTGATGCGCATCCTCTTCCTGACTCCCTACTATCCGCCCGAGGTCGGGGCCCCGCAGACGCGGCAGCATGAGTTGGCCGTCCGTTTGGTAGCTCTAGGTCATCATGTTGAGGTGTTGACTTGCTGGCCTAACTATCCGTCAGGTGTTGTGATTGACGGATATCGTGACAAGTTGTTTAAGTGGGAAGATTGCGAGGGGGTCCGGATCTACCGGACGTGGATGTACGCGACGCCTAATCGGGGTTTTTTGCGCCGGGTCCTGGCCCAGCTGTCCTTCGCGGCGGCTGCAGTCTGGTCGGGCAGTCGCATGGGGCCTGCCGACGTCGTGGTGGTCGAGTCTCCGCCGTTGTTCGATGGGCTCGCGGGCGCGTGGCTCGCTTGGCGGCGCAAGGCCCGGATGGTCTTCAACGTCGCCGACCTCTGGCCGGAGTCGGTGGTTGCGCTCGGGGCCGTCCGCAATCGCTTCCTGATCACGTTGGCCGAACAGCTGGAGAGCTGGTGCTATCGGCGTGCGTGGCGCATTCTCGCAGTCACCCGGGGCATCGAGCGGACCTTGGTGGGGCGGGGCTGGGACAAGGTCCGCTTCCTGCCCAATGGGGTGGATGCCGAGAGGTTTCTCGCGGCGGACGGCCGTGCCATTCGCCGGACCATGCGGTGGGACGAGCAGACGGTGGTGGTGCTTTATGCCGGGACCCTCGGCATGTCGCAGGCGCTCGACAAGGCCCTGCAGGCCGCACGCCAGCTCCAGGACCTTCCTGCCTTCCGGCTCGTGCTGCTGGGCGACGGGGCCGAACGTGAGGCGCTCGTGGCGGCGGCAGGGCCCAATGTTGCAGTACTGCCGCCCGTGTCTCGTGACGCCGTGCCGGCGTGGTTGGCGGCAGCCGACGTCCTGTTCATCTCGCTCAAGGACATTCCGCTCTTTCACGGGGCGGTGCCCAGCAAGACCTACGAAGCCATGGCGGCCGGAAAGCCCATCGTGCTCGCCGCCCGCGGCGAGGCGCCTGCCCTGTTGCAAGAGGCCGGTTCTGGTATCGTCGTGCCGCCGGAGGATCCGGATGCACTGGCCGCGGCCTGGCGTCGACTCGTGCAGGATCCCGAGCTGCGTCGGAACCTCGGGGGCAGGGGCCGGGCGCTCATCATGGAGCGCTACGATCGCTCGGCCTTGGCCCGGAGGTTCCTCGCCATCGTCACGGGGGCCGACGAGGACACACGGACGGGCGTGGCATCATGACGGCCATGGGGACGTGGCGTGCCGCTCTGGCCGACCTCGTGATCGTGCTCGTCGCATGGTCGCTGGCCTTCGTCCTGCGTTTCGAGGGACTCGATCGCATCCCGACCGAGCACGCCAGCCAGTTCCTGCGTTACCTCGTGCTCTTGCCCCTGCTGCGGATCGTGCTGTTTGGTGCCTTTGGGCTGTATCGGCAGGTCTGGCGGTATGTCGGCCTTGGAGACGTCGCTGCGATGGCCAAGGCCGTGCTCGCGGGGTCGGCCATCCTGGCCCTGGTCGACCTGCTGCTTGATGATCGTCTGCCTCGCTCCGTCCTGGCTTTAGAGGGCCTGCTGACGCTCGCCGGTGTGCTTGGCTTGCGCTTCGTGTCGCGGGCCCGGGCGGAGCGGCGCGCCCGTCCGGAGGAAGGGGCGGTCAGGACCTTGATCGTAGGGGCCGGGGATGCCGGAGAGTTGCTGGTACGGGATATGTTGCGCCATCCCGCCAGAGGTTTCGCACCCGTCGCCTTCCTCGATGACGACGCCGCCAAGCTGGGACGCCGCATCCACGGTGTGCCGGTCATGGGAGGCAGGGCGGATATGGCCGCCGTGGCCGAACGTACCGGAGCTCGGCTCGTGGTCGTGGCGATGCCCGGGGCCGCGGCTGCCGTTCGTCGTGCGGTCGCGCGGCGTGCCGTCGAGTTGGAACTCGAGGTCAAGACGCTGCCGGCCCTCGGGGATCTGCTGCAGGGCGAGGCCGTGACCACCGCGGCCATCCGCGAGGTTCCTCTGGAGGATCTGCTGGGGCGTGAAGTCACCGTGACCGACGAGAGCCTGCTTTCGGCCGTATCCGGCCAATGCGTCCTCGTGACCGGGGCGGGCGGTTCCATCGGGTCCGAACTGTGCCGACAGATTGCCGCGCGCGGGCCGGGGCATCTCGTGTTGCTCGGTCACGGGGAGAACAGCCTGTACCTCATCGAGACCGAGCTCAAGGCGCGCCATCCCGAGCTGTCCCTTGAGGTCGTGGTCGCCGATGTGCGCGATGAAGCCGCCGTGCGCGCCCTGCTGCAACGGATTCGGCCTGCGCTCGTGGTGCATGCTGCGGCGCACAAGCACGTGCCCCTAATGGAATCCAACGTGGTTGAGGCTGCCTCGAACAATGTCCTCGGTACGGGAGTTCTGGCGCAGGCGGCGCTCGAAGCGAAGGTGCCGCGCTTCGTGCTGATCTCGACCGACAAGGCCGTCCGGCCGACCAGCGTCATGGGCATGACCAAGCGTGCCGCCGAACGCCTGATTCAGGATCTGGCCGCACGGGAAGGCGCGACGACCGTGTTCATGGCCGTGCGATTCGGCAACGTACTCGGCAGTCGCGGCAGCGTCGTGCCCCTCTTTCAGCGCCAGATCCGCGAGGGCGGTCCGCTGACCGTGACGCATCCGGAGATGAGGCGTTACTTCATGACCATTCCCGAGGCCGTGACGTTGGTCCTGCAGGCGGCCGCCCTCGGCCGCGGAGGCGAGATTCTTTTGCTGGAGATGGGGGCACCCGTGCGCATCCTCGACCTCGCAAGGCGCCTCATCCGGCTATCAGGATTGCCGGAGGATGCCGTGCCCATTCGCTTCACAGGAGTACGGCCGGGGGAGAAGCTCTTCGAGGAGTTGTCGGTGTCCGACGAGACGGCTCGACCTACGGCGCATCCCCAGGTCTTCGCTTTGCGAGCCGCCATGCCGCCGGAGCCTGCGGATTGGGCCAGCTGGCTCACCTCCCTCAAGGCCGCCGTGGCAAATCAGGATCAGGCTCGGACCCGGGCACTGCTGCAAGAGGCCTGCGAGGGGGCCAACTCGCCTGATCGCGAGACTGCTCCCCTCGGTGAGGACTCCGGTGAGGCGAGGAGGAGCCCGGCGTGACCTTGAAGGTTCCCTTTCATCTGCCGTGGGTGGGCGAGGATGAGAAGCGCGAGGTCCTCGAAGCCCTCGACAGCGGCTGGTTGACCGCAGGCCCGAAGGTCAAGGCCTTCGAGGCGGCGTTCGCCGAGGTCACGGGTGCACGACATGCCGTGGCCGTCAGTTCGTGCACTGCCGCCTTGCACCTTGCGTTGCTGGGCGCAGGCGTGGGGCCGGGGGATGAGGTCCTGACCACTCCCCTCACCTTTTGTGCCACCGTCAACACCATCCTCGAGACCGGGGCGAGGCCCGTCTTGGTCGACGTGGATCCCCGGACCTTGTGCATGGACCCCGAGGCGGCCGAGCGGGCGCTGACACCTCGCACCCGAGCCTTGCTCCCCGTGCATTACGCCGGATATCCGGCGCCCCTGGGCGCCTTCCGGGAGCTGGCAGAACGGCATGGCCTGGCCCTGATCGACGATGCGGCCCATGCGCTTGGGACCTTCGTCAGGGGAGTTCCCGTCGGTAGGGGGACGCTGGCCACCTGTTTCAGTTTTTATGCCACCAAGAACCTCGCAACTGGCGATGGCGGCATGGTCACGACTGAAGACGATGAGCTGGCCGCCAAAATGCGCAAGCTGGCCTTGCATGGCATGAGCCGAGATGCGTGGAAGCGTTTCTCGGCCGACGGCTCCTGGCGCTACGACGTCGAGTTGCTGGGTTACAAGTACAACCTGACAGACCCTGCGGCGGGCCTGGGCCTTGCCCAGTTGCGCCGCTTTGAGGACATGCAGGCGCGGCGACGAATGCTGGCCGCGACCTACGATGCCCGGATGGCGGATCTGGGCCTGATCCCGCCGCCTCGACCGGATGATCCCGGGGATGTTCACGCGTGGCACCTGTATGTGGTGCGCCTCGAGCCCGGAGCGTGGCCACAGGGACGGGACCAGCTAATCGAGGAGCTCAAGGTTCGCGGAATCGGGACGTCGGTGCACTATATCCCCATTCATCATCACAGCTATTACCAAGCCGAGCTGGGCGTGAGACCGGGTGACTTCCCCCACACGGACCTGGCGTACGTGACCATGCTTAGCCTTCCGCTCTATCCCCGTATGACTGACGACGACCAGGCGTCGGTCATCGAGGCTCTGGTCGCGTGCCGCAGGTGATGCCGCCAAGACCCGCCGACTATCCGTTGCCGGGCCACGTGGTGCCCCGCCGCGGACCTTGGTTGCTGGCGGGAAAGCGCTTGGCGGACGTTCTGGCTGCCCTCGTCCTGGGTGTAGTCGTGCTGCCTCTGCTGTTGCTTGCGGCCCTTGCCATCCGGCTCGACAGCCCCGGCCCGGCGCTGTTCCTCCAATGGCGGGTCGGCCGTGGGGGAAGACCGTTCGTGATCTACAAGTTGCGAACCATGCGTACCGGAGTTGCCGGTCCTGCCCTCACGGTCACCGGGGACCCGCGCATCACCCGCCTCGGCCGCGTGTTGCGTCGGACCAGCCTCGACGAGTTACCCCAGATCCTGAACATCCTCAAAGGTGACATGAGCTTCATCGGTCCCCGTCCAGAGGTGCCCTCCATCCTCGAAACGGAGTGGACGCTTGCTCAGCGGGACGTGCTGGCCGTGCGGCCAGGGCTGTCGGGTTGGGCGCAGATTCATGGACGAGATGACCTGCCCCTCGAGCAAAAGCTGGCCTATGACTTGGAGTACGTCCGGGACCCCGGTTTCCTCAGGGACTTGAGGATCTTGCTGGCAACTCCTGGATTGCTGCTTTCGGGGCGGGGGATCAAGTAGGCGAGGCCGAGGGCGGTAGGCCGCCGGTCGTCCTGTTGCTCTGGTCCATCCTACAGACGGGTAGGCCCTTTCGCGGCGGGGAAGTTAATGGACGAGCGGGCTTCCTGAGATCTCTACGCTGATTTCTCTAAGCTCGAAAGGGGCAGTTACGCGCTTTAGCGCACGGTATACCGTTATGCCTCGAGGCTCCGTGACGTTCCCGGGCTCGTTCGTCGCTAGCTTGATGTAGGTGTCTATCAGCTTCTTGATGTCGACAACGACTGCGTCATTCAGTGGCCTGACGTAGTAGGACACGCGCCCTGCGGAAGTTATTTTGATGTCTACCGTAGTAGGCGGAACGTCGAGCTCGAGTCGAATCATATTGGCGTCTCCTCCGTTTATCAAATAGTTCCCTACGCCTAAATTCCGTGCAAACGGGGAACCCCTTTCGGGGGCGAAAGCCGAACCAAAGGTCAAGTTATTAGGGGGGGGCTTAAGCTCCTTTAAGTGGGAAACCCCTTTGGGGGCGGATTCCTCAACGAAATCCGGAACGAGGCCGAGCAGTCTCAATCCCCTGTAAGCGGGGAACCCCTTTCGGGGATGAGCTATCGGCGGATGGGCGATGGTGGGTGGCGTCTCAATCCCCTGTAAGCGGGGAACCCCTTTCGGGGGGACCCTCTGGGAAACCCAGTGGGCATGCGGATCTTGCGGGCCGTTTTTGAGCACCCCCTGGGGGGGGTGGTCGTCACTCAAGCCGCAAGGCTCATGGAAAACCTGAAATCCAGAGCTGTCAAGGTTCTTGGCGATTTGAGCACCTATCTGTAAACGATCGTCTCGCTACGTGATTGGATGCCTAACTGCTTTATACCCAGCTGGTGTGGAGGTCGGACACGGCAAGGTGGGTTCGGACGACGCCCTAATAGTGGGCGTTAGGAAGGAACTCTCCCCCGTCCAGCGGGCCGTTCTCGCAAGGACCGCGAACCCGCTGGGTTAACCGTTCACGGTCGGTGTCGAAGGGGCCAGGGGAAAGGGCTCTGGAGCCCCGACCGCGAACCCGAGGGGAGATGACTCTTCCTCTACCCGTATGGGTCAGTACCTGCCGATCTCGTCTTCGGGCACGAAACGCTCCTCGGCAAGGTTGCCCTCGAGGATGGCGTCCAGCAGGGCTGGGGCTTCAGCTTCGCCGCAGCCCGAAAGGAAGTGACCTTCGGGCCAACAGGTGACGACGGGACCGTAGGGGCAGCTCTTCAGGCAGCCGGACTTTGTCACGAAGACCTCCTGCTGCAGGCCGCGACGGACCACCTCTCGCTTGAGCGCTGCGAGCAGCTTCTCTGAACCACGCGGGGCGCACGAGCCCTTCGGGTGATCGGCAGGCCGCTCGTTGGTGCACACGAGAAGATGGTGACGGGGCTTGGGCATCGCGCCATGCTAGCAGAGTCCACCGGGGCGATGGTGCGTCACCGCTTGCAGGGCCGAGGGTGGCGTGAGCTTGTCTTGCCCACTCGATCCGTGCGGGCTACCATGCCCTCCCGATGGCAAGCATCGTTCTAAAGTACGGCGGAACCTCGGTGGGCACGCCCGCGCGCATCCGTGCCGTGGCCGAGCAGGTGGCCGCACTCAAGAGCGCGGGACACCGCGTGGCGGTGGTGGTGTCTGCCATGGGGCACGCCACCGATCACCTCGTCGAGTTGATGGGGCAGGTGGCGGAAGACCCTCCGGGCCGGGAGCTGGACATGCTGCTGGCGTCGGGCGAGCAAGTCTCGATTGCCCTCGTTGCGGCGGCACTGGAGCGTCTGGGGGTGACTGCACGTTCGCTATTGGGTTTTCAGGCCGGTGTGGTGACGGCACCGGATCATACCCGTGCGGCCATTGCCCGCGTGGACACCTCCCGCATGAAGGGCTTGATGGCGGAGGGTGTGGTGCCGGTGGTGGCTGGCTTTCAGGGCATGACGGAAGCTGGTGAGGTGACGACCTTGGGCCGAGGAGGCTCGGATACGACGGCGGTGGCGCTGGCCGTGGCTCTCGGGGTGGACCGCTGCGAGATCTGTACGGACGTCGATGGGGTCTACACCACCGACCCCCGGGTCGTGCCTGAGGCGCGGCTGCTCCCCGAGGTGGCCTACGAGGAGATGTTAGAATTGGCCAGCTTGGGGGCCAAGGTCCTGCATCCCCGTTCGGTGGAGCTTGCCGCCCGGTCCGACATGGTCCTCGTGGTCCGTAGCAGTTTCGGAAAGCATCCCGGCACCATCGTCAGGGGAGTCGACCAACTGGAAATCCATCATCCCGTCACGGGCGTGACCGTCGATCTCGATCAGGTACGCGTCGTGCTGCGAGGTCTGCCGGATCGCCCCGATGTTCCGCCCGCCCTGTTCGCCATGCTTGCCGAGCAGGGACGGAACGTGGATGTCATCACCATGCTGACGCGCTCGGGCCCTGACGGGCAGAGGCTGGATCTGGGCTTCACGGTAGCCACGGGTGATGCAGGAGCGGTGGTGGGGCTCGTCAGGGACTGGGTGGTCCGCATTTCCGGAGCGACGGTCGAAGTGGACGATGCGGTGGCCAAGGTCTCGATCGTGGGAGCCGGGATGGTGCATCACCCGGGTGTGGCTGCGGGATTCTTCCAGGCCCTTGAAGCGGCGGGCATTCCCATCGGGATGATCTCGACGTCCGAAATCAAGGTGTCGTGCGTGGTGCCTCGGCATCAGGGCCTCGGAGCCGTGCAAGCCGCACACCGCTGGTTCGCCCTGCATGAGACGAGGCAGCCGTTCGTTCTTTCCAGATGATAGGATGAAGACATGAAAATATTTTCGCGAATTCTCCCGCTTTCTCTTGCCATGATGGCTGTTCCTGCCGTGCCTGCGCTCGCGTGTGATCCCGCGGCCGAGGCCAAGGGCGCAAAGGCTTGCTGCGTCAAGGGCGTGGCCGAGGGCAAGGCCTGTTGTGTGGCCAAGATGAAGGGGGCCCACGCAGGGGGAACCCAGATCGCGTCGGCCAAAGGCGTTCCGGCCTCTGCGGCCAAGGCGGGACATCACGGACACGGGGCTGGTCATCACGCCTCGGCGGGTTATTCGAACGTCCAGGCCAAGGACCTTGCGGCCTGGCAAGCCAAGCACCCCGAGGCCATGCTCGTCGATGTGCGTGAGCCCGACGAGTTCGAAGGTGGGCACATCACAGGGGCCGTGCTTGTCCCCGTCGGCACCATCGGCAGCTGGGCCGCCAAGCAGCCCAAGGATCGCCCGATGGTGCTCGTATGCCGTTCCGGCGGTCGTTCGACCAAGGCGGCCAAGCAGCTGGAGCAGGCGGGCTTCAAGGCGCTCGTGAACCTCGAGGGCGGCATGATGGCTTGGGAAGCGGCGGGTCTGCCGGTCGCCAAGCCCAGGGCCTCGTCCACGAACTGACGGGGCCTGAGCCTTTGGCAGCCCCTGCGGCTGTGGAGGCTCTGGTCGTCACGCCAAAGTCCCCGCAACCTCGATAGGATGCGGGGACTTTGGCATGGGATGACCCTAATGGGGTTCTTCTGATCTGAAGATCAGCCACGTCCGGCAGAGGCCGCCTTGGGTCGAGGGTCGAGCAAGGCTTCCCGAGCCGCCGCATCGTGTACCTCGCGGCTGCGGATGATTTCCTTGTAGGCCTTGCGCTCTGAAGTGTCAGCCCCTATCAGCACGCCCCCGACCAAGCGACCTTCGAGAAAGAACAGCTGGCGGAAACTCTCGGCCTCATGGTTCGCCCGCCACGTGGAGGACACGCCTGGAACCGATTCGGGGGTGACCCCGAAGGCCGTCATCTTCTGGTGGAACATCCCGGTGGTGTATTCGGGAATCTCCTCATAGGACACTTCCTCCCCCAGCATGTGGCGGGCGACGACCTTGCCGTGGCCCAGGGCATTGTTCCAGGTTCCCATCAGATTTGGGCCACCAATCCAGATGTCCTCGAACTCCGCCACGTCACCAGCCGCGTAGATGGCGGGGTCTTCGGTCCTGAGCGACCCGTCGACCACGATCCCCTTGCGCACGGCAAGTCCTGCTTCACGCGCCAGTTCCGTGTTCAGGCCGAGCCCGATGCCGAGGGCGACCAGGTCGCACTCCAGCACTTGCCCGTCCGTCAGGCGGACCCGGGTACAGCGGTCCTCTTCGAGCTCGAGAGCTGCGATCTCGACGCCATAGTGCATGTGGACTCCATGCGACCGGGCGATTTCATCGACGATGGCACCACCTTCTGGATGCAGCACCCTGCGCAGGAAGTGGCTGCCGCGGATCAGCCAGTGGACGGTGCACCCTCTTTCCATCAGCGCTTCCGCCAACTCGTAACTGATGAAAGAGCCTCCGCAAACCACGGCCGTCCGGCCAGGCTGGCTGTCCACCATGAGACGCCTCGTGTCCAGCAGGTCCTGGAATCGGTACAGGTTTCGGGCTTTGTCTGCTCCGGGAAGGTCCAGCGGCAAAGGTCGTCCACCAGTGGCCAGCAACAGGCGGTCATACCGATGGGTACGACCCTTGTCGTCGAGCACCGTCCGGGCCTCTCGATCGATGCTGTTCACGCGGCACGCCAACTCCAGACTGATGTCCATGCGGTCGTGCCACGCAAGATCCCGTAGCATCACCCGGGCTTCTGGGATCCGTTCCTTCAACATGGGAGGCAGGGCCACCCGATTGTAGAGGGGGAAGGTCTCATCCCCGAAAAGGGTGATGCGTGCCGTAGGGGACAGCTTGCGGATGTGTTCGGCGCAGGTGGTGCCGGCGGCACCGTTGCCGACGATGACGATGTCGAGAGGGGCGGATGGGCTCATGGTGGCCCCATGGTACACCCATCTTTCACTGAATCTTTACCTGTTTTGCGCAAGAGGGCGGTGTCGTGCAGGGATGATCCGGACATAGCCTCCCCCTTGTCCATGGAGTCTCGATGCCCGCAGTCCGCCCTGCCTCCGTCCGCACCTCGTGGCGGTCGTTGCTCAGCGTGTTGCTGGTGGTCGTGCTGGCCGGATGCGGGGGGCGAGGGGCCAATGTCGTCGATCCCGACGATCCGGGCTTGCAGGCCGGTGCCTTGGCCGTATACGTCACCCGCCAGGGGGCGGCTGTCCCCGGCGCGTTGGTTCAGGTCTCTGATGGACGTGGCTCCTCCGTGGGACAGGGGCAGACCGATGACACGGGAGAGTGCGTGCTCGATGGGTTGGCCCCGGGTCAGGGCTACGTGGTCCGGGCCGAGAAGTCTGGTGCCTCCGGGACGGCAGAAGGTCTGCGGCTCTCTGGGGGGGCCGACCCCGTCCGCGTTCGCATCGAATTGGGCCTGGGCCCTGCGGGAAATGCTGTGTTGATGGGTCGGGTGACCGATGCCGTCATGGGGACCCCTGTGGCGGGTGCTCGCCTGCAGGCGGGTGCCATGTCGACCTTGTCGCGGACTGACGGCACCTACAAGCTGGAGCGTCTGGTGCCGGGGGCCTTGACCCTACGGATCGATGCACAGGGCTTCCTGCCGATGGCACGCGATCTCGCCCTCAAGTCCGGCGGCTCCCAGACCCTCGACGTAGCGCTGGACCCCTTGGCCAAGGGGCCACGTGCCGGCAACACCGTGATTGCGACCCCGGGGCAGCTTCTCGAAGTCAACTCCCTGCACGTTCCCGCCATGAAGGTGTCTGGCGGCGACTTCTGGTCGGCGACCTACGTTCAAGGCAAGTCGACGATTCTGGCGGCCGATGCGGCGCACCTCGGGGGTGCTGCCGTCGAGATCGAATCCAGTGGCCGCAAGGCCTTTACCTTCGATGCCTCGAGGCTGTTGCTCTTCGGGCGGACCAAGGGTGTTCGCGGCGCGCAGCGCCTGCGTCTTGGCAGTACCTTGTTGGCTGATAGCGGCAACGATCGTGTCATCGAGGTCGATGCCCAGGACAATCGCATCTGGGAGTGCCGCCAAGGCCTTCGCTCTCCTCGCTGGGCCGAGCGGCTCGAGAATGGCAACACCCTGGTGGTGGACTCGGGCAACAACCGCATCATCGAGGTCACCCCCATGGGGGATGTGGTCTTCGTGCTGGGCAATGGTTCTCCAGCCGTCCTGAACCGTCCCAGCCACGTGCAGTTCCTGAAGGCTTCGGGAACCTACCTCGTCACCGATGCCGGCAACAACCGGGTGCTCGAGCTCGATCGCAACCAGCGCGTCGTCTGGATGGTGGGTGGGGCGATGCGTCTCTCCGACGGCAGCGGCCTCTTCAATCCCGGCTCGGCCAAGCGTCTGCCCGGTGGCAATACCCTCATCGCGGATACGGATGCAAACCGCGTGATCGAGGTCAGTCCGGCCCTTGATATCGCCTGGCTGCAGCAGGCCCGGACCCCCCGATTTGCGGATCGGCTCTAGATCCTGTTGTGTCGGTTCGGCCTTCCCCTGCCGGACCTCAGACCCGTGCCCTCAGTGCCGGCGCGAGGTGTAGGCCGTGTGCCTGATCACGTCGATCAAGCTGGCCTCTTATCTTCACTTCGGCTTTACCCGGAATTAGGCAACCCTGTCCTCCTCTTTGCCGATAACTCTCCAGAACCCTCGACGTTCGTGAGGATCCACGCCGTGTCCCAGACCCGCTTCCCGGCCCACCGCAAGGTGGCGGCGCTCGTGCTGGCCCTCGGCCTGGTGCCCGGCTGTGGCAGCAACGTGCCGTCTCGGACGGCCGCGTCGTCCAGCCGCACGGCGACCGCGCCTGCGCCTGTGCAGCAGATGCAGGAGCCCCGCCCGCTCGGGCCCCAGCTCAATGATCCCGGGGATGTCCCCACGAACATGCCGCAGCCCATCCCGACGCCCGACCCACCGATCGTGCCCGGCAAGGTGTTCGTCAAGGCCACCAGCTACTCCATCAGCAGCTATCCGCTCAATCCTTTCGGTCTGGGGACTCGGGTCATCAACATCCATGTGGACCTGAAGTGGCAGCTGCTGCCGAATGCCTCACACTACCGCATCAGCCGCGCGGTCCAAGGCTCAGACGAGTTCATCACCAAAACCACGGTTTCAGCGAGCCGTCTGAACCGCGTGCTGCCGCTGTTCTGGCGGGAATACTCCATTCCTGTGTCCAATCCGATCTCGCCCGGTGTACGTTATCGTTACCAGATCGAGGCCTTCAACAGCAGCGACCAGGTCATCGCCGTCGGCCAGGATGAGACGGCCCCACTGTATCCACTCGACATCCCCAAGCTCGTCAGCCCGGACAACAATGCCGTGGGCGTCGGCATTCAGCCTGCCTTCCAGTGGGAAAGGGTCAACAATGCCGACGGCTACTTCGTGGAAGTGTTCGCGGGCAAGAACTTCCTGCCCCAGTGGCGGGGGTTCAGAGGCGGTCAGGAGGCCATCACCATGAAGTATGGCGAACCCGGTGACAGCTATCCCGGCGTGATGCCCGGTTTCTGGACCACGGTGTTGGCACCCGGCGTTCCCTATACCTGGTCGGTGACCGCTTACCGGACCGACACGGGCAACGCCCAGACGGCCAAGGCCTTTGCCCGATCCAATACCCCGAGCTGGGTTTTCACCCCTTAAGGCTGCATCCACCCGTGTTCCCCGGACTCCCCACGGATTCTGGGGCTCGGGCACTCCATTCGGGGCAAGGAGCCGGGCGTGAAGACTCTCCCTTGGGCTGGTGGGTTCAAACCCGAGCGACAGGCGTGCCGTAGAGGGCCATGTGAGCCTGATGGACGACACACGACTCGAAACAACCTAGCCCACAGCGCTCGCATGAACGTTCCACCAACGGGTTGTCCTGGCCGTAAGCCGACGTCAGGAAAGCGCGAAGGCCCTTGAAAAGTGCGCGTCTGTCCCCGGGCTCCATCCGGGACAGGACTTGGCTCAGCCTCTGCTGCTGCCGCTGGTCGACTTCGTCCAGACGACGGCGCCCGTCCTCCGTGACGGACAGAAGATGTTGCCGGCGATCGCGGGGATCTTCCTTACGGTCCACCAGACCCTTGGCGAAGAGTCGGTCAATGGCTTTGGTTGCGGCGGGTGGGCTGATGCCCAATCCTGACGAGAGTTGCCCTGCATAGGCCGGGTCGTGCAGGCCTACGTAACGGAGTACCTCCCACTGGGCCACGGTCAACTCACCGGCCGTGGCTTCTTCGACCGGGTCTTCCCTCAACCACTGATTCACCACCCAGGCGAACCGGCCCACCAGTTTTTCCGCATCGCGTGGCGAGCGTTCCATTCAGGTCCTGGCCTCGTCAGGCCATGGGCAGGGCAACTTCAACCCTGCGACTGCGGTAGGCCTCCACCGAGACCTGGCCGGCCAGTCGGCCGGCAATCTCCGAGAATCGGCGGGCGAGTTCGGACTGCGGGTCCTCTGCGACGATGGGCTTTCCGGCATCCGACCCCCGGCGGATTCGGGCGTCGAGCGGAAGGGAGCCGAGGAAAGGTACGCCTTCCCGGCCCGCCAAGGCCTCGCCGCCCCCGCCATCGAAGATTTCGGTGGGCTCTTGGCAGTGCGGGCACGTGAAGGCCCCCATGTTTTCGATGATCCCAAGGATAGGAGCCTTGGTGTTCTGGCCTTGGAACATGCGCATGGTCTTGGTGCCAATGGCGGTGGCCACGCGTTCGGGAGTGACCACGACGACCGCGCCGCTGAGCGGAATGGTCTGTACGAGGGTGAGTGGAATGTCTCCTGTTCCCGGAGGCAGGTCGACGAGAAGATAATCCAGCTCGCCCCACGCCACCTGCTGCAGGAACTGCCGGAGCACGCCTGCGAGGATGGGCCCGCGCCAGATCACCGGGTCGTCTGCCTTGTCGAGCATGAATCCCATGCTCATCACCTTCAGGCCCATGGCCTCGATAGGCAGGATGGTCTGGCCTTGGCCCATCGGGCGTGCCTGCTCGAGGCCAAGCATCAGTGGGATGCTGGGGCCATAGATGTCCGCATCGAGCACCCCCACCCGGGCCCCCGAGGCGGCCAGGGCAAGTGCGAGATTCACGGTGACGGTGCTCTTGCCGACGCCACCCTTGCCGGAGCCGATCGCCACGACGGCCCCGACACCCGGTATCGCCTGCTGCTCCAGGTTGACCCGCGGCTTGGCATCCCAGGCCAACCGTACGGTCTCTACACTCTCGAGGCCGAGCAGCGCTGATTCGACGTCTTTCTGGATGGTGGCTTTCAGGGGACAAGCAGGCGTCGTGAGCACCACGGTCAAGGAGACTTCGGTGCCCTCGATGACCACGTCCCGCACCATGCCCAACGTGACCAGATCCTTGTGGATTTCCGGATCCTGGACCGTCGCCAAGGCCGCCATGACCTGCTCGTGGGTTGCCACTGCCCAACCTCCCGGGAACCAAAAGGGAAACAACCCTTTCATGGTGCTTGGAAGGCCGCCCCGCCGTCAATTGCGCCGCGGCGAAGCCACTCAGGACATCGGCTGGATCGAGGCGTCCGCTCCCATCGCTCGGAACCGATCCGCGAGCGCCAGGGCCTCGCTCTCGGGAAGGTTGCGCCGGGCGACCGCAGGCAGGCGGCCGAGGACCACCTTGACCTTCTCGAGTTCGATGCCGAAGTCCTGGGCCATCTGCCGCGCGACGGCCTCCTGCTGGTCTGTGGTCTTGCCCGCATCCGCGAGCAGAACCTGAAATCTCGCGCCGGGCAACGTGGCCGAGGGCGGGTGGGGATCGCTTGCAGCAGCCTGTGGCGTGGATTCGGCTGCGGGAGGGGCACTGGCCACGCCTGCCTGGGGCTCACCCTCTGCCGAGGCTTCGGTTCCCGCCCGGGGCCCCGGCAACCCCTTTGCTTTCAGGCATTCCTTGGTGCAGCCATAGTTGGCCTTCCAGCAGCCTTCGTGGTGCTCGAGGCCGCAGACCGAGCAGTGGACGATGGGTTCCTTGAGCGAGAACTTGCAGTAGGGACAGGTCGTAGCTGCCGAGACATCCTGCAGGACCGACGACAAGGCCGGGCCGGTCGAATGGGGTCGAGACGCTTCCTGAGCCGCGGCGATGGCATCCTGGCTCACGGCCTTGACCGCCGCAGGTCCAGACGATCGGGAGGGTGCCTTGGCGGGGGCCAGGGGATCCAACGGCGGGCGGCTCGAGATCTTGCCCGTTTCGGATCGTGCGGGCCTTTCCTTTCCGAGGCGAGTCAGGGCCGCGTCGATCCCTTCCTTCATCTGCTTGGCCATCCGCGGGTTTCCCCCGGGGGGCCACATGCCGATCAGGCGGGTCTGTCCCTGGTCGTCGGTGTAGTCGACAAGGACCATCCGCAAGCGTCGGCGACGAGATTCGACCAACTTGCGAAGCACGGGGTTCCTTGGCATCGTGCTGCTTGGTATCTGCACGTCGTTCAGCTTGCGCATCTTGATCTGCAACTGGCTTTCCAGGGAGACCCGGTTAACCCGACTGAGCGGCAACCTGAAGCGGTTTTTGAGGTTCTTGAACACGAGGGCACGCTCGAAGAGCTGCAGTTGGCCATACTCGACCTTGGTGACCTGCCAATTGGGATGCCCGCCGCAGTAATCACAGCCGTACTCGTCCAACAGCGGGTTGGGAGTCTTGTCCTTGCCGTCCGACTGTTCGTTGAGTTCGATGGCCTCCGCCGCTTTCTGCAGCTGACGGACGACGCGCAGCTCAAGCGGACGGAAAGCCTTGGGAAACGCGGAAAGGGCGAGGGGCGCCAGCATTTGGGCCGGGAAGCCCTCGGAAAAGTCAGCCACCGTGAGGAGCAAAAAGCCCGTGAGGCCAACTCCCGAGCCCACGGCGAGATACTGGCCCCATGGCAACTTACGAAGCCGCAGATACAGTCGCTTTTTGTCTTCCGCGACGGTCTTCTTGAGCTTGTCCCTCGGCGCCATCCTTGACTCCATACCCTCCGGCCCGGAGCTGTAGCGTCGCTCCCGGGTCGACCTAGTGGGCTGCGACCTGTGTCATGCTGCGGCAAGCGTTCTCGAGGCGTGCCAAGGTCTCGGCTTCGGCGGCTTCGAGATAAATCCTGACCACCGGCTCGGTGCCGGACGGTCGGGCCAGCACCCAGGCTCCGCCTTCCAGCAACCACTTGACGCCGTCGAGGGTGGAGACTTCCTTGACCGCAAGCCCGGCGAAGCTGGCCGGCGTTCGATCCTTGAAGGCTGCCATGAGGTGGTCCTTGCCCACCGCATCCAGATGCAGGTCCAGCCGTCGGTTCACCGGCGCCCCGCCCACCTCCGCTACGAGCTCCGCCCAGATGGCAGACAGCGGCTTGCCTTCCCACGCCACCATCTCGGCCACCAGCAGATCGGCCAGAATGCCGTCTTTTTCCGGAATATGGTCGATCACCGACAGTCCGCCGGATTCCTCTCCCCCGATGAGCACCGTTTCCTCCCGCATGGCTTGTCCTACCCACTTGAAGCCGACAGGAGTCTCCCGCAGGGGAAGGCCCCAGCGTTCGGCCATGCGATCCAGCATATGGGTCGTGGCCACCGTTCGCACGATGGCGCCGCTGCGTCCCTTCCGGACGTGCAAGTGGCGAGCGAGCAGGGCAATGACCTGATTGGGCGTGTACCAGGAGCCATCTTCGCCCAGGACCCCGAACCTGTCGCTGTCGCCATCGTTGGCGAGGCCCAAGGCCAAGCCCCCGGCCACCACGACCTCGCGCAACTGACCCAGGTAGGCGGGTGCGGGCTCGGGCATGCCGCCCCCGAAGAGCGGATCAGGCTGGGTTCGCAGGGCCGTCACATGACACCCAAGACTTTCCAGCATCGCATCGGTATATCCGCGTCCGGTCGCATGCATGGCGTCATAGGCCACCTTCAGGCCGGCCTGGGTGATGCGCTCTCGGTCGAATCTGGCCAATACCTCAGCCTTGTAGGCAGGCTCCGGATCGAACGGCTCACCCTCGGACGCGACGATTCCCGCCAACGTCTCATCCAGCGGTCTGATGCCTGCCACGATGGCATCCGTGATGTCCTTGGTCGCCGGACCGGCATATTCAGGAATGTACTTGATGCCGCAATACTGGGGAGGGTTATGACTGGCCGTCAGCATGACGGCACCTGCCGTGGGCACATGCTGGGCCGCATGAGCGATGACCGGGGTTGGTACGTCATGGAGGGTGAGACGGGCCTCGAGGCCGTGATGGCGCAGCACGCCGACGACGGTACGGGCGAAGTCGCGGGCCATGAACCGGGTGTCGTGTCCTACCAGCACCGGACGCGTCGTGCCGTGGGTCCGCAGCACATGTCCCGCGATGGCTGCCGCCACCCGCCGGACATTGGCAAAGGTGAACTCCTCGGCGATCACCGCGCGCCATCCATCCGTTCCAAAGACCAACTCGCCCATATTCAGCGTCCCTCCCCGGCGAGGCCGGCCTGTCGGCCTGCCACGACCTCCATGATGCGGCTCCTGTAGGTATCGAGGAGCTCTTCCGCCTGCAGGATCCCGCTACTGTCCGCAAAGAGATGAACGGTCGGCTCCACCGGATCCGGCAGGACCAATACCCAGTCCTCGCCGTGCCAGATCTTGATGCCGTCGAGCATGTCGACCTTGCGGTCCTTGGAACCTTCGACGAGGACACGCATCACGGTGCCCTTGTGTTCCCAGGGACAGGACACTTTCTCGTGGAGATGGAAAAAGTCGGGGACTTCTGCCACCACCTCGTCGAGGGGACGTTCCACCATGCATAGCGCCTCGAGGATCTTGGCAATTCCAATCATGGCATCGAAGCCGGGATGCAGGGCGGGCAGCACGAAGCGTCCTTCGGTGCCAGCCCAGAGAACCTGGCGCTCGCGCGCGACTTCCATCAGTGCCCGGGCACGGGCCTTGGTGCGGACAACCCGACCGCCGTGACGGGCGGCGATGCGTTCCAGCACGCTGGACGCGGTCACCGGCACGCCGATGGCGCTGCCCGGCCGGGCCCGGAGCGTCAGCTCTGCGACGGTGGCCAACAGGCGCTCGTCGAAGATGATCCTGCCCTTGTTGTCCACGAGGGTCAGGCGCTCGCCGTGTGCATCAATCTGGACGCCAAAGTCCGCCTTCAGGGCCGTGACGACGTGGCCCAACTGGTGGCGCAGGTCCCGCTTCTCGTCGACGGTCGGATAACGCGCGGCCAAGTGAGCGTTAAGGACGATGGTCTCGGCACCCAGCTTGCCCAACAATGCGGGCAGGAGGACATTGACGAAACTGGCCGCGTAGTCGAGCACGATCTTCGGGCGTCTGTGCGCGATGACATCACTGTCGAACACCTTGAAGAAGCCGTCGCGATAGTACTCCAGGACCCGGCTGGGGAAGTGCAGGTCACCGATGTCTGCCATCCGAACCCGACGGAAGTCCTCCTTGAAGTAGTTCGACTCGATCTTCTTTTCCGTGCCTTTGTCGATGTTCAAGCCTGCCTGGTCGAAGAACTCGACCTGCACCTCGTCCGGCTGGTCGGGATGGATGCGGGTATGGATACCCCCCGCAGCCCCGGTGATTGCGGGAATTTGATATCGGGCGATGGGAACGGCGACGTTCTCGAGGTTGTAGACGGAGACGCCGACGCTCATCAGACCCGAGATGATGCCACGATTGATCATCCGTGAGGCGGGAGAACCGTCACGGCTCACGGTGACCACACTGCCGGAGGACAGCGAGGCTCCGTAGGCCGCCCCCAACCGCACGGCGAACTCCGGGCTCATCTCGACATTCACGAGCCCTCGCACGCCAGCTGTGCCAAAGAGCGTCTTCTGTGCCGCCGTGCCCCAGATGAGGCTGCTCGTGAGCGTGGTGCCCGTCTCGATCGTCTTGTTGGGCCAGACCTTGACGTTGGGCTTCAGGATGCTTTTTTCGCCAAGGACGCAATCGTTGGCCACGATGCTGCCTTCAAGCACCTCGGAGCCCCGTCGCACGCTGGTGTTCTTTCCCAGGACGCAACCACGCAAGGCGACCTCTTCGCCAAGGTAGACGTTGTTCCAGATGACCGGCCGCTTCAGGGTGGCCTGTCCCGCGATGACGACGTTGTCGCCGATGACGGTACCCGCCGAGATCTCGACGCCCGGTCCTATCTGGCAGTTGTTGCCGATCAGGGCCGGTGCCTGAATGACGGCCGTCGGATGGATCGTGGTGCCTTCGCCGATCCAGATGCCCGGCTCGCGCTGGGGATAGGGTATCTCGACACGGACCTTGCCGGAGAGGATGTCGTAGTGAGCTTGGCGGTAGGCCACGAGGTTGCCGACGTCCTCCCAGTAACCGTCCGCGACATAACCGAACATGGGTCGCCCCTCGGCCAGCAGGCGCGGGAAAAGGTCTTTCGAAAAGTCCACCTCCACGTCCGGCTCCAGATAGGACAGAACCTCGGGCTCGAGGATGTAAGTCCCCGTATTGATGGTGTCGGAGAAGACTTCCGAGCTGCTTGGCTTCTCATGGAACCGGCTGACTCTGCCGTCCGATTCGCAGATGACGATGCCGAACTCCAAGGGATTGTCCACGCGCTTCAGGACGAGCGTCGCCAGCGAACCCTTGGCCTTGTGGAAGGCCACGGCTGCCGTGAGGTCGATGTCAGTCAGGGAGTCCCCGGAGATGACGATGAAGGTCTCGTCCAGCTTGTCGCCCACGGCCTTGACTGAACCCGCCGTGCCCAGAGGGATGCGCTCCTCGACCGAGTAGCTGATGGAGGCCCCGAACTCGCTCCCGTCCCCGAAGTGGTTCTGCAGCACATGCGGAAGGTAATACAGCGTCATCGTGATGTCGTGAAAGCCGTGCTTTGTCAGTAGTCTGACAATGTGATCTGCCATAGGCCGATTCAACATCGGCACCATAGGCTTGGGGATGTCGCATGTCAGGGGTCGCAGTCGCGTCCCGGAACCCCCTGCCATCAGCACGGCCTTCATGCCAGACTCCCCTCTCCCGACATCCGACGGTTCCGACTGTCCCTGCTGAGTCACTTGCCCGGAGCGACGGCATGGTAGACCTGCTCGGTCTGCTCGGCGATCCGCTCCCAGTTGAAGACGTCACGTACGCGCTGCACCGCGTTCTGTACCAGCCAGCGGGCATGTTCGGGACGCTGCAGCACCTGGAGCAGCCCCCAGGCCAGCGAGTCGGCATCGCCCGCATAGGTGGAGATGCCCGTGACGTCGTGTTCGACGATTTCCCACAATCCCCCCGCATCCGACGCCACCACCGGCAGGCCGGCTGCCATCCCTTCGAGAGCCACGATCCCGAAAGGTTCGTAAAGCGAGGGCACCACGAATGCGTCGGAGACACGGTACAGCCGCAAGAGGGTCTCATCGTCCACATAGCCCGTGAAGAGCGCTTTGTGCCCCAGCCGGTAGTGCTTCGCCATCGCCTTGAGCTCGTCCACGAAGCCGCCTTTGCCCACGATCACGGCCTTGGCGTCGGGGAACTGGGCGAGGACCTTGGGCAAGGCCTCGATCAGGACCTGCCCGCCCTTCTCCGGGACCATCCGGCCCACGAAGAGGATCAGGCGCTCGTGGTCGAGTGCGATGCGCCGTCGGAACCCCAGCCCGTCGGGGAAATCGAAGTGGAACTTGTCTGCCTTGATGCCATTGGGAATGACCGCGAGCTTGTCGGACGGTGGGGCGAACTGCTTGATGACCTCGCGGTGCATCACGTGACTGCAGACGATGACCTTGTAGGACTCGTAGGTCAGGAACCACTCCTGCTGGGCGATGTAGCGTGACAAGGCGTGGTGGATCCCCTGGTTGCGTCCGGCCTCCGTGGCGTGGACCGTACCGATGAGGGGCACGTACAACGCGTGCTTGAGGAGATGGGCTGCCTGCACGACCAGCCAGTCGTGGGCGTGGAACAGGTCGAAGGGCTGGCGTGCGTGCTCTTCGAGGGCAAGGCGGGCCATACCGAAGTTAAGGTGCATGATGCCCGACAGAAAGTCCGGGGTGGGGGCCTCGTCCCCTTTCACGCGGTGCAGATGCACGCCCGCCACGGTCTCATGGGCTGCGGTGCCCGGATGGTCGGCCGTGAAGACGTGTACGTCATGCCCACGAGCCGCCAGAGCCTGCGAGAGTTCCTCTACGTGGCGTGCGATACCGCCCACGATGCGGGGTGGGTATTCCCAACTGAGCATGCCGATGCGCATGGGCTTGGTTCCTTGCGAGGGTGCGGGAGGTGGGCAGGACGGCATTGTCCGGACAGCGGCCAGACCGGGAGCATGCCCGGACGGCAACCTTGGGTCAAGCATAGCAGGTCACCCCGGCGGAAGGTCACTTCGGGGAGATGGTCTTGCATGCATGGGCCCCTGATGGCGTTCGAGACCGTCGAGGCGACGTAGGAGATCGATGGCGCGACCTAGATCGGGGGCTCGTCCTGCTCCTCCCGCTCGAATCAGGACCCTTAGATCACCGGGTCGTGGCCGTAAAATCGGTAGGCCCACTTCTGCCGCTCCTTCGAGGAAGCCCTGGCGCCAGTCCATGGCCTGCCATACTGCGGCGGCTGTTTCGCCTCCCGTCAGGATCAAGCCAGCCGGTGCCGTGCGTTCCGTCAGATGCCGCACGACGCGACCCAACGCCCGGCAGAGGCGCTCGCGGATGGCGGTTTCCGGCAAACCCGCGGCCCTGCCCCACGCCAGCACGCGGTCTCGGTCCTCTGCCGAGCGCGCCGACGTTAGGACCACGTCCCGGCCAGTGGCCATCCTTCCCTGCGCGTGGCCCAGGACGTCGTGCCAAGCCCGCGGCAGTTGGTCTTCCGGGCTTTCGTCGAAGAGCAGGGCCGAGGCATCCAGTACCAGCGGACCGTCCGAACCTGCGGCATGGGTCGCCTGCTCGAGAGCGCTCGGGCGTACCGAACCGCAGAGGCTCAGCACAGGCCTGTGACCGGGCAGCAGCCGCCGCAATCGTTGAGGATCGGGCAGTCCCTCTGCATCCAGAACGGAAGCCACGGTCCCCGGCGCGAGAGCGTCGGCCAACCGCGGAGGGCCGACCCGGACGACTCGTCGGGCCAGGGCTCTTGCCCACGCGGCTGCAAGACCCGCAGTTCCCGCCGGCATCACGGGAAATGGGCTACCAAGGGCCACATGGGCGAGCAGGTCCAGATCCCGGCTGTCCGCAGCATCCGCCACGATGACCTGAGCCTCCGCCGCGGAGGCGGCGAGAAACTGTGCCGCGGTGGCCTCGGGACCTCGCTGCAACTCGCTCCATGAGAGGGTCCAGACCCTGAGTCCGCCCTCGGCCAACCGGCTAGGAAGATAAGGATCGGGTGGCGGGCCCGAGGCTGGCCGCCCTCGTTCCGTGAGGCTGACGGGCAGGCCACCGTCGAGCGCATACCCCCCCATCGTGCTCAAGGCCTTGGCGGGGTGGCCTGTGGTGAGGAGGGCCAAGCGTGCCGGACTGCGACTCAGGACTTCGCGCACCAAGGCCACGAGCGGGGTCAGTCCTGACCCGTCGAAAACCATCATCGGGGGCTGGGGCAAAAGGCGTGGCCCCAGAGCAAGGACCACGCCTTCTGAAGTAACTTCCCCCACGCCCAGCGCCTGGGCGACGACCCATCCGGCGGCGTCTTCCTTGCTCTCGCCGGTATCGATTCGTGTGTCGAGGCCAGCCTGATGGAAGGCAAGCAAGGCTTCGGCCGCGTTGGTCAGACTATCCGCGATGATCCGCAAGGCCACCGTCATCCTCCCGGATGGGGGGTCAGAAGTCCCCAGCAGGCTTGTCGTTGCGACTGCCGAGCAGCTGGAAGTTGTTGGCGCGGATGACGAAGGTCTCGCGCATCTGGCCCTCGCGATCCTTGTAGCGGTCGAGCTCGAGGCGTCCTTGGATGCCTACCAGCCCGCCCTTGCGGATGAACTTGGCGGCCGCATCGGTCTGTCGGCCTCTCAGCTCGATCCGGAACCAATCCGTGGATTCGACGCCTTCCTGGCGGCGCACAGGACGGTTGACCGCCAAATTGAACTTGACAATGGTGTCGCCAGACGGTTCGAAGACCCTGACCTCAGGATCTGCACCGGCACGACCTACGAGCACGACGGAGTTGACCATTTTCAGAGACCTCACGCGGGGTGAATCGGGGATGGACCGGAGGCGGCGGGTCGCCTTCCGAGACCATCGTCGCCCGAGGACCTGCCCTCATCCAAGCATGCCATGACGGCGAGCCTTCCGGTGAATCCGCTGGAGGTAGCATGGGGGTGTCTCGACCGGAGGTGCACCCCGTATGACGACCCAGGCGATCCTGATCCACCCTGTCTCCCCCGACGGGCTTGGCGCGGCACTGGTGATTCGCCGGATGGTGCCTGAAGCCGTGCTCGTGCCTCCGACCCTCGTGCCGCCAGCCCTCGAGCCTCTGCTGCGCATGCATGCGGATTTGCTCGGACTGTCCGGACCGGGGGTGCCTGACGAGGGAGACGTGGTGGTGTGGCATCCCGAAGGCTTCCCGCCCGAAATGCCCGAGGCCCTGACCGCAAGGGCTGCGACGCGGGTCGTGACCTTGCCCCACGGAGCGCTCTCCCTTACGGCGGGCTTGCTGCCGCGTTTGCTGGAGCGGGGCATTCCACTCTCCCCGATGGAGGCGACGCTCCTGTACATCGCCGTGCTCGACGGCTGCGGCGGGCATCCTGGAGGGGCAGAGGTCGAGGCGCTCGGACGTCTGCTCGAGGCCGGAGCCGACAGGTCCCTGGCCTCACGCTGGTCGTCCCAGGGGCCCGAAGCCGTGCTGCGTGTCCCCTTGGCCACCACGGTGACCGTCGGCTCCCTGATGAGTCATCCGGTGCGGACGGTGGAGGTGGCGGACGTGGTTGGCCGAGCCTGGGACATCCTGACCGAGCATCCTCACGGCAGTCTCGTGGCGGTGGATGCCGCAGGAGGGCCCATCGGTCTCGTGTTGCGGCCCGATGTCGCCCGAGCCGTCCAGCACGGGCTGTCCGAGCGTCCGGTCCGCGAGGTCATGTCGCCCTGTCCGCCACTGCTGGAACCGGGAGCCGGGGCCGACGCTCTCCTCCCGGTGGTCCTCGGGGCGGGGCCCGGCAAGGCCGTGGTGGTCGATGAAGGCCGGGTGGTGGGCATCGTCTCCCGCTCGGATGTCATGGGCTTGTTGTATGCCCGTGATCTTCCGTCCGCTTGGCGCCCCTCCTCCCTTGCGGAACGCCTGAGGCGCCTGTGGCCGCGGGAAGAGCTGAACCTGCTCGAGCGGATTCGTGTCCTTGCAGGACCACAACCCTTGTATCTGGTGGGGGGTGCCGTGCGTGATCTCCTGCTGGAGCGACCGACCTATGACCTGGATCTGATGACCGACCGGGCCGCCGATGTTCTGGTCAATCGCCTTGCTGCGGGTCTTGGTGCCGAGGTGGTGCGGCATCCGGCCTTCGGAACGGCCACCCTTCGCCTGGCGGACGGGCGCCGCATCGACGTGGCGACGGCCCGACGCGAGACCTATCGGCAACCGGGGGCCTTGCCCGAGGTGCACGCCGCAGGCCTGCGGCACGATCTCGGGCGTCGTGACTTCACCGTCAATGCTGTGGCGTTGCGGCTTGATGGTCCGGGTTTCGGGGAGGTGGTGGATTTCTTCGGTGGGGTCGAGGACCTCGAGTCTGGGCATCTTCGCACCTTGCACAACCTGAGCTTCATAGAGGATCCGACCCGGCTCGTGCGTGGCATTCGGTTCGCACTTTCGACCGGCCTGCGTTTCCATCCCGAGACGGAAGGATTTGCCCGGTATGCCACGTCGTCGGGCAGGCTGGACGGCGTCGGGGGGGAACGGCTTAAAAACGAGCTGCGCAAGCTTTTCGCCGTCCATGAGGCGGCGGTAGGGCTTTCCGCGATCGCCGATCTGGATGCGTGGCGCCTCGTCGCAGGCGGGCTGGCGGGTTGGCGTCCGACCACAAGGTTGCTTGAACGTCTCGGCCCCGTGACGGACTGGCTGGTGCGGCAGGGGGAAGAAGTCGCGGAGGCCCGCCTCCTTCTTGGGCTTGGGGTGGTCGCCGCCCAGTTGGATCCCGTGCCTCGAGGCGAGGCGCTGGCTCGGCTCAATCTGCCCGGAAGCGAGCAGCATCGGCTGACTACCTCGCTTGCCCGTCACGCACGGCTCGAGCAGGAACACCATGGCTGGACCCGCAGGCCGCCGAGCGAGCGGTATCAGCATCTGGCCGATCTCGAACGGCTTGGCTTGGCCCTCCTCGCCCTGTTGGCCGACGCTGAAGATCTCCTGCCGCTGCTGGACGAACATCTCCAGCATCGACGCCTCGAGGTGGCGATCGACGGGGACTGGTTGCGTGCGGTCGGTTTGCCGCCCGGCCCCCGAACCGGCGAGGTCCTGCGGCAGGTCCGGGCGGCGCTGATAGATGGCACGGCCGTGTCGGCACCCGAGCAGGAGGACCTGGCCCGACGCCTCGTCACCTCGAGCGAGGAGTCCTGATCCGTGTTCGGCTTTCTCACGGGTGCCTCGGGCGGTCAGGATCTTCTGGAGCGCCTGACGCTGCAGCTTCCACTCTTCATCGTGTCCATCACCCTGCATGAGGCGGCTCATGCTTGGGCTGCCTTGCGTATGGGCGACGATACCTCGGCCCGGCTCGGCAGGCTCACCCTGAACCCGCTCGCGCATCTAGATCCGCTGGGCACGCTGATGCTCCTGTTCGCTCCGGTTGGCTGGGCCAGGCCCGTGCCTGTCGACGAGGGACGCCTGAGCCGGTGGGGATCGACCCTGGTTTCGGCTGCTGGTCCGTTATCCAACTTGCTGATCGCGTTCCTCTCGTTGCTGGGGCTCAAGCATCTGCAACTTCCTACGGCTTCGACGGCCGAGGCCACGGGCGAGGTCCTGAAGACGCTGCTGCTGCTGAACCTGAACCTTGCGGTGTTCAACTTGCTGCCCATTCCGCCATTCGACGGGGCGGGCATCTTGCGCGGCCTGCTTCCCGAACGGCTGCGACCGGCCATGCACCAGCTCGTGCCCTATGGGGTGGTCGCGCTCGTCCTGCTGGTGTTCCTTCCCCAAGGACAGCAACTTCTGGGCGGGCTTCTGCGCACGGCCCTGTCCTGGTTGGTTGAGGTCACGCCCTGAAACGGTTTTGGCGAGCCGTGCTCCGGATCAGGCAGGGCCTTTGGTACCTGTGGCCGTGCCTTCGTGACGAGGACGTGCGGTGGGCGGCGCGGGTCCTCCCCGCTGACTTGGCTCCAATCTTTGCCGGGATGGGGGCGCCTGATCGCAGCCATGCCCTCAGGGTCGCGCGCAGGGTGGAGCTGAAGGGGGGGGCGGGAGCGATCCTTCAGGCCGCCTTGTTGCACGACGTGGGCAAGCCGAAGGAGTTCGGACTTTTCTGGCGGACGTGGTGCGTGATGGTGCCGGACTCCGTGCTTGGCGAGGCGACGGACCGATCGTCAGGTCCTGCGTGGGCCCGACATATCCATCGACATCACGAGGCCATGGGACGTCTTCGCTTGCTTCAGGCCGGAGCCTCAAGCGAACTGCTCGAGCTGCTTTCGGGTAAAGGCGAGCGAACGGCTCTCGGCTGGCTGCGCGAGGCGGACGACCTCGGCTAGTTCTCCGTCCCGCCAAGGTCTTCGAAACGCCCGCTGTCGCGTCCTCGAGCTTTCGAGAGGGCACGTCGGGCGGCATCCGCGAGGGAAACTTCTCCCTGCGTCGCGAGGCAAGCGGCCACGAGCAGGAGGTCGCCAAGCTCCGACCCGAGGTCGGCCGGATCACGGCCCGGCCTTGGGGTCTTCCCGCCCCAGCGTTCCATGGCGGCGCGTGCCACTTCGCCTGTTTCCTCGGTCAGGCGGGCGACCTGGGCGAGCGGGGGAAAGTAGCCGCCGTGTCCACGGACCCAGGCATCGACTTCACGCTGCCAAGCGTCAAGTTCAAGCTCCGCCACGGCAAATCTCCGCAAGAATGTGGTGCTGGCGCGGTTTCAGGGTACAGCTACTTCAGCACCCTTGGCGAGATCCCGAGGGAAGTGGTCGTGAAACAGCTGGCAATATCCCTGGCGTTCGTGGCGTGGGCTTGGTGTGGTCTCCCGGCGTTTGCCGACGGGCGGGCCGCTTCTGTTCGCGTGGTGGAGACCCCTCTCTCCCGAGAGGTCGAGCGGTCGCGTGAGCAGCGGGTGGAGTTGGTAGGCGGCCGTCGGGTCGTCCACCAGGTCGACCGTGCGGTGGAAGTGCTCACGGTAAGGGTCGACACCGTCGAGCGTCGTCTTGTCAGGTGGCGGGAGGCCCAGAAGGTCAATCGCCCCTTCGATGAACCCGTTTGGACCCAGACTGGTGTCGAGATGGACTTGGACGCCCTCGAGGCGAAGCCTGTCTACGGTTGGGTCACCCGGCGCGTGGATCCGCATTGGGTCGAGGAGTTGGTCGATCGGGAGCGGGTCGAGGAGCACGTCGTCGGCAGCGAGATTCAGCTGCGGCGGAGGCCCTTGGAGGAGGTCAGGCGCCAGTTGAGGGCACCGTCGGCGTCGGTGGGCGTGACCGGTGGTTCTGACGACAGGATGTTGGTCGTGGGGGGAGCGACACGCCGAGGCCCGGTTGGTGCCCGGGACGGCGGGCGGTCCGACACCCAGCAGCGCGCTCAGGTCGGCTCCCGCAAGGTCGTGGCGACTGCCGCAGATGCTCTGCCCGAGGGACCTGGCGGAACATGGACTTGGAGAGGATTGCTGCGGGAGAACGGCAAGCCCGGACGCCTCGATCTCGTCGTGTCGTTCGAGCCGGAAGGGGCAGATGTCTGGCGCGTCAGGCTGGGAGACCACCTGATTCGGGTCACGGCCGTTCAGGAGCCCGATGGCCTGCGATTCCGGTCCTCGGGGTCCGCAGGGCCGACGCTGGATGCAGTGTGGCGCAGAGGGCGCTGGCAGGCAAAGGTGATTTGGGGCGAGGGGGGGCTGGACCGAGTCTGGCTGCTTGAGGTGGCCCGGCCGGAGCCACAGCCCTGACGCACGGCCCAGGACCTGCTAGGCTGCAGGTGTGGTGGGCCTGATGGCAATGGAATCCTCCGGGAAGCCCGGAAAGTCAGCTTGGGCTGCTGGCGTGCGGCTGCGTGGCTCGGTTCGCCAAGGGCTTTGGGTCGTGGTGTCGCTTGGACTCGGGTCCTTGGGACAGCCCGTGTGGGCTGCGTCGCCCACGGGTTTGACGGAGCGCGATCGTGGCGTGATCGCGTGGGTGGCTGAGGCCGAGAGGATGGTGGAGGCCGCAGGCATACCCGCGCCTTTGGCCTTCGATTTCGTGCGGACGCCTCTGCTGTTGGTGGATCCGTCGCGCATGGCGATGGTCTTCCATGTGCGTTCGCTGTTGCCGGGTTTCCGGCGTGCGCAGGCGTCTCGTCCGGGGGGCGTGGCCGTGCAGTGGCGAGCGGGACAAACCTCGGATCTCGAGACCTCTGCCCTCGAGACGCGTTACGGGGGGGTGCGGTTGGCCACTGCACCCTATGATCTCCTTCCGACGCTGTTTCCGACCGGTCCCTCTCCCGCCTCGTTGCTGGTGCTCGGGTTGACGGCCCGGGTGCGGGAGGTGGCTCCTTGGACCCGGGCGCTTGGAGGTCCCGCGGGGCGCGAGTCCGTCTCGGATTCCGAACTCGTCTCCCGTGAGATGGATGCCTTGGGCACGGCGCTCGCGGCGCCGGACGAGGCGGGTGCCAGGCTGGCGCTCGGCGCGTTTGTCGCTGCCCGCCGTGCGCGGCAAGCACGGATGTCCGATGAGTTGCGGCAAGCCGAGGGACGTCGAGAGGTCTTGCGGGCGTTGATCCGCCATTGGCCCGCGCGGATTCAGGCTGCCGAGGCCGGGCGCAGCAGCAAAGGCATGGGCGGCTGGCCTGCCTGGCGTCACGCGAGCCAACTCGAACACGAAGGATGGCTGCGCAGCCGTTGCGCGGCACCCCTGCCTGGACGGGCAGGAGAGTCCGAGCGGCTCCTGGTGACGGCCTTGGCCCAGGCTCGCCTTCTGGAGCGTCTCAAAGTGGCAGACTGGCCGGCCGTCGCGTTACGGGACCAGTCCCTCGTTCCCGCGTTGGCCGCCGTGTTGGAGTTGCCCGACGGACCTTTGCCCAAGTTGCTCTCCCGGTGGAGAGACCTGCCCCCGTCGCCTGTGGGATGGGGACGGGGAGCCATGGATCGTGCCGAGCGCTTGTCGGCGTTCGAAATGCAGCCCGGCGTGACCATTGCTATCCAGCTGCCTGCCCCATCCGGAGTTCGTTCTCGTGGTCCGCGGAAGGGGCTGACGTGGACGCCGGCGGCACGTCTGCCGTTGCCTATCGATGCCCGGACGGTGCTGCTCGAGGGGCTGATGTCCTTGCGTTACGAACACGGCGATCGGTCCCTCGATGTCCTGCGATTGCCTGTGCTCGGTATCGGCGGTGAGCGTGGCTGGACGTTCGGCCGGGTCGTGCTGCGGGCGGATCCCACTTCCCTGCGCATCCTGCTCGATGGGCGGCCATGGGCTCGCGTGCCGGGCATGTGGCCTGTACGCCGCCGGCTGGAGTTGTTGCATCCGAAGTTCCGATTCGTGACCTCGCGGGGCCGCCTCAGGATCGACGAGGATCGGATCGAGGTCGAAGCCAAACCTTAGGGTGGCGTCACCCCCCGGCCGTGGGTACACCCATGTAAGGGGGGGCTGACGTGTCTCTTGATTCACAGGGAGTCGTTCCGGGCGGACGCCTGCCTCTGGGCGAGATCCTCCTGCGAATGCGCAGGCTCGATACCGCGACGCTCGAGGTGGCCTTGCGCGAGCAGCAGGAGCTCAACCTGCGTCTGGGTGAGGTACTGGTCGAGCGGGGCGCCTTGTCACGCGAGGATCTCGACGAGGCCTTGCGCGTTCAGGAAGGTGCAGGTCAGGAGGGGTTGGTGCAGGCTCGACGGCGGCTCGGAGAGCGGCTGCTTGCGCAAGGACGAGTCACCCGTGAACAGCTGCAGGAGGCGCTTGCGGCCCAGTCGCTTGGCGAGGCCAAAATCGGCGAAATTCTCGTCGAACTTGGATATGTCTCTACCGAAGACGTGAACCGTGCACTCAAGGGCACGGATGCCTGGGGATCCGTGGCGCGCCGCGCGGCGGGGACGTCACCGCTCGAAACGGCTCCCTTGCAAGGACGAACCGCCCCTCTGCCGGAGTCGGTTCGCCAGGAAGCACGGGCCTCTTTCGCCGAAGTCTTCGGACGTCCCCCCGAACCGCAGGAGCTCGAGGCCTTCCGGGGGCGCCTTGCGGCGGCCACCATGCGTGACCGACAAGCGCTCCTCTTTCGCAACATCGTGGTCGATCGCATGGCCAAGGTCGTCGGCGGCGATATGGCCAAGCTGGTACAGGATGCCGGCGGAGTCCTGCGCCTCGAGGGTCTCTCTCCCGAAGACCTGGGTCTGGCCGAGAGACTGGCCGTCGCTCCCGACTTCGAGGCCTCGAAGGCGGCGGTGGCCTTCGCTTCCCGGTCCCTGCGTGCGTCTTTCCGGCGAGCCATTGGCCGGGACCTGGCGGCCGGTTCGGAGGAAGCCTTCTGGTCGGGGCTGTGGGCCGACGGCGATGCGGCGGCATTCCTCGAGGCTTGGCAAAAGGCCTGGCAACGTTTTCTTGCGGACTATCCCTACCTGCGGGGCGATGCGGTGGCCTTGCGGCCCCTGCTGCCCTCGACTGACGAGCTCCGTCAGGCCCTCGCGCTTTTTCGTGCCCGTCACGGGGACGATCTCTTTGCGGCCTTGATGGCCGGTGCCTACTTCAATGCCCGGCGTATCGAGGCCATGCGTCTCGAGCAGGGACAACGCGAGCTCGTGACCGGTCAGCGCGAGGGCCAGCTTCGCAAAAAGCTCGAGCAGTTGCTGGCCGAATTCCTCGGTTCAGTCCCGCCGGCGCTCGTCGCGGTGCTGGGCAAATGGATCGAGGCGGCCGGGGGGGGGCTTACGGCTGATGGTCCAGCCGTGCTCGAGCGGTTGCTCGTGGACCTCATCGAGCGCCTGATGGCCATGCTCGAGCGGATGGGGGGGGCCGATCCCGGTCGCCTGGGTCAGGCACTGGAAGCGGCGCTGGAGATGCTTGCCTCTGGTCTGACGCTCGATGACAAGCTGCTCGAGGCCTTGATCCGCGAGGCCCCTGCGGCCGGTGCGGAAGCTGCGCAGGACCCGGTGGCCTCGGCGCGTGAACAGGTCGGTCAGCTCCTCTTCGAGTGTTCGGGACATCTACCGGGCCCTGCTGCTGCCGACGATCCCCTCGTGAAGTCGCTGGTATCCGGGAGGATGGACCTCGATGGAGTGCGAGAGTTGCTGGACGGCGCGTGGCGATCGGGTCGTACACCCTTTACCGAGGCAGATGCGCAGGCTTTCGTCGGTCAGCTCAATCTGCTTCACCGGGGCCTTGCCTTCCAGCCCGGACCGGGTGATGAATGGGTCAAGCGTTTGTTGGCTCGCGAGGTGACTCCGGCCGAAGTCGCCCGGCACTGGGCGGCAGAGGTGGCCCTTGAGGTACCATGAGAGAGCCTCCCGCCCAGAGCGGAGCCCTCACCGTGTCGCGTGACATCCTGATCATTTCCAATGCCCCGGGCGAGCTCGCCGCTTGGGTGCGTCCTGTCGCGGCCAGGCTGCTCGAACGGTTTGCCGATGCCAGCATCACCATCGCCCTGGTGCCTTGTCCGTACGCCTCGGGCCGTGAGGCGGCGACCATACGGTCGTGGGGAATGCCCTTGGCCGTGTGGACCCCTACCCAGACCTTGGCTTACCTGTTGACGGGTCGCACGCCCGGAGGAACCCTGCCCGGGCCAACCGGCGCCGTCCTGTTCCTGGGCGGTGATCAGTTTTTCGGGGTGCTCGCCGCGCGCAGGACCGGCTGGCCGTTGCTGGTCTACACCGAAACCGTGGGACGCTGGGTCAGTTCGGTGACCCGTTTCATGTTGTCGGATCGAAACCCTTATCTGGCCCTGCGTGGGCGCAAGGTACCTCCGGCCAAACTGGTGCTGGTCGGTAACCTGATGGTGGATTCGGTGCGTCCGACCCTGACGCCTGCCGCTGCCCGCGAGCGCCTCGGGCTGTCGCCTGCGGCTCTGGTCGTAGGTTTGCTGCCCGGTAGCAAACCTTTCAAGGTCCGCAGCGCCACGCCGTTCATGGTCGAGGTGGTCGATCGTCTCCACGCCGTGGACCGTAGCATTCAATTCATCCTGCATCAGTCCGCCTTTACACCGCTTGAACTGTTCGCCTCTGCCCTCAACGAAGGCCCTGAAGCGGTTCGCGGAACGAGGATCCTCACGGCATCCGGCCACGCCGTCATGGTTACGCCCGGCGGAGCCCGCATCCGCATCGTGCCCCCGAGCATGCAGTTCGATGGGATGCAGGTGGATGACCTGGCCTTGACGGTTCCGGGTACCAACACGGCAGAGTTGGCCGTGCTGGGCGTACCTCAGCTGGTGCTGCTGCCGCTGCTGCGGCCCGAGGACATTCCGCTCGAAGGCCTCCTGGGTCGTCTGGGCAATGTGCCTGGACTCGGTCCGTGGGTGAAGCGGACCTTGATCCGTCACTTGCTGAAGCATCTGCGTTTCACTGCCCTGCCTAACCAGCGCATGGGGCGGATGGTGACACCGGAACTCGTGGGGGGCATTACGCCCGACCAGGCCGCTACCCATGCGCTGGAGTTGCTTTCCGACCACGACCGGCGTCGCCTGATCCGTATCGATCTGTTGCAGGCGATGGGCTACAGAGGAGCCGCTCAGGCCGTTGCGGACGTGTTGGAAGAGGTCTGGAACGATGATCGACCGATGACGGGCGAGGTGGCTCGTCCTGGCTCCGAGCCGGGTGCCTGAGGCATCGGTCCGGGGCTGGTGGCCCCTGTTGCGTCCTTTCCGTGCCCGATTGTTCACGCTGGGGCTGCTGACGCTGGCCTCGGCCGGGGTGCAGTTGGCCTTGTTGCCCCAGGCTCGTCGACTGACCGAGGTCTTTTCCGCTCTGGAAGCGGGTCGGCCGGATGCACTGTCAGGGCTCTTCTCCTTCCTGGGACTGTTGGTGTTTCTGTTCACGGCCCGCAGCGCCCTGACCGCGGGAGTGCAATGGTTCGGTGCCGATATTGCCCTTCGTGCCGTTCAACAGTTGCGGCTAAGAGCGTTCGAGGGCCTGCAGCGCAGACGGCTCGAGTGGTTCGATGGCCAGCGTCAGGGTGACCTGGCTGCGCGGCTGGTGGGAGACGCCGGAGTCGTACGAGAAGTCCTTGGCCAAGCTTTGGCGGATTTTGGCCCGGGCTTGCTGGTTCTTGCAGGAGCGCTCGGATGGTTGGTGTGGACCTCCTGGAGCCTTGCCATCGGCATCTTTCTCGGATTGCCCGTCGTTTCTGCGCTGTTGGCGGGTTTCGCCCGCGCGATGAGGCGTTGGGCGGTGGCGGCTCAGGACCAAGGCGGCCTCCTGACCGCCCGGGTGACGGAACACCTGCGGCAGATGCAGGTCGTACGCGCGCACGGGCAAGAGGCTCGAGCGCGGGAACGCTTCCGGGCGGACAGCGCGTCGCAGTGGGCCCAGTGGCAGAGAGCCATCGTGTGGCAGGCCATGCAATTGCCAAGTGTGGCCTTTGTGCAGATGCTGGCCGTGTGCGGGGTCATCGCCTGGGGAGGGTATGAAGTGTCCCTCGGGCATCTCTCGCTGGGCGATATGCTGGGCTTTGCGGCTGCCCTGGGTTTGTGCGTCGATCCCGTCCTGCAGGTGACCCACGCCTGGGGACGTTTGCAGCAAGGCACCGGGGCCTTGGACCGGCTGTATTTTCTCGCGGTGGTCCCACTTGCAGAGGCCGAGCCCGAGGGCGGTCGGCCGTGGCGCGAGTCGCTGCATTCGCTGGCCTTGCATGCAGTGGTGTACCGATATCCCGGGACAAATGAAGTCTTGGGACCTTATGACCTCGACCTTCCCATTCGCGGCTTGACCGTGCTCACGGGACCCAGTGGGGCGGGCAAAAGTACCCTTCTGGCGTTGATGCTCGGACTACGGCGCCCCACGGCCGGTCAGGTCCGGGTCAATGGTCATGACCTGGCCCATTGGGATCCCGTGACCTGGCGAGAGACCATTGCCTTGGTGCCGCAGGAGCCCCTGATCCGCCAGGGCACCTTGCGGGAGAACATTGTCGAAGACCGAAAGGATGTCTCCGCCGCGCGGCTCGACGAGATCCTGGAATGTGCCGGTGCGGCCGATTTCGTGGCGTCTTTGCCCGAGGGCCTCGACACCGTTCTAGGGGACGGCGGAGCCGGTCTATCGGGGGGGCAGCGCCAAAGGATCGCCCTTGCGCGTGCACTTTGCCGACAACCTCGTCTGCTGGTCCTGGACGAGGCGACCAGCGCACTCGACGAGGCTACCGAGGATGACATCGTTCGCCGCGTGGCCGAACTCAAGGGTCAGGTTACCCTGGTCGTGGTGACGCACCGTCCGGCATGGCAAGCCGTTGCAGATCTCGAGATTCGTCTGGACGGTGGGTCAGTGCAAGCAGCAGCCCCAGCTCGCTGAAGAACAGGATGCTGTTGCGGCCCTCGGCGAGTGTGAATTCGAAAATGCCCATGACAAGGTAGCCCACGACGCCTGAGGCCAAGGCGGCCACTTGGGCGCCGTCAGGGCCTTGCCTCACCGCCCGCACGGCACGGCGCACGACACTGACGACCATCGCGAGGAAGGCTACCAGCATGGGTAGGCCATATTCGGCGGCGAGGTGCAAGTAAACCGAGTGGGCGTGGGAGAGGTGCTCGAATTCGGCGGGATAGCGAAACCTCGGGTAGATGTCCAGCCAGGTCCCTGGTCCCCAGCCGGTCCACGGCCGCGCCTGCACCATGTCCATCGCAGCTGCCCAGACCAATTTGTGGCCTTCGTTGCTGACGATTCCGGGTTGCGTGAGGGTCAGCATGCGCGGTCCCCATACAGGCAGCGACAGCCCGAGACCCAGAGCCATCACCCCCAGTGTGGCAAAGGTAACCCGGCGGGCATCCGCGCGCTCTTCTGCGGGCACGAGACTATGGCGCAGCGCCAGAAGGATGGGAACGACGGCAACGGCCCCGATCCATGCCGATCGTGAGCGCGTCAGCAAGAGGCCCGCCCCCAGGATCCCGAAGGCCATCGCCGTCCGCCAAGGTCTCCGTGGCCAGAGCGTGGTCGCGAGAGGACCCGTGAGGATCAGATATCCAGCGAGGACGTTGGGATGGAAGAATACCGAGTTAAGACGTCCATCAGAAGTGCCCAGCCTCAGCTCGGCTCCTCCAAGGGACCATCGGGCTTCCCAACCTGCGGCAAGAATGCCCATGCCGACAAGGACCCACGGCACGAGGCCGGCAAAGATCGCCATGAGCCATCTGCGGCGCCATGCCTCGGAGCGCAGCAGATGACCGGTTCCCCAAGTGATGGCGAGATAGGAGATCGCCATCGGCAAGGCCAGCCACGAGTGGCTGGGCCGGCTGGAGCACGCGACGGCCACCACGGTAGCGCCGATCAGCCAGAGCCAGGATCGGCCGACAGGATGAGGGCCCAAGGCCATCTTGCTTCTGCGCCACCACAACAGGCCGGATGAGGCCAGCAGCAGCAGGGCCGAGAGGGCAGGGAGCACGGGCAGAAGCCACGCTGCGCTCACCAGCAGCAGCCCCGGCTCCCTGGTGGGGGAGCCGGGACCGGGCAATGGGGCCGTCTGCAAGGTGACGCCGGTCTACCTCAAAGGCGTGCGGCAGCGGCACGAGGGTCCGCCGAGATGTCGATCAGCCACAACAGGTTCTCACGCCAATCGGACCAGTCCTTCTCGACCTCGCGGAAGGGCGCGCTGAAGCCTGAATCGTTGAGCTCGACGCCGAAGGCGATGGTGCCATGCTTGATGTACTGCCAAGTCGAGAAGTCTCCGAACGTATTGTAGAGCGTTCGCGAGATGGAACCCGTACGGTAGCGGATGGGCTTGGCCATTTTGTCGGCGATCTTCTGGTAAGTGACCTCGTCCCGGGTCCTTTCCCTGGAGAATCCAAAGGGCCAGAGCACCATGCCGCCGTAATTGTGGATGTCCACCGAGAGGTTGAATCGCTTCATGTCGAAGACCTTGGACATGATCTGGGTCTCGGGCTCGGAAGCAGGTGCCGAACCCCGGAAGTCATCTGCCGAGCCTCGGCGGTTGCCTTGAGCCCAGTGGTCATCGTAGTTGCGGTTGATGTCGACACCCTGGGAACCGTCCGCGTTGCGCCGCATGTTCTTGCGCCACCAAGCGTCGCCGGCCTCGACGTTCTTGCGCCCGTCGGGATTGACCACCGGGACGACCCAGATGTCACGGGTGTCGATGAGGCGGGTGATGCGCTCGTCCTTTCCGTAGTTCTCAAGGAGGTGGCTGACAAGCCGGAAACTGAGTTCGACGGGCGGCAGCTCACGAGCGTGATGACCGGAGTCGATCAAGATTCCGGGCAGGTTGGCCTCGGGCTTGGAGGTGATGCGAACCAGCAGGATGTCGTTGCCTTGCAGGGACTTGCCCAGGGTCTGGATGCGCGCGATGCCGGGCGCGGCCGCGACCAACCTGCGATAGTCGGCATAGAGGGCGTCCACGGTGTGATAGCCGGGCTGGAAGGAGCCGGACACTTCCATGACCTTGGTTGCGTTCTGCAGCACGTCGTAGCGCAAGCCCGCCTTGCGCAGGGCGGCCTCGTCCCGGGCCGTGACCGAGGCATCCACTGTACCTGCTTGCATGTCGACGTTCTCGAAGAGATCGAGCCCCAGCGAGGACAGCGCATCGAGCTGACGCTCGCCTTGGAAGCGGATGCGCACGATCTGACGCTCTCCCTGCTGGAAGGAGGCCAGGCTGCGGACGCTCCGGGTGCCCTGCGTCCCAAGGCGGCTCTCCGCGGCAGGTTGGCCGCAGCCGGTCGTGGCGGCCACCATCAGGGCCAGAGCGGCAAATAAGGTCTTCTTCACGGAGGCTCCTGAGACACGCGAGACAAGGGGCGGTGGGATGATTTTACCTTGGCTTAATCGTCTCTTTGCTTCGGGAACTTGCCTTATTTCCGAAGATTCCGTGAACTTTTGCGGATGGTAGGATGGGACGTGATGGCCAGGCACGAGGCGCTGTACCGCAAATACCGTCCCCAGACCTTCGGGGATCTGGAGGGCCAGGATCCCATCAGCCGTACCTTGCGCAACGAAATTCGCCAAGGTCGGCTCACCCATGCCTACCTTTTCACGGGGCCGCGCGGCACCGGCAAGACCACCACGGCCCGTTTGCTTGCCAAGGCGCTGAATTGCGTAGGCGGGGCCCCCGAAGGACGCGACGGGGCAGATCCTTGCGGAGTTTGCCGGGAGTGCCGGGCCATCGAGTCCAAGGCCCATATGGACGTAATCGAGATTGACGCCGCATCGAATCGCGGCATCGACGATATCCGCAGCCTGCAGGAACGTGCCCAGATGGCCCCGGCGCAGGGTCGCGCCAAGGTCTTCGTCGTGGACGAGGTGCACATGCTCTCGGACGCGGCGTGGAACGCCCTGCTCAAGACCTTGGAAGAGCCGCCTTCACACTGTACCTTCGTCCTCGCCACCACGGAGGTCCACAAGGTCCTCCCTACCGTGGTTTCGCGCTGCCAGCGCTTCGACTTTCGGCGTATCCCCCTCGTGGACCTTTCGGCGCGGCTTGAGAAGGTAGCGGGGCTCGAGGATCTGCAGCTCGAGCCTGAGGCCCTCGCTGAGTTGGCTCGTCGGGCGGATGGCGGATTGAGAGACGGGCTGTCCCTGCTCGAACAGGTGGCGGCGACCGTGGAGCCCGATGAGACCGGCCTTCGGCGCATTGCACTGGGCGATGTGGCAGAGGCCCTCGGCCTCGTGCCTGAAGATGCGATACTGGCCTTGGGAGAGGCTCTGCTCACAGGCGACGTGGCCGTTGCGATGCAGCAGTGCCGGGTCATCCTGGCCAGCGGGCACGATCATCGCGCCGTGCTCAGGGAGTTGTTGGCGTGGACGAGGGATCTCGTCCTCCTGCGCGTGGCGCCCGATGCTCTCGACGGCTCCGGACGGCGAGCGGGAGCGCTCGAGCGTTTGCGAGGCCAAGCTTTGAGGGCGCCTGAGGCGCTCACGGATGCTTTCCTTGCGATTCTCCGCGAGACCGACGGCATCATGCGGGGGGCCCCCCAATGGCAGATCTGGCTCGAAGTGGCGTTGTTGCGCCTGACCCGTCCCTTTGCGGGCGTGGGACCCGCGGCCGGCAGTCCTGATGCCTTGGCCGGCCTGGTGACGTCCCTCGAGGCCCGGATTGCAGGACTCGAACGGCGCCTTGCACGAGGGGGAGGCGACGCGGGTGAATTGGCCTCGGCGCGGCCTGCAGCCGCCGGCCCCTCAGCGTCTTCCCGCGTCGTCGAAGACGTCGCATCGACACAGACGATGCCCGTCGTGGCAGACGCTTCCTCATCGGCTGCCTCGTCGCAGGCTGACGACCCGTCACCGCTTGACACGAGAGCATCTGGGCCCCCTGCTGTGGCGTCGTCAACCCCGCTCGCGCCCCATCACCCGCCTGCCGGCGTGCCGTGGCATGACGAGGGTGGAGCCTTCGGGGAGGCCGTCCGAAGAGACCTGACCGCTGCTCCTTCCTCGGGTGTGCCCTTGCCTCCTGCCTCGCCAGCCGGCAGGGACCGGCCGCTCACGGTGGCTCCCCCCGCCTCCGGTGGCGGCGAGGACGTGGCCGTGCTCGTGAAGGATGCCATCAGCAGGGGGGGGCTGGCGATCTCGAAGTCGGCCATGCTTCTGGGCCAACTGCGGTCGGCGACCCTTGATCCCGTGGCCAATCGGGTCACCCTCGTACTCAATTCTGAACTTGCCGCCTACAAGGATGGTGAAGAAGGCCGTCGCCAACTTGAGGACATCATTCGGGGCTGTTTCAATCGCGAGACGACGCTGGCCTTGATGGCCTACAAGCAGGCCAAGACGCCCTTAGGCCGTCCGGCTGGCCAGGCCGGTGCCGTTTCCTCCCCGGCGCGGGCGGTCGGGGCTGCCACATCCCACGTCCCCGCCACATCCCACGTCCCCGCCTCACCCCCGGCACCCGTTCCTCCTGCACCGTCGCAGCCCGTGCCGATGCAGGAAGTTCCTCCGCCCGGGACGGATTCACTTGAGGACGTCGTCGACGAGAAACCAGGAGGGGTCGAGGAAAATTTAGACGAGGGGAGAGCGGGGGCCGCAAGGATTGAGGTCGCCTTCTCGTCCCCGTCTGCGGAACCCCCGTCTCGCACGCCGGAACCCGCGGGCGACCCCGAAGGCACCGTTCAGTTGGCCGCCGAGATCTTCCTCGGACGGGTCATCCGGGGCTAGCGCTTGCCTCGCACCCTGCGGCGCCCCCGGGGGGGGAGACGTGGCGCGAAGCGCGGGGCCGGCCGCTGGTCTCGCCACCTGCTTGTTTGGAGTCTGCCTGGTCTTGCCTTGTTCGCAGCTGGCCTTGGCGTATGGCTGGAACACAGCTGGAGTCCCTTTGCCTCCCCCGACCGGCAGCCCCGCAGGATCGAGTTGGCGCGAGGAGAGTCCGTGGCTCATCTGGCCCGCAGACTCGAGGACGAGGGCCTGGTGCGCAGTGCGAGAACCTTCCGCTGGCTGGTCCGGCTGGAGGGTGATCCCCGAAGCTGGAAGGCGGGCGGTTATCTGCTGGAGGCGACACAGGGGGCCCGCGGCATTCTCGCGCAGTTGGACGAGGGGAAGGTCGTGCCGCGCCGGTTGACGGTGCCGGAGGGAACGGACTTGCCCGGACTCGAGCTGCTGGTCGCCAAGGAGGGAGGGGGGCACGGGGCCGGATTCGGGGATTTGGCGAGGCAACCCGGTCGCTTCAAGGACGGCCGGCCGTGGCTGGCTGGTCTGCCGGGGGATGCCACCCTCGAGGGTTATCTTTTCCCGGATACGTATGATGTGCCCGAGGGCACCGGCGCGGCAGAGCGACTTCTCGCGCGCATGCTCGACCGCTTCGGGACCGTGGCTTGGCCTTTGGTGCGGGAGGGGGCCCATGGCCTGACTCCTCGCGAGCTCCTCACGCTGGCCTCCCTTGTGGAGCGCGAGGCCGTTCGGGCCGACGAGCGTCCTCTCATCGCGGGAGTCTTCCTCGGACGGCTGGCTTCGGGCATGAGGCTGGGGTCGGATCCGACCGTCGAATACGTCCTGGGCTGGCGCCAAACAGCGGAGCGGCCGCTCACCCTCAGGGACATCGCTGTCGAGAGCCCCTACAACACCTACAGGGTGAAAGGGCTGCCGCCGGGGCCTATCGCCAACCCCGGCCTGGCCAGCATCCGTGCCGTCCTCGACCCCCGAAGGACCGATTTGCGGTTCTTCGTGGCCCGCGGCGACGGCAGTCATGTCTTCAGTAGGACGCACGCCGAGCATCGCGCGGCCGTACGTGCCGTGCGACAACGGCCCTGAAAGAAGTTTCAGGAAGGGCTGACCTGGCGGGACCACGTCTCCGGATAGGCGTCCCAGTCCACGTGAGCGGCTTCGGGAAGGAGTTCGAGCGGATTGCGGGTGTCGATCATGACCGCCTGTTCGTCGGTCTCGTGCTTGAGATGCTGGTTGGCCAGCGCCTTGGGGTGCGGGCCGTGGTGGATCCCGTAGGGATGGTAGGTCACCCAGCCGGCACGGATCCCGTCTCGGCTGAAGAAGTTGCCGTCGTGATAGAAGATGACCTCGTCGAAGTCCGTGTTGCGGTGGAAGAAGGGGACTTTCAGTGCAGTGGGATCACCGGTTTCCAAAGGACGGGGCAGGAAGGAGCAAATGACGAAGTTCTGGGCGAGGAAGGTGGTGTGGACCGACGGGGGCAGGTGATAGCGCGGCGAAATCACCGGGCGGATGTCCCGCACGTTGAGCTGCCAGACGGTGGCATCCCCTTTCCACGCCACCACATCCAGCGGATGGAAGGGGTACCAGACCGATGTCAGCGTCTCTCGCCTGCGAATCACCACTTCGAACTCCCCCGTGGCCTCCTGCGGATCGGGGTCGGGAGTACGGATGACTCCGGGATCGAACAGCGCATGCGGACCCAGCATGCCTCGGTCGGGCAGGCGAATCTCGGTGGAGGATTCGATCACCAGCTGCAGCTGCTCCGTGCCCGCATCGGGCACCCAGCGGTGGGTGATGCCCCGAGGAATCACGAGGTAGTCGCCCTTCTCGTACCGCAGGGGGCCGAAGTCCGTCTCGAGCGTGCCCGTGCCACGATGGATGAAGTGCACGAGGTCCCGGTCTGCGTCGCGGAACCAGAACGGCATGGGCTCACGGCGACGTGACATGGACAGCGTGACGTCGGCATTGCGCAAGAAGGGTTGGGGCAGCCCCCGCGCCTTGACGTGGTCGGCGGGCGTCAGGGCGGCCACGTTCAGAGCCCGGGGACGCGTCGGTCCCTCGATGCGGGTCCAGCCCGTGGGCGGATGGCGATGGTACAGGTGGCTCGACCGTCCGAAGAAGCCGTTGCGACCGTACTCTTCCTCGTAAGTGCCCTCGGGCAGGCCGACGTGGGCCTGCAGGGGTGCGTCGCCCTTGATGATCGGGAACATGGGGGATTCCTCGCGGGACAGGGGGCACGCATCGCCGACGACGGGCCCGGACGGGACCCATGGTACCATCGCCCCATGACGGCTCCCCGACTGCCGGACGCCCCCGGACCCGAGGCCATGACCTACGGGGACTACCTGAGGATTCGCGAGCTGCTCGAACTGCAGCACCCACAATCGGATCCTCCGCATCACGACGAGTTGTTGTTCATCGTGATTCACCAGGCGTACGAGCTCTGGTTCAAGCTGATGCTGCATGAACTCGAGGTGGCGTTGTCTTGCATGGCCGAGCGGAAGGTCCTTCGTGCCCATCACTTCATGCGGCGGGTGACCCGGGTGCAAGAGCTGCTGCTGCACCAGATCCATGTCCTCGAGACCATGTCGCCACAGGAATTCGCCGAGTTCCGCCACATCCTCAAGCCCGCGAGCGGATTTCAGTCCTTGCAGTTCAGGGAACTCGAGTTTCTTGCGGGTTTGCGGGATGACGCCTACATGAAGTTCTTCGCCCAGCGGCCTGAAATGCAACAGGGGCTGACGGATTACGGCTCCCGCAAGACGATATGGGAAGGTTTCGTCGAGGTGCTCTTGCATCGCTTCCCCGCCGAGGACGTCGAAGCGGCGTTGGAGTTGCTGTACCGGAACTACGAGGCCAATGTGGACCTGTATATGTTGGCAGAGTCTCTGGTCGATTTCGATGCCTTGCTGTCGCAGTGGCGGTACCACCATGTGCTCGTGGTCGCCCGGATCATCGGCGATCTGCCGGGAACAGGTGGCTCCGAAGGCGTGGCCTATCTCAAGACGACCCTCGACCGCCGGGCCTTTCCCTTGCTATGGCAGATACGCTCCCGGCTCGGGGACGGGGCGGCGTCGTGGGGTCGTCCTTCCGCCGGTCCGCCGGGGGCCTCCGGTGATCGATCCGGTGGGGGGTGTCCTTTCGGTCACTGACCGTCCTCGGCCTTGACGCGCTATGATCGCAGTTATGCTGCCAGCGACTGAACGGTCTTTCCACGGTGCGTTGTCCTCAGCCGAACAACGTCGCTTGTACCGCACGATGGTGCTGATGCGGGAGATCCATCATCGGGCCATCGCCTTGCAGCGCCAAGGTCGGATCGGCTCATGGCTCGGTTCCGAGGGCCAGGAGGCTGCCATCGTGGGCAGCGCCTTCGCCTTGCAGCCCGAAGACTGGGCGTTCCCCAGCTACCGTGAGCATGCCCTCGCGCTGGTCAGGGGCATTCCGGTGGTGCGGCTCTTCCATCATCTGTATGCAAATGCAGCGGACAGCATCGTCGGGCGCAACCTGCCTCCCGAGTACAGTTTTAGAGAGGTTCATTTCGTCTCGGTGAGTGCGCCGGTGGGCAATCAAGTCCCACAGGCCGTGGGTGCCGCGATGGCCAAGCAGGTCAAGGGCGAGCCCGGCGCGGTCATCACCTACTTCGGGGACGGTACCTCGTCGGAGGGGGACATTCATACGGGCATGGCGGTGGCTGCCCGCAGGCGTGCCCCCGTGGTGTTCGTCTGCCAGAACAACGGCTGGGCGATCTCGGTTCCGACGGCTCGGCAAACGGCGGGGGACATCGTCCGCAGGGCTCCCGCCCTCGGGATGGTCGGTGTGCGGGTGGATGGCAACGACGCCTTGGCCGTCCATCAGGTCGTGGCCGAGGCTCTGGACCGTGCCCGTCGCGGCGAGGGGCCCACGCTTGTCGAAGCGATGACCTATCGCCTCGGGGCTCATTCCACTTCGGATGATCCCAGTCGCTACCGGCCGGAAGGCGAGTTGGAGGATTGGCGCGCACGTGATCCCTTGCCGCGTTTGGCTCGAGCTCTCGGATTCACGGCAGATGAATGCCATGCCATCGCGCAGGATGTTCGAGAGGAAATCGACCGCGCTGTGGAGGAAGCCGAACAGACGCCGCAGCCGCAACTTTCCACGATGTTCGACGACGTGTACGCGGAGCGTCCTTGGCATCTGGAGGAGCAGGCGCGGGCTGTCCTTTCCAAAACCTGAGCAAACCTTAATCGCCGCATAGGAAACTTGCTGGAGGCGAGGGCGAAAACCTCTGCAAGGTCTCCGGGGGGAGGCCGGGATTCAGCGGGGGAGAAGTCCATGGGACTGTGGAATGTTCTGGGCAAGGCGGTACAGGTAGCACCCAAGGTGGCTCCGCGGGCGGCGTCTGGTGCCTCTCGTGCAGCGGCGGTCCTGCCGCGGGTCGGGAGGGACGCATGGGCTGTCAGCCGGCAGGTGGCCCGTAACGGTGTCGCGGCCCACCTGAAGGCCGCCGACAAACTGGACGATGCGGTCCGTGCCGCTCAGGCCGCCCACAAGGCCCAACTGGCCAAGGCTGCTTCCAAGGGACTCGATGCGGCGACTCGTACGCTCGACAAGGGTATGCGGATCGGGGTCAGGGCGCACGACAAGGGCTTGGAGTTGGCCTTGAGTGCGGCACGTAACCAGATCGACAATCGCATCTACCTAGGGGCCAAGCGTCAGGATGTGGCTTTGGTGCTGCTGGAGCCGGCACGGCGCAGGCAAGTGCTTCAGATCTACGGTGCCGGCCTACAGCGGCACAACCGTGTCTTCAAGCTGATGGAGAAGGGCATCAAGGGCAAGGTGGACGAGGTCATCGAGGCTGGCCTCGCCCGTCACCGTGGGGCTATCCGAGCCGCCAAGCCCGACTGGCGTGCTGCCCTCAAGGAATGGGCCACCACCGGCGCGGAGCGTCACGCTGCGGCCGTCGGTCCTGATGGGGTGGTTTCGCAAGCCCTGCGACAGATGGTGCGATAGGCGGCATCAAGCTGTACGAAAGCTGGCCCACGGCAGGGCCGGTCGTGGTCAGCGGCCGGGAAGAGCGAGAACGGGTGCGGGTCCCCCTGCCATCCACGCCATGATGGCATCGGGGTCCGTAGGCACGCCAGCCGTCAGGACCACCGGGGCATCGGCCGTGACGAGGACATCATCTTCGATGCGGATGCCGATGTCATGCCAGCGTGCGTCCAGCCCTGGCGTCCCCGCCGCCAGGTACAGGCCAGGCTCGACCGTCAAGACCATCCCGGGCTGCAGGGTGCGCGATTTTCCTTGCTGTCGGTAGGTGCCGACGTCATGGACGTCCAAGCCCAGCCAGTGACTGGTCCTGTGCATGTAGTAGGGCCGATAAGCCCCTGAGGCGATGAGCTCGTCCCGGGTTCCCTGCAGAATGCCGAGATCCGCGAGACCCGCGACCAGCACCTCCAAGGCGGCTGCATGGACGTCATCGAAGGCTGTCCCGGGCACGCAGCGGGCGATGGCCGCTTGTTGGGCCGCGAGGACCACGTCATAGACCGCCCGCTGCTCGGGTGAGAACGTGCCGCTCACGGGAAAGGTCCGTGTGATGTCCGAGGCGTATCCCTCGACTTCGCAGCCGGCGTCGATGAGGACGAGATCTCCTTCGTTCAGGGGACCGTCGTTCTGGTTGTAGTGAAGAATGCAGGCGTTGGCCCCGCTGCCGCAGATCGGATGGTACGAAGGTCCTTGGCTGCCCCGCATCCGGAACACATATTCAAGCGTGGCTTGCAGCTCGTATTCATGTCCACCCGGTCGTGCGGCCCGCATGGCCGCCTTGTGTGCTTCTGCCGCGATTTCGGCGGCGCGCCGCATCAGGATGATTTCGTCTTCCTGCTTGAAGAGTCTCATCTCGTGCAAGCGCGGCAAGGGGTCCACAAGCTCTGCAGGTGGTGTGAGACCCATGCGGGTCTTCCCTCGCAGGCCTTCGATCCATCCCCGGACTCGCTCGTCCCAGTGTGGGTCACGTCCCCAGGGGAACCACACCCTTTCCTGGCCCTTGAGCAACTCGGGGATGACCTTGTCGAGGTCGTCGAGGGCATGCGCTTCGTGGGCACCGAAGCGGGCTAGCGCCCCCTCCACGCCAGCTCTGCGTCCGGTCCAGACTTCGCGCTCGGGATCCCGAGGCGGCACGAACAGAATGAACTCTCCTGCCTCGCGGCCTGGTACGAAAACCGCCACGGCATCGGGCTCGCCGAAGCCGGTCAGGTACCAGAAATCGCTGTCAAACCGATAGGGAAATTCGACATCGTTCGACCGGACGGCATGCGGCCGGGTCGGAAGAATGGCGATTCCGTGTCCCATCTGCTCGAGGAAACGCTTGCGGCGTGCAGCAAACATGGACATGGCGAGTTCCTCCTGTTGCGATCCTACAACCTGCGGCAGGAAGAGGGCGGTTTTCAGGTCCGTCTGCCCAGGCCCGTTCCCATTCGCACCTGTACCTCATGGCCGGCGAGGCTGGCCTCGACGAGGTCTTCGTCGAAAATGAGGCGTCCGGGCTCGGCCAGAAGCAGAGTGGTCGAGCCCCCGAAGGCGAAATGCCCCTTCTCCTGCCCACGGGTCACCGGTCCGGGGACATGGGTCTGGACGATCGAGCCTACGCATAGCGCTCCCACCTCGAGCAGGGCCAAGCGCCCGAAGGTAGGCGTGTCGATCAGGGTCAAGGTGCGAAGGTTGGCCTCGAGAACTCCGGGAACCCTGGCGAGGGCCAAGGGGTGAACAGAATGCAGCGGACCCGCGAGGACTCTCGTCGTCCCTGCATGACCCGAGGCCGGAAAGTGGAATCGGTGATAGTCGTATGGGGCCAGCCGCAGCACGAATCCACTGCCTCCCCTGTAGGTTTCTGCCAACGATGCATCTCCGAGCAGCTGTTCGAGCCTGGCCGAGGCGCCCTTGATAGGCATCTCGAGGTGCCTGCCGATGCTGGGAAAGACCAGGATCTTGCCGTCGCCCGGTGCGATCAGACGGTCGGGATCCGGGTCGAGAGGCCGGGCCTCAGGCTGGAGCTGGCGCGCAAAGAAGGCATTGAAGTGCGGGAAAGTATCTGGAGCGTCGCGAAACTCGGAGGGGTCGAGGCCGAAACGCTCCATGAACGGCTTGATGGAGTTTCGGCTGGCAGGCCGCTCCTGCCAGCGGCCGTAGAGCTTGCTGACGAGCGGCACGTGGGCCAGAAGCCATCTGAGCCCCAGTGTGAAGGGCGGCCCGTAGAGCGCCTTGACGGCCCAGCCGCCGTGAATGTGCTCACGAAACCAGGTGCCGCTGTGGCGGTCATAGATCATGCCTGCCACAGGGGGGGCCTTGGGTGGGTTCACGGCCGGTCGCTGGCGTTCGTCCGGACGAGGCCGTCCTGCAACATCTGCCGGTACCCGGCCTCGGCATGGAAGGTGGTCAGGAGCAGGGCAAGCAGGCCCGCCACCAACACACCCCGACGACCCGGCTTGGGAATCCGCAGGCCGGAGACCATCGCTGCGGCGAGCAGCAGCAGGACGCCGCACAGGAACGGCACCCGCCATGCGTCGGGCATCACGGGCAGCGCTAGCCCCGCCAGTGGCAGAAGGCCCGCGACCGAGGTCACCGGCAAGCCCGTGAACATCGCGCGGCCCGACGTGGCGTCCAGACCCTGGCGATTGAAGTAGGCCAGTCGGATGGCGGGTGCCCCGAGATAGACGAACACGGCCAGCGTCGCAAGCGGATGTTGGCCGAGACCGAACTGCAAGGCGATGATGGCAGGTGCAAAACCGAAGGAACACATGTCGGCCAGGCTATCGAGTTCCTTGCCCATGTCGGCGGCCATTTCGGACCGGACCAAGGTGCGCGCCACGGGACCGTCGAGCATGTCGGCCACTCCGGCCCAGACCAAGGCGACGAGTGCGAGGTGAGGCTGCCCTTGGATGGCGAGCCACGAGGCGAGCAGGCCCATCGACAGACCGGCCAGGGTGATGGCGTTGGCGAGGTCGATGTGGGGCAACATGGGCCCGACGCGCAAAGGAGACGGTTTCATCCGTTCCATTGTACCCTTGACATCCTCTTGGCGGGGCGCGTCAGGTCATGTTGTCGTCATGGACTTCTTGACGGCCCGGCGAGCCCCGGCGTATCACGGAGGCCGGCCGTGAAGGCGCGGCCGCGACGGAGGGGTACCGATGTACACGTTCATGGCCACCTATGCGACCCCGGCGGATCCCGAGGCCTTCGAGCGCCGCTACCGCGAGGAGCACCTGCCGCTTCTTGGCAAGGTGCCCGGGTTGTTGGCCTGCCACGTGCTCAAGCCTGCCCGGCAGGTGGTTGGCACTGGAGCGGACGTGTGGATGGTGGCGTTGGTCCATTTCGAGGATGCGGCGGCCTTCAAGGCGGCGGCCCGCTCGCCCGAGTGGGCGGCCGCCGGTGCCAACATCCAGGAGATCGCAGGCCAAGGGTGGACGGCTCATCTTGCCGAGACCGAGCAGTGGGCTCCTGCCGCGACGGAGGTCGTTCGGGCATGAGCGCCACGACACCTGATCCTCGCCTCGCGGGCCGGCCTGCCGAGAGCTTCGGCTTTCACAACATTCGCTATGTCAAGCAGGGGCGCCGTGCAACCGTGACCATCGATCGTCCAGCCGTCCTCAACTGCCTGAACCTGCCGACCTTGATCGAGTTGCGGCAAGCCTTCGAGGATGCCTCGCTCGACGACGACGTGGCGGTGTTGGTGTTGACTGGTGCGGGTGAGACGGCTTTTTGCACGGGGGCCGATGTCAAGGAGCAGACGGCGTTCCTTTCCCGCCCCCAGGATTACTGGAAGTGGATGGGGGCTTTCACGGCGGCTCTCGAGCAACTGCGGCGCCTGGGCAAGCCCAGCGTGGCGAGACTCAACGGCCTTGTCGTCGGTGGCGGCAACGAGTTCAATATGGCCTGTGACCTCGCCGTCCTCGTCGCCGATGGGTACATCCGCCACGTGGGACCGGCGCGGGGCTCGGTTCCTGCGGCCGGGGCGACACAGTGGCTGCCGCTCATCATGGGTGACCGGCGGGCACGTGAGATGCTCATGCTCTGCGATGAAGTGCCCGCGGCCCAGGCTCTCGAGTGGGGCTTGGTGAATCGCGTGGTGTCACGGGATCAGCTTGATGCTGAAGTTGATTTGCTTGTGGATAAGCTCATCAATAAATTGCCAGAATGCGTAAGGTATACAAAGCAACAAGTAGACTTTTGGAAGGATTTCAGTTACTACCAGACTATCGGTCACGCTAGAGACTGGCTTACCCTGCACGCCGGCATGCACGAGACGGCGGAGGGCTTGGGCGCCTTTGTCGAGAAGCGTCACGTTGACTATGCAAGGTTGCGCGACCGGGTAGCGGCCGGCCACGGAGCCGAGTTGCCCGACGGCCCTGCGTTCGCTGGCTGCGGTGCGTGCGGGGCGACGGACCTGCCTGTGGGACATCGCCATTGCGGGCACTGTGGGGCGCCGCTGTCCAAGAGGGAGGCGTGATGCGCGACGTCGAAGCACTGGTGCACCGGGCTCAAGGCATGCTGGAGCATGACCCGAGGGTCCGACGTTGGCAGGTGCGTTCCGACGGAGCGATTGCCATCGAGATTGAGGTCCAAGGTGCCGTTCCCCCGCAAGACCGCTACCAGATCATCGAGTCGCTGGGACGGCCGCTGTACCGGGTGGATCGTCCAGAGGGGTCCCTGGATGCCTTGCTTTCCGACCTGGTCGTGGTCCGGGTCGACGTCGACGGCGTGCCCGAGCCTGAGGTGCTGCTGGAGCCCTGGGAGCGTCTGGGTCAGATCAACCATCAGTTCTGGGTGGATCTCTGGGTGACCTTCGGCTTCGTGCAGCGGGGCAAGCCTTGGAAGGCCATCAAGCACATGCAGCATCTGCGGGATCTGGTCTTCGAAGTCGGACGCCTCGCTTCGGAAGATGCCACGGCCCGAGACGAGGCTGTTTTGCCGGTGGAACTGGTTCCTGCGTTGGCGCGGACCAGCTGCGGCCCCCAACCGGCGGAGCTCGGACAAGCCCTGATGTATGCCATCTTCGTTTACCGGCGGATGCGTGAGGCCTTGGCCGCGCGCCTGCAGGTCGCTTTTTCGCCCGAGCACGAGGACCGTCTGATTACCGAACTGGTGGACGTCTTCGGACGCCCCGAGGAACTCGCCCGGATGGGGGAGGAGGCCCGATGACGACGCACGCACCTGATGTGCTCTCCACGGAAGAGCTTTTGGTAACCCGGTCCGAAGGCATCGCATGGCTGCGACTGAATCGGCCCAGGGCACTCAATGCCCTCTCGCCTTCCTTGATGACTTCCCTGACGGAAGCGGCCCTGGCTCTTGATGCCGATCCTGAGGTGCGGGTGATGGTGCTCATCGGTTCAAGTCGGGCCTTTGCGGCCGGCGCGGACATCAAGGAGATGGCGGAAGCCAGCCCGGTTGATATGCTGACGCGGGACACCATTGCTCTGTGGGATCGTCTGCGAAGGGTTCGCAAGCCTCTTGTGGCCGCGGTTTCTGGGTTTTGCCTGGGGGGCGGATGCGAGTTGGCCATGGCGTGTGATTTGTTGGTGGCGGCCGACAACGCCGTCTTCGGGCAGCCTGAGATCAACCTCGGCGTCATTCCGGGGGCAGGGGGCACCCAGCGTCTCACCCGGGCGGTCGGCAAGGCGCTGGCGATGGACATGATCCTGACAGGGCGCCAGATCAACGCGCAGGAAGCCCTGGCTCATGGCTTGGTCAGTCGCGTATGGCCGCTCGAGGTCTTCGAGGACGAGGTCGCCGAGTTGGCCCGGACCCTCGCGGCCAAGGCGCCTATGGCCCTGCGAATGGCTGCCGAATCGGTAGACAAGGCCTTCGAAACCACGCTTGCAGAGGGACTGGATGCCGAACGGCAGCGGTTCTACGGCTTATTTGCCACGACGGATCAGAAAGAAGGCATGAAGGCCTTCGTCGAAAAGCGCCCTGCACATTTCATCGGTCGTTGACCGGGAGATCGAGCCTCGTGACCGAGAATGCCGCCCTGCCCTCGCCTACGGTCCCTTACACGACCCTTGCCGTACGGTCGGAGGATGGCGTGGCTTGCATCACCCTCTGTCGACCGGACAGGATGAATGCCTTCGATGACGCCATGAAGGCCGACCTGCTGGCCGTGCTCAAGACCGTGGAGCGTGATCCCGCCGTGCGGGCTGTCGTACTCACCGGTGCAGGGCGAGCTTTCTGCTCGGGGCAGGATCTGCAGATGGATCCGGAACAGGCCAACTCTTTGCCGGTGGGGCGCATGCTACGGGAGAAGTACCATCCCATCTTCGAGAAACTGCGTGCGATGCCCAAGCCGGTCATCGCTGCCATTCAGGGGGTAGCCGCGGGGATGGGCGTGAGCTTGGCCCTCGCCTGCGACATGCGGGTCATGGCACGGGAGACCTACATGACTCTGGCCTTCGTCAAGATTGGTCTTGTGCCCGACTGTGGCGCCACGTGGACCTTGACCCGTCTCGTCGGGCCGGGACGAGCGTTCGAGCTCGCGGCGACCGGTGACAAGTTGCCTGCCGACAAGGCCTTGGCATGGGGGGCGGTCAACGAGGTCGTTCCTGCCGATCAGGTGCTGGCGACCGCGATGGAGCGGGCGAAGGCCCTTGCGGCCGGTCCCACGCTTGCCTTGGGTCTGCTCAAGAAGGCGCTTGATCATGCGCTGGAAGCCGACTTCCCGTCCCAGTTGCTCTTCGAAAGTCAGATGCAACAGACCGCAGCACGTACCTCTGACTTCGCCGAGGGCGTCAGGGCATTCGGCGAGAAGCGTCCGGCCCGATTCACGGGCGCCTGAGGACGCGACGCCTCGGAGTCAGCTGAGGGGGGCCTCTCTCCGTGTCAACGGCGTGGGGGCGCTCAGCAGCCGCGGTGGTAGAATGTAAATGGACCTGTCGCACGAGGAGGTACGCATGGTCACCGAGCAAGAGATGCTGGAGCGTCTGGCACGCGGAGAGAAGATCACCCGTCGTGAAGAAATGACGGAAGACTACTTCGAACAGTTGCGCAATCTGATGCTGCAACAGGCCGACTCCGAGCTGGCCGGCGGCTTGGGCTATGTGCCTTGGATCGAAAAGGCGCCTACGATCGATGAGAAGCTTGCGGTTTCCTCCATCGTCAAGGACGAGATTCGTCACGCCAAGGCCATGTACAAGCTGCTCGAGAAGCTGGGCGTGGACATCGAGGCCCACATCGCCAGGCATGATTACAACTTCCGGCTTGAGGACGGTCAGGCAGATCTTGGATCCGATCGTCTCAAGGACGATACGCGTGTGAACATCTTCTACTACCCTATCGAGACGTGGTCGGACTTCATCATGTTCAATTTTTGCATGGACCGCGGCGCCGGCCATCAGCTCGAGGATGTTCTCGAGTGTAGCTACGAGCCTTGGGCCAAGGAAATCGAACTGATTTTCAAGGAAGAGCTCACCCACGTCGGTCACGGCAATTTTTGGGTCAAGAAGTTGGCGGCGGACCCTGCAACCCGCGATGATGCGCAGGCGGCACTTGAAAAGTGGTACCTCCGGACGATGAATATCTTCGGGCGGCCCAATACTCGCCGCAACGCCCTGTATCGCAAATATGGCCTGAAGAAGCGGGATAACGACGAGGTCCGCAGGGCTTTCAAGGCGGAGATCGATCCGCTCATCGAGGCGGCCGGTCTCAAGGTGCCGCACTGGACAGCACCTTGGGAGTCCGAGGTCGCGGCCGCACGTTGAACAGCTTGACCCAGCGGTCCCGCCTCGCGGTATGCGGGGCGGGGACCATGGGCCGGGGGATCGCCCAAGTGGCGGCGACGGCCGGTTTCGACGTGCTGCTGTTCGATACGCATCCTGATGTGGCTGAGCGGGCCCGAGCAGCGGTCGTGGAGGATTTCGACCGTCAAGTCGACAAGGGTCGACTGACGAGGGATAGGGCCGATGCGGTCCTCTCACGCCTTCGGACGGTCGTCTCACAGGCGGCCATGGCCGGGGCCGATTTGCTGATCGAAGCCGTTCACGAAGACCTTTCCCTCAAACGGGCCCTTTTCGCTGAACTGGGCCCACTTCTGGCCCCTGGCGCCTTGCTGGCCTCCAATACCAGTGCGTTGCCGGTGACGGCCCTGGCTGCGGCGGCTCCTGATCCGGGTCGGGTCGTCGGAATGCACTTCTTCAATCCGGTGCCGCGCATGGCTTTGTGTGAGATCGTGGTGGCGCGACAGACAGCACCTTCGACGGTGCGTGAGGCAGAAGACCTTGCCGTTCGGCTGGGCAAGCAGACCGTGACTGTGGCCGATACACCTGGTTTTCTTGTCAATCGGGTCGCTCGGCCTTACTACCTTGAGGCCGTCAGGATGCTGGGCGCGGGCGAGGGTGACGTGGCGGGCATCGATGCGGCCGCGCGGGCGGTGGGCTTTCCGATGGGCCCCTTCACCCTGATGGACCTGATCGGGATCGACGTGAACCTTGCGGTTTCCCGGGCGGTGTTCGACGGCTTGTTCGGCGAGCCTCGCTTCCGCCCGCATGTGCTGCAGCAGCAACAGGTCCACGCGGGATTCCTTGGTCGCAAGAGCGGCCGCGGCTGGTATGAACTCGATGGGGCAGGGCGGCAGATCCTTCCGGAGGGGAGAGGGTGGACCCGGCCTTATGTCGGTGCCTGCCTGCCCGGGATGGACCCTGTGGCGAGTCGGCTCGTGGCGGCAGTCATCAACGAGGCGCATCACGCCTGGGCAGAGGGCTGGGCGGGTGGGGCGGAAGGCAGGGCCATCGTCGATCGAGGCGTGCTTCTCGGCTTGAATCATCCCCATGGTCCCCTTGCATGGGGGGATGCCCTCGGCCTCGACTCGGTGGTGTCCGTCCTCGAGTCTCTGGCTCGAGCCTTCGGGGGCGACCGCTTCCGTCCGGCTCCCTTGCTGCTGCAGCGTCTGTCGGCGGCCGAGCCGAACCCTCAAGGAGCCTGAACGCCTGTGCCCGTTGCCGAAGCTCTCGTGTATTCCGCGGTCCGTACGCCCATCGGGCGACTCGGCGGTGCCTTGGCGTCGGTCCGTCCCGATGACTTGGCGGCTCTGGCGTTGCGAGAAGCGATGCAGCGCGGAGGCCTCGACGAGAGCCAGCTCGAAGATGTCATCCTGGGTTGCGCCAACCAGGCCGGTGAGGACAACCGCAACGTGGCCCGAATGGCGGCGCTGCTGGCCGGCTTGCCGCTGGCCTCTGGCGGCCAGACCGTCAATCGGCTTTGCGGATCCGGACTGCAGGCGGTCATCTCGGCGACACATGCCATTCGCGCCGATGAGGGCAGGATGTTTCTCGCCGGTGGGGTCGAATCCATGACCCGGGCACCGTTCGTCATGGCCAAGGCAGAGAAAGCTTTCAGCCGCGAGCTTCAGGTCCACGACACCTCATTGGGTTGGCGTTTCGTGAATCCTCGCCTGGCCAAGATCCATCATCCATATGCCATGGGGGAGACGGCTGAAAATGTCGCCGAGCGATACGGTATCTCTCGCGAAGACCAGGATGCATTTGCGCTGCGCAGTCAGCAGGCTTGGGAACGTGCGTCGCAGGCGGGGCTGTTCGCCGGAGAAATCGTCCCGGTTCCTGTATCGGGGCGTCGTGGCGAGGTGGTGGAGGTGGCCGTGGACGAGCATCCGCGTCCTGGAACTACCTTGGGGGACCTCGCGAAGCTAAAGCCCGCCTTTCGCGAGGGCGGAAGCGTGACCGCTGGCAATGCGAGCGGTCTGAATGACGGAGCTGCGGCGTTGCTGGTGGCCTCCGATCGGCTTGAGCCCCCTGCGGGTGTGCAGCCTTTGGCGCGAATCGTGACCTCGGCCGTCGCGGGTGTGGATCCTGCCGTCATGGGCGTTGGCCCAGTCCCCGCAGTCCGCAAGGCGCTTGCCCGGGCTGGCCTCAAGGTGGGAGACCTTGATGCCGTGGAGCTCAACGAGGCCTTTGCTGCGCAGGCTCTGGCCTGCATCCGTGAGCTTGAAATCGATCCGGAACGGGTGAATCCGCTGGGCGGTGCCATCGCGCTGGGCCACCCTCTCGGCATGAGTGGCGCACGCATTCTGACGACGTTGATTCATCACCTGCGGAGGACGAACGGACGCTTCGGCCTTGCGACCATGTGCGTCGGAGTGGGGCAAGGGATCGCCGTGGTGGTCGAACGCCTCGACGGCTGAAGGCCGCGTGCCCCGCAGGGCACGCGTGTCTCTCATGCCGGATCGATAGGGATGGTGCGCGGGGCAGCCGAGGCCGCCCGGGGTAACCAGACCGTCAGGACCCCATCCTTGAGAGACGCCCGGATGCTCTCGGCCTCGACATCCGGAGGAAGGGGGACCTGCTTGCGGAAGCGTCCGTGAGGCCGCTCGGCCGTGAGGGCCTTGCTTCCTTCGGGCTCGAGCTGCATGCGCTCTCCCCCGACGACCAGATGACGCCCTTCGAGGTTCAGCACGATGTCGTCCAAGCGCATGCCTGGCACATCCAGCATGAGGACATATCCTTCCGCCTGCTCGAGGATGTCCATGGCCGGGACCCACGTGTCCGGGTCCCGACTTTCCGTGGATGGGCGCCGTCCGCCGGCTTGGTCCAGCCCCTGCCCAAGTTCTTCAAGCAACTGGAGCAGCAGGGGGGACACTTTGGTGCCGAAGCGTGGCCGCACGGAGCTACTTGGGCTCCTTGGTGGGCTTGGGCAGGGGACAGCTGCCGTGGCCGCCGCCGCAGTCGTGGGCACTCGCCATCGAGCCCGTTCCCATCACGCCCAGCACACCGGCCACCACGGCCGCAAGCAAGACCTTCCGCAACATCTCTACCTGCCTTTTGTCGTTAACCCAACGTAAAGAAGAGGATAGCGACTGTGGAAGTTGCGGGAAGGGTTGAAACAAATTCTGAAGAAACTTTTAATCCATGGCTTTGTGCAGCAGGACCATGGCCTGGGCGGCAATGCCCTCGACGCGGCCGATGGCTCCAAGGTGATCCGGAGTGGTCGCTTTGAGAGACACGGCATCGACGGGCACTTGCAGTCGAGCCGCCAGGGTCTCGCGCATGGGCAGGATCAAGTCCTTCAATCTTGGTCTCTGGGCCACGATCGTCAAGTCGGCATTGCCGAGCATCCAGCCCGCCTCTTGGACCTTGGCCGAGACCACATCCAACAAGTCGAGGCTGCTGGCTCCCTTGAACCGTGGATCGCCCGGCGGAAACCACGTGCCGAGGTCTCCCAGGGCCAACGCCCCGAGCAAGGCATCCATCAGGGCATGGGTGGCCACGTCCGCGTCCGAGTCGCCGTCGAGGCCGGTCTCCCCAGGCAAGGTCACCCCCCCAAGGACGAGGGGGCGTCCTTCGCGAAAGGCGTGGACATCGTAGCCGCTGCCGATTCGACATGCAGGGGTGCGGTACATGGGGCGTTCCTCCCGGTGGGCGCTTCCCATGGCATAGCATGGAGCCATGGACCGTGTCTGGGATGTGGTGGTAGTGGGGGGGGGCCATGCGGGCATCGAGGCTGCCATGGCGGCCCGCCGGATCGGCTGTCGGGTCCTGCTCGTCACCTCCGACCGCGCCACGGTTGGGGCCATGCCCTGCAACCCCGCCATCGGCGGCCCCGCCAAGTCCACGTTGGTGCGCGAGGTCGATGCCCTGGGTGGTTGGATGGCTCGTGCTGCCGACGCCACCCGTATCCAGGCCAAGGTGCTCAATGCCAGCAAGGGACCTGCGGTTCGGGCTCTCAGGCTGCAGTGCGACAAGCACGGCTATGCCGAGTGGATGCAAAGACACGTCTCGGCCAACCTCGAGGTCCTCGAGGAGGCGGCCCTCGATTTTTGTCCAGAGGGGTCGAATTGGCGTCTGGTCACGGGAGGTGGGGATGTCCTTGCTCGGGCATTGGTTCTGACTACGGGGACCTTCATGTCCGGGATTTGCCATACCGGCGCCGCCACCCGACCGGGTGGCCGAATCGATGAAGCGCCGTCCGGCGGGCTCTCCGAGGCCCTGCATCGCCTCGGTCTCGTGACCCGACGGATGAAGACGGGGACTCCCCCACGCGTCGACCGGCGGTCGCTCGACTTCGCGCGCATGCAGCCGGCCCCCGGGGACGAGGGTGATCTCGCGCTTTCCTACATGCCTCTTGAGCGCAGTAGCTATAATGTGATGTGTCATCTTGTATACACAAATGATAAAACTCATGAGTTGGTGCGTGACAACATGCACTTGTCGCCCATGTTTCACGGGCGAATCGAGGGTCCCGGGCCCCGTTACTGCCCGAGTTTCGAGGACAAGGTCCACCGGTTTGCAGACAAGCCTGCCCACGGTCTCTTCATCGAACCGGAAGGCTTGGATACGGATTGGATCTATGTCCAGGGCTTCTCGACCTCCCTGCCTGCGGAGGTTCAGCTGGCCATGCTCAAGACCCTGCCGGGCTTCGACAGAGTCGTCATGCTGCGTCCCGGATACGCCGTGGAATACGACCAGCTTCCCGCCACGCAACTGCGCCCGACGCTCGAGGTCAAGGATTGCCCGGGGCTCTTCACTGCCGGTCAGATCAACGGGACGTCCGGCTACGAGGAGGCCGCGGCGCAAGGATTGCTGGCTGGCCTCAACGCCGCCCGGCACGCCCGGGCCGAGGGAGGGGTCATCTTGCCTCGCCATGGATCTTTTCTGGGTACGCTGGTCGACGACCTGACAACGCTCGACATTCCCGAACCCTACCGGATGCTGACGGCCCGGTCGGAATACCGACTTGTCCTGAGGGGGGACAACGCAGACCTCAGGCTTACGCCGCTGGGCCGCGAGGTGGGCCTGGTGGACGACGACCGCTGGGAGGTCTTCTGCCGTCGGCGTGAGGCCATCGACGAAGCTTGCGACTGGCTCGAGCGGACCCGTGTGTGGCCCTCGCGCGAAGTCGACGCGCAGCTCGCTCCCTACGAGGAAAGTCTGACCGTTTCCGTGACCCTTGCCGAACTGCTCCGGCGGCCCCGTGTGCCTGCGGAGACGGTCTGGGAGTTGGGAGGGCGGTCGGGAGATGCCGCTGATGTGATCGAGCAGGCGGGTATCACGACCAAGTACGCAGGCTACATCCGCAGGATGGAGGAGGACATCCGCCGGCAGGCCGCGGCGGCCAGCCAGTCCTTGCCGCGCGACCTCGACTTTGCCGTCGTGCCTGGTTTATCCAACGAGGCCCGGGAGAAGCTCGCCAAAATCCGTCCGGAGACCCTCGGTCAGGCCCAGCGCATTGCCGGGGTCACTCCGGTCGACGTGGGACTGCTGCGGGTCCATCTGGCCCGCCGGGACCGTGCGCTTGCCGTGCTAGAATAAGGCCCTGTGACCTTTTCCGGCCGAGGCGTCGTGGCCCGCCGGTCGATGCTTTCGGGAGGGCCCTCGCCGTGGAACGTGATGTCGTCGAGATGGGGCTGGTCATCGTGGGAGGCGGCCCCGCAGGGTTGTCCTGTGCGCTGCGCCTTGCCCAGTTGATCGATGCGCACAACGCCGATGTCGCGGCAGGCAAAGTACAAGGGACGACCTTGGACAAGGACGGCATCGTGGTCCTCGAGAAGGCGACGGACATGGGCAGCCATCAGCTGTCCGGTGCCGTGCTCGATCCGAGGGCCCTGCGGGAGCTGTTGCCCGACTTCGAAGCCAAGGGGTGCCCCGTGGAGTCGCCGGTGACCTCCGACGAGGTGCTCGTGCTGGGCGAAGATGTGTCCTTCCGCTTGCCTGTGGTGCCTCCTGCACTCGACAACCACGGCAACCTCATCGTGTCCTTGAACCGCTTCGTAGGCTGGTTGTCGGGTCTGGTCGAGCAGGCGGGCATCACGGTCGCGTCTGGCATGCCCGTGGGCACCGTGCTTTATGACGGAGACCGCGTCATCGGCGTACGTGGGACCGACAGCGGCGTTGATCGGGCAGGCGCGCCCAAGGCTGGCGTGTATCAACCCGGAACCGACTTCATGGCACCCCTTACGGTGTTTGCCGAGGGCACCCGCGGCCACTTGGCCAAGGACCTGATTGCCTGCTTGGGACTCGATAAGGACCGTCATCCCCAGCGCTGGTCGCAGGGCATCAAGGAGATCTGGAAGATCCGGCCCGAGAAGCATCAGTTGGGCAAAGTCACCCACACGATGGGCTGGCCTTTGCGTCAGGAGGAGTACGGCGGCAGCTTCATCTACCACATCGCCGATCACCACGTGTCGATCGGTTTCGTCACGGGCCTCGAGTATCAGGACCCGCGCTTCGATCCCCATCGTGCCATGCAGGAGTTCAAGACACACCCGATCGTCCGCGACCTGCTCGAGGGGGGCACGCTCGTCCGGTACGGCGCCAAGACCATTCCCACGGGCGGATGGCACACGATGCCTCGCTTGGCCTTCGAGGGAGGACTGCTGCTCGGCGACAGCGCGGCGTTGGTCAACAGCATGCGATTGAAGGGCATCCATACCGCGATGAAGTCGGGGATGATCGCGGCCGAGGTGGCCTTCGAGGCCATGAAGAGAGGCGAGGCCCCCAGGACTCTCCTCGACACCTATGAACAGCGCTTGCGCTCTTCGTGGGTCGGCAAGGAACTGCATTCTGTCCGTGACTTCCACCAGGGCTTCGAGCGGGGCTTGCTGGGAGGGTTGGTCAATGCCGGCTTCGTGACCGTGTCTGGCGGTCTGGGGCTCTTTACCGGCGGATTGGGGCACGAGGGTGGACACACCCGCATGCAGACGTTGGCCGAGTATTATCCGGACGGCCTGCCGGCGGACGACTTCCGGCCCGATGGTGTATTGACCTTCCGCAAGCTCGATGAGGTCATCAAGAGCGGTACGATCCACGAGGAGAACCAGCCATGTCACCTCGTGATCGCCGAGGAGGCCCGGGAGGACATCTGTAATGACCGCTGCACCCGCGAGTACGGTAATCCGTGCCAACACTTCTGCCCGGCCCAGGTCTATGAGATGGTCAGCGCGGTCGAAGGTGAGCATGCCAAGTTGGTCATCAACGCTTCAAATTGTGTTCACTGCAAGACCTGCGACATCATGGACCCTTACCAAGTGATCACATGGGTGGCTCCCGAGGCAGGCGGGGGCCCCGTGTACAGCGGCATGTAGCCTGCCGTATCCTCGGCCTTGCGACGAAATGGCCGCTGTCCCTGGTGGGCAGCGGCCATTTATCAGGACGTAAAGCTAGGTTCAGTCCGGCTCGATGGCGCCATCGACGGGACAGGCAGCCAGGCAGGCCCCACAGGAAATGCAGACTGCCTCGTCGATGAAGTAAAAGTTGGTGCCCTTGGTGTTGGTGCCCTCGCCGGGGTGGATGCAGTCGACGGGACAGACGGGGACGCAGTCGGCGACGCCTTCGCAGACGTCCTTGAGGATGACGTAGGACATGGAGTGAACCTTGAAAAAAGAGGGAGGACGGGACGACCTCCAAGGACACGTCATGCTAGGGGCTGCTGGAGGCCTCTGTCAAACAACCGTCGTCCGTTGGGAGGAACGTGGTCCTCAGCCCAGCAGTTTCCAACCTGAGCGGAAGACGATCGTCACGCCTGCCACGGCCGCGAGGGCCAGGAGCACCACGGTGACAAATCCCTGCAGCACGGGGATGGCCGCGTGGTCCGTGACGGCCCATCGCAGCATGTCGACCATGGGGGTCATGGGGTTGAGCTTCGCGAGGAGGGCCAAGGGGCCCGGCAAGCCGGTCTGGTGGACTGACAGGAACACGCCAGCGGTGTAGACCAGCGGGGTCACCAGAAAGGTCTGTGGAATGGACATCTGGTCGAAGCTTTCCGCCGCGAGGCCCATCAGCAAGCCCATGCTGGCGAAGAAAACGGACAACACCACCACCAAGGCCATCAGGGCCAGGGGATGAGCGGGAAACATCGCTCCGTAGGGAAGACCGACGAGCAGGCCCACCCCCAGCACCAGCGCCGCAATCAGCAGCGCCCGGAGCACCGTGCCGGACAGCAGCCCCAGGACGAGCTCCAGCCGGGACAACGGGGCCACGAGCAGTTCCTGGATGCTGCCGGTGAATCGCAGGATGAACAGTGAGGCAGCGGATTCGCCGAAGCTGGTCTCGACGACCTGCATGAACATCAGCCCAGGCAGGAGGAACGCCACGTAAGGCAAGCCTTCCATCTGCCCCACCGCGCGTCCAAGGCCGATCACGAACACCGTGAGGAAGAGGACCGTCGCGATGATCGGCGGCCACACCACCTGGTTCCAGATGCGGAAGGTCCGACGCAGCTCACGTCGGCACAAGGTCCACAGCCCGACGAAGTTCATGGCCGGGCTCCGGACAGGTCGTGGCGGCGGGTCATCTCCAGAAAGACGTCCTGCAGGCTGCGGTGCCGGAGGTCCACATGCCGGACGTTGCCCAGTGCCGACAACCGGGCAAGGCAGGGGCCGACGTCGGCCGGTGCGAGATCACGTGCCACGACCTGCAGGCGATCTCGAGCCCACTCGAGGCGGGGCCACGGCTCCTCGCTTCCCGGGTCCGCAGGGGCCTCGGCGTACGTGACGCAAAGGACCTGTCGTTCTCCCCTGCCCGTGAGGCTGCCGGTGGGCCCCAGCGCCAGCAAGCGGCCCTCCTGCATGATGCCGAGTCGATGGCAGAGTTCCTCGGCTTCCTCGAGGTAGTGCGTGGTCAGCAGAATGGTCAATCCCTCTTCCCGGCTGAGAGAGCGCAGCATGCTCCAGAGGTCGAGGCGCAGCTCCACGTCCACGGCGGCCGTCGGCTCGTCGAGCACCAGAACCTGCGGCCGATGAATCAAGGCCCGGGCGATCGTGAGGCGGCGTTTCATGCCGCCGCTCAGTTTTTGCACCTCACCATCCCGCTTCTCCCAGAGGTCGAAACGTCGCAACAGAGCGTCGGCACGCTCGCCACACGTCCGCCTCGGGATGCCGAAGTATCCTGCCGAATACAACAAGGTCTCGCGGACGGTCAGATAACGATCGAAGTTGTACTCCTGTGGGGCGAGGCCGATCGCCGCTCGCGCCTCTCTCGGCTGTTTCACCACATCGGCGCCGTGGACCTGCAGGGTCCCCGCCGTCGGGCGCACCAGACCCACCAGACACGACAAGGTGGTGGTCTTGCCCGCCCCATTGGGGCCAAGCAACCCGAAGAACTCGCCCTGGGGCACTTCGAGATCGAGGCCTCTTACGGCCTCCAAGGTCCCGTAGCGCTTGACGAGGCCCGTGATTTGAACGGCGATCTCCGTCAGATGACGCCCCCGAACTTCATGGAGCCGCGTTTCCGCCGACGTCGCGGCGGCGTGGGGTCGGGCTCCCCCAGGCTGTCGAGCGGGGTCCAGCCACAGGATGGACACTTCGCCAACTCGAGCTTGAGCGGGCTGGCGTCCGTCGCCGTCACGACAAAGGTTTGTTGGCAGCGACGGCAACAGAACGTATAGGTGACCGTCTCCTGCGTCATGATGGGGTAAAGTCTAGCAGATGAGCACTTCGGAGCCCGTGATGAGCGTCCCCCCTGCCGGGATTTTCCAGCCCTCGGGGTTGTTTCGCGTCGAGGGTGCGGACCGAGCCACCTTTCTGAACGGCTACACCACCCAGGAGGTCTCCACCCTCCCCTCGGGAGAGGCCCGACTCGGGGCCATCACGGACTGGAAGGGCCAGATGACCGACCTCGTGACGTTCGTGGGCCTGGAAAACACCGTGTGGGTCGTCGGGACGGCCACCCGCTCCGCAGCGGTCGTGAAAGGCCTCAGGAGATTTCTCGTGGGTGTGGACGTTCGGATCGAGCCTGTCCAGGATTGGGTTTCAGCAGTCTTGGGAACGCTCCCGGTTTCGCAAGGGGTCGTGACGGGTGAAGCCTGCGCTCGTGCCTTGGGTCTCGACAGGGTGCCGGGTGATGAGGCCCTCCTCGTGGCCTCGCTTCCTGCCCCGGCGTGGCCCGCGTCCCGCTTGTGCGTCCCCGCCCCAACGGCCGAAGCCTGGGCTGAAGCGCTCGACGCGGCAGGGCACACCGTGCCTGATGGGGAGATGCGAGAAAGGGCGAGATTGGCCTGGGGATGGCCAGACCTCGATCTGGACCTGCCGCCCGCATGCAACCCTTGGGAGGCCCGAATGGGGCCCTTCGTGCGCATGGACAAGGGCTGTTACCTCGGCCAGGAGGTGGTGGCCCGTCTGGTCAACTACAAGCGGATCCAGCGTCTGCTGATGGGAGTCGGCTTTTCCGCGCCCGTGCCTGCGGGAACTTCGTTGTTCGTCGAAGGGCGTGAGATCGGCCGGATGGGGAGCAGCGTGTCCACGACAGAGGGGGCATGGATTGGCCTTGCGCTCGTGACGGCTGCAGAGGCGGTCGCGGGGCGTGAGGTCCTTACGGCCGAGGGTCTCGTGGGTATGCTCGAGGACCGGCCGCTGTGGCACGGGGCCTGAGGCGGCGCCGCACCTCCGACAAGGCGACCAGGACGCCCAGCAAGCCGAGCCTCGACCAGGAGATGGGACCTTTGACCGCGGCCGCTGTTCGGGCGGAAGGCTCCGGTGCCAACTGCCACGCGACAGGTGTCGCAGGCACGCCCATGAAACAACCGGTAGCGCCGTCGTGGGGATCGTGGACCAGCGCGACCTGCCAGGGTTGGCGGAAGTGATGGCCGTGCGTGTGTTGGTCCGTTCCTGACAGGAAGACGCCCAGTCCGGGATGCGTATGGTACCAGCCGACGATCAACGCGTCGTCCCCTCGAGTGGCCACGGTCTCGAGCAAGGGATCCCAACTGTCTGCCGTAAAGGCCAGGTGGACGGAAGTCCCGATCGTGCGGGCAGCCGGCACGGCCTCTAGGACCTCGACGAGGACGTCGTCCTCTTGTTTGTGGACTCTGCCCAGCAGGAGGCCCCCGACCTCCTCGCGCGGATGGTCTCTCCCATGGTCGCCAAGAGCTTTGAGGGCTCCGACGTGGAGGACCACGGGGCCTGGTCCCGAGGTCAGGCCCAGCTCGCGACGCCTGCCCGCTGGGTCGGTCAAGGCTTCGGCCCACGGATCGGGGGGGGTCTCACGCCACTCGATCAAGGTTTCAGGACTCCCTCCACTCGAGCCTCGGCCGCGGAGTCGGTTCCTGTGGGGCGGGGGATGTGGGGGCCTCGGCCAACGGGAAGAGCTCCGGGTGAGCTTCATACCATAGTGCCGCATCGGGGTCCGCAGGGCTTTCGAAATCAAAGAGCGCGGGGTCGCCCCTCAAGATGTCCACCAAGCGAAGCATAAGGTCACCCAGGCTCTCTCCTACCAGCCAGCGTGCCCCGAGGCAGAAGGTCCCGTTGGTGAAGACGTGGGGATGGAAGACCGGCGAGAGCATCCGCACGACGGGAGGCGCCAGAGGGTAGCTGGCGGGGAGCCGGATCTCCACTCGGTGTTCCTGGCGCAGTACGGGCGTATCGCCCTCGACCTTTTCGATCCCCGGAATGTGGAGGCGGACGAGATGGCTTTCGGGAGGCTGGCCCGAGGACTGCAGCAACTCGACGAGCCCCGGGCGAGTCGCCCCCAGAGTCTTGAGCGCTCGGTCGTCCGCCTCGAGGCGTCGGCGTCGGGCCTCCATCTCAGCCTCCTGCCTCGAGCAGGGGAACCACTTCGAGTAGGTCGCCCGTCTGCACGCCGCAAGCTCCAAGCGCGCCGTTGGCCGGCAACTGTCGGCCCAGACGCGAGCAGCGCAGCATGAAGTCGGTATCACGGGGAAGCCGCCAATTCTGGCGGCTGGCCTCGATGAGTTCGTCGACCGTGTAGTCGATCGGCAAGCGGACCTCGGCCTGGCGTGACTTGTCCAGCGTCCGGATCGTCACCGTGATCACGTCGTCATCCACGGGGCACCTCCTTCTCAAACCATGATGCCCCGAACGCGAGCCAGTGCGAGGCCTCTCCCCGCAATTCACAAACGTGTCCCGGAGTCAGGCCCCATTCCGCCAGATTCCGGTCGAGAAAGGGACTGTGGGGATCGATGCAGGTCGTGCCCACCACCCAGCGTTCGTGGTCACAGAAGGGGCATGCGGCTTCGCTGCGGCGCAGGCGATCCACGGGAACCAGGACGGCCTCGATGTGCCTGCAGGCGCGGCACTCGAGCGAGGTTGCCACTTCGAAGGGCAACCCGATGGAAAGGATGCCCTCGCGCGCAAGCAACGTGGACGGCAGAATCTCGGACGGGTCGGGGCCGGATGAGAACGGGGGCAGGCAGCCGTGCTCGGGACAATCCGAGCGGATGGGCAGAAGATCGTCGAGAAGCACGGGCGGATGGAGCTGCATGGTCCTCCGGGTTCCCGGAGCCATGGCGGTCCACCCGGGAAACCGCACGGCCAGGACCTGGTCGACCAGCATGGCCCCGGCGATGCCGGCCGTCACGGCCGTCGTCGGCAAGGGTGCACCGCCGGGGGCCTTGAGCAGGCCTGCACACGAGCGGGATGTGTTCAGTCGACGCTGCATGCCCGCCGTCAGGCCGCAGGCATAGCATGCACCCTCTGTCCCATCGCCATAGCGGCTGACCTGGCAGGCCTCGGCTGAAAGTCCACCATCGAAGTAGGGCACGCCAGCCTGCAGGCAGAGCCTGTTGAGGGTGAGGCGCGCTCCTACCGAGTCGAGGCAGCCGAGGACCAGATGGGCTTCCCGGAGGGTCGCGACGCCCAGGTCGAGGGCGACGTCGCCCACGAGGGGCCACGTGTGCGTCTCCGGCGCGAGTTCCCGCAGCCGCGCAGCTGCCACGACGGCTTTGGCCCGGCCCACGTCTCCTTCGCGGAACAGCACGCAGCGCACGAGGTTGCTGGTCTCGATAAGATCCCGGTCCACGATCAGGATCTCGCCGACGCCTACGAGGGCCAGGCCCTTCAGGACTTCGTTGCCGAGGGCACCTGCCCCGACCACCACGACACGGGTCCGGGAGAGTGCCTCCGTGTCCCAGCCCGAAATCAGGCGATGCCGAGCGTGCCGGTCGCGAGGAGGCAGGGGAAAGGAGGCGCTCACGCGCCCCCGCCGGCCAGGAGCGAGATCTGCTCCGGAGTCTTGGGCAGGATCTCGAGGCCGTACGCGGGATGGTCGCGCAGGAGGCCGCGCACCCTGATCCACCGTCCCACCCAGTCCTCGAAGAGGTGTCCGGAAGCTTCCCATCTGGCCACATCGCTGCTGAACACCACGAGCTTGAAGCCGTCGAATGGATTGCGGCTGGCATGGAACTTGATGAAGTGGGTGCCGGAAGCCCGGGAGACTTGATGGCCCAGGACCCGTCCCTCGAAGACCACCACCGTGTTCACGCAGCCCTCGAGGTCGGCAAGTGCCAGCACCTGCTCTCCTTGGGCGTCTCCTGACCGGAGGGCCGACTGGCCTTCCTGGCCAAGCACCTGCCACGACATTCCGCTGGATTGCCGGCAGTTGACACAAGCGCCTGAATTGTGGGTCTGGAGGAAGGTCCACGAACTGGGGTGATATCCCGTATGACAATGCGTGCACAGGACGATGCGTCCGCCTGGCACGAGCGGAGTGCCGTCGAGTGGATCGAAGGCCGTCGTCGCGGCCGGGACGAAAGATACGGGACGTGCGAGCCCGGGCCCGTCGTCGCCCGGGGCGGGAGGAGCGCCAGCGTCTTGCCAGACGATACGTCGCCTGCCGTCAGAAGGTGGGGACGTCATGCCGCCATCCTTCGCGCCAATCCGGCAGGTTGGACCGACCATCCACCGTAAGGGCGATGCCGGTCTGACCGAGCAATTCCACGGTGATGGGCTGGTCCTGGGCCTTGCCGACCAGCAAGTCGGCCTTGACCCAGAACGAGGACCCGCCGAGAGTCACCGGCACCCAGCCCTCGAGGCGGTCGCTGCCGCCCAGCAGGCCCATGACGCAGCGCGCCTTGCCCTTGGCCAGATCTCCTTCGATGACCTTCCGGCGCTCGACGAGGCGTCTCCACGTCCACCACGACGGAAACAGGGCCAGGACGGCGGGAAAGGTCCAGCCGGGTTCAGTAAGGCTGACGGAAGCGCCCAGCGGCAGTAAGGTCGGTAGCCACGCCGCCAGACCCGCCCGGCGAAGCCAAGTGATCCGCCCTTTGAGGTGACGGCGTTCTTCGGCGGAAAGCGTGCGTTCGGAGGTCAGGAAGGCCGCCCTCACGGCAGCAGACCCTCCCTGCGGCATTCGTCGAGAAATCGGAGCGCACGCTGCTCGTCCGGAAAGGCCATCCTTCGGGTCAGGCCGGGATCCTTGCTTTGTCCATGCTCGACCATGCCGCAGCGGCGATAGAACAGGTCAGAGCCCGATTTGAGCAAGGCATCCAGCACCAGCGTCGCTTCGAGCCGTGCCGCCTCATAGAGCGCAGCTGCCAGAAGCAGCTTGCCAACTCCCTTGAGGTCGGATCCTGGCAAGCGTTCGAGATAGCGGACCTCGAGCACGGGGATTCGGCCCGAGCGGTCCACGCCCAGGGCCACCCCGCCCAAGAGAGGCTGGTCGGCCGTCGCGGCGTCCAAGACTTCCAGGACCAACAAGCTCGAGGGCTCATTGAAGTTGACGTGTCCTTTGACGTCACGTCCCGAGGGACGTCCCTGGGCGAGGCCCACCCAGTCGAACCATGAAGGCTCGGGCCAGCGGGCGAAGGCCTGGGCATCTTCCAGGCGGCCACGCCGGATCATGACCGGCAGCGGCCCCCCACCGCGCAACTGGACGGCTCCCACCTCGAGTAGTCCTGCGGGTCGGGAGGCGCCTCCCAGACCGCCGGTCGGGGTGCGTTGCAGGGAGCCGGTGGCACTTCGTGCGGGCTTGACGATGCCCTTGCCGCGGCCGCTGGCTTGGGCAGGCTTTCGGCGCTTGAACCAACGGGTCAGCCACATGCGGTCATGCTACCGCAAGATCCCGTGCCACGGACGTTTGGTCCTGATACCATTGGGATGGCTGTCCCCCCCAGCGAAGGAGGTCGGGAATGTTGCTGGCCGCGAGTCTTGCGTCCGCCATGCAGTTGCCGTTCGTCACGGACCTGCTCGAGGGCTTCAATCCGCCGCCGGATCCGGACGGCGAGGGCATCGTCGTCAAGGTGCGCGACACAGACCAGGACTCGATGAAGATCGTGCAGTCGCAGATCAACTGTCCGGTTCCCCCGCGGGCCGTCTGGGACGTCATCACGGATTACGAGGCCTATCCCCGGATTTTCGATCGGTACCGCAAGATGGAGATTCTCGAGAAGTCGGGCTTGTGGGAGTTGCACCGCTCCGAGGTGGATTATCCGGTCTTCGGGACTCGTTGGGTCGCCAACGTCCTTCACCATGAGCGTCCGTCGTGGCGCGTCCGCTTCCAGCGTGCCGACGGGACCATCAGGGCCGTCGAAGGAGTCTGGACCCTCAAGGAAACCTCGCCGGGCCGGACCATGGTGCGCTACGCAGTCCGTCTGGACCCTGGGCTGCCCTTTGTTCCGAACTGGGTGGTCACGTGGGGTACCCAGACGATGATGCCGTCCATCCTGCGGTCGGTGACACAGGAAGCGCTCAAGCGCCATCGCGCGACGGCCAAGGCCAACTGAGGCTGATCCAGCGGGCCAAGGTATGTCCGCTTCCCCCGCCGTGACGCATCCGTAGCTCGTGCAGGCGGTTGACCGACGGCAAGGCCGGCCGCCCCCCACCGGTCAGGAAGGCCTCGTCCAGTGCCTCGGCTTGCCACCGGCAGGCGTAGGTCTCGATGTCCTTGCGCCACGCGTCTCGTACCGCGAAGGCCCCGTAGGTCCGGCACAGCAGGGGTCTGGCCGGATGAATGCTGCAGCTATGGTCCTCGAGAAAGGGACAGGATTGCCCCAAGGCCCCCGGACGCAGATGCATGTTCCACGGCAGCCGCATGGCGGACTCGGCCAGCCACATGGTGAAGGCGTGTCCCCCGTGGCTGCGACGGAATCGCTCGAGGAACCGTCGGTGGCGCGGTTCGTCCCAGTTTTCACGGACCCAGCCGACGATGGCCTCCCACTCCCGCGGAGGTACGAGGAACCACGCCGTCGGATACGTACAGCAGCCGCTGCATCCTTCCCTGCAGCGGCTTTCCGGATAGGCCGCCCCGACGGCGGTCGCCAGCCGGTCCGCCAGCCTGGCTAGGGCAGCCAAGGCTCTGCCTGGCCGCCAACCCGGGGCCGCCAGTGCGTTCAACTCCTGCCGGGCCTCGCCCAGCGCTCGGGCGAGGGGTGCGAAGTCCGGCGCGGCATTCACGACCGGCAAAGGCAGCAGCGGGGCGGGAGGCTGATCCGCGGAGACCCGGCGCAGATGGCCGGCGAAGTCCTCGCCGGTCGTGTCTTCGGGCATCTTCATCTACTCTTTACCGACTTTCCGAGACGTTGGGCGAAGACCATGTCATGGCAGGATCATCTCAGGTCGAGAAGCGTCCATGGTACGCCTCTGGACGAGTGGGAGTGTGGGCCGCCCTGCTGGCCTTGTCGGCTTGTGCCCGAAGTCTCCCGGGAACGGTGCCGCCGCGGCCGGTGGCGGCCGTATCGCCGCTGACGATCTCCGATCGGCAAATCGTCCTCGAGCTGGTGGCTTCGTTGCCGGATACCGAACCACAGGCTGTTCGGGCCCTGGGGGTCGCCTCGGCGGGTCGCGATGTACTGGTGCAGTTTTCCGATGGGAAGTTGCACGAGCTTCCCGGGGCCGTCAAAGTTTCCTCCACCTTGCGCGCGGGCCTGGGCCGGTATCGCTTGGCGACGGACTTCGACGCCGTGACGATCGGGCGCTGGCAGGCCGTTGCCCCCATCGTCTACGCGGAGCCTGTGCATCGTCTGGCCTTGCGTGGTCGCAGGACCCAGAGCGGCACCTCGCGGGTGGGGCCCAACGATCCTGCCCTCAACACCGCGTGGGGATATGCCCGGATTGGCGCAGGCGAACTGTGGGCTCGGGGAGTTCGGCCGCGTGATGGGGTGGTGGTGGCCGTGGTCGACACGGGAGTGGATGCCACCCACGAGGACTTGCAGGGCGTGGTGACCCAAGGGCGCAACCTGGTCCAGCCGGGGCAAGCACCTTACGACAGGAATGGTCATGGCACCCATTGCGCGGGGGTGATCGCGGCCGTGGCTGACAACGGCCGCGGGATCGCGGGTGTTGCCGCGGGTGTCCGCATCATGCCCATCAAGGCGTTGGGCGATGACGGCACGGGTGAGGATGCGGTTCTGGTCGATGCCATCGAGGCTGCGGTCCAGGATGGCGCCAAGGTCATCAGCATGTCCCTCGGGACCGATCAGGACCTCTTGTCGGTCCGCCGGTCCATCCAGTCCGCAGTCGCTCGCGGGGTCATCATCGTAGCGGCCTCGGGCAATGAAGGGGCGGAGCGTGCCCTCTACCCCGCCCGGTATCCCGAGGTCATTGCGGTCGGTGCCACCGATCTGGACGACCTCCGCGCTACATTTTCAAATGATGACCCCAATGTCCGGCTGACGGCTCCAGGGGTTGTCATCCGCTCGACGATCCCGGGGGGATACGATTACCAGTCGGGGACCAGCATGGCCGCGCCTCATGTGTCGGCGGCCTATGCCTTTCTGGCGAGCCTTCGCCCGGACCTCTCCCCGGCAGCCATGACCGATTTGCTGCGGCAGAACGGAGCGCGCGTCTCAGGATTCTCCCACGGGGCGGTTGGCCTCGATCTGCTAAGGACCGCGAAGGCGGCCGGGCTGCCGGTGGGGGAGCTGCCCACCCCCGATCCCAATGCGCCCACGCCCGAACCCGAGCCCGAGCTTCCGCCCGGTTATGATTTCGGGACGCCCGCACCCGGGGCACCGGGTGGCAACGTGCCCCTGCCGGACTGGGGAGATGTCGCCTTGCCGGGATTTGGCGACATCGGTGGAGTGCCCGCTCCGGCGCCGTCGACGGTGCCGGTGGTCGGTGGGGTACCGGGCTTCGGCTGGGTGGGCGTGCCGTCCTTCGGCGAAGCGCCTGCAGCGGGCTCTGCCGGTCGTGAAGTCCCGTTGCCCGAGGCCGAGCTACCCAGTGAACTGGACCGTGGACGGGCGGCTCTGCTTGATGTATGGCCCACGCTGACCGACCTTGCGGCCTTCGATGCCGAGGCGGCCCGCCTTGCCCGTGTGGGTGCCCTGGGCCCTGGCTCGTCGCAGCGGGCGGTGATCAAGGACCTGCAAAAGGCCCTGCGCCTACAGGGTGCGACGGTGCGTGAGACCGGCATCTTCGACGACGGAACGGCCACGGCGGTCATCGCCTGGAAGCGAGCTCGGGGATTGCACGAGCCCTTCCGTGATGCTCGCGGAGACTGGGCGGTGCGCCCGAGCGTGGATCTGGATCTCTTTGGCCGGATCGTGCTGGCCTCGGTGGGGAAGTAGGTCGGAACCCGGACTTTCAGTCCCCAAAGACTTTCTTGGTCGGCGCCTGATGTGGGCGGATGGGAGCGTGAAGCGCGCTTCAGACCCGAGGTGCGGGGGGGAGTTCCTTCGCGAGGACCCAGCGATGGGGTGCCCAGGGGCCTATACGACCTGGGTCCTCGTGAGAGGCATGATTTCCGGTCGAGAACTAAACTTCCTTGACCGTTCGGATGTGCAGCTCCGTGAGCTGCTTGTCGTCCACTTCCCCGGGCGCCGCCGCCATGAGGTCCCGCGCCTGCTGTGTCTTCGGGAAGGCAATCACGTCGCGGATGGCTGGCACTCCGGACAGCAGCATGCACAGCCGATCCAGCCCGAAGGCGATGCCGCCGTGGGGAGGCGTGCCGTAGGTGAAAGCCTCGATCATGAAGCCGAACTTCGTCTTGATTTCGTCCGAAGTCAGCCCCAGAAGGCGGAAGGCTTGTTGCTGCACTTCAGCCTGGTGGATACGAATGCTGCCGCCACCCAGCTCGACGCCGTTGAGCACCATGTCGTAGGCATTGGCCTTGACCGCCGTCAACTCCCCGATGGCTTCGGGGGTGAGCGTCCCGCCCTCGTCGAGATGCGCGGACCAGCGGGCGAGCACCGGCAGATCCGAAGGACGTGCCGAGGTGAAGGGGTGGTGCATCGCGTACAGTCGCCCTTCGGTCACGTCATATTCGAACATCGGGAAATCGACGACCCACAGCAGATTCCATATGCCCTGCGGGATCATCCCCAGATCATGGCCCAGCTTCAGTCGCAGACGTCCCAGGACGTCGACGACCCGGCTCCATTCGCCCGCTCCGAAGAACAGCAAGTCGCCCGGATCGGCTTCTGCAGCCTTTACGATCGCCGTCAGCTCGGCCTCGGCCAGATTCTTGGCCACGGGGCCCGAGGGATCCCCGACCTTCACATAGGCGAGCCCCTTGGCACCGAACTTGCGGACGAAGTCCGTCAGGGCATCGATCTGCGATCGGCTGATGCGCTGTGCTCCGCCGGGCACCCGCAGAGCCTTGACCACGGCAGCGCCGCTGAAGACCTGAAAGCTGCAGTCTCTGGTCGCTGCCGTAACATCGCAGAGCTCAAGCCCGAAGCGCGTATCAGGCTTGTCCGAGCCGTAGCGATCCATCGCCGTTTGCCACGTGATGCGAGGGACGGGCATCGTGACGCTGACTCCCACGGATTCATGAATCAGGTGGGTCATCAGGCCCTCGAACAGCTCGAGGACTTGTTCCTGACTGGTCCACGACAACTCGCAGTCCAACTGCGTGAACTCAGGCTGGCGGTCGGCGCGCAGATCCTCGTCACGGAAGCAACGTGCGATCTGGAAGTACCTGTCCTGGCCACCCACCATCAGGATTTGCTTGAAGATCTGCGGGCTTTGCGGCAGGGCGAAAAACTCGCCTGGATGAACGCGACTCGGCACGAGATAATCACGGGCACCTTCCGGCGTGCTCTTGGTAAGGATGGGAGTCTCGATCTCGAGGAAGCCACGATCGTCCAGGTAACGGCGCATCCGCTGCATGATGCGGTGCCGGGCGGCAAGCGCCCCCGTCAGGCGTCGGCCCCGCAGCTCGAGATAGCGGTGTGTCAGGCGCAAGTTTTCGTCCACCCCGTCGTCATCGAGCGGGAAGGGCAGGGGACGGGCGGCGTTGTAGACCTCAAGGGTCCGCACCGCCACCTCGATTTCGCCGGTCGCGAGGCGCGGGTTCGCGAGGCCTTCGCCGCGGGCGCGAACGAGGCCGCGGACGCCTATCGCATACTCGCCACGCAGGCGGTCGGCCGCTTGGTGGGCTTCGGCTGAGGTCTCGGGCTCGAAGACGATCTGCACCAGCCCTGCACGATCCCGCAGGTCGACGAAGATGACACCGCCGTGGTCACGCCGGGAATCCACCCACCCGAAAAGCGTGACCTCCTGACCCAGGTGCTCCGTACGCAGATCACCGGCCATGTGGCTGCGGGTCCCAAGGTGCAGGGCGTCGCTGATCGTCGTGGTCACGAGGGCCTCCGTAGGCATCCGGCGGGCGGCCTCGCCCCCGGCTCCGAAGGGGCATGGTAGCAGACGCCGGGTTGTCCGGCCGTACCTCGGCGGGCTAGAATTCGCCCATGGATACCATCGTGCAGGAGCCTCCCTTTGTCCGGCTGACCGAGTTGGCCGCCCACGTCGGGCAACGCGTCACCGTCAAGGGTTGGCTGACCCATCACCGCTCCAAGGGCAAAATCGCTTTCTTGGTGGTCAGGGACGGCACGGGCCTGGTCCAAGGCGTGGTCTTCCGGCCCGATGTCCCTGATGAGCTGTGGCAGCAGGCCGAGATTCTTACCCAGGAGTCCAGCATCGCCCTGTCGGGTGTCGTCAAGGCCGAGCCTCGTGCGCCGGGGGGCTTCGAACTCGCGGTGGATGGCCTGTGCGTGTTCCAGCTGACCGAGGACTTTCCCATCAGCCCGAAGGAGCATGGCGTCGACTTCCTGATGGGCCACCGTCATCTGTGGCTCCGGAGTCGTCGCCAGCATGCCATCTTGCGCGTGCGGGCCGCCATCATCCGCGCCATGCGGGGCTGGATGGACCGCGAGGGCTTCCTGCTGGTGGACGCGCCCATCCTGACGCCTGCCGCATGCGAGGGATCCAGCACGCTTTTCGAGACGGACTACTTTGACGAGAAGGCCTACCTGACCCAGTCCGGCCAGCTCTATGCAGAGGCGGCTGCCATGGCTTTCGGCAAGGTCTATACCTTCGGGCCCACCTTCCGCGCCGAAAAGTCCAAGACTCGCCGTCATCTGACGGAGTTCTGGATGCTCGAACCCGAGGTGGCCTTCGCCGACCATGAGGATAATCTGCGCATTCAGGAAAGGTTCGTGGCGGGTGTCGTTCAGGAGGTGCTCGCAAACTGCCCTGAGGAGCTGGCGTTCCTCGAGCGTGACACGAGCCGACTCGAGGCGGTGCAAGCACCCTTCCCTCGTCTGACCTACGACGAAGCCATCAGGATCCTGCAGGAGGCCGGTCACGAGATCCAATGGGGTGACGACTTCGGTGCCCCGGACGAGACCCTCCTGGCGGAGCGCTTCGATCGGCCGGTCTTTGTCACGCATTACCCGCGGCAATGCAAGGCTTTCTACATGAAGGTCGATCCCGCCCGTCCGGACGTGGTGCGCTGTGCCGACCTGCTGGCTCCCGAGGGCTATGGCGAGATCATTGGCGGCAGTCAGCGTGAGGACGACCTCGAGACCCTGCGGACGCGCATGGCGGAGGCTGGTGTGCCCGAGGAGGGCTTGGAGTGGTATCTCGACCTTCGCCGATACGGAAGCGTGCCCCACTCGGGTTTCGGTATCGGCCTCGAACGGACGGTGGCGTGGATCTGCGGCCTGGACCACGTCCGTGAGACCGCGCCTTTCCCCCGCATGCTGACCCGTCTGCACCCTTGAGTCCGTCGGAGCGCTTGGTCGAGGGCGTGGACTATGTTCTCGAGTCGGGATTGATGGTCTTCACGGCAGGCTACCTGCTTCGAAGGGGCTACTGTTGTCGAAATGGCTGCCGGAACTGTCCGTGGGATCACGAAGGTCCCCGCTTGGTGCGGCCGGAACTCCGTGCAGTTCCGGCCCAGCAGGAAGACGCTTCGTCGGGAGACCGGCCTTGATCTCTGTCAGTACGCGGTTCAGGGTCCGTTATGCAGAAACAGATGGCCAACGCGTGGCCCATCACGCAGCATATCCCGTGTGGTTCGAGATGGGGCGGGCGGATCTCGTCCGCGCCTTGGGTTTCGATTATGGCGCGATGGAGCGGGCCGGAACCTTCATGGTGGTGGTAGAGCTCAAGGTTCGTTACCGCAAGCCCGTTCGCTACGACGAGGAACTTGAGCTGGAGACACGAGTCGTCGACATCGGCCGAGCCTCGATGCGGGTGGCGTATCGCTTGTGCCGTGCAGGTGCCGAGGTGGCGACGGGTGAGACCGTGATGGTCATGGTAGGGACGGACGGCCGTCCGATTCCTGTGCCGGATGCGTGGCGCGAGGCTCTGGGGGAAGCCGGTTCGGCCGGGTGGAAGGGCGACGCCCCCCCACCCGACCTCGCCTGACGAGCTGCCGTCAGGCGTCCACCACTTCGGTCACCACGGCGGTGGCGGGGGTGCCCCCTTCGATGGGGATGACCCTGGCCGTCGGGGTCGTCGCGACGGGGAGCGTGATTCGCAGGAGGCCGTCTTCGTGCCGGGCCGAGATGCCTTCGCCTGTCATCCCCTCGGGCAGTCGGAAGCGGCGCTCGAAGGTACCGGACGGAATTTCGGCCATCCACCAACGATCGTGCTCGCCCGCCTCAGGTGCCGGTCGCTCTCCTCGGATGACCAGGAGTTCACCTTCGATGGCGAGCTGGACATGCTCCTTCGGGACTCCGGGTAGCGCCAGCTGGAGTTCGTAGGCTTCTTTGCGCTGAATCAGGTTCGATGCGGGCAGCCAGGTCCGTGGTGTGGCTTCGGTCGTGGTCAAGGCATCGAAGACGTTCTCGAGCATTTCGTGCCTGAGGCGGCGGAGCTGTCTGCCAACCGGAAGGGCAGGGGTCAAGAGCAATCGTGGCATCGCGAATTCCTCCCTAAGGTGAAACGATGTAGTTATATGGTATTAGGTTGAGTGTGTTTCTGTCAATCTAGATTAGTTGCCTAATTCAAGCCACACGGAGAGATAGGCCCGTGAAGACGCAGCCCACCTGTCTTCTGATAGACAGGCGGGCTAGTGAAAGAGAACGGGCTACTCGGCCTGTGGTTCAGGATCAGCCATGGCTCGCGAGACCTGCTCCGGCATGCGGTCGAGTGCAACCTCAAGTCGCTTGCGTTGACCTTCGCGCATGACCAGAAGGTTCACCTTCTCACCCTTGGTGCGACTGCTGATGGTCCAAATGAGCTCGGAGGCCGAACCAATGCCTTTGCCATCGACTTCGAGGATGACATCTCCAGGGATGATGCCGGCCTTGGCTGCCGGACTGCCCTGCGTGACCTGAGTCACCACGGCACCTTTGTCGACCGGGAAGAACATCCGGTTGCGCTCCTCTGGCAGATCTCGCACGCCCACGCCTAGCCAAGCTCGCTCCACGCGCCCCTTCGCCTTCAGCTGTGGCAGGACCTGTTTCAGCGTGGTCACGGGGATGGCAAAGCCGATGCCCTGTCCGTCCCGCGCCACGGCCGTGTTGACGCCGATGACCTCGCCTTTGAGATTGAGCAGCGGGCCTCCCGAGTTGCCGGGATTGATCGGCGCATCGGTTTGCAGGAAGCCCACGCGAGGATTCACCTGCACGTCGCGGTTGACGGCCGACAGGATGCCTGCCGTGACCGTATGCTGCAGGCCCAAGGGACTGCCGATGGCGATGACTCGCTCACCCACCCGGAGGGTGCCGGGATCCGTCAGGGGCAGGGTCGGCAAGCCCTTGGCCTCTACCTTGATCAAGGCAAGATCCGTGCTGGGATCCTTGCCGACGACCTTGCCCTCGAGCTTGCGTCCGTCCGTCATGGTCACGCGCAGCTTGGTCGCCCCGGCGATGACGTGATGGTTGGTGACGATGTAGCCGTCGGCCTCGAGAATGAAGCCGGAGCCGACTCCCTTACGCACCAGGAAAGGCCCTTGCCCCTGATGCGGGTTGCCGCCCCCCATGCCGCCGAATGGGCCGAAGAACCCGAAGAATGGGTCGTCCTGTCCATAGAACGGATTGCGTTGCCGGGTCTCGGTGTCGATGTTGACGACGGCAGCGCCGACCCGTTCGACCAGATCCGCGATGGGCTCGTCCCCGCTGAGACGGGCGGCAGCGGTCTGAATCGCAGCTTTTCTGGCCTCCTCGGGAGAGGCTCCGGCGGCAAGCGCCGGGGGGACCGCGCCTTGGTGGGCCAGCACGGCATAGGTTCCAGCTGCGCCACCGGTGGCGGCGAGGCCCACGGTGAGAAGGTTGGCGATAAGAGTCTTGGCCATGATGTCGTCCTCCGGTTCCGGGGCCGGTGCCCCCTACAGTCTAGACGCGCGCAGAGGCGTGCAGGGTTTCATGATACGCGTGCACGACGTGCGCGGCAGCGTTCTTTCAACGGGTGAGATAGGTGAAGGTGGCCTTGGCCGACTTGGCCCAGGTCTTGTTACCGCTCATGTCGGCGATGCGGATGGTGTAGTTCCCAGTCACGTAGATGATCTCCTCGGCAGGTAGCACCATGGAGAAGGTGGCGGGTAGTGAAAGGACCGAGCGGGTGGCTTCCGGACCCCAGCCGCATGGGTTGATGACGCGGATCTGATAGTCCCGAGGGACGGATGCGGGGCCTGTCACGGCGAAGGTCAGCGAGACGGGCACTTCAGGACCCGTCACTGGTGGGCTTGCCGTCATCGTGAGCTTCAGGCCCTCCAGCTGCGCCTCGGAGGGTCCCACCTCGGGCACGGGGATGGATGGCGCCGACGGAATCGATCGATCCACCACGCGATAGCCGTCGGAAGGCTCGAGGAAACGCAGCCGTATGGTCCACAGACCGCGGTCTCCTTCCCACACCGGTAGCTCCTGAATGGGCGGGGTGATGCCTTCGGGGCCGATCACGGCCACGTCAGGGGCGAGTCCCTCGCCTCCAGTACCTCCCAAAGCGAGGTACAGGGCTCGGTCATGGGCAACCAGGCGGTGGGTGGGGGTCTTGTCCCGTGCCAACCACTGGACGGGCCACGGAAAGGCTTCGTCGGCAAGGGGTTTCGTGGCCGGAGTCGGGACGGTCCCTTGGATCGAGGACATCGGTCCGCAGGCAGAAACCAGGACCAGCGCCGAGGTCCGGACCCAAGACCTGCATCGTCCGTGCCTCATCTGCGGGTCCCGGACAGCTTTACCCAGGTCGCCAAGTCCTCGAGCACGATACGCGCGTGGCTACGGGGAAAGCGCAGCACCTCCAGCAGGCCCTTCTTGGGACGCTGCGGCGTAGGCGTGGGAGCAGGAGTGGGCTCCTCCCCGGGAGCTTCCTCGGCTACGGTTTCTTCCTCTTCCGCCTCTTCCTCGGATTCCGCGGGAGCCGGGTAGAGCACGGGTTCGAGCACCACCGTCACGAGAGGCGAAGGGGTCGCTTCCCCAAGCCAAATACGCTGCTGACCGTTGTCCAGCACGACATGAAGGCCGGGGTACTTGGGTTTTCGTCCGGGGACAAAGGAAAGCAGCCGTTCCAGCCATCCGCCGGCCACGGATTTCGGGGGCTGCGTCCAGGCTCGCTCGATGTCCAGAACGTCCTGGATTTCTTTCTGCTTGGTGACGATGCGTCCCACCCGCGTAGCTACGACCATGGAATCGCCCTTCGGACCCCGCTGCACCACCAGCGTGGTCCGAGGCGCATAAACGAGGGCATCGGGGCGCAGGGAGGGATCTCCCACGAGCAAGTCCTTGCCGACGCGCCATTCGGTCGTCGCGGTGGTTTGCCACGTCTCGAGCACGAAGCCTGCCCGCAGGTCCGGACTGGACAATCCACCGGTCTTTTTCAGGCCATGAATCTGGCTGCGAAACACAGAGAAGGGCGTCCCCGGCAGGAGACCAGGGCCGGGAACCGGAGTAGGCTTGGGTGCTCCAGACAGCAAGACGGCCGTGAGCAGGGCTTGGACGATGGCCATGGCCTCAGGCAGGATTGCCCGAGTGGGGATGGCCTGGGCCTTCCGATCCGGGGTCGACCGACGCGTCCGCATGGAACAACGCCTCGAGCCGGTTGCGGCTGCGTTCAAGAGACTGGGTGGTCACACCCATCAGCAGTTGCAACGGCACGATGTTGTGGGCGACCACCGTCTCGTCGTCATCGTAGGCATCGAACTCGAGGAAGTCCTGACCGACCCGGACGATACGGGCCAGGTAACAGGTGTTGGAAGGCGCGAAAAACAGCTCGACAAGCTGATTTTCATCTTGCAGGCGCTTCAGTCGTTCCGTCAGGTGCATGTCGGTTCCTCCTCCCCCTTGCGGGACCCGAGGGAGACTCCAAGAGACCCTATACCCCACAAGGCGCCACGGTCAGTCATCTTTGCTTGTCCGGACCCGCGACAGCCAGCGCTCCCGCAGGATCGAGCCTGGCTGGAGCCGGGCCAAGGCTTCGTAGTGCCTCCGGGTTTCGCCGTCCGGCTGTTCGGGATTGCGCAGGTCGAGACGCACGAGCATGTCGCCGCGACCACCGCCCTTGCGGTTGAGCCCCTTGCCCTTCATCCGGAGCGTGCGTCCTCCTTGGCTGCCTTCGGGGATACGCAGCTTGACTTCGCCTTCGAGCGTGGGGACTTGAACCTCAGCACCCAACAAGGCCTCGTGGGGGGCGACCGGCAGTTCCACCACCAGATCATCCCCTTCGACCTTCCAGACGGGGTGTGGCCGAATCGCCAATCGCAGGGTCAAGTCGCCTTCCTGGGAAGCGACCCTCAACTTGTCACCATGCCGCAAGCCTGCCGGCAAGTTGACTTCGAGGGTGCGCTCCTGGACCTTCACGCCGACACCCTGACAGGCAGGACAGGGCGCGGGTCCGGTGGGTCTCCGACCTTGGCAAACCCCGCATGGCTCCTGCGTGCGCAGGCGCAACTTCTTGCGCGTGCCCTCGTGAGCTTCGCGCAGCCGGATTTCTACGTGAACCTCATCTGCAGGACGGGTTCCAGAACGTGCCCTGGGGGATTCGGACCGGAACAGATCCTCGAACATGCCCTCCAGAATGCGTCCGAAACCCTCGGCTCCGAACCCTGCTGCGCCGCCGAAGGGCCCCTGTCCGCCCGGACGGAAAGGTCCCTGTCCTGCCCCAAAAGGACCTTGGGCTCCGAATCTGTCGTATTGGGCGCGTCGATCGGCATCCGACAGCACTTCGTAAGCTTCGTTGATTTCCTTGATGCGTCGTTCGGCTTCTTGCCGTGCCTTGTCCGAATCCTGATGACGGTCCGGGTGCCACTTCTTGGCCAGCTTGACCCAGGCCGAGCGGATCTCCTGGTCCGTGGCGGTGCGTTTCACCCCCAGGACCTCATAGGGATCCCGAACCTTCGCGCTCATGATTCGAAAGTATTCTGCCTTAGTATGGCATTGTCAAGTCACTTTATCTTGACTGTTACACCAAGAGTGCCGAGGCCGGTAATCTCGACCGTCAATTCGTGCCCTTCCCCCAAGTCTGGCGTCTCGCCCGGCGTGCCCATCAGCAACAGGTCTCCGGCCTCCAGGGTCAAGTATCGCGAGGCGAAGGCCAGAACTTCAGGCACAGCGAAGATCATGTCGGTCAGGGGAGCCTCCTGAACGACCTTGCCGTCAAGCTTCGTCACCAGTCGCTCATTGTCGGGGTTGAAGGCCGCGGCAGGCACGATCACCGGTCCTACCGGGCACCACGTGTCGCAACCCTTGGCGCGCCACCACTGGCGATCTCCCTGCTGCCAGGCTCGGTCCGTGATGTCCAGGGCGCAGGTGTAGCCAGCGACCGCAGCCGCAGCCTGCGAGAGGGACGCGTCGCGCAACGGTTGGCCAAGTACCACGGCCAATTCACCCTCGGCCTGCGGCCGCCTGGCGTCGCGGGGAAGAAGGACCACGGCACCCGCAGTCGTGAGGCTGCTCGGGGGCTTGAAGAACAACTCCGGCTTCTCGGGCACGGGGCGATCGTGCAGGTGTGACCTGAAATTGAGGCCGACCGCCAGGATCTTGGAGGGACGACGGCCAAGGAAGTGTGCTGCGCCCTCAGGACCAAAGCTCACCATGCCAGACCGCTCGGCAGGGGATCGTCCACCTTGGCGAGCGCTTCGTCGACATCCGGGGTACGAGGGGCGCGCAGAAGCTCGGTCCAGGGACCTTCGGGAGACAGGCGGCCTGCAAGGTGGAACAGGTCGTGGTAGAACGCAATCCACCAGCCCTCCTGCCGGGCGCGCTCCAGCCACGTCTGCTTGGCCAGGATGCTGTCCATCGGGAAATCGTCGAAGGCCATCACCCACAGCGGGTTCAGATGAGCATGGGTGGCCATCAGGTCTCCCAGATGCAGGACCGTCTGTCCGCCGCCCGAGAGCGTCAAGGCCTGGTGTCCCAGAGAATGTCCCCCGGTGTGATGCAGTTCCAGGCCAGGGGCGAGCTCCGAGTGTCCATGGACGGGAACCAGGCAACCGCTCTCTTCCAGCGGACGCCAATTCTCTTCAGGGTAGGCGTGGCGGGTTCTTGGATGGAGGGTGTGCAGTGCCTCGAGCTCGAGTTCCTGCAGATGGATGCGGGCGCGGGGAAAAGTGGGGACGAGTCGCCCATCCGGGTCGCGGGTGACGAGCCCGCCCGCGTGGTCGGGATGCATGTGGGTCACGATCACGTCCGTGATGTCCTCGGGGGCCAGGTTGGCGGCGGCCAGTGCCCGGACAGGATCGCAGGGCCTGATCAACCTGAACTGCCATTGCTGGCGGGCGTCCAGCTTGCTCCCGTATCCCGAGTCGACAAGGATGGTCCGGCCATATCCGCGGATCAAAAGCGGCCTGAGCGCCAACGGAATGAAGTGATCTCGATCGGCAGGATACTTGCGCTGCCAGACGATGCGAGGTACCACGCCGAACATGGCTCCACCATCCAGCCCGAAGGCCGTGTCGTGTAACCAATCCAGTGTCCAGTCACCCAGTCGCATGGGAGCATGATCCCACGGAGACACAAGCCCGGGCAAGCGGAGGCTGCGCCGGACCGTCGTGTGACACGGGGGGGCTGGGGTATGCTGAAGTTGTTCCGATTCCCGGGGAGTCACGCCGTCATGTCAGAAACCTCGACCCGTAGGACCTACCAAGCCGGGCAGGCGCTTTTCCTTGAAGGTCAGCAAAGCCATGAGCTGTATATGCTGCTGTCGGGTGGCGTCGATATCCAGATGCACGGACAGATCATCGCCTCGGTCAACGAGGCCGGCTCCGTGTTCGGAGAAGTGTCCTTCCTGCTCGAGTCCCCTCGGACCGCGACCGTCATCGCCAACCAGCCTTCCGAGTTCCTGGTGATCTACGACGTGGCTTCCCTGGTAGAGACCAATCCCATGCTCGTGGCGCGAATTGCGCGACTTTTGGCCCAGCGCCTGCGCGAGATGGACGAGCGCTTCGTCAAGCTGACTCAGACTGTCCGAGGTGGCTGAGCGGACCGCACGCATGTAGGTCGCTCACCAATAGCAGATTCCGCGCCGATCAAGCCACTCGATGGTCCGGGCACCCACTTGTTGCAAGAAGTCCAAGGGCTGTACCGGTGTCGCGTGGCGCTCCCAATCATTGCGAAAACTCGCCTGCAGTTGTCTGACACTCGGGCCCAACCACCTGACGTTGAGTTCGCGGAAAGTATGAAAGGCGCTGGGCGTCCAATTCAAGGAGCCGAAGAATCCCAGATGATCGTCGATGATGGCGTACTTCGCGTGGAATTCTTCCTGGTCGCGACGGGCCTCGTACCAACGCACGGGCACCCCCCCGGAAAGTAGGCGTTCGGCGACCAGCAAGTTGGGCACGCCCCAGCGGGGAATCCCTGCAAGGGGGCCGCCGGACCACTTGCCGTCGAAGCGATGCCGGTCCAGCAGCACCCGTACCGCCACACCCCGGCGCTGTGCGGCGATCAGGGCCTCGGCGATCTCAAGGTCGCTGAACTCGAAGACCCCTGCCTCGATCGACCGTCTGGCCGTACGCAGCAAGTGCAGGAGGTGTTCCTTGCCACACGCCATCTCCTCGTCGTTGCGGACCAGCGACAGCTGGGCGGGAGCAGCGTCGGGGGGGAGCAGCGTCTGCGCTGCGGGGGCTTCCTGCAAGGGCGGCAGGGGCCACCCGAAGGGCCGGGCCAACTCCCGGGCCAAAGCCTCGCCTACCGGCCCATCGAACTCGAGCATCAAGTCATGGTCGGTGTCGGCAATCTCGAAGAGGTTGGCGCCGCCCATCATGCCGCGGCGTCGGTCACAGACGATGACCTTGGCGTGGTCGATGACGGTAAGAGGTGAGTATTCGGCCTTGGGCAGGCGGGCGAGAGGATAGACTTCGGCAGGAACTCCCGCTTCGCGCAGCTGGCGCCACTGAGCTTCGAGCAGGGCGGTCGTGGTGCCGATGGCCTGATCAGGGGGACAGATCGTGACGTGGACACGGCAGCCGCGCTGGCGCGCCCTCGACAGTGCAGCCGTGACCTCTCGCCCTATCCTACCGCCCAGCAGGTACATGTCGAGAAGAACCTCCTCGCGTGCCCCGTCAATCAGGGCGAGGGCCCGCGGGTAGATCTCGGTGGCGTCGATCAACAGGCGCACGTCGGCGGTGTGGTCGGAGGCTGAGGTACAAGGTCGCGGGGTAATGGGGCGCCGGCCATCATTCCCCTCACGCGCCCGGATGCTCTCGATGAGGTCAAGCGCCAAGGCAGAGGGTGCGCCTGCCATCACAACAAGGGCCGAGACCAGCAGTTGCGTCACGAAGCTAGGAGACCTCACCGACAAGGTCATGACCCTCGCGGAAGTTCGTCCTCGAAGAGAGCTGAAACAAAGACGGCGGGATCGAAGTCCTGCAGATCCGTCACGCCTTCTCCCAGTCCGGCGAGCCGCACCGGCAGGCCAAGGCGTTCCCGGATGGCGAATACCACGCCACCTTTGGCCGTGCCATCCAGCTTGGTGAGCACGACTCCGGTCAGCGGTACGGCCTGCCCGAAGACTTCCGCCTGCCGCAGGCCGTTCTGGCCGGTGGTGGCGTCCAGGACGAGCCACGTCTCCCGGATGGCGTCAGGTGCCTCGCGATCGAGGACGCGTCCGATTTTGGACAACTCGGCCATGAGGTTGGCCTTGTTTTGCAGGCGGCCCGCCGTGTCGACCAACAGGACCCCTGCGCCACGCGCCTGGGCTGCCCTGACCGCGTCGAAGACCACGGCCGCCGCGTCGCCGCCTTCTGCGTGACGAACCAAGGGCACGTCGGACCGCGCGGCCCAGACGGCAAGCTGCTCCACGGCCGCTGCACGGAAGGTGTCGGCCGCAGCCACCACGACCCTTCGTTGCTCGACGACCATCCGGCGCGCGAGTTTGCCAAGCGTCGTCGTCTTGCCGGCTCCGTTGACTCCCACCAAGGTCACCACGTTCAGGCGATCCGGTGCGGGAGTCCAAGGCATGGAAGGTCCCAGACGTTCCGCGAGGAAAGCCGCAAGTGTCGCCGTCAGGCCCTCGGGCACGCACGTCCCCGCCTTCAGGCTGGACCTCAGGTGATTCAGCGCAGCCTCGGCGAGGTCAGGCCCAAGGTCGGCCTCGAGGAGAATTTCTTCAAGGGTGTCCCAGGTGTCGCCATCGACGTGGGCCTTGCCGCGAAACAGATCGCGCACCCGGTCGAAGAGCTGCCCTCGTGTGCGGGTCAGGCGCTCCCGCAGACGCTCGACGGTCTCGCTCTCCATCCGGAAAGAGGGTGTCCCGGGAATGGGTGTGTTGAGAAACGCCCACGCCTTGCCCCAGAAGGACCCGGTCGTCGCCGTGTCGGGAGGGTCCTCCGCGGGCATGCTCTCGCCCTCGGGGAAGGCCACCGGTCCAGCCGCTTCTCCCGGGGAGACAACGGCTTCCGGTTCAGACGGCGGAGCTTCCCCTGCGGGGGCCGGCAGAGTCTCGGACGGAGGGGGCGGCTCGGCAGGCAGGCCCCGGATCTTGTCCCACCAGCGCATCAGGGCCGGGCGCTCCCCGTACGGTCCTGCGCGAATCGGGCGAGGACACCGTTGACGAAGCGACCGGATTCTTCCGTACCGTAGCGCTTCGCAAGCTCGACGGCCTCGTTGATGGCAACTTCCAGAGGCATGTCAGGAGCATGGCGGATCTCGGCCACGGCCAGGCGCAGCAGATCCCGATCGACTGCAGCTAGGCGCTCGATGGACCAGTGCTCGAGTGCACCGTCGATGGCCTGATCGATGGCTGCGGCATGGTCGAGATAGCGCCGAATCATGCGGAGGGCGAAGGCGCGGACGCTGCTTCCCCCGGCAATGGCCGCCTTCTCTGGCCACTCGAGAGCTTCGGCCAGCAGATCGGCCGCCTTGTCCATGGCCTCGGCCGATTCCAGGACTCGGGCCGCCAGCGTGGTCACCATTCCGCCCTTGAGCAGGTCGAGAATGTCGAGTTCGCGCGCCGTCGCCCAGAACACCCGCGCCGCCTCTTCCAGTGCCGCCGGTTCTGGCAGAGGGTCCTTGCGAGCCAGGCGAACGAGCTCCGCCAGAAGACGAGGTCCGTTGTCATCCTCGCCAAGACCTGAGAGCTCGAGTCTTACCTTGTCGACCAGGCCGGCGGCTTCCTCGATGCGGTCCTTCGCCTCCCCTGACAGCAGGTGGGCCGCCCGGGTGACCAGCTCCTCCAGCTCCGGGTTGGCGCCCGGGGGCAGGGGGCCCAGCTGGGACATGGCCAGCAGGGCCAGCTCACGTGCCAGCCGACGGATATTCATGGGTTCGATCATGGGGTTCACGCTCCGAGGATGCGCCGTTGCAGGAAATTCGTCGAGACTTCCCCGCGGCGGAAAAAAGCATTGTCGAGGATGCGCTGATGGGTGGGAAGGGTCGTGCGGACCCCGGTGATGGCGAACTCGGCCAGCGCCCGCTGCATGCGTGCGATGGCCGCAGGGCGATCTTCCCCCCAGACGATCAGCTTGGCCAACAGCGAGTCATAGTGAGGCGGAACCACGTACCCTGGAAAGACGTGCGAATCCAGTCGCACGCCCGGGCCTCCCGGCGGCAGCCACGCCACCAGCGTACCGGGTGAGGGACGGAAGTCTCGCTGGGGATCCTCCGCATTGATCCTGCATTCGATGGCGTGCCCGTTGAGTCGGATGTCTTCCTGACGCCACGGCAGGCTCTCCCCTGCAGCCACCTTGATCTGCCACGCCACGAGGTCGATGCCGGTCAACATCTCGGTGACGGGATGCTCCACCTGGATGCGGGTGTTCATCTCGAGGAAGAAGTACTCGCCGCTGGCCGCGTCGACGAGGAACTCGACGGTGCCGGCGCCGCGGTAGCGGGTCGCCCGCGCGAGCGCCACCGCCGCCCCGGTCATCGCCTCACGCGTGCCGCGGGGCAGACCCGGCGCCGGGGCCTCCTCGATCACCTTCTGGTAACGGCGCTGGATCGAGC
>JAYKGV010000067.1:0-8093 GCA_035285595.1 Candidatus Sericytochromatia bacterium
ATCAGCGCGGGTACCCCGACCACACAGAGGTCACTCTCGCCCAGCTTGCGATAGTAGACCTCGCCCATGTCCTTCTTGTGGGGCGGTTCGAGCGTGATGATGGCATCCAGTTCGAACCTCCACAGCATCCCGAATAGCTCATCGTACGAGCCGTCGGTGACGGATACCTGCAGGTCGGGATCCTTGCGGCCCAGATGTTCCAGAAATCGGTAGACGAAGTAACGGGACACACCGCCCACGAGGCCCAGACGCAAACGATGCTTGTTCCGGAAGACTTCAGGGTCCTGAATCAGGGCATTGATGGCCCGGCTTTGAGCAAAGATGGCCTGAGCATAGTCCAACAGATGGCGTCCGGCAGGCGTGAGCTCGACCGAGCGAGGGGTCCGGTTCAGCAGACGCTGCCGCATGTAAGCCTCCAGAGCTGAGACCTGGGAGCTCACGGCGGACTGGGCTACGAACATTTTCTCGGCAGCCCGGGTGAAGCTACCTTCCTTGGCCACCATCCAGAACGCGTACAGGTGCCTGAAGTTCAACCATTCCACTCATCTGTTCCTTAGATAGATACCATATACATTATCTGTTTCACCTGGGAAAGGTTGTCATTTATAAAGCAATCATGAAACCCAGAGCGCTCATCGACCGGATTCTGTGCCCCCGGACGCTTACCCTCTCCGTGACGACCCCCTGAGGCGAACCTGCGGAGGTCACGGTCACACTGCCGGCACTCAGGCGATCCGCCCGGCAAGTTCCGGGAGACTGGGGGCCTTGTCGGAACATCGATCTTCCGCCTGAAACCACGATTGACCTGACGTTGCGGGTCGCTCGGCGACCAGATGTCCACGTGAGCGTGCAACATCCGTCGCAGCTTGAGGTGGAATCGCCGATGCTTGCCAGCACCCGCGAGCGTACACCCTTGGTTTTGGAACTGCCTCTTCCGTCCATGGGTATGCGCCTGCAGATCTTCTTTGATCCTGCCGGGCAACCAGCCGACGCAAGGACTCTTCCGTTGGACACGTTGCTTGGCACGGCGGCTGATTCACGTCCTGAAGCGTTTGCGGACCCGCGTATGCCAACGCCCCGAGCCCCGGGACATGCAGCCACCGTGTTTCTCAAGGTGCTTGGCGGTGCCAGGTCTCGCCATAACTCGTCGGAGGAGGTACGGCATGCGCTGGATTGAGACTCCCCCCACAGGGCAGGTGCCCGCAGCCCATAGCAGCGACCCGACTCCCGCGGAGCGATTCGAGCGGATGGCTCTCTTCTACGCGGAATGCCACATGGGAAAAGGCCAGCTGAATCGGATGCTTGAGCGTGCGGAGCCCAAGGATGCCCGTCCCGACACCGTGGAGTCAGGATTTGGACCCAGGATCCGGGCCTACTCTGCCAGCCTGGTCGCGAGCTGGCGGCGCGTAGTCGACAAGGCGCTCGGGGGCCTACCCTCCCGGGGATGGGTTCTGGTAGAGCTTCCTACAGAGACGAAAGCGAACGTTCGAAAGAACAAATAGTACCCGGGGTCAGGGGGCCCGTGACGCCGCCCCCGGGCCCGGGGTCAGCTACTTCGGCGCCGCACCTTTCTGATCTCTTCCACGAGAAAGACGGTGAGTCCGGCTCCTGTCATAACTGGCCACCAGCCCCATGGAACAGGAGCGGTGTGGAAGAGCTTGTTCAGCAAAGGCAGATAAGTCAGTGCCAGCTGAAGACCCAGCATCGCGCTTGCGCCAGCCCACATGGCAGGATTTGCGAACAGACCTATCTTCCAAATGGGTTGAATCAAGCTGCGACAAGCGAAGAGGTAACCGACCTCCACCACGACAATCGTATTCAGCGCGACCGTCCGAGCCACTTCGTCCGGGTATCCGAGCGTCTTGGTCCACGAAAAGAACCCGAAGGCCACCGAGCCGACCACCACCGAGACCAGCAAGACCCGCAGGGCAAGCGGGCGATCGAGGATGGGAGCTGCCGGATCACGTGGCGGAAGCCTCATCATGCCGGGCTCGCGGGGCTCGAAGATAAGGGTCGTTCCCAGCAGGGCGGTCGTCAGGTTGATCCAGAGCAACTGGACCGGCAGCACGGGCAGGGAGGCTCCTGCAGCCACTGCCGTGAGCAGGACCAGTCCCTCACCACCGTTGGTCGGCAGCGTCCACGTGATGAACTTCGCCAGATTGGCATGGATGGCCCGGCCTTCATGGACGGCTTCTGCAATGGTGGAGAAGCGGTCATCCGTCAGGATCATCGCGGCGGCCGCGCGAGCCACGTCCGTCCCGTTGCGCCCCATCGCAACGCCGATATCGGCCTGTTTCAGGGCAGGGGCGTCGTTGACCCCGTCGCCCGTCATCGCGACCACGTGACCCCGGGCCTGCAACGCCCGAACCAACGCCAGCTTCTGCTCCGGAGCCACCCGGGCGAATACCGCCACGTCCTCGGCGATCCGGGACAGTTGGTCAAGGGACATAGCCGCGAGTTGCGTGCCCGTCACGGCCACCAACCTGCCCGAACCGTCACGCGCCCCTTCCAGGCCGACTCTGGACGCGATCGCCGAGGCCGTGACTGCGTGATCGCCCGTGATCATCCTGATCTTGATGCCTGCTGCTTGACACTCCAAGACCGAGCTTCGGGCTTCCGGACGAGGCGGGTCCATCATGCCCACAAGCCCCAGCAGCGTCAGCGCCGTCACATCCTCGTGGCGCAGGCGCTCCACCGTCTCAGGAAGCCTGCGCCGGGCCAGGACCAGCACCCGCAAACCCTTGGCGGCCAGAGCCTCGACCACCGCGTTCCCTTCACCATGCAGCAGAGGCCCCATGGACCCGTTTTCCCGCAGCTGGTCCACGCACCGGGGGAGCAGAGCATCGGATGCTCCCTTGACGCACAGCAGATGCCCGCCGTGCACGCGATGAAGCGTCGCCATGTACATGTGGGACGAAGCAAAGGGAACTTCATCCAATCGCGGATGGTCGGCCAAGACGGATGGATCGAAACCTGCCTTGCAAGCGGCCACGACCATCGCTCCCTCGGTCGGGTCCCCCTCAAGTGCAAGATCGTCTCCCGCCCCTACCAGACGAGCATCGTTGCACAGGGCACCCGCAAGCAAGAGCTCGCGCAGGGCCGCAGCAGAGGACACGTCGACGGGTTGGCCCGCCAAAAGAATCTGCCCTTGCGGCTCGAGGCCCACGCCTTCGATGGCATAGGTCCCCCCCGCCGTCCACACGGTCGTGACGGTCATCTGGTTTTCCGTCAACGTGCCGGTCTTGTCGGAACATATGATCGTGGTGCTGCCCAGCGTCTCCACAGCCGGCAAGTGGCGCATCAGGGCTCCGCGTCGGGCGAGGCTGGAAACCCCCGCGGCCAGCAGCACGGTCACGGCCGCGGGCAGGCCCTCGGGAATGGCTCCGACGGCGAGGGCCACGGCCGCATTGAAACTTCTGACCAGATCGGCCCCTCTTACGAACTCGATCCCCAACAGGAGTCCCGCAAGGCCCAGGATCCACCGCACCAACAGTCCGGACAAGCCCGCAATCCTGCGCGTCAGCGGGGTTTCCACGGACGGAGTCGAGGCCATCAACCCTGCGATGCGGCCCATTTCGGTCATGCCACCCGTCGCGACCACGACACCCTGTGCCACTCCGGTGGCGACAGAAGAGCCTGCGAACACCATATTGGCGCGATCGCCCAGCCCCGTTTCCGGCGAAAGCAGCCCCAGATGCTTGACCGCAGGCAGGGACTCTCCTGTGAGGGCGGCTTCCTCCACTTCACAGTCCCTGAGCTCCAGCAGACGCATGTCGGCGGGCACCGCATCTCCCGACTGCAACCACACCACATCGCCGCGAACGAGTTCGGCACTGGGCCGACGCCTTGGAACCCCGTCCCGCAGCACGGTCGCTTCCGTGACCAAGGTTCCGGCCAGGGCCGCGATCGCGCGCTCCGCGCGGAACTCCTGCATGAAACCTAGGAGTCCGTTGAGCACCACCACCGTACTGATGACAGCGGCATCCACAACATCGCCGAGCACCATGCTGAGCACCGCCGCCCCCAACAAGACGAGGACCAGCGGCTGCAGAAACTGGCCACCGAGCTTTCGGAGCCACGACGGGGGTCTGCGGGCCGAGATCACATTGCGCCCGTCTCGAGCAAGTCTCACGGCGGCCTCTGCAGCCGTGAGACCGTCCGGGGAGGAATCAACGGTTTGCAGGACCTGCTCGGCTGCAAGCGCATGCCAGGCGACAACCACGGGGGGATGGACCTCCTTGGTTCCAGAGTGATTGTCCATCGAAAGCTCGTCGGTTCCTCGGTCCTGCCCCTTGCCGGCCCACAGGAGGTACGATGCCGCACAACCCGTCCCCAGGCCAGTGCCACTTGACCGAGATTCCGCGCAGCATCGATGAACAACACCAACGTCGAATCCTACCTTGCCGAAGGCTGCGGCCGGTGCGACAAGTTCCGTACCCCCGACTGCAAAGTCCACCGTTGGACCGATGCCTTGTCTGTTCTGCGGGCCATCGTCCGCCGGACGGGCCTCGAGGAGACCATGAAGTGGGGTTCGCCCTGTTACACTCTTGCCGAGAAAAACGTGGTGATGCTGACGGCCATGAAAGACTCCTGCGCCCTGTCGTTCCTGAAGGGCGCGGCTCTCCCTGATCCGGACGGCCTGCTGGAACGGCCAGGGCCCAACTCGCGGATCGGACGCTTGGTCAAGTTCGCTTCCCTCGCCGAAGTCGAGGCGAAGGAAGAGGCGATCATCCGACTGATCGAGGCGGCCGTGGCCTTCGAGCGGACAGGAGGCAAGATGTCCCTCGAAGCCCTTGATGAGGTGCTACCGATCGAACTCAGTCAGCGCCTCGAGGAGGATCCCGTCCTTGACCGAGCCTTCGCGGCTCTGACCCCCGGTAGGCGACGTAGCCACATCCTGCATATTTCAGGGGCCAAACAGGTCGAAACCCGCGCACGTCGCGTCGAGCGCTGCATTCCCGATATCCTCGCAGGCAAGGGCCACAACGAACGTTAGGCCGGCACCTGCGTGCATGCATCCCACAAAGGGGGGGATATGCTGTCCTCGATGTCCCGCTCCCTCCCGGGCTGGCTTCCAACCTTACTTGCAGCAGGGCTGCTGCTTACGGGCTGCCAGGGCCGTCTCGGGAGTACCGTCGCAGCCGGTACGGTCTTCGCGTCCTCCAATGAGGGTGGTGCGCAGGGACCGATTGCCGTGGCCACTCCCGTGCACCCGGATCGGCTGTTAGTGGGAGAGGTCCGCGTCCCGCCCGCGTTCGCCGGCACCCTCGGGGGACAACTCGTGGCCGACGCCGCCGCAGGTCTCGTGGGGCATGCTGCCGGTGGCCTGACGGCACCGGCGGGTCGCCCACGGCATGCCTTGAAGGCCGCCACGACGCTGGTCCAGCAGGCGATCGCGGACGTGCAGGTCGCCCTCGTTGACGCGCGCGGCCTCGCGATCAGCGACGAGGCTGGCCGACCGCTCATCACCCGGACCGATGCCTCGGGCCGCTTCACCTTGTCTCCTCCAGCCTCGACACGCCCTGCGCGCCTGCAGGTGGGCCCCGACCCCGCGACGGCCTTCGGTCGCCTGGTGCTGCCGGGAACGGATCGGGCCGACGTGGACCTGAGTTCCACGCTGGTTGCCCGCTACTGCGTGGATCAGTTCCTGTCGGATCAACCCGATCCTGAAAGAGCTCTGGCTCGTCTACCTGCCGACGTCGAAGCGGCCACCGTGGCCCGGACCGAAGCGGTGCTGGCCGATACCGCCGAACTCCTGGCGGAGCGTGATCGACTGGATGATCGAACCGTCACCGAGGCGGTCCAGCTGCTGCGGACCCGCCATACCGCGGTGCAGGAGCAGTTCGAGACGGTCCGCAAGTTGCTGGTCGTGGCCGGCCTCTTCAACCTGGGCGATGGCGAGCCGGCCACCGAAGTTGCCCTCTCCGACGTCCGAGGCCTGCTGACGGCTCCTGATGGCGGTCTCTACCTGAACTGTCCGGAGGACAGGCGCATCTGGTGGCTGCGAGCCGATGGCACCCTGAAGGCTGTGGTGGGTCGTGTGTCGTCGGACCTGAACGTGGCGGGTCCGGAAGTCGGCCCCGTCGCCCAGATGTGGTCGCGGCCGGATGGCAGCCTGATTCTCCTCGAAGAGGACCGCAAGGCCGACGATATCCCGCCGCTATGGCGCCTCACGCCTGCAGGACGCCTCGAAGAGATTCCACATGGCCTGGTCAACCTTCAGGCGGCCGTCCCACTGGACAACCGCCGCCTGCTGCTCATCACGACCGCCCTGGACCAGATGGCAACTTGCTGGGAGCTTGAACCCGGGGGCACACCGACCAGGTTGTCCTCCTTCTCGATGGCCCTCGACTGGGGACTGTCCCAGTACCCTCCAGCCATCACCCGGGCCGCGGCCCTGTCCGATGGGCGCATTCGCCTTGCGAGCAGCGTGATGCTGCATGGCCGTGTGTTGGACGTCGATCCTCGCAGCGGCAAGGTCTCGAGATGGTTCGAGGGTCAAGTCCCAAAGCTTCCGGGGCCCGCACTGTCTCCCGACGGAAGCGTGGTCTACGTGGAGGGCTTCGAATCCTTCCGGATCCTCAATCGGCCCGACGCCGCGGCCGATGCTCAGCCTTTGGGCCGGCAGTTCTTCGTCACGTGGTCACCCCTGCTGGTAGACGATGAAGGTCGATTGGTGCTGGCCCACGATCACGTGGTCGAACGCCTGGAACGGGGGGAGTGGCAACACCTCGCCGGGCGCAAGGACACGGGGGCCCGGCAACAGGTCTATGGCGCCCTTGAGCCGAGGAGCTTCACCGTTCTTCCCGACGGGCAGCTGGTCATCGTCGATGGCGAGGACCTGGTGGTGCAGCAACCGGGTCAAGCGTCGCGCATCCTCGTGGCGGCAGGTGAGGTCGACCCCCTTTCCCCGACCGCCAGCGCCCATCAACCCCTCGCCGTGGTGTCCGATCCGCGGGACGGACGCCTCTTCATTCGGGCCAACCAGGCCAACAGCCTGGGAGCGTCCGGTCCGAAAGACCGCATCTACGAGGTGGGTCCGGAGGGTTCCACGACCCTGCGCTACGAGACTCCGACCGCCGTGTGGGACATGAGAATCGGGCCCGAGGGAGATCTTTACCTGTCCGAGTACGCCTTCATGGGCCCCAAGCGGGTGATAGCCCTCGATCGGCAGGGCACCGTGCGCGAAGTCCTTGGCCCGGATGCGGCCTACTTCTCGCTGAGTCGGGTCGGCTTCGATCTGGCGGGCATCCTGCACGTCGAGAATGTGTCCTACGGCGCCGCCCCGGACTATGTTCGAACCCGGCAGGTCCTACCTGTTCTTGACGGTGTCACAGGACCTGCCCTGCCGGATTCCGCCATCTTTCCAGAAGCCTTCGATGCCCAGGGCTGGACCTACGAGGGGTTGGGTTTGAACGAAGGCCCCATGATCGGCTGGACAGGCAGCCTCGTCCGCTGGCAGCGGCAGACAGGCCGAACCGAGGTCCTTGCCGGACCTGGAGGGCGTTTTTTCTCCGGGACCGGCGTGGATGACGGCATCAAGGGAGCTCGCCATCCCGTTTTCGGACCCGACGGGGATCTCTACTTTCTGGACATGGGCAACCGCCAGATCAAGCGGATTCCACGAGAGGCGCTTGCCGAAGATTCTTGAGAGGCCACGCGTGGCAGCTCTTGCACGCGGTACCATCAGCAAGTGTCCAACGCTTCAGGAGCAGTTGCCTTGTCTCTCAGGAATCGTCACCTTTTCTATTGGCTGACAACCGGCCTCGCAGGCGTCATGCTCGCTGGCTCGGGTCTTGGCAACCTCACACGCTCGCCGCAAGTCGTCGAAGCGTTGGCCGCCTTGGGCTATCCTGCCTACTTCCCGACCATCCTCGGCTTCTGGAAGGTCGCGGCCGCAGCCGCGATCCTCGCGCCCGGCCTGCCTCGCCTCAAGGAATGGGCGTATGCCGGTGTGTTCTTCGCCATGTCGGGAGCCGTGGCCAGTCACCTCCTTGCCGGTGACCCCGCCAGCAAGGCCGTGGCCCCGGTAGTCATCCTGGGAGTCGTAGGGGCCAGCTGGGGACTACGCCCCGAATCCCGCAAACTGCCGG
>JAYKGV010000068.1:0-11593 GCA_035285595.1 Candidatus Sericytochromatia bacterium
CCGCGTCCTTGAGCACGCCATAGAAATCGCGCAGCACATCACGCATCTGCCGCGCCAGCTCCGGCTGCTCCAGATGATCGAGGATCGGCTTGTCATACTCGTCTACCAGCACCACCACGCGCTGGCCCGACTGACGATGCAGTCCCTGGATGAGTTGGTGAAGACGACCGCGCGTATCCAGAGCCCGGGCAACCAGGCCACGGTCCGTTTCGGATTCCTCCATTTGCCGATGCATCCAATTTCGCAGGTCCTCGGCGGAGAAGGCTTGCCCCCCTCCGAAACTGATGCGGATCACGGGATACCGCACCGACCAGTCCCATCGGTCCTCCGCCTCGAGACCCGCGAACAACTCCCGATTGCCCTCGAAGAGTTCCTTTAGCGTGTCGAGGAAAAGGCTCTTCCCGAAGCGTCGGGGACGGGAGAGGAAGAAGGCCTTGCCCGATTGCACCAGATCCACGGCCTGCCCCGTCTTGTCGACGTAGTAGCTGCCCTCCTCGCGGATCTCGCGGAAGGTCTGGATGCCGATGGGCAATTTCTTGCGGGTCATCCCCCCCATCGTGGCCGAGGGGGGGGATGGTGCGCAAGGGCATCGGATGGTGCGCCGTCCTATCGGACGGATACGTGCCCCAACCGAGCCTTGAAACCGCCCCCAACACGGCCCGCCTCGCATCGGCAGGCCCCTCGCTCGACACGTCGCCGGCGTGCCATGCATGCCAGGACCTCGTGCGCAGGAGTAGCATGGTTCCGTGCAACGGGTCTGGGGCGCCGTGACCTCCCGAGGCCCGCAAGGACCCTCGACCGGCACCAGCGCGTAGGGTGAAGGGATGCACGAGATCCGTCGTTCACGCTGGCCGATGACGTGGTTCGGGCTCGCCCTCACGGGCTTGGCCACAGGTGGCCTGCTTGACCTCGCTCATGCCGGTGAGGCCGATCGCTGGGCGTGGGCAGGCACCACGGCCCTTGTCCTCGTACCGAGCTCGCTCTCGGCCATAAGGGGCATCCTGCGGCGGGAAACCGGCGTCGACCTCATCGCCGTGCTCGCCATGGCCGGAGCATTGACCCTTGGCGAATACCTCGCTGGCGCCATCATTTCAGTCATGCTCACGGGCGGCGAGGCGCTCGAGCGGTTTGCCGTGACTCGCGCACGCCGTGAGCTCGCGGCCCTGCTGAACCGTGCGCCGCGCGTCGCGCACAGGCGTATGGGCGCCGATCTCGTCGACCTCGACGTGGCCGATGTGGCACCGGGCGATGTCCTGGTCATCAAGCCCGGGGAGGTCATTCCGGCCGACGGCCTCGTACGCTCGGAACGTGCGGTGCTGGACGAGTCCGCACTCACGGGCGAATCCAGACCCGTGCAACGAGATCTCGGCACGCCCGTCCGCAGCGGCGGCACGAATGCCGGCAGTCCATTCGAGTTGCTCGTCACGGCCTCGGCGAGCGAGAGCACCTATGCCGGCATCCTCCGGCTGGTCAAGGCGGCCGAGGAGTCCAAAGCACCCTTCGTAAGACTTGCCGACCGCTACGCCCTCGGTTTCCTCGGCCTCACCCTCTTGCTGGCTGCCATGGCATGGTACGCGGGGGGAGGTCCGCTGCGGGCCTTGGCCGTTCTCGTCGTCGCCACCCCGTGCCCACTCATCCTTGCCGCTCCGGTCGCCTTCATGGCCGGCGTCTCGCGCGCCGCCCGACATGGCATCATCGTCAAGGGAAGCGGCCCTCTCGAGCTGCTGGCCAGGATCGAGGTGCTGCTGCTCGACAAGACGGGCACGGTCACCTCGGCACAACCGCAGGTCGTCGCAGTCGAAGCCTTCGGGGACCTGTCCACGGACGACATCGTCCGGCTGGCTGCCTCGGTCGAACAGGTCTCCGTCCATCCCTTCGCGCCCGCGATTCTTGCGGAGGCTCGCAGCCGCAGCGTCGAACCGGCCTTCCCCGTCGAGGTCCACGAGGACCTGGGCGCGGGCATCGCAGGCATGGTGGAAGGCCGACGCGTCGCCGTGGGTCAGCTCGCCTACGCCGCACCGACCGCACCGCGCACGCCCGGCCTGAGATCCATTGCGCTGCGCACGGCGGTCGAGGGGTCGTCGAGCGTCTTTCTGTCTGTCGATGGCACGCTGGAAGGCGTGCTGCTCCTGCAAGACCCGATTCGACCGGAGGCTCCGCGCGCCCTGAGATCGCTGCGGGCTGCCGGAGTCCGGCGCATCCACCTGGTGACGGGCGACCATCCCGATGTTGCCGAACTGGTCGGCGATGTCTTGGGCGTCGACCACGTCTTCGCGGAGCGAACGCCCGAAGAGAAGGTCGAAGTCATCAAGGTCGTCCGCAGCGAAGGAATCACAGCCATGGTCGGCGACGGCATCAATGACGCGCCGGCGCTAGCTCTGGCCGACCTCGGCATCGCGATGGGTGCGCGCGGTGCGACGGCCGCATCCGAGGCCGCGGACGTCGTCTTGATGGCGGACCGACTCGAGGGACTTCTTCTGGCGACGCGCATCGCGCAGCGTACCCGGCGCATGGCGATGGAAAGCGTCGTGGTCGGCATGGGCCTGTCGGTGGTGGCCATGGTCTTCGCCGCAGCGGGCATGCTGACCCCGGTGGTCGGAGCCATCCTGCAGGAAGGTATCGACATGCTGGTCATCCTCAATGCCCTGCGTGCGCTGAGCGGAGGTGGGCTGGCCCGCTCGAAGACCGCCGGCACCCATGGTCTGGCGCAGGGCCTCGCCACCGCGCATCACGCGCTACGCCCCCGCATCGGCGAACTCGCCGCAGTAGCTGCACGACTCGATGCGCTGCCACCATCCGCGGCACGAGCCCAACTCGAAGGCCTTCGCGACATGTTGGAGAAGGAGCTGTTGCCCCACGAGCGCGAGGAACAACGGACGGCCTATCCCGTCCTGGGAAAGCTGCTCGTGGACGAGGACCCCACGGGACCCCTCACCCGCACCCACCAGGAGATCCATCGGCTCACCCGGCTTTTCGGAAGGCTGGTCGCGCAGCTCCCTTCCGAGGGACCGCGTTCGGAGGATCTGCGCGATCTGCGCCGGGTCCTCTATGGCCTGCATGCCATCTTGACGCTTCACTTCGCTCAAGAAGAGGAGCTTTACAGCCTACTCGAGCCCTGAGCAGGACCGGGATGAACCCGAGGATCCCTACTGCCCTTCGACCCAGGAAGGCAGCGGGCAAGCACCTCAAGCGGATGGGCAAAGTCATGACGGGTAAGAAAACGACCTATCTCGCCATCGCCCAGAACGTCCACCGCAAGAAGTCCAGAGGGGCCGACGGCAGGAAGGGGCACTCTGGGGCTCATCCCATTCAGCTAGCTCATCGCGCTGGGCAGAGAGGGTGCAATGGAGCCTTGGGAAGTCGAAATGATGCGGCAAGTGATCCAGATGCTCTACGACGAGGCCATCGATGCCGGCTGGTCCCCCGAGCAGGCTGGCCGGACGGCGCAGGAGCGGCTCCTGCTTACGTTCCTGCCCAAGATCCCGGAAGCGCGACCCGTCGAGACTTTGGAAAGCCGCGAACCAGGCACGCGCCCCTTGCTCGAGTCCGTCTGGAACGACCTTGGCATCCGGGCTGCGCTTCTGGACGTTGCTGGCAGGTGCAGCACTTCTACAGGGTGATGGCCCCGTTGCATGATGACTGGCGGGAACCGGGGGAACTGCCGCATGACCACCTTGCAGCCGCAACGCCCGAGTCCCTGAGGCGCATCACCCTCGTCGACACCCTCAAGTTCCACTTCGAGACGGACTTCAGCGACGTGGGCCGTCTGGGTCAGGCAGGGGCAGCAGCTGCAAAAACCGCCGCTATGCCTTGGTTCGGGGAAGGGGGAGGCGGCGGTCGACGGCCGGGGGTCCGCCCGAGAACGCGATGGGCATACGCATCGAGGGCTCCCAGCCACCCAAGATCTGCGGCTCGCAGGGCCTCGATCCGGTGCACGAGCGCGAGCAAAACCGCACAGGACCGGAGCTCATCCTGTTACTTTTCGCTCTTGGCCTTGCTCCTTAGGACATCGGTGCCGACGGCTATCTCGTGGGGTGCATCGTGATCTGGTTGTGGGTGTAGACACCAGGCCAACAGCGCCTGGCAAACGTTCTCGGCGGGCAGCGGCGCCCCGGAAACGGCCACCGCCACCTTGCGGTAGCTATCGGGTGAGGTGACGTAGTCGGCGATGGCTTCCGCCCGGACCTCCACGAGGTAATGCTGGTGGGGCCGCAAAAGGCCGGACTGAAGCGTGAAGGTCGGATGGCAGGGCCGGCAGCGCAGCCGGAACTGGACAATCGATGCCTGCGCCCCGCCGAAACGTACCCCGCGCTGGAAACGGTCATGGCACGACAAATGCCGCCCACACTGCGGGCAACGATACTCCGCCCGGCGAAGGAGATTGGGATCCGCAAGTTCCCTTGAATGCCAGAACCGGGACGGACAGGATCAAAGCCGGTCCTCGATGCTGGTTATGTTGCAACTACCAAGCCACCAGGGCCTTTCCTTCGCCGGCCAACCAATCTTTACGAAGCCGGTCTCATCCCGGCCAAACAATCCTTTCCCCCGCACTCTTTCAACGTGTCGTGAAACAGGCTCTTCCCGAAGCGCCGAGGACGGGACAGCAAGTGGTGCCTGCCCTCCTCGACCAACTGGCAGGCCATCGGCGTCTTGTCGACGTCGTCTTGCGCATCCTCGCGGATCTTCGCGAAGGTCAGGATCCCCATCGGCAGCTTCTTGCCTGGCCCCCCCCCCCCGAGGGGGCTCATACCCCTCGCCCGTCGGGGCGATCTGGAGACCAGGACGCGTCGCAGACCACGGGGAAGCAACCGCCCGTCAGCCCCCTAACGGCCCCAGGGAGGGGAGCCAACCGCCACAAACACGTCCGTCACATTCTGGTCGTCGCGTAGCAAATTTTCCAACTCTTCCTCTGCCGTCAGTACATGCAGCCGGGGTTGGTCGTCCTGGGGCATCGAATCGCCCCAGACGGGCGTGGCGGCCTGCCCACCCTTGAAGGACAAGACCTCATGGCGCCCCTCGGCGTCGGTACGGCCGGTGGCAACCATGACGTGGGACCCCCCGTCGAAGGACACGAGCGCTCCCGCGGGCCACGGACCTCCCCCGAGGTGAACCCGCTCGCCTTCCAGATGGACCGGCGCGCGCAGGAAACCCTTGGGAAACATCACCTCCCGAAAGCCCGACTCGTTGCCCACGGGCACTCGGGCCATCAGCGCCTCCGCCTCGGCCTCGGTCATCAGGCCGGCTCGGATGGCGCCCCGGAAGACCAGGCTGTAACAGTGGTCGGTGTCGTCCTTCCAGTTCGGGTGAAGTCCGGCCACGTAGCGGGGCAGCGTCCCGGGCTGATCCGCCCAAGCACGCATGGCGACCAGCAACCGCTGGCCCGGCGGGCTCGTCGAGCGCTTCATGCGATCGCCCGACATCACAGCCGGCTGCTCCGTCAAAGGCGTCCTGCGACCATCCATCCTGTTCCTGACAGGTGAGGCCTTGGCGGATCGGGTACGGAGCGTCGGCTCGAAGGAAGACGGCATACCCCCGTTGTGCCCCTCGAGATGGTCTGACTTGCCCCTGAGGGACTGGAGCATGCCTCGCCCAGGTCGCCCTCCCAATGAAGAATGGCATGCCCGACGCGCCCGAAATCCCCGGCAAACGAGCGTGCTTCAGAGCGATGCCCTTGCTCTTCGAGGAGAGGCGAGCAGGCCAGCTTGAGGGCCTCATCGAGTGGTGGATTCGTATCGTCACCAGGGTGTCCTGAACCGCCCACACCCTTCCGTGGAGCGCGGAACGCTGACCCACCCATCGCTCCGTCAGGAACATCAGGTCAACCGTTGCATACGGCCATTCACGACTCGGTCTCCTCGCTGCGCGCCAACTCAGCCTCGACGACGTGCATGGCGCCCGGCAGCCCGTGCGCGTGGACCAACGCGTACAGCCAGCGCTCCATACCGAAGGCCACGCAACTGGTCTGAGCCGTCTCCCCCCTCGCCGGATCTCGAAGCACCCGCCCATCGTGTCCCGATGGTAGTTAAGGGAAGCTATCGCCAGGTCGCCCCCGTACACGAGTTCCTCCTTGGTCGGGTCTACCTTCTGCATCAGATATCGGGCGCTCCGACCGGGGTTGAAGAAGGGGTCGGTCGCGAGGGCGAACGAGGTTGGCAGCCCGAGCCTCTCCGCCAGCGCCTCGAGCGCGAGGCGGTGGGTGGCCAGATGCACTTTGACCTCGTCTGCCGTACCGACACATACGATCTCGCGCATGTGGAACACCCATTGCCGTCGCAACGGCTCATAAACCGGCTCGCGCCGATAGCACGGAGCACTGAGCGTCAAGAAAGCAGGGGCCAGGAGGTCCTGACCCGCCAAGTCGAGGTAGGCGTGATAGCAGGCGGCAGGCGTCAGCACTTGCCGCACCGGAGCCAGGTTCCCAAGGGCGACGCCACCTCCAAGGCCCGCACCAGCGCTTCATCCGGAGGTAGAAGGCGGCTCTCCTCCCTCCAGCGCTCGATGACCAGCAAGGCATAGTCGATGCCCACGGCCAGTCCGATCATCGTCACGATGTTCTCGAGCAAATCCGACAGCACCATCGCGCGAGACAGCGCGTAGACCGCCGCCATCGTAAGGGAGATCGCGGCGCCTGCGCCCACGAGCGGCACCGCTGCGGCCAGGGGAGCACGAAACGCCAAGAGCAGCGCCAGCAGGGTCAGCGGCAGGGCATAGGTCTCGGCGCGCTGGCCATCGGCCTTGCTGACACTCCCGATGTCGGCGTTGACGGCTCGGCCTCCCGTCACCGCGAGGAGTCCGCCGGGATCCCGACGCACCTGTTCCGCCCGAACCTCCGCGAGACTCGCCCGCAAAGAGGCAACCGGATCGAGGGCACCCACCTCACCACGAGGCTTGGGGGAGACCAACCACAGCCGCTAAGGATGCTCCACGCCATCCCGCATGAGGTCCGCATGGGTGAAAGGACCCTCGACCCGTTCGCCATGGGCCCGCAGGCGGGCATCGAGCCGGCTCGCGAGGCCCGCGAACTCAGCTCCGTCATCTGCGAGGCGCGAGGGCTCGAGCACCACCAGAAGGCCATCGCCCAATGCAGACCCGAAGTCCCGCTGCAGGGCATGGCGCAAGGCCAGCGACTGGCTGCGCGGAAGGTCGCCGCTGCCGCTCGAAAGCACGTCACGAGCACGGAAAGCCATCCACGAGGTCGCAAGCAGGCCGACGACCCACCCAGCGATCACCCACGTTCGATACCGGATCACCCAATGCCCGAGGCCCGGCCTCCATACAGCCTTCATCTACCGTATACCGAAAAGCAAGGCTATGGCGGCTCCACCAGGCGGCGAGTACCGCCGTGCTTCAGCGCATCGCATGTGTCCCCCTTGGTCCGGCTAGCCCTCGGCTGCTGCCGCATCGTGGCGCCTGAACCGCGTGCGGATCAAGTACGCGCAGGTGCGGCGCACCAGCTCCTGTTGATCCTCGGGCGCGTACCAGGGCAACATCGCGATCAGATTGTGATTCTCGGGCACCTTGCGCACGAACAGCTGCCGTGCGAAGTGCGCCACGCTGTCGAAGGCCTTGCGGACGATGGGGCTGCCCAGTGCGCCCATTCCATTCACCAACAGTTCGAACCCCTCCAACTCTGTCCAAATCGGCCTCGGAAGCTGCCGTCGACAAAAGTCGGGGTCGGCCATGAACGCCTCGTAGATCAGCTCCAGCATCTCATCGAGGGACCTCGCGTGTTCGGCGCCCTGTACGACGTTCACGATCCGATGGGGCACGCGGGCAAGCGCCATGTCGGTGACGGCTCGCGCCGCGAACGCGCCTGTAAGGGTGCACAGACGGGTCTCGGGGTCGCCCGGCATGATGGACATGTGCCCGCTATGGAAGAGCCGGATCGTACGGTGAAAGGCATTGTGCTGGGTGACGCTGCCGCCTATGTCATCCGCAATCACCAATCCCAGGCGGTAGATGTTCCAAGGCAGATCTGGTCGGGTCAGAAGTTCGAGCTCCGAAAGGGCCTTGGAGCGTTCGTAGTGGTTCGTGAAAGATGCTAGGTCCCCCGGCTCCAGCGGTGCCTCGGCGATGACGCCGTCCCGCAGCCCCGAGGCGTAGAAGCTACTGATGAGCGACACATGCTCCAGGCGTGGGCACCGTGCGGCAAACTCGGCCACCCGGGTCGTGCCCGCCACGCTGACCCGACGCGCAAGGTCCTCGTCGATATTGAAGCGGTGCACGGCGGCACCTATGGATGATTGCTCCCACTTCATGCACCGGCACCCGGGAGAAAGGTTCGTCTGCCTCGAGTGCTCCCCAGGCCCAGACCACCAGGTCTTCACAGCCCTTGAAGGCCGGACGAAGTCGGGCGATCTTGGCCTCAGCCTCGGCCTCATCCGCCGCATGAAGCCACAGGATCACCGGCTCGCCGAGCTCTTGCACAAGCCGTCGGGCCACCAGTCCGCCCAAGTAGCCTCCGGCCCCCGTCACCAACGTTCGCACGGTCAAACCCTTTCGAGCACGATGCCCTGCCAGTTCATGCCGAAGCTCGCCATGAACAACAGCAGCTTCTGTCCTGACTGCAGGCCCCCCGTGCGCTCGAGCGCCTCGAGATTCGCAAGGTTGTCCGAACTGATGGCGTGTCCCAGCTGTGCCACCGTCCCCATCGCCACCCGCTCCACAGGGAACTTCAAAGCCCGGGATAGGATCTGCCACACTCTGGGCGTGGTGTTTTGAGGCACGATCCAGTCGACTTCCGCAAGGGTCAGCCCAGCGGCAGCGACCGTCTCCGTGATGATCCGATGCGCGAAGCTGAAGTATGTACCAGCCATCTCGTCATCGCCGGCGCGAGCGAGCGCCCCGACAGTCAAGGCGTGACACGCGAGGATGCGGTAGCCTTCGGCGTGTCGAGACATCAGGGCGGCGGAAGCTGCATCCGAAACGAGGCACATGGCCTGCTCATAGCGTGCCCCTCGCGGAAAGCGATCGGCCGAGACGCAAAGGATCCTGGCCTGCGCTGGCTCAGCGAGGAGCGGGGCGCGCGCCAACCGCAGCGTGCCGAGCATGCCGGTACAGGCCTGCTGGGAGAGACCGACCACGCTGGCCCGGTCCAGCGCCAACTCGGCCTGCAGGCGACTGGCGGGAAAATCGGCGAGTTCTCTCGCGTCGCGGCTCGCCACGAAGGCCTCGTGGCTGCCAAGATTGGCATTGATCGGCAAGGCCGTGGCGTAGATGAGGGCCGTCGCATCCGCAACAGCTTCTCCAAGTCCGGCAACCGCTTGCTTGGCCAGATCATACGCGTGGGTGTCGTCCGAAGCCACTTGATGGGAACCAAAACCGTGCGCGCGCAAGGTCTCGGCGCTCAGGCGCATGCGACCCGCCGCTCAAGAAGCCTCCACCGTGTAGGTCTGCTCGCCGTAGGCGGAGGCGAAGCAGTTCAGGTAAACCGGGGCCGTCATGCCATCACCTCGAAATGCGCGGAAAGAAACGACCCGTCACCGCCACATGCGCGGCTTAGGCTTCCTTGAAGGCCGAGCCCAGCAAGCGCGCCTCCTCACGCCTCGCGGTGTGATTGAGCACGAGCCACGTCTAGAGCACCCATCCGAGCATGACCCATCCCGGCATCAGGAACGCAGCCGCGACAGCCGCCAGCATGTAGCCGGTGTAGAAGGGATGCCGTACCCAGGCATAGGGGCCATGGGTCATCAATTCAACAGGGGCATCACCCTCCCTGTGCCATTGCGAGAGTCGATGCCGCTGCACACCGAGCGCAGCCGCCAGCAGCACCAGCGACGCGGCCGAGACCGCCACCGCCGCGATCAGGCAAGCATCGCGCCAGAAGGGGTCCAGCCCCCATGCACCGGCCAACCAGCCCTGCATCGCGAACACCACGCTCAGGGGCACACCAGGGAAGTGCAGGCCCGTGATCAGCCACATCAGACCGATGCGACCAATGCGTCGGAAGTTCAAGGCAGGCAAGGCCGCGATGAAGGCATAGTTCAGCAGCACGAGCTCGGCCACGAACCTGCTTCCATCTCCCCAGCCTTGCACGATGATGCTCCCAGCGGGCTCGCCTACCCCGGCCCTCGATTGCATACCCCGGTGATTTGGCCAGCTACATCACGGCCCCGCCTCGTCTCGGGGAGCAGTGTTGCGCGGCGGATGTCCCTCCCGAGCTGAACGACGCGGCCTGCGGCTCGGAGCTCACGCAAGGGCGAGCCCTTCGTCCGAAGTTCAAAAACCCTCAGGATCGCACGTACTCTCCCCCGAAGACATGCAGCCCGAGCGCCCGGGCAAGCTCCCGGATGGCCGCCATGCCTCTGACACTGTGGCCGTGCGGATCGAGCCGAGGCGAGAAGGCCGCAAGCCCCATCCGACCCGGCACGACCGCGAGGATCCCCCCGCCCACGCCGCTCTTGGCTGGCAGGCCCACCTCGTGCATCCAGCGGCCCGAAGCGTCATACATACCGCACGAGAACATCACGCTAAGCACGTCGCGCACGTGGCCTTCGCCCAGCGCCCGTTCCCCGGTGAGCGGGTGCACGCCTCGATTGGCCAGAACTGCGGCCATGACGGCTAGATCTCTGGCCGTCACCAGCACCGAGCACTGCTGAAAGTAGAGATCCAGGACCTCTTCCACCGCCCCGTCCAGCATGCCGAAGTTGAGCATGAGGTGGGCCATCGCGCGGTTCCGGTGCCCCGTGGCACGCTCGGACAGATAGACGGACGTATCCACGTGCAACCGTCGTCCCGCATAGCGCCCCAGCCCCTCCAGCAGATGATTCAGACGGTCGGCCGGTGCCAATCCGGGCACCATGGACGCCACCGCAATCGCCCCGGCGTTGACCATGGGGTTATGGGGGCGCTTGGTATGCTGCTCGAGCGTGATGATGGCATTGAAGGGATCGCCAGTGGGCTCGACACCCACGCGCTGGCCCACGGCCTGTCGTCCATGGGCATCCAGCGCCATGCCGAAAAGGAAAGGTTTGGAGACGGACTGGATCGTGAAGGCCGTTCCGGCATCCCCCGCCGTCCCAACCTGACCCTCCACCGTACAAAAGGCCACCCCAAACGCCTCGGGATCCGCCTTGGCCAGTTCGGGGATATACGTCGCCACCTCGCCCGAGGCATCGCCAACAGCCACGGCGTGGACCTGCCGCAGCAGCGCCTCGAGTTGCGCGAATCCGATGGTCATGGAAAGGGGTGTACCCCAGCAGGCGTGAGGGCTCATCGGTCAGTCGAGGACGGCCCTCGGCTCGGGCTAAGCCTTCGGGGAAGGTGAACAAGCCGAAATTGGCGTAAAGCCCGCTTGGCTTCCCACCCTCGTCACGTCAAAGCGGCACACGCCCACCATTCGGCCGTCGGCCTTACGGTCAGGACCGCCTGAGGTCCCAGCCGTGTCCGGCATCAGGCGGATGCGACCTCAAAACCCACCACGTTCCGTTCGGCACGGCTGAACTCGATGCCGACGAGGCTGACGGCCGTCCCGGGCCGGCGGTACTTCTCGGCATAGCCCCTGTCACGGATCTGGGCCAGCGCCTTACCCTCGGGCTGGTCGTCCACCACCTTGAACTCGAAAACATACACACGCCCCGGAACCCGTAGCGTG